>CAYFOM010000077.1:0-2108 GCA_964344765.1 uncultured Planctomycetales bacterium | reverse complement strand
TCCGCTGCAAGGGCGCGTTAGGTGGTGGACGTTACCCTGCTCTACAAAGTGGACTCCAGCCATAGGTAGATATATCCGATCAAGTAAACCGTAGTTAGAAGGAAGTACAACCAGGCAAATGCTCGGGCAACTCCAAATTTTGCGCCTTTCGTTAACGCAATATACCCATAGCTAAATACAGGTCCTCCGGCAATAGATGTGGTAAGGGTTAAAGTATTCAAAAATGTGACCCTCATGCCATCTATCAAGTAAAAGTGAAAAACCAAGGAGATAAGGCATGCAACACTAAGGAGAGCCGATGCCCTTGCTGCTTTCTTATTAGTTTTCATGCATACTTACCTAACGGGATTGCCGATCTGCTGCAACGGCTTCCATGAGAAGTTTACTCCTGTCAATGCCGACGTGGCGGCAGACCACAGAAAATAATCGATTCCCCGCCAGGCTTCCATTCGCACTCGTATTGATCTGCCATAGAGATCGGTGCACGCTGAGGTCCGTCCGGTCGGGCGCTGCTATCTGGTTAACGGTCTCGTTTTCACGGACCCAGCCGTTGCACCGCAGTCGCCCGGACCGGGCGGTTGAATCGATTGGATTTCTGCTTCGTTCTTTCATCCTTAAGCAGCGCATGGAGATTGATCTCCACCCGCATCTATTCGAGGGACGTACTCCTCTCCAGTTTTCCAAAGCGCAAACAGTAGCACCGACAGCTTTCGCGCCGTCGCCACTACCGCCCGCTTCTTTGCGTTCTTATGACCGCGACTTGCAAGCTCCAAGCCCCATCGTCGTAAATCAGTGTCGGGACCAAATGGACCCAAGATGTATTGTGCACAGCTCACGAGCAATCGTCGTAAGGTGCGGTCGCCTGCTTTGGTAATCCGCAGCTCCGGTGCCGAGCCACCTGATTCATGCTGGCGCGGCGTTAATCCCAGATACGCGCCGATGTCGCGTGCCCGTTTAAATCGCGTCGGGCTTTCTAGCGTCAGCACGAAGCAAAGCGCGGTCAGTGGACCGACGCCAGGGACTTGGCGGAGCCGCGAAGTTTCTGGATATTCATCACGGCACAAGCGCTCGATGTCGGCATCGTAGCGACGGATTTGTTTCGTCAAATTTTGAATTTCGGTCAGCACCGGCATGAGTGCAGGACGTAGCATTTCGGGAATGTGCTCCGAAGCTTTGCTGCCAAATGCCGGCGTCGAGATCGACGGAATCCGCTCGCCGAATACTTTGACTTGATGGCGCACGTGATTCACCAATTTTGTGCGCATGGACACCACAGCGTCGCGGGAGCGCAGCACCATTAAGTGCTGGCGCGATTCGTTTTTGCGATGCTTGATGGGCGAAAGCAATTTCGGATCAAGCCGAGCCAATCGCGCCAGGGCTTCCGCGTCAACACGATCGGTTTTCTTTCCGCTACGGCTGATCAGCCGCACCTTTCGCGGATTGGCGATGATGACTTCATGTCCAAAAGTGGCAATGGCTTCGCTCATCCAAGGGCTGTGCGTGCCGACTTCCAGCGCGACTCGACAAATCGGGCGCGATCCAAATGCAGAATGAACTCCAGCCTTGGTCGATGGGATCTTCAGCTCCTCGGCGACCTCGCCTTCGGCGTCGAGCACAATGGCGAAACTACGCCGGTCGCCGACGTCAAGACCGATGGTCAAACCTGATGGTTTCTTGGTACGCTGTTTCATGGCTGGTCTCCGTTTTGGGCCGCACGAGCCCGCTTGTTATTTGCAGACCTTTGATGGTACTGCGGAAGACGGAGATCAGTCTTCTCATCTCATCTGGTTTGTCTGCTTCATTTCCGCAAAACTAGCAAGGGTTAGGATAAGCAAAAGAGTTAGATGACGCCCTCATCTTCACCTTCTCCATACTCTCGCAACATTGCCTGGAGCGGAACAGTTTCTTGATCCACCTTATTCCTCTTCCATGTCTCCGACTTCTTTTGGTTTACCCTATACAAGGCATAGACCAAGCTGATTATCGGGAAGCCCAATGCACCAAATGCACCTAGGTCAATATGAGAAGCCGTAACGAAGGCAATTATTACGGCTGCGGGCTTCACCCCCGAAAACCGCAAATCCCCTAAAGTTACATTTGGCGCAGAC
>CAYFOM010000076.1:0-2801 GCA_964344765.1 uncultured Planctomycetales bacterium | reverse complement strand
AGACAGGGCGGTTGCAGGGACGAGGGAATTTACAGAAAGGATGTTACGCTAACGCCCCATCATGGAGCCATAGTGACGCTAACCTACAGGCATACCTTCCAAGACCAATCAATGGATATTCGAAAGCGGGTCCTCCTGACCTTAATGGTGACGGTGTAGGAGACTTTTTATGCTGCTACGAACTCCTATGGAGTGGCCCCCCAAATCCATTGGAGTACCTCTATAGAGCGTATTCAGGAACCGACGGCAGTATTCTCTGGGAACGAATTCTCTCTTCCGAAGATGCTCTTTGTTCCCATTCATTTGCGTCGGATTTCAATGGGAATGGAACAATAGATTTTATTCGACTGGGCTACTTTAGCTGGGATTGGCAAACAAACACATTCAAGTCAACGGGCTTCTTGGAAGCGATCGACGGTGGAACTGGGCAATCCCTGTGGCGGATTCCCTCAACCTTCTTGGATCCAAATTGGCTTCGTGGAATTAATCCTGAGGCATACGCCACTCCATCAAGAACCCTATTGCCGATTCCGGATGTCGACCTTGACGGGGTTGGCGACATTCTTACGTCAACATTGATCATTACTCCTAGTGACCCATTTCGGCGAATGCAATTTGTTGCCGTATCCGGCAAGTCTGGAGCGATCCTGCGAAGGTATGACCTTCCCAATGATGTAAGGGTATGGTCACCTGATCCCATTCGGGTGGTTGGGAACATTGATCGCGCCGCCCCAGTAGGTGATCTCGACAATGATGGCTGGCCTGAAATCGGGATCCCCTTTGCAACGCCCAGCCTAAGCGCAAATGGCAGCCTCGGGATCTACTCGCATGGACTTTGCTTCCTAAGTATTCCGAGCTTAAATATTGACAACAAAGTCTCACCCAATGGATTGATGAAATGCGGAGTTTCCGTTCCGAGCATGCCCAATTCTCAGTTTATCATGCTTGGGAGTACATCCTGCAACCCTAGAGGTGGCGTCAGTTTTGGCCGATGGAAATCAGTTTTGCAGCCATCGCCAGCCCTCGCCTACTCGACAAGAAACCCCCATACAGGTTGGCTTGACTCCAATGGAAGGTCCAGCTTTAACCTTCGAGTTCCCCCCCTACCCCCTTCATTGGGGCAGGATTTGCACTTCCAGGCAATCGTGTTCGATAATGGCCCAAACCGCCGGGTTAAGACCATTACCAACCTAGAATCGGTCCGCATTTGAATTCATCGGACAAACTAGGATAAACCGGGCGCGAGTGAATTTTCGACCCTAAGCTTCGACGTGCTATTGGGTTCAAGTGCGTTCTGCTTTCCACGACAACACTTCTTCGTACAGCGCGTCGACCATGTCCGCCTCAGGCACGACGCGGACCTGCTCGCCGTCGCGGTAAAGGATTCCTTTGCCGCCACCACCGGCAATGCCGATGTCGGCTTCACGCGCTTCGCCGGGGCCGTTGACCACGCAGCCGAGCACCGCGATTTTGACCGGAGCGTCCTCGCCGTCGAGCTTGGCTTCCAGCTCGTTCATCAGCTTCTCGAGGTCGATCTCAATGCGACCGCAAGTCGGGCAGGAGATTAACTCCGGACCGGTCACGCGCGCACCGGTGGCCTGCAGAATGTCGAAGGCGACCGGGATTTCGGCGCAAGGGTCGCCAGTCAGCGAAACGCGGATGGTGTCGCCGATGCCTTCCATCAGCAGCGGGCTCAAACCGGCGGCGGATTTGATCGAGCCGTAGCCCGGGCGTCCGGCTTCGGTGACGCCTAGGTGCAGCGGGATGTCGGACTGCTGTGCAAACAATCGGTTCGCGTTGATCACGCAATGAGTGTCGGTGGATTTCAGCGAAACCACCAAGTTATGGAAGCCCATTTCTTCGACTGCATTGCAATGGCGGATCGCCGATTCGACCATCGCTTCCGGCGTCGGCCAACCGTATTTTTCGAGCAGGTCCTTTTCGACCGAACCCGAGTTCACGCCGATGCGCAAACTGATGCCGGCGGCGTCAGCGGCGCGCACCACTTCTTCGACGCGTTCACGGCTACCGATGTTGCCGGGGTTTAAGCGCACCTTGTCGACACCGGCGTGGATTGCGCGCAGCGCCATGCGGTGGGTGAAGTGCACGTCGGCAACCAGCGGAATCGGGCAGTGCTTGCGAATCTCCGGCAACGCATCGGCGGCGCGGTCGTGATTGACGGTGACGCGCACCACCTCGCAACCAGCTTGCACCAGCGATTCGATCTGCTCGATCGTCGCCTTGGCGTCGGCGGTGTCGGTGCAAGTCATCGACTGCACCAAAATCGGGTGGCCGGATCCGACCTTGAGGTCGCCGATGGTCGCGGTGCGGGTTGTGCGCCGGTTCATGGGCGTATTTTAGGGCAGGAATTCGGTGGACTCACTGCTGGGTTCAGAAGGGAAAATTTTGGCGTTTTTTGCGGTATAGTGAATAGACCGGATAGCAATCTGTTGCCCCCGGACTCCCTGATGAAATTCACTCTCCCACTATCCCTTCTGACAGCTGCCCTTTGCAGCACCGCCGTCGCGCAGCAGACTGCGGCTCCCACTGTGCAGAAGGCGGTGACGCCGCAACATGCGGGCACCTTTCACCCGGCTACTGGGTTTACATCGGGTCATTCGCCGCGATCCAGCACCGGGTACACGATTAACAACACCATCCTTTCAAACTATTTCATGCTCAGCCCTGGACCTGACCATGAGTGGATCGACAACAACATCCTTGAAGACTTAGATGGCACCGGCGAAGTGAAGTGGGTCGATTAACGGAGCCAATTTCCATCGCGTTTTAGTTTAAGTTCA
>CAYFOM010000075.1:0-4050 GCA_964344765.1 uncultured Planctomycetales bacterium | reverse complement strand
GAAGAAACCTGCCAGGTGTGACTTTGAGGGGATTGCGGATTACTGGGTAAGCTCAGTCTGAGTCGCTTTGTGCTGACGCATTTGCTGGCAAGATGCATATAGCAAGTGGGATAGCGATTGAAGTTAATTTGATTTTCATGATGGGAGTCTATGTTCCTCCCTGGGGGGGGCAAGCAGTTCTCTTAGATTTTTTATCCTGACAGAGTTCTTGATGCAAGCTCAGCCGCTTCAACGCCAATGGTGACTTTAATTACTTCAGGAGGTCGCTTACTCGAGTTTCAAATGCAGCGCGTAGTTTTTTGTAAGCGGTGTCGGTTGCGGGGCCGCTAAAGCCGGACCAGATGTGTTGGATGTTGCCGTCGGCGTCGAGGAAAAGGGTGGTGGGGTAGGACTTGACTTCGGTTAGTAGTGGGAAGGCTTCGGCGGCGCGTTTTTTGTTGGCCGGACCGGCCAGCAGGACTGGATAAGGCAACTCCATTTGTTGGTGATAGCGATTGAGTTGCTTAAGGTCGCGTTCGCGGTCATCGCCAAGTTCGAATGCGAGGCCGAGAATGCTCAAGCCGCGATCGGCGTAGCGCTGGTGCAGTTCTTTTAGGTAATAGGCTTCGTCGTGGCAGTTGGGGCACCAGCTGCCGAACAACACGATGAGTCGTGCTTTGCCTTGGAAGGCAGGGTCATCCAGCCGGCGCATCTTGTTATGCAGGTCTGGATAAGACCACTCCAGCCAGTTAGGCAGGTCTGCTTTTGACTTGAGTCCGACTTGCTTCCATGGGTCGGGAAGGGTGATCAAATCATTGGGGAACGCGGTCCATGTTTCATGCCAGCGATCACTGGACCAAAAGTCGCCCTTCAGCCAAGGCTGCTTCGGACGCGGCGGATGTTCATCGGCATTCATCACGCCTTCGGTGGTGAGGCGCGCTTTGAATAGGAAAGCATGCGCACCATCGAATACCGATAGCAGGAATAAGTCGCCGTTCACGCGACCTTCCAGGAAACGATAGTCACCAGTGGTCGTCATGATCGTGCCGGTGACGACGCCTTCCTCATCCTGCTCGAACAATCCCACCGCCGGATCCTCGCTGGAGCTGAAGTCGATTTGGTAGCGCCCACTGATCGGCGGCAACTCGGGCACGCCCAGCGGCATCGGTGTCGGCAAAAAGCGGTGCTCGGCGGCAGAAATTGCATGAAATTTCATTTCCGTCCAGTCGTCCAGCCCGCGACGCTTGCGCCAGGTGCCATCCAAGCGGCCACCGTCCATCGCCTGGGCTCGGATTTCCGAATCGTAGTGGGGGAAGCCCAACACCAAAGTCGGGGCAGCGTCGGCAGGTTCTTCCCAGCGCACCTCAGGAATAGCGATGCGCTCTGTGCCGTTGTAAATCCACACTTTGAGGTCTTTTCCGCCGCCTTCCATGCGCATCTGAAATGGCAAATCACCGCCGGGAGAATCCAGCCATCCGCGCCAAGTTCCGTGGGCCAGGCTCGGAGGTTGGCCGGCTTCGGCGAGCTGGCCCGGGATGGCCAGAGGAAGGGTTAAAAGCAATGTTGTGAGCATGTGAATGGAGCGCCTCGATGCCTCGTCCAACCTAACAGACTCTGGTCGGGCTGGTTTCCTTGGCCTATGTTGGTGGCCATGAAGCAGTGGATTTTCCTCCTCGTGTGCTTAAGCACTTTCGCCGCCTGCCAATCCGCCCCGGTGCGCGAGGGTGAACCGGCCAAAATCGACATCCCCAATTTCAGGGTGATCGCGCCCGGAATCGCCTCGGGCGGCCAAATCGACCCGATCCAGTTGGACCAGCTAAAAGCTCAGGGCTACAGCACGGTGATCAACCTGCGGCCTGATTCCGAGGACTATCCAAGCGCCGAACCAATCATGGCCAAAGGGGCACGGCTGAAGTACTACCAAATCCCGGTGACGGGCAGCGCGCTGACCATGGATTCGGCTTATGCCCTGCAATGGGTCCTGGACGAAGCGCCGGATGGCCACGTGCTGATCCACTGCCGCTCAGGCGCACGTGTCGGCGCGATCTGGGGTATGTACCAAGCCATCGAAAATGGCTTAGACGCCGAAGCAGCCGTTGAAGCGGCGTGGGCGGCCGGCGTCCGCAAGGAGGCGTTGGCTGACCAGGTCCACGCCCTGGTTTCAGAAATGAAGTAATAGCTGCGGCAAAGGTACAATGGGCAAACCATGACCGTTGCCGAAACCAAGCCTCGAATAGTCCTGACACCGGGCCCGCAGCAGCCGCCGATCGGGCCCGAACTCAACTGCCAAGATTGGCAGGCCGAGGGCGCGTTGCGCATGTTTTTGAACAACTTGCATGCCGACGTCGCCGAGAACCCGGCCGACCTCGTGGTGTATGGCGGCACCGGCAAAGCGGCGCGCAATTGGGAAGCTGCGCAAAAGATCGTCGACACGCTGCAACAGCTCAAGCCCGACGAAACCATGTTGGTGCAATCGGGCAAGCCGGTTGCCGTCTTCCGCACGCATAAGTGGGCGCCGAAGGTGTTGATCGCCAACTCGAACTTGGTCGGCAAGTGGGCGAATTGGGATCACTTCCGCCAGCTCGAGAAAGACGGGCTGATGATGTATGGCCAGATGACCGCCGGGTCGTGGATTTACATCGGCACGCAGGGGATTTTGCAGGGCACATACGAAACCTTTGCGGCGGCTGCCAACAAGCGATTTGGCGGCACCTTGAAAGGACGTTTGTGCGTAACCGCAGGCGTCGGCGGCATGGGTGGGGCGCAACCGTTGGCAGTGACGATGAACGAAGGCGTTTGCTTGATTGCCGACGTCGATCAGTCGCGCATCGACTTCCGTTTGCGCACCAAGTACTTGGATGTTTGCGAGCCCAGCATTGAGTCGGCGGTGGCACGTTCGCTTGCGGCGAAGGATGCGGGCGAATCGATTTCCATCGGTGTTTGTTGCAATGCGACCGAGTTACTCGGTTATCTGATCGACAACAACATCACGCCCGATGCGTTGACCGATCAAACCAGCGCGCATGATCCGCTGGGTGGTTACGTACCCGACGGCATGAGCTTGGAAGATGCAAACGCACTGCGCAAGTCGGATGAGGTGGAGTATCAAAAGCGCAGCTTTGCAACGATGGGTCGTCACGTCGAGCAAATGCTCGAGCTGCAAAAGCGCGGCGCCGAAACCTTTGATTACGGCAACAACCTACGCGCTTTCGCTCAGGAGGAGGCTGGAGTCGAAAACGCATTCGACTTCCCCGGTTTTGTGCCGGCCTACATTCGTCCGCTGTTTTGCGAAGGCATGGGCCCGTTCCGCTGGGCAGCGCTTTCCGGCGACCCGGCTGACATTGCTGCGACCGATCAAGTCATCCTCGACTTGTTCCCGCATAAAGAAAGCTTGTGCCGCTGGATTCGCATGGCGCAAGAACGCGTAGCCTTCCAAGGCTTGCCGGCGCGCATTTGCTGGTTAGGTTACGGCGAGCGCCACATCGCCGGCTTGGCATTCAACAAACTCGTTCGCGAAGGCAAAGTCAAAGCACCGATCGTGCTCGGCCGCGACCACCTCGACTGCGGTTCCGTCGCCAGCCCCAACCGTGAAACCGAAGCGATGAAAGACGGCACCGACGCCGTCGCCGACTGGCCGTTGCTGAACGGCATGTTGGCCGTTGCCGGTGGCGCAAGTTGGGTTTCGATGCACCACGGTGGCGGAGTCGGCATCGGCTACAGCCAACACTCCGGTCAGGTCATCGTTTGCGACGGCAGCGAAGAAATGGATGAACGCATCCGTGCGGTATTGACCAACGACCCGGGCATGGGCGTGGTCCGCCACGTCGACGCCGGCTACGACGAAGCCGAGCAGTGCCGCCAAGAACGCGGCGTGCAGATTCCGTAAGCGCATGCCTTCTTTAGGTAAAAGATGATTAGAGGGCACTAAACTGAAAAAATTATCCCCAAGTTGTTGGGGAAATTAGACGTTGCTATTAACTGAGGAATAGCTACTATCGCTATCGCTGGGAGTAACCTCAGAGGTGGTCCGAGAAAACGGAGCCAGTCCAAAGCCTGAATTAGTTTATCCTT
>CAYFOM010000074.1:0-4461 GCA_964344765.1 uncultured Planctomycetales bacterium | reverse complement strand
CGTCTTAGGGAAACAGGAGAAGTAGCGATTCTTCAAGTGGAACCTCACTTGGAGGGTAAAACGACCTACCTCGGAACTCCATCTCTAGTTTATTTGGGACATGAACTAGCCGATGTAACAGCCATCCTGGACAATTCCCTCACAGGCGGCGCTTTCCTGGTTTGGAACTACACAAACGAGACACTCTACGAACTCTTGCTTGGCGGAACCCTTTCCAAGCTTTTCGACTCAGCCGACTACCCAGCCCTTTCCGGTAAGCGTGGTATGTACATTCAGCCTGGCACATCCAAGAACAATCACTTCATGTACTGGTTCGCCGACCAACCCTGTGCAGGTAGCCACTCCAATGATTTCTTCGGAGAAACCGTCGTCTACTTAATCGACCTAAACTCCGACGGCACCATCGATATCACAAGTCCCAATTCTGGCTAAACATCCAAATTATTTTCGGACCCTTTTTGCGGGTGCGAATTGTGCAATGTGTTTTGAGTTCACCTCCCGCGGCTTTTCGTACCGCCGCGGTACGCTTTGCCGCGGGAGGTGAACTCAAAACACCCTCCACAAAAACCACCCCAAAAAAACAGCGCCACACCCCATAAGGGTGGACGCTAAGGTCAACAGCAGCTAATGCCGCTTATTGAGGAATCGAAGTATTTAGCCGAGCGCGTTAAGAAACGCGTTTTTGGTCGGAGCCAGGATTGGTGTTCCGGTTCTTGTCTCTCTTGAGGCCGTCCAAGAAGGCTGCTTTGTCCGCGGAGCTGAAGAGGCGCACTTTGGACCCGCACTCCACGCAGAAGGAGGAGTCGATGCTTTGCAGGAAACGAACGTACTCCCGACAGGATGGGCAGTACTTCTTCGTGTTGTAGTAATGGACGTTCGCATTCATGGCTGGGAACCGTTTGCGAGGGACAAAAGAGCTGAGGGAGCGCCAGAGGCACTCGTCCTTCAAAAAAAACATAGGCCCGATTAGGGGTAGACGTTGCGAATTCTCTGGAAATATTTGGTCAAGTTTTTAGATTTTTTAGGAACCTGCAAATTGGAAACTCGGTGTTGGTAAGGACTTGGGGCTGTCTTTTACAAATAGGACAAAGCGATAGGCTTGTCTCATATGCAACTTCGTTCCTAAGTGCAGGATTTTCGTTCCCGCGGTCAATTTGGCGCCTGATCCAGCGCCCAGCGTGCGTGTTCACAGACCAGCGGGTCGGTCTCGGAATCGAGAATTTGGCGCAGCTCGGTTTCGCCGCGGCGACGCTCGTCCGAACCTTCCGCGGCCGCCGCGCGCAGGTTGCCGAGGACCACGCAGGCGTTGCGCTTCAAGCCGCTCAGGCCGGCGCGGCGGATCGGGCTGCCGGCGAATGCGGAGCGGAATCGATCTTCGGTCAATGAGAGCAGATCCTCGAGACGGAAGTCATCCAGCGCTTCTTTGCGGCCCCAGGCATCGGCGTGGTTGTCGGCGTGGTGGCCGAATGGGCAGACCTCCGAGCACAGATCGCAGCCGAATACCCAGTCGCCGATTTGCGGACGTAACTCTTCGGCGATTGCGCCGCGATGTTCGATGGTCAGGTAGCTGATGCAAAGCCGCGCGTCGAGTTGGTATTCGGCGGTCAGCGCGCCGGTCGGGCAGACGTCTAAGCAGGCGGTGCAACTTCCGCAGCTCGCCCAGCGTCGGCCGCGATCATTGGAAGGGGCGACGTCGTTCGATGAGGTTTGAGTCGGGCGCTTGGTGTAGTCGGGCAGTTCGGCATCGATTAGCAACTCACCCAAAATCACCCACGGACCATCGGCCGGATCCAACACCAAGGTGTTTTTGCCGCGCCACCCAAGCTCGCCGAGGAAAGCATATTCGCGTTCCAACAGCGGC
Source organism: uncultured Planctomycetales bacterium (assembly GCA_964344765.1). GTDB lineage: Bacteria > Planctomycetota > UBA1135 > UBA1135 > UBA1135 > JACNIZ01. The sequence goes on along the minus strand of CAYFOM010000074.1, from coordinate 2,600 downwards.
GCTGCGTCGGTGCATGCGCGGAATCGTTGAACCAATCCCGCAGCGCGCAACCGTTTGCCAAGTCGCTCCAACTTCTTGCCGAGCAAGTTGTGATAGTCGCGGCCGACCGCGTATCGCGCAACCCGGCCACCGTCGCGGAAGCCGTCGGCGGGGCGGTGGTAGGGCAGTGCAAACAGCGCCATGCTGCGCGTCCAATCCTTCCAGTCGCGCGGATCGGCCATCACCGAACGGGCGTTAGCTAGATAAGCCATTTCGCCGTGATGGTCGTTTTGCAGCCATTGATCCAGCCGTTCCATCACACTTTCAGGCAACCGTTGGGCGGCGACGACGGCGCGCAATTCCAGCCCGACCTCCTCGGCCAAGGCGGCCAATTGGGCAATCTGCGGATCGACGGCGCTCATTTTTTCTTCATCCAAAGGTTCGGATTCCCGGCGGGCGAGTGTAATTTAACAGCAGTGGGCAGCCCCCGTTATGTCCACGCGCTGCAATGGAGTGGTTCCCGATCTTCATGGGCCTGTTTGGCGGCCTGGCTCTATTCCTCTTTGGAATGGAGACGATGGCCGATGGTTTGAAGGCTGTCGCCGGCTCGCGGATGAAGTCGGTTTTACGGCGGTTGACCGGCAACCGCTTGATGGGGATGACCACTGGCGCATTCGTCACTGCGGTGATTCAGTCGTCATCGGTGACGACGGTTTTGGTGGTTGGCTTTATCTCGGCCGGCTTGATGTCGCTGACGCAATCCGTCGGCGTGATCATGGGCGCCAACATTGGCACGACGATTACTGCGCAGGTCATCGCGTTTAAGGTCACCAAGTACGCGTTGCTGTTGGTGGCTGTCGGTTACGGCATCAGTTTTGTCTCGCGCAAAAAGTGGGATAACCACGGCCGCTTGGTCATGGGCTTGGGCCTGGTGTTCCTCGGCATGATGCTGATGGGCGAAGCGATGAAGCCGTTGCGTTCCCATCCGCCGTTCTTGTCATGGATGGCCGAAATGCAGACGCCGGGCTTCGCGATCATGGCCGGTGCTGCATTCACCGCAATTGTGCAGTCTTCGTCGGCGACCACTGCGGTTGTGATTTTGCTGGCGCAACAAGGGGTGGTTGATTTAGGCGGCGGCATTGGGCTGTGCTTGGGCGCGAACATCGGCACGTGCATTACCGCGTTGATCGCTGCGTTGGGACGTCCGCGGGAAGCGCTGCGCGCGGCAATGATCCATGTGATGTTCAACGTCATCGGCGTTTTGATTTGGGTCGGGATCATTGATCAGCTGGTGATTTTGACGGGGATGATTTCGCCGTCGCATCCGCATTTGGCCGACGCCGATCGCATCGCTGCGGAAACGCCGCGACGCATCGCCAATGCGCATACGGTTTTCAACGTGATCAACGCGCTAGTCCTATTGCCATTTGCCGGACTGTTCGCGCGCTTTGTGAGCTGGGCGGTGAAGGATCGCCCCAGTCAACTGGAAGCCAAGGTCAAAGCCAAGTACCTCGACAGCAATCTGCTCGATACGCCGTCGTTTGCGTTGGACCACGCGCGCTTGGAAATCCTGCACATGGGCAATCGCGTCAAGCGCATGTTGGAGCAGTCGCACCAGATTGTGTTGGCCGGCGGCAAGCATGAGCTGGATCGGCTGGAGGCGATGGATAACGAGATCGATTTGCTGCACGGCACCGTGGTCGAGTACCTGGGTAAGATCAGTCAGCGCTCACTGCCTGAAGACTTGACTGAAGAACTGGTGCAGTTGTTCGAAGCGGTCAATAGTTTGGAAAGCATCGGCGATTTAATCGAGCGCAACTTGGTGCCGTTGGGTCGCAGCCGTGTTGCCGATGGCGTGGTGATTTCCAAAGAAACGATGAAGGTTATGAGCGAGGTGCACCGCTCGGTGCTGCGTGCTTATGAAACCGCGCTGCTCGCCGTCACCCAACGCAACGCCGAAGCCGGCGACATGGTGTTGTCGATGAAGCGGGACCTGAAGGGCATGGCCGAAGAAGCGCGCCATCATGAGATGCGGCGCTTAATCGCCGAAGAACCGAATCGGGTGATGGCCTATTCCATCGAAACCGATTACGTCGAGCACCTGATGCAGATCTTCTACTTCTGCCGGCGCATGGCGCGGGTGGGGCGGTGATTGAGCTGTTAACGTTTGACGCCATGCACGGGGGGGGGGTAGGATTTGTTGGATGAATTACAGAACGAAACTAGTTTTAGTAGGAATATTTGTGCTTGTTCCAGTTTCATTGACTACACCAAACCTCCAAGCATCCTTTGACAAACAACCAAATGGGTGCGGAGAAAGTTGTGGAGACTTTGAAGCAGGATTCGACAAATGGACTGGTCCATTTATGATGGATTGTCGCGCACAAAAGTACCATACATGGTCTTCTGGTAGCTGGCAGGAAGGGTGTGTCGACCCTGGCGTGTCGAGCAACTATTGCGAAGCAACACTTGTAGGGACTGTAGAAGTTCATAATGAAGAGTGGGAATGCAAGGGCAAGGATCACGTGAAAAAGAGTGATCAGGTTACGCATCACGAGAATTTTAATTGATCAAGCAACATCTTTTCTGTAAAAAGCAGCAGACTCATCAAATGCCTTCCA
>CAYFOM010000073.1:0-4665 GCA_964344765.1 uncultured Planctomycetales bacterium | reverse complement strand
GACAGGGCGGTTGCAGGGACGAGGGAATTTACAGAAAGGATGTTACGCTAACAACACTGGGAATACAGCAACAATAGTTTGATCTCGCCGCCGGCATTCCTTGGCACATCAGTTACGACCTCGTGGCCCAATGTGGATTCATTATGGGATGACAGGCCTTCGCCTTTGCAGGGGCGGCAAAATCCATTGACCTGGCGGTGTTATGCAACCCGTATGTCTACTTCGCCAACTCTTCCTCAGTCACCTCCTGCGGACCTTATGGGACTAGATCCCAATCCTCCAGGGGCGTTCAACTTCCTGGCAGGTAATAACGCTTATTACAAGGGGATTCAGAGGCCGGCATCAGCCTATTTCTACGATGATTCTCCCGGTGCACTACGCCCGGACTACTTCGTAGTAACTTACGAACAAAGAAATGCTTATAGCGAGAGGCGAGTTTTTATTGACATTCACTAGGAAGCTTTCTTAGATGCAGTGAAAAAGCCCCCGACACGAATGCCGGGGGCTCCCAGGATCACGGGGATGGGATGGACTAGTTAATGTCCAAGATGATCATGTTCGAGTCATAAGTCTGGCCGGCGCTAGTAGCGGCAACCTCGACATAAACTCTCAGGCCGGATGCAGCGCCGGGCAGCTTCTTGGTGAAGGAGCCACTGCCGGCGGCGTCGTTGGTGCCGTTACCAACGATGAAGTTGGGCGCACCCATGGTGAAGTGCTGACCACCGATGGTCGAACCGTAACCGTTCAAGGAGTAGCGCATGGTCCAGCTCGAGTTGCCGGGAGCGCCCGTCCAATCGTAAGTCACATTCTGACCTGCAACGCCAGCGCTCGGGCCGGTCATTGCGATGGTGTTGGTGACGCCGTACTGAGCTTCCGAAGCAGCGCGCATGCACTTGAAGAAGTTCGGGCGACCGTGACCGGAGTAGATGTCTTCACCCGGGCTCTCGATGTCGACGCAGTTGTCGAACAACATCTGCTCGATCTGATCGGCCGAGCTGTTCGGGTTGGTCAACATCATCATGGCGAGCACGCCGTTGACGATCGGAGCGGAGAAGCTGGTACCGGAAGTGGTGCCGTGGCCGCCACCGTTAAAGGTGGTGCGGATGCCTTCGCCCGGTGCAGCAACGTCAACCCAGTTACCGTAGGTGGACCAGCTGGCAACGTTGTCGGCCGAGTTGGATGCGCTGACGATAATCACGTCGGCGTGGTTCGAGCCGTTGACTTTGTTGCCACCGTTACCGGCCGACCAGCACAGCAAGCTGCCTTCGTTCTTCAGGTGAGCACCAGTGGTTTGAACCGAGCTGGAAGTTCCGCCGGAGTAGCTGACGCTAACTGAACGGGCACCGTTATCGGAAGCCCAGCGAGCACCATCGGTCAGGTTAGACAGCGAAGCCGAACCGTTCGAGTTGTTGGTGCAGCGCACCGGCATCAGGCCGATGTCCCAAGCCATACCGACGACGCCGACGCCGTTGTTACCAATTGCGCCTACACAACCCAAGGTCGCGGTGCCGTGACCATTGATGTCATTGACTGCGCCACCGTTGGCCTGGGTGCGGCGGGATTGCGAGTTGTAACCGGAGACCAGAGCGTCTTCCAAGTCCGGGTGGTCGAGGTCAACACCGGTGTCGACGGTGCAAGCAATGAATTGGCCGTCGCCGAAGCCGAAGTCCCACGCCTTGCGCGACTTCATCTTCGAGTGCTGCCACTGGTTGCCGTATGCCGGATCATCGGGCTCGAGCTCGGTCGGGTAGCAAATCCAGTCCGGCTCAGCGTACTGGTAGGTTTCGGTGGCCATCAGCCAAGCAGACATCGTGTTCTCGTTGAACTGCTCGGGAATGTTGATGTGGTACTCGTCGGTCGAAGCGACGTACTCCTTCACGTAAGGCAGCAGGCGCGAGCCGGAGTTTTCGTGGATGGCAACCGCCTCGGCGTGCGTATACCCTTGTTCCATAAGGGCATCGACTTGGAGGGGACGAACGGTCAAAACGCCGGAGAACTCAAGAACGCCGGGAGTTTCGACGAAGCGTTGAGTTTCGGACTGTTGATCCTGGGCGAACAGGGCACCGCCCAGCACCAGGCTGGACGCAAAAGTAGCGGTGAAGAACTTCATTAAGCTAGGGTGAGGAGGGAGGTTGGACGTCGGTTGGACAGACGAATCGCAATTAGGGGGACGGCTCCGAACCCGGTTTTGTTCCTGAGGTTTCGCCTTATTAGGTAGTGAAACCCCCAGCAAACCGCAATAATGCGCGACGTGCGTGTCGCCCTTTTTGTGACTTGCTTGGTGGATCAGCTGCGCCCCGAAATTGGATGGGGAGCGGTTGAGTTGTTGCGCCGGGCGGGTTGCCAGGTGGATTTCGATCCCCGCCAAAGCTGTTGCGGCCAGCCCGCATTCAATTCAGGCTATCACGCAGAAGCTGCGGCCGTCGCGAAACAGCAATTTCGTATTTTCGACGAGTCTCGCGACTTGTACGACGCCATTGTGACGCCATCGGGATCTTGTGCGGCGATGTTGCATCGCCTACCTCAGCTAGTTGAGGGATCTGAGGATGCTGCGTCTAGCGTATATGAACTGGCCGGTTTCCTGGTGAATCAATTGGAATTTGTTGATTTCGGCGCGGAGGTGGCTGGTCGGGTGAGCTGGCACGACTCCTGTCATGGGCTGCGCGAGCTGGGGCTGAAGTCCGAGCCACGGCGGTTGATGGAGCGGGTGAAGGGGTTGGAATGGGTCGAGGCGGAATTGGCCGAGGAGTGCTGTGGTTTTGGCGGCACTTTTGCGGTGAAAAACGCCGATCTATCGGTGGCGATGGCAGATAGGAAGATTGATGAGCTGGAATCGCTGGGTGTGAATTATGTGACTGGCGCTGATTTGTCTTGCTTGATGCACCTGGGCGGACGGCTGGAACGGCGTGGATCGAGGATTCAGGCGGCGCATTTCGCCGAGTTGCTGGCGCGTGGACTTCCAGGCGGAGGTGAATCGACTGCTGCTGGGCAAAAGCCCAGCCGGGAGTTGGAAGTCTGATGGGAATTCACGGACTGCAATCCAACCAATTCGCCGACCTCGCCAAGTCGGCGCTGGCCGATGAGGTGCAAAAAGGCGCGATCGGCAAAGCCACCGACACCATTCGCGAACGTCGCGGTGCGGCGGTGGAGCAGGTGGGTGACTGGGAAGGACTACGCGAGCAAGCGCGCGCCATCAAAGCGCACACGCTGGCGAAGCTGGACCAATACCTATTGCAGTTCGTCGACAACGCCGAAGCGCGCGGCGTGATCGTGCATTGGGCAACCGACGCGGACGAAGCGTGCAAGATCATCGCCGAGTTAATTGATGATGCTTGCGAATCCGGAGCCACCGAAGGCAGCGATGCCGATAACTTTCGGTCGCGTCCGATCGTCAAAGCCAAGAGCATGGTCACCGAAGAAATCGGATTGAACCATTTGCTGGAAGAGCGCGGATTGCGTCCGGTGGAAACGGATTTGGGCGAGTGGATTCAACAACTCGCCGGGGAGCCGCCGTCGCACATTATTGTTCCGGCCATTCATAAAACGCAGCAGCAAATTGCAGATCTATTTGCCGAGCAAGTTGGGAGTGATTCCAACGCGTCGGCCGAAGAGTTGACGGCGATTGCGCGGCGGATTTTGCGTAGTGAATTCGCAAATGCGGCGGTTGGAATTAGTGGAGTGAATTTTGCAATTGCCGAAAGCGGTTCGTTTTTGGTGCTGGAAAATGAAGGCAACATTCGCCTGACCACTTCGTTACCGCAAACGCATATCGCGGTGATGGGAATTGAGAAGTTGTTGCCACGGGTTAGCGACTTGGATGTGTTTTTGCGTTTGCTTCCGCGTTCCGGCACCGGGCAACAACTTACGACTTATCAATCCTTAATCACCGGACTTTCCACCGGCCAAACCGATGAAGATGGCAATGAGTTAGGCGAAGGTCCGCGCGCGGTTCATGTGGTACTCGTCGATCACGGCCGCAGTGAGATGCTCGGCGATGAATTACGTCGCTCAAGTTTGCAGTGCATTCGTTGCGGAGCATGCTTAAACGTTTGCCCGGTGTATCGCCAAGTCGGCGGTCACGCTTATGGTTCGGTTTATCCCGGACCGATTGGCTCCGTTCTCACGCCGCAGTTATCGGGTATCGACAACGCAACACCATTACCATTTGCATCAAGCTTATGCGGTGCATGCGGTGACGTCTGCCCGGTGAAGATTGACCTTCCGGAGTTATTGCTGGACCTGCGCAAAGAAGCGCAAAAATCAAGCGGCAGCAAAATTGAAAAACTAGGCTTCGGCGGTTGGGCGTGGATGATGAATTCGCAATGGCGTTACGGCCTAACGATCAAAATGTCGCGCATGATGTTCCCCATTGGCAAACGCTTCGCACCATTCAAAAAATGGGGCGAGGGCCGCGAGTTTCCCAAACCCGCCAAACGCAGCTTCCGCGAGCAGTGGAGGGATCGTTCATGAGTTCGTCCACTTCCAACAAAGCCGCGCGCGAAAACATGCTGCAAAAAATCCGTCAGCAGTTAAGCGGCGTTCCAATACCCACTCTCCCTGATCCCGAATCGCGCAGGCTTGCGCAATCTGCCGACGTCAACGTACTCGCCGAGTTAGCGTAACATCCTTTCTGTAAATTCCCTCGTCCCTGCAACCGCCCTGTCT
>CAYFOM010000072.1:0-5180 GCA_964344765.1 uncultured Planctomycetales bacterium | reverse complement strand
ATTTTTCCCTCTCCCTTTGGTTTCTTTTACTTCTTTGAATGCCCGGCTTTTATTCCCCAGCCGGAGTTGCGCTTTCCAGCCCGTTGGCGATCGCGCGTAAAGTTTGAATCAAAAGGTCGCGTTGCAGCTCATAGCGCACTTCGCGACCGACTTTGCGAGCGCTGACCACCCCGGCGTCGCGAAGTTGCGCCAGATGGCGCGAGACTCCGGAAATGTGCACGCCGCAGCATTCGGCGAGTTGACTGACGGTCTGCGCTTCGGGCGCGGCCGCCAATCGGCACAACAACATCAGGCGGTTTGGGTCGCCTAGCGCCTGAAACAATCGCGGATCCAAAGCTGCGACCAATTGAGGACAGCATTGGGCGGCGGCTTCCGGCGTTAGCTCGGCAAAAACCCCGTCAGCGGACGTGGAGGACTTGCTCACGACCGAATATTAGCACATTTGCGCAAACGTGCAAATTTTATTTTTGTTCCAGCTTCAGAATCTGGTTTAGAGTGAACTCCAAATGCGGGGAATTGTCGCCAAAGTGTTTGCGTTGAAGGACTTCCACGTGGCGGTACTTTTCGAGTAAGCCGTCGTGCTCCCCCAATTCATCGAGCAAAGCGAGCAAAATCGGCTGCAGCAACGCGCCGTGATAGGAATCCAAGGTGTCGCCGTCCTGGTCCGGATGATTCAATCGAATGATCTCCAAACCGCGCTGAATTCGGTCCAACGCCTCTTCCATCTTGCCCTGGGAGCGATTGAGCTGACCGTGGTTGATCAGGAATTTGCTGACCTCAAAGTGCTCCGGTCCCAGCCGTCGAACGGCAATTTTCAGCGCCTGCTCAAAGTACAACTCGGCCGACTCCAACTCCCAAGCGTAATGATTCCCCATGCCCATTCCATTGAGCGCCAACGCGAATTGCACCGTGTGATTCAAACCTGCATCGGCCAATAACTGCCGACATTGCTCAAGGTGCCGCAACCCATCTTGGGCAGTTTGGCGGCGCTTAGATTGATCCGTTTCCCCGACTGCGTGATTCAAAATGAACGAGCCGATGATCATGTGCACGCGCGCGCGTTCTTCGGCGCCGGCGTCGGCTTGCCCCTCCATTGCCGCCAATGCCGCACGACTGACATTTAACACACCCTCAATGGTTGGAAATTGACCATTGGCAAAGGGACGCACTTTGGTGTGGTGCATTTCGAACAACTGCGCTTTCATTAACTGAGTGCGCCAGTGCTCGGGTCCATAAGCGCGTTCCATCACCTCGATGCCGTCAGCCAAGATTTCGATTGCCGATTCAACCGCAGCCTCGCGAATCAACACCGTTGCCAAGCGGTCGTAAGCTTCGGCCAAATCCACATCCATATCTTGCATGCGCACCGGCAAAGACGGACTTGCTCCTTGCCCCTCTTCCAACTGCAGCTGCTCGCGCTGTTGTTTCAACAAAGCAATCGCGCGCTGCAAACTGGCCACCGCCTCCTGTTGCAAACCCATGTGACCTTGAATGCGCCCGGCCAAGCTGAGCAGTAACGCCAAACGCCGAGGCGATTCATGCAGACCTTCTTCAACCGTCGCCAAATCATGCACAAAAACCTCGCCCAAGGTGCGCTTGTCATTGCCGTCATGCGGATCGGCTTGCTCAAACAACTGCAGAATCAAACCACTCAACGCCTCGGCTTCGGTGCGCGCGCTCTTTTCCACCGCATACATGTTCTGCAAACGCTGCGTAGTTTGATGTTGCTGCCAAATGATCCACGTTGGCGCCGCAATCAACGCAATCAATAACAAGGCCGACGTCACCGCCAACCCCGGTTGGCGCTGCGCCCAACGGCGAAATCGGTACATCGCCCCTGCCGGCTTAGCGAACACTGGCTTGTGTTCACGCACCCGTTGCAAGTCGTCGGCAAAGTGGTTTAACGAGGCATAACGACGATTCGGCTCGACAGCCAACGCTTTTAGGATCACCGTTTCCGCATCGCTAGGCAGGCTGCGGTTGCGCGGCTTCAATGGTTGCGGACCACCGGCCAATACCAGTGCCTCGGTTGCTTTGCGATCCTTGCCCAAAAATGGCGGCTGCAAGCAAAGCATTTCGTAAAGCGTAGCCGCCAACGCGTAGACCTCGGAGCGCTGATCGATTTGGCCGCCGCGCAGTTGCTCCGGCGGCATGTACAACAACGTTCCCAATGTTCCGCTTTGGGTTGCGTCGTCGGGATTACCGGCCGAAAGGTGCAGGCCGAAATCCACTACTTGAGCCCGACCGTCGCGCGACAACATGATGTTTGACGGTTTGATATCTCGATGCAAAATGCCGTTGTCATGTGCATGCTGCAGCGCGCGCGCCACCTGAATGCCGACGTCGAGTACTGCATCGGCCCACGATTGCTCGAACACCGGCGCCAAATCCGCACCGGTCAAACTTTCCGGACTGCGCCCACTGAGGTCCTGCATTCGCTCGGCCAAGTTATGGCCGTCGACGTATTCCATCGCGATGAACGGTTTGCCGTCGGCATCGCCAACTAGGTGGATGGGAACAATCCCTGGGTGCTTCAACCGCGAAGCCGCCTCTGCCTCGCGCTGGAATCGAAGCCGTGCCTTGTCGACGTGCAGCAAGTCGTTGCGAATCCATTTGACGACAGCGACGCGATCCAAGCTCAGCTGACGCGCCAAATAAACCACCCCCATCCCGCCGTCGCCCAGTTTTTCGCCCAATTCAAAGTCGGCAAAAAATTGGGGGAATTCCGACTGTTCTGACGCCAATCCAACTAAGCCCAAGGATTGCAACGCAGCAAAGCGCTGGCGGAGTTGCTCAGCCAATGCTGGGTAATCTCGACAAAGCCCCTGCAGCGCGGCGTCCTGCTCGTCGGCCGGAAGCTGCAAGCAATCGGCTAATAGGTCGTCGGGTTCGGGCAATTTCATTTGCGGGGAGCGAGGTTAGGGAGCTAGGCGCATCTAGAATGAATGAGGTCGATGGCACTATTGAAAGGCGGCACGACCTCGGGCGCAACAACATATGTCGGACGATCTCAGAAATTCTGTCGATGCTGCCATTCACGGCGATGCTCGGGCCGTGGAAGCGCTAATGCAGCGCCTGCTGCCCGGATTGCAGGGCTTTCTGTACCGCCGCGCCGATGATTTGATCCTGAAGGAAGAAACGCCGGAGGACCTCGCTCAGTCCGTCTGCCGCGAAGTTTTGGTGCGCATGCAAGACGGACGCTTTACCTTCCGCGGCGACGCCGAATTTAAGCAGTGGATTTATGAAGCGGCGTTGCTGAAGCTGCGCGCGCGCGCCAGGTTTTACCGAGCCGGCCGCCGCGACGTCCGCAAGCGCAACGACGATACTCATTCCTTCTCCGGCCACCCGGCACGCGTCAGTGCTACACCAAGTCGTATTGCACTGGCCGAAGAGCAAAAGCAAAAAGTGCTTGCCGCTTTAGACCACCTGCCTGAGCGCGACGCACAGATCCTGCGACTTGCTGTGTTGGAACAAGTCACGCACCAACAAATCGCGCAGCAGTTGGATATCAGCGAAAGCCACAGTCGCGTATTGCTCTCGCGTGCGTTGGCGCGGCTGTCTAAGCTGCTCGCGGAATAGTTCGACTTCTATGATCTATTGATGCCGCCGACGGACGAAGCCCCATCGGTTTTTGCACGATAATTAAATTAGTTTTGAGAACGATTGCACAACGTGTGCACAAGCGCTGAATATGATTCGTTCATCCTTATCCTTTTTGGATTTCCCTCAGTTCCAATACAAATGAAACTTTTAACTACTCTTTTTGCCGGCGCAATGCTGGCGACTACCGCCTCATCCCAAATCATGCTCGCGCTGGATTCGGATGACCATGCGATTTACCAACTCAATGTCAACACCGGCGCCAAGACCTTTGTCCATCAGTTAACTTTCCCTCCGCTTAATTTCCCCACGTCCATCGGCTACAACTCACTGGATGGTTGCTTGTACATCTGGACCGCAGGCGGCGCCGGCCAAACCGCGAACCGCTTGAACTTAAGCACCTGGGAAATGGTGGAAACCCATGATTGGGGCAACGCCAAGATGACGGAAGGCGGCATGGCACCTTATTTCCAAGGTGGCGTTGCGCGCGCATACGGTGGCAGCATCGACGAAGACGGCACAGGCGATATGCTGTTGTTCGAAACAACGATGTCGGGCGGATTTCTCAACATCATCGGCTCGATGGGTTCTTACCTCGACGTCGATATGAATGGTTTGGAGATGACGGCGCAAGGGCAACTCATCGGCATCAATGGAAAAAACAACCAACTGGTTGAAATCAGCACCATTGACGCCTCCCTTACTCCGATTGCAACGCTCAACAGCACCGTCGGCATTGGCGGAGGTTTAACCATTTGGAACAACTTGTATTACTACTCAACTGCCGGCCCGTCGGGCGGCCACTTGGGTGGTTCGGATGAATTTCGTGTGTACAACCCAACCACCGGAACCGACACATGGATTGGCGATTTGAATTCCGCCTATTACGGCATTTCCAGTTTGGCTTTCTGCGGAACCGGAATTTTGATGAAAGCCGAAGGCTATGCCGGTGGATCGATGGATTTCAAAATCTTTAACGCCACACCTAACTCGCCGGTTGCTTATTGCTATGCCGCCGGAACCGGAAGCCATTCGGTATTCAACCCGATCACCGGCAACACCCTCGTGACGGGATTGGCGTCGGCCCAGTTCACCACCGCAATCATTCAAAACGCCGATGGCGACGGCAACTGCACCGCCACAGCCACGGTTCCGCCCAGTGCCGCCGGTGTGATCTTCGTGCAAGCATTCGACGCCGCAACCGACCGCGCCAGCGCCGTGGCGGGCTTGTAAAAGCAGATTAGGCCTTTCCTAATTTGCTCTTCCACAATTCCCTACATCGGGACCAGTTACCCGATGCGGGGATGCTTTTTGAAGGGCAAATCGCTGAAGACTTGCATTCCCAAAAGCCCTGGATCAAGCCGGGCCAAATACCCAAGGGTTATTCCTCGAATGGGTTCGGGAATACTCTTCTTGCCATGAAAAGGCCTGCAATTCGCGCTTCAGGAAATTCTCGAGCCAAAAAGTCTCTACATGCAACAAAGTGGTTCCCAGAGGTGGTCCGAGAAAACGGAGCCAGTCCAAAGGGGCTTCACCCCCGAAAACCGCAAATCCCCTATAGTTACATTTGGCGCAGACCG
>CAYFOM010000071.1:0-6411 GCA_964344765.1 uncultured Planctomycetales bacterium | reverse complement strand
AGCTGAGCAACAAGGAAAACGGGACAGCCAATTTCCTTCGCAAGGAGTTTTGCGGCCCTTGTCATGCCGCCGACCTGAACTGTTCTTGGCTGGCGTGAATCCTTTTGATGAGGTTGGAGCAGCTGCAAGTAATCGATGAAAATCGCCCTGACACCAACTCTTCGATGGGTGGAAAGCGTGTGAGCACGAATCATGTCCATGCAGAGGTTTGGCTCATCGTAAAGGTATAGGTTAAGACGGTGTAAATCGTTAGAAGCCACCTCTGTTTTCTCCAGTATTATATCTACGGATTTCCCGTAGGCGAATCCCATTCGCCTACCAAATACCTCGACTTTTCGTGTATAGAACCTCTTGATGACCTCGTGGCTCGACATTTCTAGTGCAAAGAAGAGAACATTTTCGGTTTCGGCAATATGCTCAGCTACTTGCTGGGCAAATGCAGATTTGCCCATGCCCGTCCCAGCCGCAATTACTACCAAGTGGCCAGCCTCAAACCCATTGCTTGGCATTACCGCATTCAATCTGCTGAAAGGTGTGGAAACAACATCTGGCGGCTTATCTACGGACGCTAGCTTCTCGATTTTCCCTCGAAGCTCTTGATTTATTTCCCCCACTCTGCGTGGGCCAGAATTCCCAAACTTGCCTAAAAGTTTGAGGTGCTCATTGCTGATGCTAATCACCGCCTGCTCCCCTGTAAGGTCACCGTTGGCAAATTTCTGAGCATGAATATCAAAAATTGTAGCGTAACGCCGACTCTTAGAGGCCTCCTTAACCCGCTCGACGTGTGGCTCTAAATAGGCAATCGGCGGAAACCCACCTAGGTAATCAAAAAGCTGATCTTTGCTTCCGCACTTCCTTTCCAATCCTCGCTCCTCGATGGCCTGGCCTACAACCACCGCGTCTGCAGTACCTGGGTATTCACGATCAAGCTCCAGGACAAGCCGGAACAGCTCCCGATTTCTTAGATTCCCAAAATCCTCCGCCTCTAATCTTTGCACTGCGAAGGGGACAAGGTCGGGTTTCATGATCATCGATGCCACAACGGCTTGTTCCGAATCCTCCCCAATTTGAGCGTTAAATTGCATCCGCGCCCTCCCAAGTGTCCTGTTTAGCCTCGAGACTGCTAGGGGCCGCAGTTCCCTCTGAAATTGCCAGCTAGAGTTTCATTTCTTCTTCTAACTGGGCAGTTCGAGTGATATTGGCGGCGGACTCCACCGAAGCTGATGCGATAGCCTTACGGCGCCGCAAAAGGGCACCTCGCTCATCTTGCAGAATATCGATAGCCCGGAAAAAGTACCTTGAGATTGGAACCCCGCATTTTTCTAACCGAGTCCTGACAGTTGCCCAAATTTGGGAACTGGTTAACTCCTCCTGTAATCCATCCAACACCCACTGGCGCAGCTCGCTGTTGGCAAGCTCCGATCGTTTGCCTTGGAAGACTTGCTTCCTATCCACACCTAGATCCGATGTAAGTTCTCCGAGGCGCTCCATCGCCTGCCGTACCTTGAAACGAGTCGAACTCTGGGAACTTTCTCTTAAATTCTTTGGTTCTTGTTCTAGCTTTGATCCGGTTTCAGAGGGAAAGCGGTCCGGTTTCAGTGAATTGGTGGTCCGGTTCCAAATACTTGGTGGTCCGGTTGTAGCAAGGGGTTTGGAATGCTGGCCCTTAACCGAACCCTCGTCCAACGGAAGTGTGATTGCATGCGAGGAATGGCTGTCCAGAAGCACTGGCTCGTTGCCCAACGATTTTCGGCTCCAATTCTGGAACCCGGTCAAGACCTCAACGACCAACAAATTGCCGCCTGGCTCCTCCTGCTCGATTTGGATTACACCGCGCTCAGTGAGGTCTGCCAACAATGCATTCACTGAATGGCCGGGAATCCCAAGACATGAAGCAATTTCGCCTGCGGATGTAAGAGCAATCCGACTGTGGCCAGCCCGCCTCTTGAGTTCGCAGCAAACTGCCATCATTCGGACGCTTAGCCTCTCTGCGAACCAATACCTCGGCTCCAGGTGGTACAAGACTCCCCATCCACGGTCGGATGGTTCCACTCCCTGGAGGGGATAGACCTTTGGACTAAGGTCCGTAGGCTGGCCTACAGCTTTCAGCAATGGCGGTAATCCGTTCCTCTCCGCCAGCGCCCGACTGCGCCCATCCACGGCTGAGGCATGCCTTAAAGGAGCGCCAGTAGCATCGGACCTGTACCGATTCTGGAATTCCCGCGTTGACAGAAAGCGTTCATGCCCGAACCGGCAGTATTCAACCAAGTACTCCAGGCACCATAGGCCAGCGATCTTTGACCGCCCCGAAGCTTCGACCAGTCGGCGAGCGTATCCCGGATAGATCTTCCCGAATGCTGGCCGTAGGTTCCGTTCACCTTTTTGAAGGAAGAGGCTCATGCCGCTTCCTCCTTAAACTGTCTCATTCCACGGTTGGGATCAGCTCGACCGCCAACGTATGAATGCCCCTCCCCCCATAAATCCCCCTGGGTCCCATCGCGCAAAGGGGAAACGGATCTCGCGACGGCGGTGCTAAGTGATATGGCACCGAATGCATGGGTGATAGACGACCAGTCGACATTTCGAAGCCAGACTAAGTTTTCCGGTTTACCACAAGTTTGCCACTCCAGTGGCGGACACCAAGGGTTAACATGGGCTGGAACGGGACGAACCGGGACATCACTTCCCACATCTTCCCAACCACTTAAGCATTGAAAATTTAGGCACTTAGAGAGGCGCGATTCACGTCGATGACTCTCCCCCCGAAAGACTGCCAGTAGAGGCTGTTTTGGCCAAATCTGCTTTGGGAGCAGGGGGTCGAATGTTCGAATCATTTCGCCCCGACCATTTTTTTGTTTGTGGGAATTGCGTCGGCGCGGCCGCGTGGCGACGAAAGCACCACTTCCAGGTTTATGCCTTAGGCATTGCTGCGAGGACGCGATCCGGGGTCATCGGCATTTGGGTGAGGCGGGCACCAGTGGCGTCGTAAATGGCGTTGGCGATGGCGCCGCCGACGGTGATGATTGCGGGTTCTCCTCCACCGTGGGATTCTTTGAGGCCGGTGTCGACGAAGACCGATTCGATTTCGGGCACGTCGGAGAAGCGCGGCAGTTGGTAGGTGTCGAAGTTGGTGTCGTGGATTTGGCCGCCGCTGAAACGTAGCGATTCGGTGAGTGCGTAACCTAAACCCATGGTGATGCCGCCTTCGGTTTGCATGCGTGCGCCGCGCGGATTGACGACGACACCCATGTCTTGCGCGCAGACTACGCGTTCGACTTTGGGCTTGCCGGTTTTGGGATCGACGCTGACTTCGGCGATGAGCGCGACGTAGGTGCCGGCGTCAATGCCGCAAGCAATTCCTTGTCCGCGGTTGGCCAGTTGACTATTCGCTTTCCAACCGAAGGCTTCGGCCGCGGCTTTTAACGTCGCCCGCATGCGCTTGTCCTTCATGTTATTCATGCGGAACACATAAGGATCGGCACCGACGGCCGCAGCCATCATGTCGATTTGCGATTCACGCGCGAAGGTGTTGGTGTTGTTTGCCGGAGCACGCCATGCACCCGTTGCAAACGGATGCGGATTGCTACCGCGGCCGCGCCCCGCTCCAAGGGAAACAGTGGAGTGATGCGGGATGCTGTAGAAGTGTTGCGCACCGCGCGCACCGGCGTGGTAAACGCGGAAGTTCCACGAGCTGATTTTGCCGTCGGCGGTGACACCGGAACGCACTTTGACCACGGCAGCCGGACGATACGAGTCGTAAAAGAATTCTTCTTCGCGCGTCCATTCCACATGCACCGGTACACCAGCTATCTTCGACAAGCGCGCGGCTTCTTCGGCTTGTCCATTGCGACTCTTGCCGCCAAAACCACCGCCCAAGAACGGCGCAATTACTCTCACCTTCTTGTTGCCGATGCCCAGCATTCGGGCAATGGAGTCACGCACGCCAAACGGGTTTTGAGTCGACGCCCAAATCGTTGCGCGATCAGCCTCGACCGACGCCACCGCGGTATGCGTTTCCATCGGCGCGTGGGCGATGTAACCATCCAAGTAGGTGGTCTCGACCATGTGGGTCGCTGCAGCATCGCCTTTGGCGAGGTCTCCCCCATTCTGAAGTTCACGCTCGCGCGGTGCGTTGGCGACCAAATGATCGTAAATGGATTCTTCGGTGATTTCGGAATCCGGCGTTTCGAATTCGGCGCGGATGCGCTTCAACGCTTTGGCCGCGCCGTCGGGTGTGGGATTCAATACGGCAATCAAATCGCCTTCGTGAATCACGCGAGTGCCTTCGATCTTTTCGGCACTGCTGGTCTTCACCGAAACCAGCTTCGACGCGTGACTCGGCGGTCGCAGAATGCGCGCGTACATCATGCCCGGCAAACGAACGTCGCCGGCATAGATGGCTTCACCGGTCACTTTGGCAACGGCGTCGGTTTGCGGCATGTTGGTGCCAATCACCTTATGCCGTTTGACGTCTTTAATCACCGCTTCGCCATCGACCACACGCTGGATTTTCTGTCCCTTAGCAAGGTTGCCGTACGAAACCTTCTTCGCCGGATCGGCGGCCACGAAGACGTAGCCGTTTTCAGCGTCCAATTGCGCCGGTTTCACTCCAAGTTCTTTTGCGGCCAACGCGATCAAGACTGCACGCGCTTCCGCCCCCGCTTTGCGCAAAGTCGGGCCTAAATGGCGGATACTCAACGATCCCCAAGTACCCATGTCATACGGGCATTGATCGGTGTCGCCGAGAATGACCTGCACCGACTCGGCTGGCACATCAAGCTCTTCGGCGAGCAACTGGCCCATCGACGTGTTGATGTCTTGCCCCATTTCCACCTTGCCCAAGAAACAAGTCACCTGACCGTCTTCGGCAATGCGCAAAAACGCGTTGAAGTCATCCGCCGATTGGGGCCGCACGCGGAAATCGGATCCAGCGCTTTCGCCGGCAACCAACAGATCGCCTAGCGAAACAAAAACAAAGATCCCGGCGCCGAGCGACTTCAGAAACTCGCGGCGATCCAGCAACGGCAGGATTTGAATGTCTTCAAAATCCAATGCTTCGTAGTCATACTCCGAACTCATTTTCCTGCCTCCATCGTTTTCCCAGCTTTTTCAATCGCTCTCAAAATTCGCAAGTGTGCACCGCAACGGCAAAGGTTGCCGTCCATGCCTTGAATGATTTCGTCGCGCGACGCGCCTGGTTTGCGCGACAAAAGCGCAGCGGCATTCATGATCATTCCCGGCGTGCAAAAACCGCATTGCTGCGCGCCTTCGTCGGCGAACGCCTGCTGCAGCGGATGCAGTTCGCCATCGGCCGAAAACTCTTCGATGGTGGTGACGTTTTTGCCGTCCACATCGGCAAGGGTCAATCGGCAAGAACGCCTGGCGTTGCCGTCGACGAGCACGGTGCACGAGCCGCAGTGGCCCGCCCCGCATCCATACTTCGTTCCGGTCAATTCCAAGTCCGTGCGCAGCACGGCAAGTAGAGGACGTTTGTCGTCGGTATCGAGTTGCTGACTCTGACCGTTGACGGAAAACCGAATTTGTCGCTTCATTTTAAGGGGCCTCCAACGAATTCGATTGTACCCCCGGAATGAGCCGTTTTACATGAATGTGATGCCTTCTTCGAGCATCGCCAGCGCGCCAAATCCACTCAGCGGGACCAGCATGGCTTTGAGGATCGGGTCGTTGAGAATCGACGCAAAAACGCCGCGGTCCAAGCCGCGCAACTCATCCGCGATCTCCCGGCAAGATTCTGCCAAATCCGGTCGGTTGAGGCCGGCGCAATCCGAATTGCCGAATTGGCGCTCCAATTCAGAATAGGCAACCAGTCGCTGACGGCGGAATCTGGCTGCCTCCCTTCGAATGAGAATCCCGGCCATTAACAAGGCGCAGAAGACTATAGGCAGCGCAATGACGAGTGAAATTGGCCAAACCCAAGCATCGAAGTAGGTTGAACGCGCCAGCCCAAGCAAGAGCAAGATGACTGCGGGATAGTAAATGAAGCCGTAAACACGGTCCCCAATTCGTGTGACCAGTTTTAATTCGAAGCGGTAGTAATTAAGCACCTTTTCGTAATCAAAACGTTCTCTTGGAAACTCTTTTTCCGGAAGCTCCTTGGTCACCAATCTATGAATCAACGTATTAAAGCTTTGAAAGTAGCGCAGAGTCATGCAAAACAAAAATGCAAAAGCAGCGTTACTTGCAAGGGCCAGAGTCAGGTTTACGATTTCCATACCCGCCCCTCGAGTCTGGTTTCCGACCCAACCAAAAAACCAGATCAAACAAAGGTAAATGAAAGTAAGCAGAACAGTTCCTTTCCAGCACTCTCTGTTTTCTGTTTCTTCAATATGGCGCAGGCCAATTTCCTCCCAGGCCGAAGAAAGCGGCGTCGTCTGCATGTATTCTTGAATC
>CAYFOM010000070.1:0-6499 GCA_964344765.1 uncultured Planctomycetales bacterium | reverse complement strand
TCTGAACTTAAACTAAAACGCGATGGAAATTGGCTCCGTTAATCGACCCACTTCATTTCCCATTCATTTTGCTCCTGAGACAACCCACTGCAGTCCCTTTCTAATTCTTCAATGCATGGTGAATACGTCGTGGCGGCCGTTGGCCGGCCGGGGCGCATCCGGTTGAGCGAAGCGACCGGTCTAAGCCGCCGGGGGCCAACGGCCGCCACGACCCAATGACCACATTAGATCCACCGAAAGCCCTCAATTTCCCACCGATAGCGCGCCGATAAATAGTTCCGCAGGAACGATGAGTGCCGCCTCCCAACAGATTTATGACGCCCGCAAGGCCAGCGCCGACGGCCGCTTTCACGCCGCCGCCACGCTGCTGCTTGACGCCTTCCGTGAGTTTCCGGAAGACCCGGCGATTGCTTTGGAATTGGGCATCGTGATGCGCACCGCCGGCGATCCCCACAGTGCGTTGGACTACCTTGAGCGCGCCTATTGCGCTGATCCTGCGAATCCTCAAATCGTCGCCGAGCTGGTGCTGACTCACCACGACCTCGGTTTGCACGACGAAGCCAGTCACGTGTTGATCCGCAGCTTGAATCGCGGCTTGGAAGGCGAGCAGTTGGCGTCGTATTTGCGCACCGCGGCATAGTCGAAGCCTTCAGCGCACGGCAAGCTCGCGAAATTCCGGAGCCCAGCGGTCGGTGTAAGCTGGTTGGGCCGTGATCGAGCCCGTCCCTTTGCCGCCGTCCAAACCGGAACCGGCGATCGAAAATCCCACTACCGAACCGGTGGTTTTGGAAGACTTGGCTGCGCTGATCCGGCTGCCGTCTTTATTCGCCAAGCTCGATCGGGTGCTGTTGGCGATGCAGGCAAACCATCAGTTTGCGTCGGACTTCCCGTTGCAGCTGCTGAGTACCCAACCGGGTGACGGCATCCGCGAGTATGGATTGTCGTGGTCCGACGATCAGCGGCAAATGCGGCTGTTCGCCGGCATTACCTGGGGCACGCAAGGGCACGACCCGATTTGGGATGTGCGCGTCGAGCTGCTGCCGCCGTTGGATCCGGCGATTTTGCGCAAAGGCGGATTGCATCGCATCGCCGCGCGCCGTGCCGAAAGCCGCTTCAGTGATTGGGATCGCTTTTGGTACGAAGACGATCCGAAATCCCACATCCTGTTCGGGGCGAGCGCATCGTGCACGCGCTTTTTCGAAGAACCCCACCCCGACGCCACCGCGGCGAATTACCTGGCGTCGGCGTTGTATGCGCTGCAGACCTCCGGCACGTTGCAGGCGTTGCTTGCCGCGATCCGCAAACGATAATGGGCGCACGTCCCAAACGCGTCCCCCAGCGTCTGCCCGATCGATGACCTCCTCCCCCCCGACCTGCCCACACTGCGGCTACGAGATCGCCACTTACTCCGAGACCTTGGAGTCGTTGGAAGGCGGCGGCATTTGCCTGCTGTGTGGCGGCGAGATGGACGTCGAAGCGCTGACCGCTCAGGTCGACGGCTGGAGGGACGCGTCGATCCTCGCCGAGGGCGAACAGCGCGCCGAAACCGAGGGTGAATTCCTCGATGAGGAAGAAGAGCTATTCGAGGGCACGCCCGATTTCGGCGACGAGGGTGAGGACGAAGAAGACACCATGCTGTAGGCGTCGGGCCTGCCGGATTGGTCCGCGAAAAATGCGCCAAAAAGGCAGTTTGCAGTTGGCACGCGGCTTGCTTATAGGCGGCAGGGAAATCCCATGGTGTTCCGCATCCTCGTAGCCGACGACCAGGACGACTGCCGCCAAGCCATCGTGCAAACGCTGCATCGCCCGGGTTTCGAGGTATTTACGGCCGCCGATGGCTCCCAGGCACTGCGTCTGCTGCTGCAATCCAGCTTCGACCTGTCGGTGCTCGACGTTCACATGCCGAGCCTGACCGGAATTCAAGTGCTGGATCACCTGAAGAACGCCGGCGTGCAAGTGCCTTCCATTCTGATGACAGGCAACCCGTCGACCGCAATCGAAACGGCTGCGTTTGAGCTGGGTGCAATCACCATGCTGCGCAAGCCTGTCCCCACGGAGATCCTTCGCATCACCGTCGAACAAATCATCTCGAACCGCCAC
Organism: uncultured Planctomycetales bacterium; assembly: GCA_964344765.1. Taxonomy (GTDB): domain Bacteria; phylum Planctomycetota; class UBA1135; order UBA1135; family UBA1135; genus JACNIZ01. Next base: position 4,399 of record CAYFOM010000070.1, on the reverse strand, counting down.
TAAACAAGGGCAAAGCAAACATGGCCAAAACCGCCAAGAAAGTCGCCATTCGTCCGCTCGCGGACAAGGTACTCGTGCAACGCACCGAAGCAGCCGACGTCTCCGCCGGCGGCATCGTGCTTCCTGATTCCGCCAAAGAGAAGCCGGCCGAAGGTCAGGTCATCGCCTTGGGCGAAGGCCGCCTGCTGGACGACGGCTCGCGCACCGAGTTCACCGTTGCCGTCGGCAACCGCGTGCTCTTCACCTCCTACGCCGGCACCGAAGTCGAGTGGGACGGCCAGGAGTACCTGATCATGTCCGAGGACGACATCCTTGGAATCATTGGTTAATCACAATCAAACATAGGATTCGTCATGGCAGTCAAAAAAATCTCTTTTGATCAGGACGCTCGCGAGCACATCCGTCAGGGTGTCAAGAAGCTGGCTTCTGCAGTCAAAGTCACCTTGGGCCCGCGCGGTCGCAACGTAATCATCGAAAAGTCCTTCGGCACCCCGACCGTGACCAAGGATGGTGTTTCCGTCGCTCGTGAAATCGAGTTGGAAAACAAGTACGAGAACATTGGTGCACAGCTGGTGCGCCAGGTCAGCTCGAAGACTTCGGACGTTGCCGGCGACGGCACCACTTCGGCAACTGTGCTTGCTGAAGCCATCTTCGAAGAAGGTCTGCGCAACGTCACCGCTGGTGCAAACCCGGTTGAGTTGAAGCGCGGCATTGAGTCGGCTGTTAACGCCGTCACCGAGTTCATTGGCAAGAAGTCGAAGCCGGTCAAAGGCCGCGACGAAATCCAGCAGGTTGCTACTGTTGCTGCTAACAACGACGTCGAGATCGGCGAGAAGTTGGCTGAGGCATGGGACAAGGTTGGTAGCGATGGTGTGATCACCGTCGAAGAAGGTCGTTCGCTGGAAACCACCATCGAAGAAGTGAAGGGCATGCAGTTCGACAAGGGTTACTTGTCGCCGCACTTCGCGACCAACGCCGAAACCATGGAATGTGAGCTGGAAGACGCTTACGTGCTGATTTTCGAGAAGAAGATCTCGAACATTCGCGACATGCTGCCGCTGCTGGAGCAGGTTGCCAAGAGCGGTAAGCCGTTGTTGGTCATGGCCGAGGACATTGATGGTGAAGCTCTCGCCACTTTGGTCGTCAACCGTTTGCGCGGCATCTTCAAGTGCTGCGCGGTCAAGGCACCGGGCTTCGGTGATCGTCGTAAGGCGATGATGGAAGACATTGCCATCTTGACCGGTGGCACCGCTTTGATGGAAGACATGGGTCACAAGCTTGAGACCGCAACCATCGAAGACTTGGGTCGCGCCAAGCGCGTTGTCATCACCAAAGATGACACCACCATCATTGAAGGTGCTGGTTCGCAGGACAACATTGGCGGCCGCATGGAGCAGATCCGCAACGAAGTCGAGCGCACCTCGTCGGACTACGACAAGGAGAAGCTGCTTGAGCGTTTGGCCAAGTTGGCTGGTGGCGTTGCCGTGCTGAACGTTGGCGCTGCTACCGAAGCTGAGATGAAGGAGAAGAAGGACCGCGTCGACGATGCGTTGGCTGCAGTTCGCGCCGCTTCCGAAGAAGGCATTCTTCCGGGTGGCGGTACTTCGCTGATTCGCGCACAAGCGATCATCGACAAGCTGGAGTTGACCGGCGACCAGATGTTCGGTGCACAAATCGTGCGTCGTGCGCTGGAAGCTCCGCTGCGTCAAATCGCCACCAACGCTGGTCTCGACGGTGCCGTCATCGTTGAGAAGGTGCGCAGCGAAAAGGCTTTCAACAAGGGCTACAACGCTGCCGCTGGTGAATACCAGGATTTGTTCAAGCAAGGCATCATCGACCCGACCAAGGTCGTGCGCATTGCACTGCAGAACGCTGCATCGGTTGCCACCTTGCTGCTGACCACCGAAGCCCTGGTCTCCGAAGTTCCGGAGCCCGCACCGGCAATGCCTCCGGGAGCCGGCGGCGACCCGATGGGTGGCATGGGTGGTGGTATGCCCGGCATGGGCGGCATGGGCTTCTAAGCTCGTCGTCCAAACGCGCGGTTCACAACCCCGCGCAACTCAAGGGACTGCACTTCGGTGCAGTCCCTTTTTATTTGTGGTTGTGTCGTGTCGGCCGTTGGCCACCGGCGGCTTAGACCGGTCGCTTCGCTCAACCGGATGCGCCCCGGCCGGCCAACGGCCGACACGAGGCATTTACCTCAAATTGAGGGTGATTTAAAGAATCCTATTCCTCGGGCTGAGCAATGGCCCGCTCCGTCATTGTCACTCAATTTTTACCGAATGGATGGATGAAAGCGTCTTAATTGGATTTGAGCCCGAAGTTGACTCAATAATGGCGCGGAGCATCAACGTGTCGCCAGCCGTTAGATTGACTGAATTCAATGGCAAGGCAACCGAGGCGAACCCATTGCCATCAAGCGTACCTGTTACACGGTTGCCGAGACTCTCAGTCAGTAGTGGGCTAGCGCCCAGGCATGTCCTCCATCCTGATCGAACGAATCCGCCATCCGGGTCGAATACATTGGACATGATGACTGAGAATGATTCGCCTGGAGAACTCGGAATTCGAACCTTCAAATTTATATTGTCTCCAAGTGAAGCCTCAATCGGCCCAGAAAGAGTCGGCTCTCCACAAATTGCGAACGCGTAGGATTGACTCCAACCAAATAACGATGGAACAAGAACTGACAATCCAACCTCGGTGAATCCATCTCCGTCAATGTCCCCCAACAGGAATGCCTGCTCACTCCAACTCCCGAATTGAAGGTGACGCGTAGATTCATCCAGCCAAGGAATTAAAGTGGACGGGAGCTCAACAAAACCCACGATTTCCCCAGACTCGGCATTCATCCGGAGGATCCTTCGTACCTCGCTTGCTCCAAATTGGTCCTTCGTTACTACGACTAGATTGACTACATTTTTCGCTGGATTGCCCAAAGCAGGCGTGACCCAAATAGGAGAGTCCGGAGAGCAATTCGATCCATTTCCAAATCTAGCACGTGTGGCAGAAACAACTTCCATCCAATCCAATTTCCAAAGAAGGGAACCCGAAGAGCCATCCAAGCAAGCGATTTCGCCATCCATTGGCGAATATCCGCTCACAGAAACTACATCCGGAATCCCATCTCCACTAATATCCCTATTTGCACAACCAGGTCGATAAGTAGTCAAGATCCCATTTGAATCATAGCTATACCGCCAAAGCTCTTGGCCATCAACACCCGACAAGGCAATAAGGTGGCTGATCATCCCGGAATCAATATACGCGGTGATTGGGTCCGAAAAGCCATCACCATCAAAATCGGGGGGCAACGACGAATCACTCGTTTCCGTCCAAAGCTGATGCCCAAGGTAATCAGCCCGGTAGTCTTGCCAAAGAAGCATTCCGGAGAGGCCGTCAAATACACCTGTTACCCACCAATTCCCGGAAACCGTTCGGCCGCAAAACAACAAATCATGATACCCATCGGCGTTCACATCCCCAGCCGATCTAAGCTCTCGAAATGAGGAAATATTGGGATACCCAGATGGCGGATTTGGGAACCCGATTTCCATCAAGAGCTTACCGGTTTGGATGTCCCAAACCCCTAGGCTTTCTGGCTGAGAAAGGAGGGGTGACCTGCCGACGATTCTCCTCTCATCAGGACCTGAGGCAAGAATTGCTGCAGTCCTCTCCCGATATCCCCTGGTCCACTCGAATGCTCCGAATATGGTTTGCACTGCATTGGGTCCATCGTAGGGAACCTCTGAAAGTAGAAATGTATCTTTATTGGGTCTTCCTGATCCGAATAATGGAGCGACGTATCCCCTTAAAAAGAAGTCGGCATACCCGTCGTTTCCTAAGTCGCCTTGCGGCATAGCAAAGTTGAAGCCTTCATCATCTCCAGCGAAGGCTGGGGAGGGAAGGATGCAATCCCTTAAGACGAGGTTTCTGAGCTCTGGCTCAACTGGTGTTTGAATTGCCCCAAGGACACTTGAAACAACCAAGGCGGAGAGGGTGCCCATCAATTCAACAAAAATCATCCATCTACCTCATGAGCACCCTTATCTCGCTCACCAGTTCCGTAGCTGGGTCGAGGAGTTCCTAGAAAATCTAAATTCGTCAGGATCTCAAGCAAACTATAGGATGAGGGGGTGTTATTCACGAAATCATCGTAGTTTGGCGCAGAATCATCTGAAGTTAGGAAATAGTTCGCGGTAGTAACTGGGCTTGTTCCCGCAAAAGGAGTTTGAGAGCTATAGCAACCACCAAATGGAGGTGTATTCATAATTGGCGGATTCCAAGTCGCCCGAATCCCTCTCACGCCTATTCGGTTAGAGGCCACAGTGCCAAAGGGGTCATCTGAAGTGGGTCGATTAACGGAGCCAATTTCCATCGCGTTTTAGTTTAAGTTCAG
>CAYFOM010000069.1:0-7261 GCA_964344765.1 uncultured Planctomycetales bacterium | reverse complement strand
CTTAAATACAAACTTCCAGTGTAACTGATCAAAGCCCGTGGCCAATCTTCAACTTCTCTTGCAGAACTGTAACGAGCTTCATTAGTGTAACTGATCAAAGCCCGTGGCCAATCTTCAACTAGCAAGCAGATCCATAGCAGCACAGTACAAGTGTAACTGATCAAAGCCCGTGGCCAATCTTCAACTTAGCTTTCTCCTCATTGAACGGGAATCCGAGTGTAACTGATCAAAGCCCGTGGCCAATCTTCAACAGGCGACCTCGCCGATCGTCATCTTGTCGAGTGTAACTGATCAAAGCCCGTGGCCAATCTTCAACGGAGAGCCAGCGACCTAAAGGTTAGAATTTAGTGTAACTGATCAAAGCCCGTGGCCAATCTTCAACACTGTCCTCTGTCTCCAGACCAGTCGGGCTATAAAAGGAGGATGAGGGGCCGCTGAATGACTAAATCTAGTACGAAATCTATTCGTCACAAGGGACAGCAGAGCAGCCTAATCCCAACTCAACGCCCCACCCGTTTGATATTCAGTAACGCGAGTCTCGAAGAAGTTCTTCTCCTTACGCAAATTGGCTTGTTCATCCAACCACGGCAACGCGCTCTCAGCACCCGGGAATGGCTGCGCCACCTTCAACTGCTTCGCACGACGATTGGCGATGTAGCGGAACTGGGCGATGTGATCCTCCTTGCGGTAGCCGAGGATGGGGTCACGCAGGATGTAGCTGGCGTAGGCGGTTTCGGCGGCTTCGGCTTCGTCCCACATGGCGCGCATGGCGGATGGGTCCAGGGTGATGTTTTCTTCCTGGATGATTTGGCGGACTACGCGGATGCCGAACGACGCGTGCAGCACTTCGTCGCGCATGATGTATTGCAACTGCTCGGCGGTGCCTTTCATCAAGCCGCGACGCTGCAGCGCGAAGATCGGACTGAAGCCGTTGTAGAACCAGCAACCCTCGAACACCGCGGCGAAGAAGATGTACGCCATGACGAAGTTGTGCAGCGCATCGCGGTCGGTTAGGTCGATGTCGGACTGCAGGATTGAGTCAAGGCGGCGGTTGGCAATTTGGATTTTGCCGTTGATCTCAGGCACTACGCGGTAGCGGTTGTAGATTTCGCCTTGATCAAGATTGAGCGTTTCGATGCAGTGCTGGTAGGTCCAAGTGTGCAGCGCTTCTTCATACACCTGACGCGCCTGGTAAATCTGCAGTTCCGGCGCCGACATCTTCTCCATCACCGCCAAACCAATATTTCGCATCGCCAACACATCCGACGTCGTCAGATAACTCAGCACATTCTCATAAACATGCCGCTCCTCCATCGTCAGTTTGTGATGGTAATCATGCACATCCTGCGCCATGTTGATGTCCAATGGCGTCCAGTGATTCTTGTTCGCGTTCAAAAAATACTCCCACGCCCACGGGTACTTAAACGGCGCCAACTGATTGATATCGGTCATGCCGTTAATCACCCGCTTGTCGTCCGGATTCACCGGCGCGACGTCGATCGGATCGGCCAGCACCGGCTCTTCGTGCAAGGTCGGCATCGCCTGCGGCAGCGGCGGCTCGGTTTCGGGTAGCGGTGCGAAGGGGTCGTCCCAGTTTTGCGTGGTCATTTTCGGAAGTGTTGGAGCGGTTTTAGATGTCGTATCGCTAAGAGACGAGGCTTACTGGCAAGCCTCGCAATCGGGATCAAGAATCGAGCAAGCGGCAGGTGCTTGCGAACCGGGCGTGGTCGTCGGCTCCGGAGTTTCGGCAACCGCGGTCGAATGACTGCTCTTCTCCATCGCCGTTGCCCCCATCGAGCGCAAGTAATAAGTGGTCTTCAAACCGCGCGCCCACGCCAGCTTGTACAAGTTGTCCAACTTCTTGCCGGACGGCTCGGACATGTACAAGTTCAGCGACTGCGCCTGATCAATCCACTTCTGCCGACGCGATCCGGCCTCGACCAACCAACGCGGATCGATCTCAAACGCGGTCGCGTAAAGCGCTTTCAAATCATCCGGCACGCGATCAATCCCCTGCACCGAACCGTCGAAGTAGTTCAGATCATTGACCATGACCTCGTCCCACAAGCCGCGCTGCTTCAAATCCGAAACCAAATACGGATTCACCACGGTGAACTCACCCGACAAGTTCGATTTCACAAACAAGTTCTGGTAAGTCGGCTCAATCGACTGACTCACGCCGCAGATATTCGAAATCGTCGCCGTCGGCGCAATCGCCAACGTATTCGAATTGCGCATGCCGACGTTCATCACCCGCTGGCGCAAGCTGGTCCAATCCAGCGTCGACGAATAATCGACCTGAATAAACTCACCGCGCTCCTGAGCCAAGTTCTTCAGCGAATCCATCGGCAGCACGCCCTGGCTCCACAGCGAACCCTTAAAGGTCGAATAAGCACCGCGCTCCTCGGCCAAATCGGTCGAAGCCTTAATCGCGAAGTACGAAATCGCCTCCATCGAACGATCGGCAAAACCAACCGCATCATTACTCGCGTACGGAATGCGCTGCTTAAACAACGCATCCTGGAAGCCCATCACGCCCATGCCCACCGGTCGGTGCTGCGCATTCGAATGCTTCGCCTGCGGAACGCTGTAGTAGTTGTAATCGATGACGTTGTCGAGCATGCGCATCGCCGTCGAAATGGTGCGCTCTAACTTCGCCAAGTCCAACCCGGCTTCGTTCATGTGCGCCGGCAGGTTCACCGAACCCAGGTTGCACACCGCAATCTCTTCTTGATTGGTGTGCAGTGTAATTTCGGTGCACAAGTTCGACGAGTGCACGCGGCCGACGTGCTGGTTGGTGTAGCGAACATTGCACGGATCCTTAAACGTGATCCACGGATGCCCAGTCTCGAACAACATGCCGAGCATCTTGCGCCACAGCTCCAACGCCTCGACCTTGCGGAACACCCGCAACTCACCGCGCGCCGCCATCTCTTCGTACTCGGCGTAGCGCTTGTCGAATTCACGCCCAGTCAAGTCGTGCAAGTCCGGCGTTTCATCCGGCGAAAACAGCGTCCATTCCTGCTCCTTCGCCACCCGCTTCATGAACAAATCGGGAATCCAATTCGCCGTGTTCATGTCATGACAACGCCGACGCTCATCGCCGGTGTTTTTGCGCAGCTCCAAAAACTCCTCAATGTCAATGTGCCAAGTTTCCAGATACGCGCACACCGCGCCCTTGCGCTTGCCGCCCTGATTCACCGCCACCGCAGTGTCGTTGGCGACCTTCAAAAACGGCACCACGCCCTGGCTCTTGCCATTGGTGCCCTTGATGTGCGAGCCCAATCCACGTACCGGCGTCCAGTCATTGCCCAACCCACCAGCAAACTTCGACAGCAGCGCGTTGTCCTTCAGCGCGGCGAAAATTCCGTCGAGATCATCCGGCACCGTGGTCAGATAACAACTCGACAACTGCGGACGCAGCGTGCCCGAGTTAAACAAGGTCGGCGTCGACGACATGAAATCGAACGACGACAACAGGTTGTAGAACTCAATCGCGCGGCCGGTGCGGTCGTCCTCGTTCAGCGCTAGGCCCATCGCCACGCGCATGAAGAAGGCTTGCGGCATTTCGAAGCGCTCGCCGTCGGCGCTGTGCAGGAAGTAGCGGTCGTAAAGCGTCTGCAGACCGAGGTAGGTGAACTGCAGATCGCGCTCCGGTTTGATCGCCGCGGTCAGTGCAGCGAGGTCGTACTTCAGCAGCTCCGGGTCGATCAACTCCAGCTCGACGCCGCGTTGCAGGTATGTTGTGAAGTAACTTGCATAATGCCGCGCCATTTCGCCCTGAGTATGGACCTTTGCGGTCAGCTGCAAAAACTCCAGCGCCTCGCGCCGCAGCGTATCGAGCAGCAGCCGCGCGGCGACGTAACTGTAATTCGGCTCCTTATCGATCTGCGTGCGCGCACTGAGCACCAGCGCCTTCGACACATCGCTGATCTTGACGCCGTCGAACAAGTTGCGGCAAGTCTCTTCCAACACGCCCTCGGCGTCGACCGAATCCAGACCGCGGCAGGCTTCATAAACCAAATCCTTCAGCGAGGTCACATCCAGCGGCCGCATCGTGCCGTCGGGCATCGTCAGCTGAACGACGTTCTCCGGCTCCGGTGCACGCAGCGCTTTTTCCTCTTTGCGTTTGCGCGCCTGCTGCTCGCGGTAGATCACGTAAGCACGCGCCACCTTGTGATCGCCGGCGCGCATCAAGCCCAGCTCGACCTGGTCTTGAATGTCCTCGATGTGCACGATGCCGTCGTCCGGCAGCCGGCGGTACAACGCATCGGCGACCTGATCGGTCAGCTCCTCCACCGTCTTGTGTATCCGGCTCGACCCCGCCGCCGACGCCCCTTCGACCGCCAAATACGCCTTCGTTATGGCGACGACAATCTTGCTGCGATCGAACTCGGTGATCTGGCCGTTGCGGCGGATCACGCGATGCCCGGTTTCGGGGTGGGTCTGGGCAGGAGTGGAGCTGCCCGAGTTGGAGGCGGCTTGGGGGGTGCCGTCGTTGGTGTTGCCTTGCGCTGCTGTGGGTGCCGTATGCATGTTCCGATTCCGAGGTTGCCGGGGAACGCGCACGGGGTGGCCAGCTCTTTTGCTAGCCACCCAGACCTGGCAGTTCGTTGAGAAAGTGCTTTCGTGGCCGGTTGAGCGATTTCGTTTGCAGGCAAGGAACCGGGTTCGGCCCCTACCGGTAGATAGGGGCGGGTTCTGGTGACGAAGGCTGCAGGCGAAAGCGCCGGCCGGACGCGGAATGACTATTTCAACGGGCTGCTTAGCGCGAGGCCCCGGGTGCCGACCCCAGTCACCGCGTTGAGGGCCGCAGATCAGGGGTTTGGGGAGTTGGAGTCCCCCTTCCAGCAGTGATTCGGGCTGCGGAAAAGGCCCCGCCCTTGTGGACGACGCTTCCCCTCACCGTTGCGCGACAGCCCCGGACTCTCACCGGGTTCCCTGCACGGCGGCCACTAGATGTAGTGGCCTCCTTGGAAGTGAACTCAATATAAGGGGCCGAAAATCGCGGTTCAATATGGCTGCGGGAAATGGTTTTGGAGAATTCCCGGCGGAGGTCTTGCAATCCGATTGCGGATTTGGGCGGAGGTTTTCAGCCCCCCCCCGTCCCACCAAAGGCAAGTGAGAATCGATCTGGAGGATCCCTAATGCCTCAATGGTCGATTTCACCGGATCTTGGAAATCCTGTGGACCATTGCGCGGACTCCAACTACCGTCCCGATTCTGACTCCCAACCACGATCTCATGGTTCGCTTTCTGCCATTTTATCCATTCCTCCTCCGAAAGCTGCCGAATGACCAACCCTCCTGTCAAAAAGTACTCCAAAGGCAAGTTATCCGCCGATGTCGACCGCCCTGGCCGGGCCAAGGAAACCTGAGTGTCCAACTCAATTCGTTGCGAGACTGGAAAGTCCTTGCCGTATGCAAAACAGCGCAACAAACCTAGCTGAAAGGACAGCGAGGTTTGATTTGCTGGCTTCAGCCCCGGCATTCCGTCCTCAAGGACCTTCCAGTGATCATCTTGATATTCCAAATTCGCCCAATTGAGCGCCCTATCCATCCAGCCCCCTTCCACCGTAATCCCTACACGGGCGGCCTCACTCAGGGCGATGCAAGCCGCAACAGTTGATGCAAGGTCTTCCATAGTGTCGCCCGTTTCCTCCGGCCACCCACCCGACGGTAGTTGCATGGTTCGCAGAACATTGGCCCCATCCCTGAGAGCCAATCCTAGGGCTTTAGATTTCTCAACTTCCAGAGCAAGCGCCATTGCTTGGACCGCCATCGCCTGCTGATACACCTCCTCCGGCAATCCATCCGCTAACTTCCCGCCATTTTCAAGAGATTGAGTTGCAAGCCAACGCAAGCCTTTGACATAAGGGCCGCTCGCCGCTGACTCCATAGGGACTGGCCAAAACCCTGAGCAGAGCATTAAGACCTGGGCCGTTATGGCTGGCTGGTAATTACCGTATTTGGCATCCATCAACCCCCAGGAACCTGCCTCACCTTGCTGATTGAGAATCCATTGCATGCCCAAAAATGCAGCTTGAGCTTCAAGCTTCTCGGTTTCGTCGACACCATGCACGAAACGCACGAAGTTCAAACGAGGCCTATCGCTGGGCTCTACACGCGGTGAAACTTCGATGAAATTGTCGGTGTGAACTTGTAGGGCTTCCGGGGGGAATCTTGGGCGATACTGATAAGCATCGTTTGGCTCAATTGGGATGCCGAACTTGACATGAAAATCCCATTCACCAATCGCTGGGTTTTCATTCGCCAACTCCCATACTCCATACAACCGCCGAGTTAGATTATGAATTGAATACAGTTCCATCTCGGTAAGAGGGAGACTGGCCGCGGCGATTCGCACCGAATCCTCTTCGCTGTCGACACTCTTTGGGAACAAGTTTAGCACCTTATGGCTGAGCCCTTTTACTAACTCAAGCCCTTTATCCGATTCTAAATCCGCATTCAAAAGCAAATTAACAGAGGCCCCCAATGTATTAAGAGGATCCTCCATAAGCTTGAGAGTTTGAGTCATATCGCCTTCCAGAAACTTCCGTATGCGCGTCTCGAAACTCGGGTCACATCCAAGCGGCGGGAGATGTTGTGCTCCTATCCAAGTTGATTTGCCTTTCCGTGGGCGCCCCTGCGGATCGATAAACCAATCCTGTTGGGCGAACCTGTCTGGGTAGAAATAGCGCGTGGCATCAGTCATTCGACCGGCCGAATAGCTGACATCGAGGATAGAAGTCCCGTCATCCCGCGAAAGCGAGGAATTGTCGCGCTTGTACCCCTCAACTGCTCCACCTCGCCACCTGTTTCCCCCTGCAGAATCCTTTGACCATAATTCGAAGACATACTTCTCCAGTTTTTTCCGTTTTGCGATATCTGAAGATTGCATGTACCAAGTACCAGTCCTGAATCCATTTTCATATGCCCCCTTTTCAAATACATCTCCATCACCATCAAAAAAGGTCCATCGCCCATCCATGACTCCGTTCTTAAATGCTCCGGACATGACTTTTTCGCCATCTTTATCCCATGCCTGGAACTTCCCATGAAATATGCGCACTCCCTGCTCTGTGGTATATGCGGCTGTTTTTATTCTAGTTTTACCGTTGCGGTGCTTTTCGATATATGATTCCGCTTTCTGCGGGAAAGCTATTGCGACCAAAATAAAGGGGATCAGCAGCATGAAATCAGGGTAGGGGCTTCACCCCCGAAAACCGCAAATCCCCTAAAGTTACATTTGGCGCAGACCG
>CAYFOM010000068.1:0-7414 GCA_964344765.1 uncultured Planctomycetales bacterium | reverse complement strand
TGAACTAGACTGAATATGCGCAATTCGAACTGGCCCGGCTACGGGGTGCAGATCAAAATCAAGCGGCGAGTGTAAGAGTGACGAAGGTCGCGGGGGATGGCCATATTGTCTTTAAGGTAAAAGACTCCAGTGGCACAACCGTTAGCGGTCCACATATTCTTGACGTGAATACTCCCACACATGTAGTTGATGTCCCTGCAGGAGGATACGTTCGGTTTACAGATCCTGCAGATGCCAATGACAAGGGTGCCGCTGGAACCTTCTCCGCTCCCTAGCCGCTTATTACTTCAGTGATTTATTCCTGGAGTATGGATATAAGGGGTACTTGGTGTAGACCAAGTACCCCTTTTTGACTATTGGGATGGGAATTAATGCGTCAAAACCGGCGCCGAAATATTCGCGCTTCGATCGGCGTCCATTGCGGCGAATGCAACTAGGCGGACGACGTCGGAAACGCCGACGGAATGCGGTTGCAGAACGTGAACCGGCTTGGCGAGGCCTAGGTAAAGCGGACCGACGACTTGAGTTTCGCTCAGCGAGCGCACTAAGTTGAAGCCGATGTTTGCAGCTTCCAGCGACGGGAATACCAAAATGTTTGCTGGCTGACCACCAAGACGGCATCGCGAGTAACGTTCTTGCACTAGCGGATCCAACGCGCAGTCAACGCGCATTTCGCCATCAATCAAGAAGTGAGGCGCTTCGGATTGTGCAATCTCGGCGGCGCGGCCCATCTTGTCGGAATGGGCGTGCGGAGTTCCGCCGTAACTCGAGAACGACACCATCGCAACGCGCGGTTCGATGCCTAAGCGCTCGAATTCTTCCGCAGCAAGAATTGCAATCTCGGCGCAGTCTTCATCACTAGGATCAATATTGACCGCGGTATCGGTCATACCAATCAAACCCTTATCAGTAAAACACAACATCAAGCCGCACGCCAAGCGCACGCCGTCTTGCATTGGAATCACCTTCAGCATGGTGTTGATCGACTTGCGCGCGTTGCGGGTCACGCCGGTAACCATGCCGTCGACGTCGCCGTTGCGCACCATCATTGGGCCTAGCCAACGCGGGTCCTTCATGCGCCGCCGTGCTTCCGGTTCGTCTACGCCGCGGTGGGCGCGCAAAGCCAGCAAGTCGGCGACGTATTCATCGGTCTTGTGCCACTTATCGGGTTCGATGATTTCGGTGTAGCCAAGATCAACTCCATGCAAACGCGCACGACCTTCAATCGCGGCGCGGCGACCGAGCAGTACCGGTGTTGCGATCTTTTCTTGAATCAACGCACCCGCTGCAATCACAACGCGATCGGATTCACCTTCCGGCAATACAATCCGCTTCTGCGCCTTCTTCGCGCGCGCAACAATCTCGCGCATCATCTGACGCTCAACACCGACGCGTTCACCGAGTTGGCGCACGTAAACATCAAGATCCAACTCCAACTTGGCAACGCCGGTTTCCATCGCCGCCTTGGCAACCGCCGGCGACACGCGACGAATCACCCGATGATCCACCGGCTTCGGCAGGATGTATTCACGACCGTAAGTCAGACTATCCAACCCATAAGCCGCCGCCACCTGATCCGGCACCGGCTCGCGCGCGAGATCCGCCAACGCATAAGCAGCGGCGTGCATCATCTCTTGATTAATCGTCGTCGCGCGGCAATCCAGCGCACCACGGAAGATAAACGGGAAGCCAAGCACGTTATTCGCTTGGTTCGGGAAGTCGGAACGACCGGTTCCCATGATCACGTCATCGCGCGTTTGCTTGGCGAGGTCGTAAGCGATCTCCGGATTCGGGTTGGCCATCGCCAGCACGATCGGATCTTCGGCCATCGTCAGCAACATCTCCGGCGTCAGCACATTGCCGATGCTCAAACCAATGAACAAATCGGCGCCAACCAACGCGTCGGCCAAAGTGCGGGCGTCGGTGGTTTGCACATAGCGCTGCTTGATTTCATTCAAATCATCGCGCTCGTGGTGCAGCACCGCTTTGGAGTCGAGCATCAACACGTTGTTGCGATTCAACCCCAACGAAACCAAAAACTCGGTGCATGCAACGGCCGCCGCACCGGCGCCGCTGCACACCATTTTCATATCTTCAATTCGCTTGCCGGCGATGTCGGCCGCGTTGATGACGGCAGCACCAGTAATCAGCGCAGTGCCGTGTTGATCATCATGGAAAACCGGAATGCTCAGTTCATCCTGCAACCGCTTTTCAATTTCAAAACAACGCGGCGCCGAGATGTCTTCCAAGTTAATGCCGGAGATCGTCGGCGAAATAGCCTTCACCGCGGCCACGATTTCGTCGACGTCTTGGGTGCCGAGCTCAATGTCAAAAACATCAATATCGGCGAATCGCTTAAACAATACGCCCTTGCCCTCCATCACCGGCTTGCCGGCTTCGGGGCCGATGTTGCCGAGGCCCAGCACTGCCGAGCCATCGCTAATCACGGCGACCAAATTGCCGCGCGCGGTGTAGTCGTAAACCTTGTCCGGATCGTTGGCGATCTCGAGGCACGGCTCGGCCACTCCGGGCGAGTAAGCGAGCGATAAGTCGTATTGCGTGTTGGTCGGCTTGGTGTAGACGACTTCAATCTTGCCGGGTCGGCCTTGCTTGTGGTACTGCAGTGCTTCCTTTCGGGACGTGCGTTTGGACATGGTTTTCGGGAGTCCCCGCATGAGGGGCCCATTTGCCCCTGAATTAATCCTCGCCGGGCGGAAATCCAGCAAATACCAGTGGATTTCGGCGGTTTTAGAGCCTATTTGGTGGCCGGAAGGCGAAGTGCACCGGGGTGGTCAATGGCTGCCTGGAATCGCTAAAATCTGCGCCAACTCAACCCACCTAGCTGTGAGCTTCTGCACCGTCATCAACTGCATCGATGGCCGGGTCCAAACCCCGGTCAACGACTTCCTGCGCGAGCGTTTTCAGGCCGATTACGTCGACACCATCACTGAAGCCGGCGTGGTTTTGCACCTGGCCGAAGCCGCCGACGGCCACCGCGAAATGATCCCCGAGGTCGTTTCCGCGCTGAAGATGGTGAATATTTCCATCGACGCCCACGACTCGAAACAAATCGCCGTGGTCGCCCATTCCGGTTGTGCGCGCAATCCAATCCCGGACGAAGAGCAGCACGAAGAACTGCGTAAAGCAGTTAGTTTCCTACGCGGTCACTATTCCGACATGGAAGTGATCGGACTGTGGGCGGATATCTCCGGCCCACAGCCGGTGGTGTCTGAATTCGTCGCCGCGCGCGCTTAATTTCGATCGCGCCCTCAGGGTACGAAGCCCGGCATGGCAGCAGTCATGCCGGACTCGGTTTGCGTCCCGCAAAATATCGAAGAGCCCAAACTATTGCTGGGTTGAAACTTCGGATTCCCCTGGGATTGAGCCCTAGATTGGGCATATGAAATTCCTTCAACCTTTCGTGTTTCTGTGGGCCTTTGCAATCGTCTTAGCGGGGTCGGGCCAAGCGCAATCCTCCGGTGTCCGATACATCGACCCGATCTTCTCATGGACTAAAACTTCGGATATCCCATATGCATCCGCTCCGAGCTTAACTGCTCCCGTAACCGAGACTCTTCACCTTGACCTGTACGAACCGCTAAACGATCCATTAACGACCGGGCGGCCGACTTTGATTTGGACCCACGGCGGAAGATTCATTTATGGCGATAAGGCCGACCTCCAGGAATACGGCAAATACTTCGCCGCCCGCGGCTACGTGTGTTTAGTCATAAATTATCGCCTAGACGATTCCGTAAGCGGCCTAGCGGAAAGAGAGATCGCTGCCAGAAACGTTGCATCCGATCAATTGGCGGCAGTGCGGTGGGCGCGTATGAATGCAGCTACCTACCAAATTGATGGAAATCGCATTGCTCTTGGCGGATCCAGTGCCGGAGCCATGGGTACTTTGGTGGCGGCGATGTCTGGCCGGTTTACAGAGCTCGAAGCCCTGAATTCGTCCAACCTAGGGCCATCGAATGCGGTCCAAGCGGTGGTTTCTATCGCCGGGGCGACCGACCCCGACTTTTTGGATGCAGGCGATCCGCCTTTGTGCATAGCCCATGGCGTTGAAGACTACACCGTCCCCTTCGAGAAAGCGGAAGCCTTAGATCAAAAGGCCGAGCAGGTGGGTATCCCGCATGACATGTTGGTAATTCCAGGTGCCGGCCATGGAATCGCAAGGCACCATGGGACTGGGCCCATCATTTGCGGTTTTGTCGCGATGTTCATGATGAGCCACTTCCTCTAGCGGCCAGCGGACTGGCGGGAAGGCGTCGGCTTTATGCCAGTGCCTTCTCGGCCGCGGCAATTCCCGCGACGACGGCATCGGTCACTGCTTGACTAGCAGTGGCCAAAACGCCGCGGTTTTCAGTCAGCTTTTTGCCGAGGGTGAAGTCCAGCGGCTTGCCGTCGGTGTCGGTGACAACGCCGCCTGCTTCTTGGGCAACAATCACACCGGCGACGTGATCCCAGATGTTCTCGCGGTAGTCCGGCTTGGAGCGCGGGCGCAAGTAAACCTCGGCGGCGCCTTCGGCGATGATGCCGTACTTGACCTGCGAGTCGTAGCGCACGAAGCCGCCGGCGATGTTGGCTTCTTCCATCATTTTGACGACCAGCGCCGGGTCGCCGTGGGCCGATTCAACCGAACCCAACACGCGCCAATCGGCGGAGTTGCCGTTGGTGCTGGCGTTGGCCGGACCGGAGTCGCCGCCGTCGATGGGCACGCGAGTGCAACCGCGACCTTCGGCGGCCACATACATGACGCCGACTTGACCGTCGGGGTTGTTGAGGTCGACAGGTAGGTTCGGGCAAACCATGACGCCGGCGTAGGGCACGCCGTTGCGCAGCAGTCCGATGGCGACCGCGTATTGCTGGCGGCGCAGGAAACCTTTGGTGCCGTCGATCGGGTCGATGGACCAGGTGAATTCGTGAGCCAAAGTTGCCGACGCGGCGTTTTCCGGAGTGGCGGGGCCGGCGTGATCGATCCAAGCGCAAACTTGCTCGAAATCGGCGGCGTCTGCACCGTCGCCGGAAATCACGTCGTTGACCAACTTGACGATCTTGGCCGCGCCGTCGTCACCGGCCGATTCGCGAAGGTGCTCACTACCTTCTTCTGCAATGATCGCATGGTCCGGGAAAGCGGCGGCGATGGCGCGCAGGATGACCGCCTGGCTGCCGTAATCGGCGATGGTGACGGGAGACTTGTCCCCCTTGTCCATGGATTCGGGCGTGCTGGCATGCACCGCGCGGCACAAGGCTGCTGCCTTGCGTCCAGCGTCCTGGGCGACTTCAAGGATACGATCGACGTCGGTCATGGGGGGGATTGTAGCGATGTGGGGGGAGTGTGGCGGTTTGCTGTAACCATTTCACCGCAAAGCCGTCTTCTAAGGTGAGATGATATACTTCGGCCAAATCAGCCCATCGCCCGAAGGGGCGATCCCGCTCGGGGGGTACGTCTCGAATCCAAGAGCGCTTTGCAAAGAGCGCCGCGTACTTCCCGGGCACTTTTTTGTTTTGGGCTGATGTATGCCGTTTTACTTGATGGGGCCTTTGTTTGTAGGCAGCTGAATAGCAGGCTAGGGGACTTCCCTGCTGCTGCTGATGTACTTGAATACTGCTCTGGTTTGGGGCGGCTGCCGGTGCTTAGTGGCTCAGAGCTTCTACGGATTTACTTTTACGATGCTCCGCCTGCTGAAGATCGATTGATTCGGCCTGTCGATTCGAAGCGGTTTGATTTCGCAAAATCGGAGATATGTGTGAGAAGCCGCGCTCTTCAACGAACTCTGGCGGAATCGCCCGGCGTGGCGCTCCGTTTGGGTGAATTGCAAAAACGAGGCTGGAAGGTTGGCCCAAGAGCCACACGGAGTTTGCGCCAACAAAACAGGCTCCTGAGTGGTTCGGACTTTGTGCCAGACTTCGTGCAGAAAGGAGTGGACCTTAGAATCGGATTGGATATTGCTAGGTTGGCACTAGGGCGATTGGTAAACGAAATCGTTTTGGTGACCGGCGACTGCGATTTCATTCCGGCGATGAAATTTGCGCGCAGAGAGGGGATTCGAGTTTTTCTTGACACCATGGGCCAGCAGCCGAGGCATGAGTTGCTGGCGCACTCCGACTTTTGCTTCCCTTGAATCGGATGCAAATTCAATCGTTAGATCGCCTGCTCTCGCGTGTGCGGGAGAGAGCCGCCCTGCGGCATATGAGCCCGCGCACCGTCGACACATATTGCCGTTGGATTCTCGAGTTTGCAGCCTTCAGCGGCGGGCGCAATCCCCTGGACTTGGGATTGGTTGAGGTGGAAGCTTTTTTGACGATGTTGGCGACCAAGCGCCGGGTGGGGGCGGGAACTCAGAATCAAGCTTTGGCCGCACTGCTCTTCTTTTACAAAGAAGCCCATGGCCAAGAACTGCCGTGGATGAAAAACGTTGTAAGGGCAAGGCGGAAAAAGACCATTCCAGTGGTTATGTCGGTGCAAGAAGTACAGCGAGTCCTGCGAGAAATGCACGGCACCACGCGCTTGATGGCGAGCATGTTATACGGGTCTGGTTTGCGCCTCATGGAGTGCTGCCGACTCAGGGTCAAAGACATCGACTTCGATCGTCGCGAGCTTCAAATCCGATCCGGCAAAGGCGGCAAAGACCGACGCACCATGCTGCCAGCCAAGCTATCCCTCGAGCTCAAAGACCACCTAGCCTGGGTCAAAGCCCAACACCGCTCCGACCTAAACCAAGGCCACGGCTCAGTCGCATTGCCTGGTGCATTGGAATCCAAACTCCCCAAAGCCCCATGGGATTGGCCCTGGCAATGGGTCTTTCCGGCGACGTCCAAATACCTCCACCCCGAAACCAACCGCCACCGACGCCACCACTTACACGAAACCGTTCTGCAGAAAGCAGTCCGAGAAGCCGCCACCGCCGCCGGCATCAACAAACGCGTGACTACCCACACATTCCGCCACTCCTTCGCCACCCACCTCCTAGAATCCGGCTCCGACATCCGCACCATCCAAGAACTCCTCGGCCACGTCTCCGTCAAAACAACAATGATCTACACCCACGTCCTAAACCGCGGAGCCCTAGGAGTACAAAGCCCCCTCGACCGCCTCTAAACCTCCCACCCCTAAACCAAAACCCGCTATCCTATCCCCCAACCCCAGGTCTGCATATCAACCCCGTCAACCCAACGCAGACCTGTCCAATTCCCGTTAGCAAGACACAATATGTCCAAGACTAGATCTCAAAAGCTTCGTCGTAGATTATCACGAGTTGATTCGAGGGGAAGAATCCTCGCGAGGGAGAGCAGTGACCTCGAATATAAAGAATCCTTTTCATTTGGAAGTATGGCCAAGTATGCGAAAGTAGTTAGCGTAACATCCTTTCTGTAAATTCCCTCGTCCCTGCAACCGCCCTGTCTT
>CAYFOM010000067.1:0-10911 GCA_964344765.1 uncultured Planctomycetales bacterium | reverse complement strand
GACAGGGCGGTTGCAGGGACGAGGGAATTTACAGAAAGGATGTTACGCTAACAAATCACGGTTTGCTCAACGCATAGAAGGTGCCTTGGAATTGAAAGCCGGCGACCTGCGGCAAGTAGTTGCCATCTTCATCGCGACGCAGCACGACGCGGAAATGTTGGCCGGGGGAACCGTCCTCATCAAAGTACGGGTTGTCCTCGCCGCAGCGCAGATAGCCGCGCTTGAGATCGTCTCGCAGCAGCCAGTTGCGGCCGGCGGAGTTGCGCCAAATCAGCACGTCTTTGCCCTTCTCGATCGAGCCGGTGCGGCTGATCGTGCCGACGTGCCAGTCGTTTTCCAACGGCGAGTGCTTGTAGTAACCGATCAGGTCGTCGGTTTTGAGATTGCGGAACAACTTCGCCGGCGGCGCGGCGTGACGCATGGCGATGTGCAGCGGGACGTCGGCGTCGGCGAGGCGTTTATGTAGCGCTTCGTGGTAGTAGTCCGCCTCGAAGTGGCCGTCGAAATCCTTCGGCCAGCTCGCCAGGTTGAACCATTGATGGGACTCTTTTTCCAGTTCGAATTCGGGGCAGATGCGGAACAGGTAATGGAAGAACTCGTGCTGCAACCACTGCGGCAGATAGGCGCGGCGCTCTTCATCGGTCCATTCGCCGTTCCCGAGGTGGGGCGGTTTGCGCAGCAGCCAGCGGTCGTCGATGAGGAAACACGGCGACGCACCATCGGGGCCGGCACCCATGCCGCCGGTAATGAATTCGGCGCGGCGGAAGTCGTCGTACTGCTCGGGGACGTGCGAGGGGTAGAGCACCCACCACCAGTCGGTTTGGCTGATGGTTTTGTCGGACAGCGACTGCCAAATCAGGTTCAGCGCATTGGGTGCTAAGCCGGCGAAGCGGCGTTGAGCTACCCCGGCCTTCGGCGTATGCAAGGGTACGCGCAGCGCCGGTCGCGACACCACATTGAGGCGAACTTCCACCCGACCGCCGCTGATGGCTTGCACGTATTCGCGGAATAAACGAGTGGATTGTCGAATGATTCGGTGTTTGTTTTTGAGGA
Organism: uncultured Planctomycetales bacterium; assembly: GCA_964344765.1. Taxonomy (GTDB): domain Bacteria; phylum Planctomycetota; class UBA1135; order UBA1135; family UBA1135; genus JACNIZ01. The sequence goes on along the minus strand of CAYFOM010000067.1, from coordinate 9,858 downwards.
TGCGCTTGTCGAGCTTTCGCTCGACCTCCTTGCCCAAACCCCGTTTCAAATCCTGTTTGTTGCGCGGCTCCACACCCTCACCGAGGCCGACGACGATGATGGTCCACTGCAGCGGCTTGGCTTCCACGCGGGGCTGATCCTGGCTCGCCAGCTTCCAGTCGACGATGTCGGTCCACATGCGCAGCGCGTAGTAACAACTTGGTGAGCCGACAAATACCTTCGGCGTCGGACTGGCGGTGTGGTTCCACGCCTGGCTCGACGGCGGATACTGTTGCCAAAACTCGGTCAACACGGCGCTAGCTTCGGCGGGTCGATTGTCCCAATAAGCGCCCTCGACGGCGATCAACGTGTTCAGCGCATCACGGCTGAGTTGGGGGAATTTTTGATCGGGATGGGCGTCGAAAACGGTGGTCTGGGCGGTGGCTGCGCTGGTATGCAGCAGCGCAACTAGGGCGAGCAGCAGAGCTCTCCATAGGAGCGAAGATTGCGATAAGGGCATGCGCCCATCCTAGCGGGAACGCCGGTACAATTTGCGGTTCTCATGAGCGTCTCCTGTGGAATTGTGGGGCTTCCGAACGTCGGAAAGTCCACCTTGTTTAGCGCGCTGACGTCGGCCCAGGCCGAGGTCGGCAACTTCCCGTTTTGCACCATTGACCCGAACATCGCCGTGGTCGAGGTGCCGGATACGCGCTTGCACGTACTGAATGAGCACATCGAGACCAAGAAGGTGCTGCCGGCAGTGGTGCAGGTCGTCGACATCGCCGGGCTGATTGCCGGCGCGTCGGAAGGCGAAGGCATGGGCAATAAATTCCTCGGCAACATCAAGGAGTGCGACGCGATTATGCAGGTGGTGCGCTGCTTCGAGGGCGACAAGGTGCTGCGCGAGGATGCAGTCAACCCGGTCGGCGATATCGAAGTCATCGAAATGGAGCTGATGTTGGCGGACTTGGAGACGGTCAAGCGCAACATTGAACGCGTTTCGAAAAAGGCGCGTTTGGGGGATAAGGACTTGCAGCTGCAACAAGCGACTTACGAAAAAGCTGCGGCGTTACTGGACGAAGGCAAGCTGCTGCGCCTTGAGAATTGGACCGACATCGAGCGCAAAGCGTTGAAGCCGCTGTTTTTGATGTCGATGAAGCCGATGCTTTACCTTGCCAATGTTTCCGACGACGACATGGATGGCGAAAGCGAGCTGGCGAAACAAGTCGCTGCTTATGCCGACAAAATGGATTGCGAGTGGATGCCGATTTGCGCGGATATGGAATTGGAACTGCGCAACATGGATCAGGAAGACCGGGACATGTTCATGGAAGATCTCGGCGTCGAAAAGCTCGGCTTGGAGCGCTTGATTCAGTCCACGTATAAGCTGCTCGGTCTGCAGACTTATTTCACCGCCGGACCCAAAGAAATTCGCGCGTGGACCATCCGCGCCGGCGAAACCGCGCCGACCGCTGCCGGCGTGATCCACACCGATTTCGAGAAGCTATTCATCCGCGCCGAAGTTTATTCGGTCGACGACATGATCGAATACGGCTCGGAAAACGCGATCAAAGCCGCCGGAAAAATGCGCACCGAAGGTCGCGACTACGTGATGAAAGAAAGCGACGTCTGCCACTTCCTGATTGGAAAGTAGCAGACGCCAGGGGTTGCAGACTTTACAGTTTTTTCGCTACGAATAAAGTCCCTGCGGTGCCGTTGGGAACATTGCCCTCGGAGTTGCAGAAGGCTAAATCCTCCTTGCCATTGCCATCGATGTCACCGATGTAGGCAATCGATCTTGCCTTCCAAGCTGGGGCAGGGAAGTTTTCATAGACGGCCAGTGGCTTACCGGTAGCGCCGCAATAGACCTCCGCTCCATCCATTGGAGTGAAACAGAGAATTTGGTCGGGCACGCGGTCACCATTCAAGTCTTCCCCGCTGAACATAGTGAAATCGGTTGAGTCGTGAATGTCTCGCCTGCTCAAAATCTGGCGGATTGGGAGACCTGTTTGGCCGGAGTACAAAGTGGCGCCGCTATAGCGTAATTGTCCGGTTTTAGGGTTAATGGCCAGTTGGTCCATCATCAAATCGTCGACTCCGTCACGATCCACATCTCCTGCATTGCGTGCGCCTTTGGCGTTAGTCCAAGAGTTGCCCCACCAGCCGTTCATGGTGGAATAGATTAGGCTTAAATCTTGACCGGAATAAACGGAAAAGAACGATTGCCCCCCTGCGGATCCCTGCACGAATAGGTCGTCGATACCGTCGAAGTTGGCATCGATGTCACTAAGCAGGCCCGGGCCCATATGGCTGAAGGTGGAGGGGTGCAAGGACTGCAGCTCATCACCGGTAGCACCGGAATAGACATACAACGCGCCAAAGATGCCACTGCCGCTGTTGCTGGTAAATGGCGAGGTGATCAGGTAATCCAACACCCCGTCGCCATCGAAATCTCGGACCGACGCAATCCGGGTGCCGTAACCGGTGCCACCTTGAAAGTCGTTGTGCACGCGGATCACGGATCCATCTGCGCCGGAACAAATGTTCACGTGGCCATACCCACTGGAATGAAGGAAGCTGAAGGCGTAATCGTCCTTGCCATCGGCATTGACGTCGCCAATTCCAGCGACGGCGCGACCGGTTTGTGAACCCATCCGGCCCCAGTGTTGGTGCAGGAAATGGCCGTTCGCGCCGGAGTAAACCAGCACGCTGCCGGCGCCCACCTGCTTGTTCGCTGTGGCATAAGGCGAGCCCAACAAGATGTCGGCAATTCCGTCCCCGTTGACGTCTCCGGCTGCGACGATTTCCGCCCCGCGGTAAGTCTGGTCATCGGGTCCATGGGCAAGGATGTCGATGTCCCATGTCGAAGTGTTTTGAGCAACCAGCGATGCTGGCAAGAAAACTGTTGTAAGGATTAGGCTATTGAAATTCATAATGAATGAAAGAAGGGTTAATCAATGTAGTGCAAGGAATGTGCCAACGAGTTTGCGGAGCGAGGGAGCGCGAACTGTGCGGCACAGCACGTACTGTGCGGCGGGAATGAAAAAAGCCGGCTGCTCCGAAGAACAGCCGGCCAAGAGAGCGGGCAACCGATGTTATTGAATGAGCATCAGGTGACCGTTGGAATCGGTCCACACGCCGGTCATTGGATCGCCGGCGGCGACTTCAAGCATGACCAACATGCCTGCGGCAGACGGTGGCAGAGCGGCGTTGAAGGAACCGTTACCGGAAGCGTCGGTGGTGCCGATGCTCAGTAATTGGTAACCGGAGTTCACATCAAAGGCATGCCCTTGGTAGGTGCTGCCGATGGTGCCGGTGCTCCAAACCGCGTAGTACAACTGCGCAGCGGCGGCGCCACTGAAGTCGAAGCTGGCGTTGCTGCCGGCCGACGGGAAGGTGGGGCCGTTCAAGTACAAGGTGTTCGATGCACCGCCGGTTGCGCGTGCAGCTGCTTCGGCAACTGCAGCCGCAGCATTGACGCGACCGTAGCCGTACCAATCGCTATGACCGTTGATGTCGTAGTTGCCGTTGGCCGGGTCGACGATGTCGGTGGTGGTCAGCAGCACATCGATGGCTTCGGCGCGAGTCAGCATTGGGTTGGCCGACAAAATCAGCGCCATCACGCCTGCAGCGGTCGGCGACGCCGACGAAGTGCCACCAAAGTCATCGGTGTAATCGCCATTATCGTAACCAACGTTGCCCAAGCGGTCGGTCGTCGTCACGCCGTTGACGCCACCGTTCGACGGAGCGCAGCAATCGACGGTCGGACCGTAGGAGCTGTAACCGGACTTGACGCCTTGGTCATTCACGGCGGTCACACCCAAAACACCCGAATAGGCGGCATAGCCGTTATTGGAGTTGTTGGAGCCACCATTACCTGCGGCAAAAAAGATCACACTACCCAGACCATTGCGACCGTTCTGGTTGCAGTTGTCCATTGCCGCCTTGGTCGAAGCCGGCAGGGTTGCACCAAAGGCCGGACCCCATGAGTTGTTGATGACCGCAGCGCCGTTGTTGCAAGCGAAGTTAAACGCATCGGCTTCGTCTTGGGTGGTCGGCGATGGGCCGAACAACTCCGACAAGAAACGAATCGGCATGACTTTGCCGCGCGGGGCAACACCGCTGACACCGATGCCGTTATCGCCACGCGCCGAAACCACGCCGGATACCGAAGTCGAGTGACTTTCGTACCAGTTGAAGATGAACCAGCGGCCGTCTTCCGCCTTTGGGTCATTGTCGTTGCCGAGTACGTCGGTGCCTTGCACCAAGTTCTCGACTAGGTCGGGGTGAAGCAGCTCGACGCCGGTGTCGACGACGGCGGTGATCACCGACGAAGTGCCGCGAGTGATATCCCACGCGCCTTCAACGTCGATGTCTTCATCCACGCCGGCACCGTTTTGGCCGGTGGACTCCAAGTGCCACTGATCGCCATAAATCGGATCGTTGGTCCCGGCATAGGTCACGCGCAGCAGCTGGAAGTCGGGAATGGCAAACTCAACCAAGCCGGATTGAGCCAGCTCGTTGCTGATCGCCAACGCATCCTGACCGGACGGCACGCGGTAAACGTCGCCGGGGTTGACGCTGTAATCCAAAGTCGCGGTGTGCTGCAGACCGGTGGTCCAAGCTTCACGCTGCGCCGCCGACGTACCCGCCTGCCAACGAACCAAGATTTCCTCCGTCAGGTAGTACGGATCTTGATGCGGCGCCCACAAGCGCGGACTGGCCGACATCACGCCGGGCAACTGCAGTGCCTCGTGGCACAGTTTCCAAGCATCGGTGGCCGAGGTGCCGGCGGCGGTGTTCAAGTACACCGTATGGCCGACGTGAATCAGCGCCTGATCGGCTTGACCCACAGCCAGACCCGGCAGAGAAGCCAGCAAATTGCGGATTTGACCGGCGTCGAGGCCGTCTTCAAAGCGCAGGCCGATGCTGGTGCCGTCGGCTTCCAAGGGAATCCATTGCTCGGCATTCCAAAAGCCCAGGCCCTGCGGTGCAGGTTCCTGGGCTAGAAGTGAATCGGCGGCGAGTGCGCCGGCGATCAGAGCAACGGTAGGGGACAGGAGTTTCGGGGAAAGGCTCACTCAGCCAGTTTACCCACCAATTCGCCTTTGCGGTGCAGCGCCATCAGGTCGTCGAAACCGCCGATCAGCTCGCCGTTGATGAAGATTTCCGGCACCGTGGTGCGACCGTTGCTGCGGTCGAGCATTTCCTGGGTGCGCTCCGGGTGCTGGGTGAGGTCGATTTCCTCGTACGCAGCCCCCAGCGAGTCGAGCAGGGCTTTGGCGTTTTTGCAGTAGGGGCAGAAGTCTTTGGAGTAGATTTCGATCTTGGCCATGGCTGAGGTCGCTCGTGAATGCGTCGTTGTGATGCAAACTTTCGCCGCCGCGCAACTAGAATGTGCGGTCGGATTGTCCCATAAGCCAAGTCTCATGACCATGCAAAGGCAAGAGATCGAAAACCTGGTTCAGCAAGGGCTCGAAGGTGCGGTTTGCACCGCCCACGACCTGACCGGGACCGAAGACCATTGGGGTCTGAACATCGAATGGTCCGGTTTCGCCGGCCTCAGTCTGTTGGAACAGCACCGCACGGTGCTCGACCTGCTGCGCCCGCACATGGACGAGGGCACCGGTGCCATTCACGCGGTGCAAATCAAGACCACTGTTCCGGCCACCACCTAGTTCGTTCGACCCCCGACCACCATGACCGACCTCAAAACCCAACTCGAGCAGGCCATCGCCGAAACGCCGATCCTGCTGTTCACCAAGGGCAACAAGATGTTCCCGCGCTGCGGCTTCTCGGCCGCCGTCATCGACGTCTTCAACTCCCTTGGCGTGCCGTTTGAGACCATCGACATCTTTGAAGATCCGGCAATCAAGCCGACTTTGACGTCGATCACTCAGTGGCCGACCACTCCGCAGATTTTCATCGGCGGAGAGTTTGTCGGCGGCGGCGACATCGTCCGTGAAATGTTTGCTGCCGGCGACCTAAAGCCGTTGGTTGACAAAGCACTAGCTACCAAGAGCGAGTAAAATTCTCCCCCGGATATGAGCTACCAGACCAACCGACCCGATTCCATCGAGTATTGCGAGTGCTGGACCCGCGACGGCCTTCAGTCCATCGCGACTCAGGTCCCGACCGATCGCAAACTCGAAATGCTTCACGGCATGATCGACGCCGGCATTCCTGAAATGGAAGTCACGTCGTTTTCGCATCCAAAGCTGCTTCCCCAATTCGCTGACGCGGTCGACATCCTCAAGGGGCTGCGCCGCGACCACGACTCGCGCTTCCGCGTGTTGATGCCCAACATGAAGGGTTGGGAGCGCTTTGAAGAGTGCTGCAAAGAAGGCTACGGCGCGCACAAGATCATTTTGATGATCAGCGCATCGGAAGATCACAACACGAAGAACTTCCGCGCGACTCACAAGGAAGCGATGGCTGAGCATGCTGCGATCATGAAGCGGGCTCACGCGATCGGCGTTGAGATCGTCGGCTGCGTCGGCACCGTTTACGGTTGCGCGATCAAGGGCGATGTGCCGCAGGAAGACGTCGACATGTTGACGCACTTCTATCACGAAGAAGGCGCACAGCTGTTGATGTTGGGCGACACCACCGGTCAAGCCAACCCGGTTCAGGTGGAAGGAATTCTTAGCCACTTGTTTGAGAAGTTCCCCGAGACCGAATTCCTGGCGCACTTCCACGACACCCGTGGCACCGGCGTTGCCAACTCGATGACTGCGGTCAACATGGGCATCAAGTGGGTCGATGGCTCGCTCGGCGCAATCGGCGGTCAGCCGGCTGCCGGCGCGGCGTTGTACCACTTGGGCTACAAAGGCAACACTTGCACCGAAGACATGATTGCCATGTTGGATGAGTGTGGCGTGAAGTCGGGCATCGACATCGATAAGTTGCTGCTGCTGGGTAAGCGTGCTGAAGAAGTCGTCGGCTTCCCGATGCGCTCCAACGTGATTCACGCCGGTCGTGTCGATCACAACCCGTCCACCGCTGAAAAGGGCACCGGTCCCGGCATGGGCCACTCGGTGGAAACGACGGTGAAGTAAGTCACTGCTTTCGGCGACGCGTTCGCTGAATCAAAAAAGGGATCCGTGGGTTAACCACGGATCCCTTTGTCGTTTTGGACTGGATTACAAGATGTTCAAAGTCATCAAGTTCGAGTCCAGAATCATGCCGCTGCCACCGGCATCATGCGCAGCCGCTTCGACGTAAACGGTCAGGCCGGATGCACTCGGCGGAACCGTTGCCGTGTGTGTGGCAGCACCCAACGCATCGGTGGTGCCGTTGGCGACGATGCTGTATGGCGAACCCAGATCAAAGTCATGACCGTTAATCGTCGTGCCGGTGTTCTTGGTCGAATACAGCAACCACCAAGGAACTCCAGCCGGAGCGCCGGTCATGGTGTAAGTCACCGCACTGCCGGCATTGACGCCATTCGGGCCATCCAACAGCAGGTAATCCTGGTTGTTGCTAGCCGCGACCGAGTAGATCTCGAAGTCGTCGATGTTCCAGCCACCGTATTCCAAGCCGCCATCGGAGCGCAGTTCAAAGCGCACCACCAAACCCGAGTTGTTATCGGCCTGCGCCGAAATATCAAGGTCGTGCAGAGTCCAACCCGTGTCTTGATGGGTGGATCCGGTCGGGTTTTCCCACAACACGGTGCCGCCGACGCGCAGCTTAGCCTGGTCGTAGGTGTAATCCTCAACCGATAGCTGACGGCGATAACGCAAGCGCACGCCGGTGTGGCCGCTGCAGTCGATTGCTGGCGAAACCAAGCGGATGTTCACGTTGGACTGATACTCGCCGTTCCAACCGGAAGCGCCGAGGTCATTGCCCCAGATTTTGGTGCCGGAATAAGCAGACGAAGGATCGCCCGCTTGACCGTGCGGGGCGCCGCGCTGCCAGTCATCGTGATCGTTGGAAGTGCCGCCGCCGTAAACGTGGGTCCAGCCTTCGTCGGTACCGCCTTCAAAATCGTTGAAGTAGATGCGCACCGTATTGCCGACCAGGAACGAGTACCAGCTGGAACCGGCACCAAAACCTTCCGGCAAGTAGCGCTCGGAACCGGCACCGTCGGTGGCGGTGATGTAGTAATCCACCGCGGTGGGGGACGGCTGACCTGGGATACCGGCACCGAATTCATCCGGGTTACCGGTCGGGCTCATCACCGCGGTGTTCCAGCTGCCGCCATCGGCGCGCCAGTGCAAGTTGACCGACGCGATGCCATTGCCGCCTAAATCCTCAACGACCACGCCGGCGTAGTACGGACCCAAATCATTCTTGGTGTCCTGCAACGGCGAAGCGTGGGTGAGTTGCAACGAAATCGGCTGCGCCAACTCGGCAATGGTTGCCAGCGAACCCTTGGTAATCAATTCGGCTAGGTAAAAATCATTCGCCGAGGTGCCAACGGTGTCATTGCTGGTGTGAATGTACGGGCTGTACTGACCGATATCCTCAAACGGGAAGCACGCCGGGAAGCCGTGCTGGAAGAAGGAACGGTGGTCGCTGGTGCCGCCCGACAATGTGCCGGATTCCACCGGCAGCATCGGCACGTAGGAAGAGAACACGTCCATCGCGAAGTTGTTCAGCGACGTGGTCGTGTCGTTGGTGACAAAGCCCACCGACAAGCTATCGCCGGGAGCGCGGTAAGCGATCATGTCGAGTTGCACCATGCCGACGACGTCGGCGTCGATGTTGTCGAGATGGGCGGCGTAATCTTCCGAACCGAGCAAGCCGTATTCTTCGCCGGACCAACCGCAGAAGCGAATGGTGTAGTCGAATTGATGCTGCGACAGAATGCGCGCGATTTCGATGACAGCTGCCACGCCGGAGGCATCGTCGTCGGCGCCCGGTGCCGGACCGCTGTTGCCGACGCTGTAGTTAATCGAATCGTAGTGACCGCCAATAATGACGATCTTGTCGGGATTGGTGGTGCCGGTCAGCTCGCCGATAACGACGTCGGCGCCGCTGTCGTAGTTATGCAAGCTGGTGGTTAAACCCAGCGCGTCGAACTCGGCCTTCAACCAATTCTGGCAATCCACTTCGCCTTGCTGATAGTGGCGGCGCGTGCCGAAGGCCACCATCGCGTTGACGTCATCCAGCAGGTTTTGCTGGCTGACCTGAGAAACCATCGCCGCAATGTCGGGCGAAACCGTTGCCGAGTTGCGCTTGTTGTGGAAGCGCGCCGGCTGCATCGGCTGCTTGAAGTTGAGCATGCGCAGCGCGCCATGGCAACTGAAGCCGGCCGAAGTGGCTTGCTTGAGTAACGGGATCGGCAGTGCGCGCACCGACAGTTGACCATTGGGCGAGCGCCACAGCAATTGCCCGCCGGTTTCCGCCGGGTTGCCGCGGCCGGACGGGTCGTGGGCGTGCTTTCGAACCGCAACGATCGGGTCGTCAGTTTGACGCCGCCGCAGCTCCAGCAGCCGTACACCATTTCGTTCGGCCAAAGCTTCATTGCGCTGACCGATCAGGTAGCCACCCAAATCTTCGTACATGCGGCCGGCCTCGATCATCGCATCGCGAGCATCGACGTCGACGCCGTATTTGTAGATCACAATATCGGGCGGAACATCCTGCGAGGGAAGGGATTGCGGTGCAAAGGCCGTCGCCGTCGCCGCGAGAAGGAAGGGGATCAATCCTTGGAGGAACATCATTGCCGGGTTTCCGATGAGGGCAGGGGACTGCCCAACTTTAGTTCTAGATGAGGTTTGTGGCGATATTTGTTCCCAAAAGCCGCGTAGAATGCCGAAATACTAGGAAAGCGCTGAAAAATGACCGTCATTGAGATAGAATTTCTATGAAAATGGCCTTTTTTGATCAAGCAACATCTTTTCTGTAAAAAGCAGCAGACTCATCAAATGCCTT
>CAYFOM010000066.1:0-11419 GCA_964344765.1 uncultured Planctomycetales bacterium | reverse complement strand
AGACAGGGCGGTTGCAGGGACGAGGGAATTTACAGAAAGGATGTTACGCTAACGTGGTCGATCGGGCCAACGCCACTCGCAGACACCAAAGTGTGATAAAGGTATCCAGAGGCGGGCGCAGGGAAGTCATATTCAAAATCGATTAAAGCGCCGCTGCGTGCTTCAATTTGCTGCGTGCTAGTGGCAAGGAAATTCACGAACTCAAATCGCTTGACCACCCCTTGGGCTTGGGCACCGCCGTTGAACTGACCCGTGCAAAACTCGCCGCTGCCATTGCCATTCGAGTCATTAAAAACGGCTAAGTTAATGCCATAGTGGACCATGGCATTGGGCCCGATCACACGGTGCAGCAGATGACCGTCATTGCTCGAATAAAGAGAAATGGCACCGGCCTGAAAATGAGCGCCATCGCTGTAGTTCTGTGAACCGATGGCGATGTCCCAAATCCCATCGGAATTAAGATCCTGGCCGCCGGCTATTGACCAGCCGAGATTTTCACCCGCGGTCTGTCCTTGCCACTCAAGCAAAAGTGTGCCCGCGGATCCGGAATAAGCGTAGGCCGCACCGGCGTCCGCCAGACTGCCATTGTTGGATTTGGGTGCGCCGATGAGTAAGTCGCGGATTCCATCACCGTTTAAATCGGGGCAGGATTCCAGCGTGGATCCGAAGGCGTCATTTGTACTGGGACTGTCGATTTGAAAAAGCGGCGTTCCATCGATGCCGGAATAAATGACGACAACGGGTTGCATGCCGCCGGACGATGAGATCTGCTGAGAGAGGGCAAAGTCATGCCGACCATCATTGTTCACGTCACCCAGGGCAGCCATCCCGTAACCCAGTTTAGAGTTGATGTCGACGCCCTCGATTTGAAAAAGCACGCTTCCGTCCGCACCGGAGTACACATATGCCGACCCGGCATTCTCCTGCCCATTCACAGTGGTATGGATTGCAGAAACGATGAAGTCGTGCATTCCATCTCCATTGACGTCGCCTGCCCCGGCAACGTATTGACCGAAATAGCTGTCGGCTTGGACTTCATTGACGTGATGCAGCAGACTTCCATCGGCGCCGGACCACACCTCGGCGTAGGCTCCAACTCCGGTGAGGTTGCCATTTGCACCGGCAATGACATCGTCCACGCCATCGCCGTTCACATCGCCGGCATTGGCAACACTCACACCCAACTCAACCTTTTCTGCAATCCCTTCCCAGCTATGAATCAAGGTTTGATCCGCACCGGAGTAAACATAGACGCGACCCATCGACCCCAGGACCAAGTTGCTCGCCGTCGGGGCGGATACGAGGAGGTCGTCAATTCCATCGCCGTTCAAGTCGCCGGCGTTGGAGATTTCGTTGCCGAATCGATCATTGCGTGCCTCGCCTTGCCAGCGGTCCAGGAGCGCAAAATCGCCGCCGGAATAGGACTGAAGGGCGGCAGCAAATAGGATGCTTGGAAGAATCGCGGGCATTTTGTTTGGAATGGAGGCGTTGATCCAAGAATAGGTCGAAAACGCCGCTTGGATCGCCCATTCCTAGGCGAACTTTTTCAAGTTTCGGTGGAATTGCTGGGACGCCCGTCACTTGCCGCTAATTGCCGGCACCTCAGCTTGCTTGATTTGCGCATTAATCGCCGGCAATTTTTCTTCAATTGCCGCGTCGAGCTCGGCCAGGCATTGATCAATTTGCGTGACCAGGTGGGTGTAAACCTCGGTTGCCTGCTTGGTTGGGCGGAAGTCGCCTTGAGCCACCGTTGACGCTAGCGCCGCCAACTTGTTGTTGAGGCGAATCGGGAAGTTCAGCGGATCTTGATTGCTTTGGTTTTTGGTTTGGTAGAGCTTTTCTTCAATCCCGGTTAACTGCTTGCTCAGTTCGCCGATGGCGTCCACCAGCTCTTGGTATTCGCCGTCGCCGTTTTCGTTCAGCACCGCGAAGCGTTTCTTCCAACTGCCAAGTTGCTTCTTCACTTTGCGGATGCGAATGATTGCTTCGTGCGTTTGGGTCAACTTGTCGCGGGCGGCGATTAAGAAGTCAAACTGGGCGCGCAAGTCCTGGTCGGAGGAACCGGCGCGCGGGTCACGCAACAACGTGAACGGCACGGTTCGGGTTTCTTCGCCTACATTCAAGCGCAACTGATATTCGCCCGGTGCGGCGCGCGGTCCACGCACGCTGCCTGCCCACATGATCAAGCCGTCGAAATCCTTTGCATCCGGATAGCGCAGATTCCAAACAAACTGGTTCATGCCGGCTTCGGAATCCGGAGCATCTTTAGGCTCATCACCTTCATCGGCGTTTTGCAGTTCGGGGTTATCCGATTCCGCCTCCTTCTTGGCCGGCTTCTTCTCGTCCGACAAATCAGGGAAGCTGCGAATCAGCGTTCCGTCGGCTTCCAGTACATCAATGCTGACCTTTTGTTTCGCCGCGGCCTCACTTAGGAAATAACGGAAGACCACACCGTTGTGCGGGTTTTGCCCTCGAGTCTTCGAGCCTTCCTGACGGCGCCCCGGCAAGCGGTAAGTTGGTCGCGGCTGGAAGGTCCAGAACTGCTCCTCATTCATTTCCTCCGAGACCTCGTGCAGCGGGGTGACGTCGTCAAGAATCCAGAACGAGCGACCTTGGGTGGCCACCACCAAATCAGTGTTCTTCCACACCAAATCGGTGATCGGTACCTGCGGCAGATTCAATTGCAGCGATTGCCAGTTGTCGCCATCGTCAAAAGAAACGTGCATGCCGGTTTCCGTGCCGCAGTAAAGCAATCCCGGCTTCATCGGATCGGCGCGGACCACACGCGTGAACGAATTCTGCGGCAGGTCGTCACTGATCAGAGTCCAAGTCTGGCCATAATCCAAAGTGCGATAAAGATACGGCTTGAAGTCATCCGACTTATAGCGGGTGCCGGCAACGTATGCACCACCAGGAATCGTCGGGTGCGCCTCGATGCAGTTGATTTGCATCAGCTCCGGCATGATGTCGGCCTGCGGCGAAATATTACTCCAGTTTTGACCGCCGTCGCGAGTGATGTGAATCAACCCATCATCGGTACCCACCCAAAGCACATTGCCTTCCGACACGCTTTCGGCCAACGCAAAAATCGTGCAGAAGTATTCGACGCCGGTGTTGTCCTTGGTGATCGGTCCGCCCGATGAGCGCAGCCACTCCGGATTGTTATGCGTTAAATCGGGACTGATCCGGCGCCAACTGTGGCCGTCGGTATCGGACTTATACAAATGATTGCCGGCGGTGTAGACGGTATGGAACGCGTGTCGCGAATAAAGGATTGGGAAGTTCCACTGAAAGCGCGGGTTCATACCTTCGGCGCCATGTCCCATTGGATTTTCCGGCCACACGTTAATCATGCGGTGCTCACCGGTGCGGTGGTTGTAGCGCTCGAGTAGCCCACCATAAGACCCACCGAAAACCGTATCTTCGGAATGCGGATCGATGGCCAAATAACCGCTTTCACCACCGGCGGTCGGTTCCCAATCGCGTTCGCCGATTCCACTGCCGGCGCTGCGGTGACGAATGCGCACCGTCGAGTTATCTTGCTGCGCGCCGTAAACGCGATAGGGGAAGGAGTCATCGGCAGTCACGCGGTAAAACTGCGCGGTCGGCTGGTTCATATAAGTGCTCCAACTTTCGCCGCCGTTCATGCTGACCTGTCCGCCGCCGTCATCGGCCACGGCCAGGCGCCGATTGTTTTCCGGTGCAATCCAAAGGTCGTGGTGATCGCTATGCGGCGTGCCGATACTGCTGAAATTTTTGCCGCCGTCCTTTGATTTCCAAAACCGAACATTCAACACGTAAACGGTGTCGGCATCCTGGCTATCGGCATAAATCCGACTGTAGTACCAGGCGCGCTGACGCAGCTTGCGTTCGGAATTCACCTTTTTCCAATTTTCACCGCCGTCATCCGAACGGAAAACGCCGCCGTTTTCATTCTCAATAATGGCAAAGACTCGTTGCGGGTTCACCGGCGAAACCGTCACGCCAATGATTCCCAACATTCCCTTCGGCAAACCTTCGGCACGCGAAATATCTTCCCAAGTATCACCGCCATCGGTGCTCTTCCACAGCGCACAACCATCTCCGCCACTTTCCAAGCTGTACGGAGTGCGGCGAATGCGCCAAGTGCTGGCATACATGATGCGCGGGTTACTCGGATCATACACCAAGTCGACGGCACCGGCGTCGGCATTGGCAAAAAGAATTCGCTCCCAAGTTTTGCCGCCGTCTTTACTGCGGTAAACACCGCGTTCTTCACTCGGTCCGTACAAATGGCCGAGCACCGCGGCATAAACCAAATCGGGGTTCTTCGGGTGAATGCGAATACGCGGAATGTGATGCGAATCGCTCAAGCCCACATGCGTCCAAGTCGCACCGCGATCCACCGACTTCCAAACGCCGTCGCCATGGGAAACATTGCCGCGCACCGTGACCTCGCCGCCGCCGACGTAGATGACGTTTTCATCCCATTCACTAACGGCAATCGCGCCGATGGAGCCGCCGAAGTAGTCATCGGAAATGTTGCTCCAAGTCGTGCCGGCGTCATCGGTCTTCCAAACGCCACCACCGGCCGCGCCAAAGTAATAAGTCGCCGGATCGCTGGCTACTCCGGTGATCGCCGCAGAGCGTCCGCCGCGGAATGGCCCGATGCAGCGGTACTCCAGCGCGTTGAATAGCTGCGGATCGATTTGAGTTTGGCTTTCCGAATCAGCGGCGGCTTGCTGAGGCAAACCGGGCGCGCTGCAGGAAAGAAGGGGGATGGCCAGAAGTGGGGCGAGCAAATGGAGGAACATGGCCCCGCCATTCTAGAGCACTGCGATCCGCGGCAAGCGCCCGAGCGCGTCCCTGGAGGGTGGCTAGTTGCCTTGGAAAAAATCCCAGATCACCGTGGCAGCTTCGATGTCGTGATTTTGCCGCCCGAGCAAAAGTTCGACCACCCACGAATACTGCTGCGCTCGACTGGGTTCAGTATGGCCGCCGCCAATCACTTGGTACATCGCCACGCGACTTCCATCGGTTCCGCCCCCGTACAGATGGGAGCGAACCGTCGAGCCATCGAATAAGTGGCGGTTTTGCAAATTGGTGACGGTCGCATTGGGATCGCATTGATTGTGCGCGACCCACCACAACGCCGAATCCATTCCCGCCAAAACCGACCCGCGACCGGAGCCGGGTTCATGCACATCGCCGCCGTTCCACGGCACAAGTGGGTCGCCAGTTCCATTCATAAATAAAACGTCGACGGCAACCGGAGGCGGCGACGACTCGTTGATCGCCGGCATGCCCATGATCACCGCGGCTACGCCGTCGATGTGGTGGGAAAGTTCCTGTGCGAGGCGCAACACCATGCCGCCGCCATTGGAAATTCCAGCAGCGAATATTTGATCATTGTCGATGTTTAAGCGCAGGTTAGCTTCTTGCACCATCGCTTCAAAAAAAGCGACGTCATCGACGGTCGGATTGGTTTGTGAATCGGCGCGGCTATCGTTCCACCCCGTTTTGCCGTCCGGTCCCACGGTGCCGTCGGGGAATACCAAAATCATTTTGTCTTGCTCGGCAAGGGTCATCCAAACTTTAAACGGCGCCTTGTCTCCGTTATGACCAGTCAAAGTATCGGCACTGCCGCCGTGACCGTGAACCAAAAAGACCAGCGGTACCGGAGTCGTCGGCATTTGAGTGGGGAGGTAGGCGTCGAAAGTTCGAATGAGTCCATTGACATCCAAACTTAAATTGCGGAACAAGCCGCTGGCAGCCGCATTCAGCTTTGCTCCACTATCGACACCGTGGCCGATGCCACCGCCGCTTGTTTGTGTCGTCGGTTCCTGTGCCGGAGTCGGCGAACCGCAAGCAAACACTGCCAGCATCGCCGTCGGCAGCAACCATTGAAGACAGGAAGGTGGTTGGGGAGTGATACTCGACATACGATTAGCCTAACACCCCACTCCACAATGCGTTTCGCCGCATTCTCGATTGAGGGCTATTCTCGTCGGTAAGGCCCGTAGCCAAGGTCGATAGAGTCAGCTAAGCCGTCATCGTTGAACTTAACCTTGGAAATGGACGGGTCAAATAGCGGCAAGAAAACCAAATCCTTGTCCTCGTTCATGCCCATCGTGCCAAAGCTGCGATAGCCTTGCGGCCAGTAGATTTTTACCATCGTGGATTCGCCTTTAGCCGCGATTTCCATTTTGTGTCCCTTGGCCGTTTTATAGCTACCGACGAACTTGGCCTGCGTCTCTTTATCCAACCCCTTGGGAATATCCATAACCTCGCCTTTTAACAAAGCATCTTCAATAATTTGAGATACCGTACTGGGCATGAAATCATCATCGTTGCATAGAACTGCGATGAATGCCTTCTTCTTTGGAAGACGTCGAATTTCACAAACAAAACCGCGCACGGATCCGCCATGAGATTGGCGAAGGACGCTGCCTTTTTCATCAATCTTCCAACCCAGCGCATAGCCGCCCGGCCCCGGCTTGAAGAGTGCCTTAGTTGCCTTAGACGATAAAACTTTCTTTTTGCTCAAGGCCTGATCCCAGCGTAATAAATCCCAGACATTACTAACGGCACCTCCCATTCCCTGATATTGGAAACCGTATTCTCGATAAGGATGTTCTAAGGCAGTGCGCGGGTTGCCTCTAGCGGAATAACCCGTTGCTATTTGAGTGTTGGCGGGGGCCGAATCTCCGGTAAAGCAAGAATAATTCATACCAGCAGCTTTGAATAAGTGATCCGTGCAAAACTATGAATAGCTTTGGCTACTTACAGTTTGCACAACCCCGGCCAGTAGCGCATAGCCTTGGTTCCAATATTCATGTCTTTCCCCCGGCTTGTGTTTCGGTCCACCACGTAAGAAGGACGCGACCACCGGCTTGAGCTCAAACCCAGCTCCGTTGGAGTTAGATCCAGGGATGCCGGATGAATGCTCCAATAGATGGCGGATCGTTATTTTTTTGGAATGATCCGGCACCGAAGGCAAATGCTTATCGATGGAATCGCTTAGCTTGAGCTTTTTGCGATCCATTAAAAGGCACACCGCAGCGCCAGTGAATTGCTTTGTCACCGAGGCTAGTTCAAACAGCGTGTTGGCCGTGTTCGAAATTCCTTTTTCTCGATTCGCAAGACCCACGCCCATTGCCACTCTTACTTCTCCCTTAACTGAGCCAATTACCGATCCTGAGAAGCCGTGGTATTTCAAGTTCTCTAAAGCGGCAGCCAGCTCCTGAGAGGTCTTGTGCTTGGATACAAGTCTTTCTGGGTCGCCACTTTTTTGAGCATTCGCAGTCGTTGGGAACGAGCAAAATGAAAGAGCGGCGATAAGGGTGGTGAGGATTATTCGTGCCATGGATTGGATTGGTTTCTATGACGTAGTTGCATCGCCGCCATTTTTGAATCATTTGCCGCACAAATCGCGGCACTTACAGCAATTCCGAATTTTTGCGGCACGGCGTCTACATTTTCCGGAGTGATGCCGCCGATGGCGAGAACCGGAACGCGTGCGAACATCGCGGCGCGGATGACGTCGTCGGCGGATTGGGCGCGCAGGTGGGGCTTAAGTGCAGTGGTAAACATCGGGCCAAAGCCGACGTAATCCGCACCCTGATCGGCGGCGTCTTCCAGCTCGTCGATGGAGTGAGTAGACAGCCCTACCCATTGACCCGGCGCCAACAATTTGCGCGCCTCACGCACCGGCATGTCGTCTTGGCCAACATGCACGCCGGCGGCGTAGATTTGAGCGGCGATTTCCACGCGGTCATTGATGATCAGCGGCACGCGCAGCTGCCGGCACTCATCCAAAACGATTTTCGCCCACGCCAAAAAGTCGGCGTCGTTCATTTCCTTTTCACGCAACTGAACCGAATCGACGCCGCCGGCAATCGCGTCGCGCAGCACCTGAAGCGGTTCATTCCGGCACAGGTCGCGGGTGAACAGCAGGCAAAGCTGCATTTGCGGCTTCGAATTCCCGCCAGGATTTGACCAACCACTCATCCTGTGCATGATAGAGAAACGGCCTCCTTCCTTTACTCCCACCCTCGAATTCGATGGCAAAAACTCATTGGTTGATGGCGGCATCTGCTGCCTCCCTGAGCGCGCTGACCGCGTGCTCGACATCCCCCCAAGCCGCCAGCGCCGACGTTGATCCAGTGATCGCCGACGTCGCCGCCCAATCGGTGGCCAGCGATTTGCGCGCGAGCGTTTTTAGTTCGTCTACCCAAGCTCATGCCGCACTGGCCGTGGCGCCCGACGGCAGCTACATGGTCGCTTGGGACAGCCGGCGCCAAGAGGGAGGCACTTACGGCGTGTTCGCGCGCGCTTTCGACGCCGCCGGCAACGCGCTGAGCCACGAGCTTCACGTCAACCAAACCATGCCGGGCATGCAGTACAAGCCAACAGTTGCGTTTGCCGCCGATGGCAGTGCGTGGTTTGCGTGGGAGTCGCACGGTCAAGACGGCAGTGGTTCGTCGGTGGTCGCGCGTCGCTTTGAAATGAAGGAAGGACAATACGTTGCCGCCGGTCCCGAGATCGCGGTGAACAGTCAGCGCCAAGATGATCAAAGCATGCCGGTGCTCGCCGCGAATGGTGACGGTGGTGTGCTGGCGGTTTTCGCCGATCAACTACCAACTGACGCCGACGGCCTCGCCCGCTTCGAACTTCGCGCGCGCTCGCTGGCCGACACTGATTCCAGCGATGTGGTCGTCAGTCATCCAGGTCAAGGCACCGACACCTTGCCAAGTCTGACCGCAATAGCCGACGGCAGTTACCTGCTGACTTGGGCACGCGCGCATGCCGATCATTCCAGCGGGATTTGGGCCTGCCATCTCAACGCCGACGGCACCCCAGCCGGCGACGAGTTCCGTTTAAGCACCAATCCAACCTCGATCGAACCGAGCATCGATGTGCTCCCTAACGGCGAATTCATCGCCGCGTGGTTGGTCGAACACGCCGAAGGTTACGCGGTTGAAGCGGCACGCTTTAACCGCAGCGGCAAGCGCTTGCATGCGCAAACCGTCGCCACGCCGGATGATGGTTGGAAGAGCGGTGTGGCTGTTGCCGCATCGAACGACGGCCGTTACTTGGTGGCATTCAACACCGAGCGGCCGACCGATGTTGCTGGTGCACATGGAGGCGTCGATCGCGACATCGTCATTCATCAATTCAACGCCGACGGCGAATTGATCGAGGTCGAACAAGGCACCGCGCAGATTGACGGTCGCCAGTTTTTGACCGCCGCCACCGGCGTGCAACGCGTCGTTTGGACCGATCAAGGCGACATCGCGTTGGCGTGGGACGGCAATGCCGGCCTCGGCGATTCCAGCGCGGCGCACCTGAGTTTGCATCGCAGTGAAAACAGCATTAGCGCAACTCAAAAGCAGCTCGCTCTAGGCGAACCGCAAGCGGCAAACATCGATTACAACAACGAAGACCACGCCGCGATCCCGCCGATTTGGGATCCGAACTGGACTCCGCAAGATCGTTTGATGCTGCCGGCAACTTCCGGAGACTTCGGTTTCGAAGCAATCCCCGGCACCGGCTGGACCCCGCCGGATCCGGAAATGGCGATTGGTCCCGATCACATCATCGGTATCGTCAACGGTCGCATTGCTTGCTTCAACCGCACCGGCACCGAGCTGTGGGGCGACAAGATTGAATCCAACGGTTTCTGGGGCAACCAAGGGGCCGGCGGCTTCGTCTTTGACCCCGAAGCTTGCTGGGACCCGCATGCACAGCGCTTCTTGGCGATGGCATGCGAGCGCACCGGTGGTCGTTCGTACTTCTTGTTCGCGATCTCCAAAGACGATTCGCCGACCAATTCGAGCGATTGGCACAAGTACCGCTTCGACGTCACGTCGATCTCGGGCGGCGACATCGATTCGCCGAACATGTCGTTGAGCAACGACACGGTCATGCTGACTGCCGACTTCTTCGGTCCGGATAAATACCTGATTTACTTGATCGATAAGTCGTCGGTTTTGAGCGGTGGCGCGGCAACGACCACGCATGAGTTGATTACCGGCAACAGCCAGCAATCGATGGGCATTCCGGTGGTGCAAGACAACACTGGCACGCTTTACATCGCGCAGTCGACTGAAAATTCGAATAACACGACGGTGATCTTGCATGCGATTACCGATCCATTCGGCAGCTACAACCGCCAGACGGTGACCGTATCGGTCGAGCCTTACACCTACCCGGCGCATCCGCCGCAAAAGGGTACCTCGTCGAAGCCGTACTTGTTCGAGCCGCGATTCTGGAGCTGCGCCCAAGCCAACGATTCGATTTGGGCGGTGCACCACGTCAACAATCAGCGCTCACGTGCGCGTTGGTACGAATTCGACATGAATGGCTGGCCAAGCGGCGGAACGCCGACCGTGAATCAGTGGGGCGAAATCAACCTCGGTGGCGGCATCTACACCTTCTTCCCGTCGATTGCCGTCGACATGAACGACAACGCCGCGATCACCTATGCGCGCTCTTCCAACAGCGAGTACATTTCGATGGGACGCGCCGTCCGCGCCGCAAGTGATCCGCTCAACGAATTCCGCCCAGGCCAAGTCGTCCGTGTTTCGTCGAACGCTCACACCAGCGGACGTTGGGGCGACTACTCCGGCACCCAAGCCGACCCATTCAACGCCGACACCTTCTGGGGTCACCACGAATGGACCAACGGCAGCACCAGTTCCTGGCGAACCTGGATCGCGCGCTACGACATCCAGCCCACCGAGTTCGACCTAACTGAACCGACGCTGATCGCCGGCACCACCGCCGTACTCGAATCCACCGGTGCCCCGGCCGGCACCCGCGTCTACTTCACCTACAGCACCACCGGCAAAGGCTTGTACGAAATCGCCGCGCTAAGCACCACGCTCAGCCTGCGAGATCCAATCCTAGTAGGTTCTGCCAACGCCGACGCCTCCGGCACCGCCACAGTCACCAAGAACATCCCCAACGCAGCCCAAGGTCTAGACGTCTGGCTCCAAAGTGTGATGTTCGGTCGTACTTCGAGTGTGTTTAAGGTGACGATTCAGTGATTGGTTGAATGTGGTAGTTGTTTCGGGGGTTGCTCCCCGCGGCAAAGGGTAGCGCAAGCGCTACCAAAAGCCGCTGGGAGTAACCCCCGAAACACAGGAACCCATTCCCTCATTCACCCATTCATCCGTGGGGAGAACACTCGAAGCACCACACTCACGTGTCACAAAATAATTTGCATGTAAATCTGATTGGGATCGCATTGATTATGGCGGTAGTTGGAAGTGGAGCTTGTAGCCGTGGCACCAAATCGGAATTTGAATCGGTAAACAACTTGCCGCTTGAATTGCATGAATTCGGGAGTTGTAGCTGGAATTTGGCTTCGCCGAATGGTGGTGAGCTTACCCAGTAATCCGCAATCCCCTCAAAGTCACACCTGGCAGGTTTCTTC
>CAYFOM010000065.1:0-11684 GCA_964344765.1 uncultured Planctomycetales bacterium | reverse complement strand
GTCTGCGCCAAATGTAACTTTAGGGGATTTGCGGTTTTCGGGGGTGAAGCCCGCGGCATTGTGTTCTGAAACGGCTGATCCTCCAATCAGCGTTACCTCCCTCAGAATAGATCCCCCGCCGCCCAATGGCCCCTAGGACCATCCTGATACCCCTAGCGGCTTGCTTGGCTTTTGCCCTTGCCCCACGCCAAGCAGCCGCTACTCCCCAGTACATCGAAGCCCAGCAGTATTCGGACCGGCTTGAGATCCAAGTCGATAACCCGGAAGCAGAGATCGGAACTCTCTATATCCGGCAGTTCGGAATTGTCGATGGCCCGATCCGCCTTTCGCCGGGTGAGAATCGCTACACCTACCAGATTCTGAATCAGGATCTGCCGTTGGCGCCGCGGCCGGTTGAGATTGCGCAGTACAAGGCGAATGGCACGCTCTTGGAGTTGCACGAGGCCACCATCATCGAGCCTTGGGTGCGTCCAAACCATCCGACGTTGACGCTGACTCCGAATGACATTCGCACTTTGGTCAAGCGTTACACGTTGGAACCACGCGCGAGTTCGGTGCTGACCCGCATCAAGGACGATATGGACGTCGAGCTGCTCAGCCCGCTTCAGGTTCCGGACGTTGGCGGCACTTGGATCAACGATTACGTCTGTCCGGATCACGAGGTCGCACTGGAAATTGTGACGCTGCACGAGCATCGCTGCCCGGTGGACGGCCACATTTGGACCGGCGAATCCTTCGACAGCGGTCTGGCCACCTTCATCCACAAGGCGATCAGCAACCAAGCCTGGCGCATGGCGGTGACGTACACCGTCACCGGCAACCCGGTTTACGGCCAGCGCGTCGCCGACATTTTGAATGAGTACGCGGTCAAGTACCCGACCTACGAGCAGCACGACGTCACCGGACAGCCTTCGGCCGAGGGCGGCAAGGCTTTTGGGCAAACCCTCGATGAGGCCGAGTGGTTGGCAGGGCTGATTCGCTCGCAGGATTTAATTCATGGATCCGGCTTGATGAACGAAGCCGAGCTCGAGGCGGTGAAGGAAAACGTCTTCCGCCCCGGAATGCACGTGATCTACACCAACGACAACGGCATTCACAACATTCAGTGCTGGCAGAATACCGCGGTGTATCTAGCGGCCATGACGCTGAACGAGGTGACCATCGCCGACGAGGTCATCAACGGGCCGACCGGCTTGTACGAGCAGCTCAACGTCGGCATCGACGACGACGGCATGTGGTACGAGGGCAGCTTCGGCTACCACTTCTTCGCCTTCCGCGCGATGTTGCCGATGTTGCAGAGTTTGCACCGCATTCGCCCCGACATGAGCATCGACGACGTCAAGCAGATGCTGATGATGCCGCTGGCGATGGCTTTCCCGAACGGCTCGCTGGCCCACCTCAACGACGGCCCGCTGCAAAGTTTCGACAGCAACCTGCGCGAAATGTACGAGCAGGGATTGGCTTTCTTCCCGGTGTCCGAGTTCTGTGGTCCGTTGGTGGAGTACGGTCGCGGCCTGTCGGTGGACTCGGTGGTCTTCGGCATTGCCGACCTGCCGTACCAGGACTGGGTCGAATACCCGCTGGTTAATAACGAGTCTTCCGGATTGGCGGCGCTGAAGTCCATTCATAGCGCCAGTCCTTCCACCTTGGTCTTGGATTATGGTCCGCACGGCGGTATCCACGGTCACTACGACAAGCTAGGCATCAACCTGTGGCGCGGCGACACGCCGATCGTCAACGAGGTCGGTGACATCGGCGTCGACGTGCCGATGACCACTAACTACTACCGCACGACGTTGGCGCACAACACCGTAGTCATCAACGGCCAAAGCCAAAATGCCTGCGGCGGTGTGCTGGAGCACTTCACTGAAGAGGGCAACAACTCGTTCATCCTCGCCAGCGCCGACGACGCCTACGACGACGTCACCATGCGTCGTCAAGTCACGATGGTGCAAAATGGCAACGTTGTGGATGGTGTGGAAGTAGTCGCCAGTTCGCCGGTGACGATAGATTACATCTTGCACAGCCCGGAATCGATCACCACCAGCTTGGCGCTGAGTGCCGGAAGTTTGGGCTACAACGGTCCTTACGACTACCTCAGTAATGTGCAGGTGGCGACGACAGATCTTGATTTCACCGTGCGCATGAGCGGGCCGAACGGTTCGGCGCTGCTGGACTTCATTGGTGAGCCTGATACGCAGGTCTTTGTGGCGGATGCTCCTAGTGCGCCCCAGACCCAGTCGCACCAAGTGCTGATCATTCGTCGTGTGACGGATCGCACAGTGTTTGCGGGCACGATCACGAAGCGTGGTTCGCAGATCGATGATTTCTCCATCGAGCTGGATGACTCGGTTCCAACCAAGCCGGTGCTGCGCCTGAAGACGCGCGGTGAAATCCGCTTCCTGCGTTTTTATCCCTAGTTTCTCTCCCCTGATTCCCCTTACTGGGGTGAAACGCAAAGAGCTCCCAAGGATGACCCTTGGGAGCTTCTTTCATTTGGCTGCTTCAGTTCAGCAGCGCTGCGAAGGGATTCGGTCGTCTTAGTCGCGGCTTGCTGCAACCAAGCGCAGCATGTGGATGAACATGATGACGAAGTCGTAGAACAACATCGCAGCGGCCGTAGCAGCCATGTTGGCCGGGTAGCGATGCAAGATGTTCGAGGTGTCGTACAGCATGTAACCGCCAAACAACAGCACCATCGCGATGGACCAACCTGTGCCTGAGACGAGGTCGATGGCAAAACCTGCGCCGAACATGGCAAAGATGGAAATACCAATGGCCAAGCCTAGGCCAATTGCCAAAGCGCCGCGCATGAAGGAAAAGTCCTTCTTCGTCGTCAGCACGTAAGCGGTCAGTGCACCGAATACCGTCAGCGTAAGGACAAAGGCCTGCAGCACAATTCCAACGCCTCCTTCAAGTCCCAAGTACATCGCCACCATCGGCGCGGTGAACACGCCCATAAACACGGCAAAGAGTCCAAGGCCAATGATGTTGAGCGGAAACTTCTTCGCGGTGACTCGCAGCAGGCCGAAGATAACGAGCAGGTAAACAATGAAGCTGACAAACCCACCGCCGAACAGTTTGGCGACGGACATCAGGGCGGATTCATTGGAGATGAGCGCAGCAGCGGTGCCCATCCAAAGCACCATCGCCATGCTGAACAGCGAGTAAGTTTTGCGCAGGAACGCCATGCGCGCAGGCGTGGTTGCCTGGGCGGCGGAAACGGTGCCGGCAGGGCCCTCGTAGGCCGGGTTGCCGAAAGTGGTACGGGTAGTAGCCATGTCAGGATTTTATCAGGGCCTATTATTCGGAAACGAAGTTGCCGAGTTTCGGTATCGGACAACCCAGAGCGGGTTGCGGGCGCTCATGAAAAGTGGCGCAGTAGCTCAGGAGACCGTGCGCGGCCAGGACCAGCGCAGGGCGACGCCGCCCACTACCGCCATGATCACGTATCCCAGGCCGCTTTGCCCCAGGATCCAAGCCCCCAGGCACAGCATTAAGCCGAAAATCAGGCACATTCCACCCATCCAGCCGGCGAACAAGGCCAGCCATGGCGTGCCGTTGGCGTCGGCGGGGCGGAAGGGTTTCCACAGGCCGAAGGGGCGCACCTGGGCCCAGAATTTCTGCAGATGCTGCTTGTCGACCGGCTTGGTCAGCAGGGTGACTGCGAAAAGAATGGGAAGCGAGACTGCGGAAATCAGCAGGAACCGTCCTTCGAATGCCCATGGTTTGCCGGCTTCCCATCCGTTGAATGGTGCCGCACCCCACCAGCTATCGGGAAGGACCTGCATGGCAAAGGTCAGCACGGTGCTGGTGATCAAGCCCGCGACTTCGGTCCAGGCATTGGCGCGCCACCACAGCCAGCGCAAGAACAACGCCGGGCCGAGGCCGGCGACCAACGTCAGCGAGAAGGTGAACAGGTCTTTGATTGAGTCGGCGACCAGCGACAACGCGGCGGCGAGGATGCCGACGCATACCGCAACCAAACGTCCGACGCGCACATAGTGGCGCGGCTCGGCGTCCTTGTTTAGAAAGCGGCGGTAAACATCGTTGACGAAGTAGGCCGAAGCCGAGTTGAAGTGGGTGTCCAGCGTCGACATGAAAGCGGCGAGGAAGCTGGCGCAAAGCAGACCGAATACGCCGGGGCCCAACAGCTGGCGCATCAGGATTGGGTACGAAGCTTCGTGATCCACCGCGCCGTTTCGCATCAGCATGTCATCGGGCAGCAGAATCAGCGAAGCTAAGCCGACCAAAATCCACGGCCACGGGCGCAAGCAATAGTGAGCAATGTGGAACCACAACGCGCCACCGCGGGCGTGACCTTCGTCTTTACTGGCCAAAAACCGTTGCACCGCTTGCGGCGAGCCGTCGGCGTTTTTGTTGAGCCAACCGACCAGAGTGATGGTGACGATGAAGGCGGTGAAGCTCTGGGTCCAGAAAGTTGTCGAAGTCCAGCCGCCGGGGCCCGGTGAGGGGATCAGCGCCAACTTGTCCGGGTGAGTTTCGGTCAACCGGGCCATCATGGCTTTCAGGTTTTCGCCGAAGCCGAATCCTTCGCCGATGACTTCGGCGCCTGCCGCTTGCACCGCGGCGTAAGCCAGCAAGATCGCGCCGCCCAGTGCGAGGAAGAACTGGAATAGGTCGGTCAGCACCACGCCCCAAAGACCGGCCAATACGGAATAGCACAGGGCCAAAGTTACGGCGCCGGCGACGATCCAGGTATCGGCACTACCGTCATCCAGTCCAAGCACCGCGCCGACGACCTTGCGCATCGCCAGCAACACCCAAACCAACACAATGGTGTTGGTGATCAGTGCGTGATAACCGCCGTAAAAGCCGCGCAACGCCCGCGCTTGCGGTCCGTCATACCGCAATTCGATGTACTCGGCGTTGGTAGTGATATGAAGCCGTCGCCACCAAGCGGCAAGAACGACAAACCACAAAGCACCGCCGATGACGAAGGACCACCACAGCCAGTTGCCGGCGATGCCGTCGGTACGAACTAATCCGGCGACGAAAAGTGGTGTATCGGCGGCGAAGGAGGTGGCGACGAGGCTGGTGCCCGAAATCCACCACGGCAGCGTGCGTCCGGCGAGGTAAAAGTCGTCGGTGGAACGACTTGCGCGCCGCGACATCCACGCGCCGACGCTTAGCGCTAGCGCGATGTAACCAAGGATCGCGAGCCAGTCCAGAGGGGCCAGCCCGAAGGAGGCGGATTCTTGGGGGAGGGCGAGATTCAGCAAGGCGGTTGTTTATTCGCCCTCGTGCAACAACAAGGTCAGCAGGGCAGGCGACAAGCCAGGCAAGAACCAGCCGTGCGCCGACGCCGGAGCCAGGGTGGCGGCGTCGGGCGAACCGGCGACGTAAAGCACCGGGCGTTGATGGTGCAAAGCTTCCAGCCACGGGCCCGGAATGTTCGGCAAGCCGTGTCCTTCGCGCGCGCCGCACAACACCAAAACCGCCTTCGGCAAGTTTTCCGGTGGCTCGGTATCGGGGCTGACCACGGTTACGCCGAATTCTTCTAGGAAGCTGACCGCGTCGGGGGTCGACGCCAGGTTTAAGGCGATGTCCGGACGTGGATGACTGCGGCCATAAGCGCCACCGGGTAACGCACGCAACAACGACTTCAGCGCGCCGCCCAAGACCAACGGCTTCGATTGAGCCGGTTCGGTATCGAGGCTGTAACGGATGAGCTTTTCAACTCGCGCCGACGCTTCGCGCACCCGCGATTCTTCTAAATCACCGCGGTCCAGCGCATCGCGCAGCGTGACGGCCAGCGCCACCGGATCCTCTGGGTAAAGCAACAAATCGCAACCGGCGTGAATGGACTGAATCGCGATTTCGTCGTGCGGCTCACTGCCGAAACCCGTCATATTCAACGCATCCGTCACCACGCAACCGTCGTAATCCATGTCGACGCGCAAGATATCCATCAGCTTCTTCGAGCGCGTCGCCGGCAATCCGGAGTCGTCGACCATTGGGAACTCGATGTGTCCGGCCATGATCGACGGCAATTTGTCCTTCAACGCGCGGAACGGCTCGAGGTGCGGGTCGAGTTCGTCAAAAGCCACAGCCATTTCGGTGTGGCTGTCTTGAGTGCACGCGCCGTGGCCGGGGAAGTGCTTGGCGCAGGCAATCGCGCCACCGTCGGTCAGGCCCTGGATGAAGGCACCGCCGCACTCAATCACGCGCTGAATCTCACTACCAAACGCGCGGTTGCCGATGATTGGCGAGTTGATTTGATCGGAGCCGGTGCGGTGCAAGTCGATGACCGGCGCAAAAACCCAGCGCACACAGGCCGACGCTGCTTCGGTCGCGGTGCGGTGACCGGCGTCGTAAGCGGCTTGTTCGCCGAGCAATCCCAGCGCCCAAGCGTCGGGCAGAGGGGTCAAACCCTCGAATTGTTGGCCGGCGCCGCGCTCCAAATCGGCGGCGAATAGGATCGGATGACCGGCTTGGTCTTCCAAGATGTCATGCATCCAGGCGACGTCTTCGGCATCGCCGCCGAAGATCAGGAAGACGCGGGGGTCGAACTCGCGCAGGCAGCGCAGGGCTTCGGCCAGTCCCTCGCCTTTGTCCAGCCGCAGGGCCGGCGCGACGAGGCTATCGGTGATTCGGACAGTCAAGGTTGTGCTCGGGGCAATTCCCCCCTGAGATTAGGACTGAGATCGCTCATAGTCGAGCAAAGCCGGTAGAATTCCCGCCGATGTTGGAACCTACCATCCTTGTTCATGGCGGGGCAGGCTCGATTCCGGTCGAGTCGCGGGCCGCGCATCAGCAGGGTTGCGCCGACGCCGCACGTGCCGGGGGCGAAGTTTTGCTCGCCGGTGGGAATGCGGTAGAGGCTGCTTGCGCTGCTGTTGAAGTCCTCGAAGACAACCCCATTTTTAACGCCGGCC
The DNA here is from genome assembly GCA_964344765.1 of uncultured Planctomycetales bacterium. Classification (GTDB taxonomy): domain Bacteria; phylum Planctomycetota; class UBA1135; order UBA1135; family UBA1135; genus JACNIZ01. The sequence goes on along the minus strand of CAYFOM010000065.1, from coordinate 4,785 downwards.
GCGGCTGCGCGCTGACCATAGACGGCAGCGTGTCGCTGGACGCCGCGGTAATGTGCGGCGCCACTTTGCAGGCGGCCGGCGTTGGCTGTATCGGGCCGTTTAAAAACCCGGTGCGCATCGCCGAAAAGCTGGTCCCTAAAAAGGAAGTGCTGCTGGTCGGACCGCAAGCGGAAATGTGGGCGCTGAATCACGGTTTTGACATCGTGCCTAAAGATGAACTGATCACCGAAAAGGTGCGCGAAGTTTGGCGCGACGTGGTCGAAAACGGCGGCACCGGAAATTTTGCCGGCGGCACCGTTGGTGCGGTTTGCCGCGACGCCGAAGGACGCATGGCAGCGGCGACGTCGACCGGTGGAACCATGGGCAAAACGCCTGGGCGTATCGGTGATTCGCCGCTGATTGGCGCGGGAACCTTCGCCGATGAAAAGTGCGCGGTTTCGGCGACCGGCGAGGGTGAATCGTTCATCCGCTCGGTTTTTGCCGGTCAAGTTGCCTGCGCGATCCGCGACGGTGCCCTTCCTGAGGACGCCTTGCAACATCTGCTGAACCGTGTGCGCGACGTCTACAAAGGCGTCGGCGGCGCAATTTTGCTGACCATCGACGGCCCACCGGTGCCGCTACGGACGACGGAAACCATGAGCTGGGGTGTTTGGACGCCCAGCGAAGTGCAGTCGGGGATCTAGGCTCCAATGATGAGGTTGGTCATCATTGCAGTGATGACCTCTCTTTCCGATGGATGGCTTTCTGCGATCATTAAGGTCATTGCAACCAAGGCGTTGTCTGCGATTCTGCGGTTGCCCTCCTTGTCGTAAATGAGCTTGTTCTTCTCCGCGAATCGGAGGAAGACCGCTGCGGCAATGCGTTTGTTGCCGTCGACGAAGCTGTGGTTTTTGACGAGAAAATAGAGCAGGTTGGCTGCTTTTTCTTCGACGGATGGATAAAGATCCTTGCCGTCGAAACTTTGCATGATTGTGGTCAGTGAGCTGGACAAACTTTTGTCTTTCTCCTTTCCAAATACTTCTGATCCGCCAAACTTGTCATGCATCTGAACGACTAAGTCAATGGCTTCGTCATAACTGACTGGCTTTGCTTTGCGGCGTGAAGTCTTGCGAATCTTTACGCGTTGGTGGTCATAGTCGTCAAGTAGGTCGAGTGCGAATGCGTACTGCGATACGGTCTGCAGGATGGCTGATGCTTGTCCACCGGTTAGTTCCTTGCGTTTGGATATATCCGATGCGACCTTCAAGCTTTTCGCCAGGGTCTTAAGGCGCTTCTCGTTTTCGGTGAATCCTTCAACAAGGTGCTGCTTAAGCACATTGGTTGCCCAAATCCGGAAATGCGTGCCCCGCTTGGAATTCACCCGATAACCGACAGAAATAATGGCGTCCAGGTTGAAGAATTCAACTTGATAGGTCTTTCCGTCGCTGGCAGTTGTTGCATTTTTTGCAACAACTGAGGCTCGGCCCAACTCCTTGTCTTTAAATATGTTAGATAAATGGCGAGAGATCGTAGACTTGTTCCGGTCAAATAGCTCTGCCAGTTGATCCAGACTGAGCCATACCGTGTCATCCTTTAATGGAACGTCTAATTGGACGGCACCGTCCTTGCTTCGATAAAGACTAATTCCTGGTTGTCGGCTCATTTTAGGAACAAGTAATACATCCGCCCGCGGGCCAGCACGTGGCCGGCGCGGTTCATTGCGTCGTCGCCTAGGCCCATCCAAATATCGCAGCGACCGGCCGAGCGGATGGCGCCGCCGCGGTCTTGGTCGAAGGCGAAGAAGCGTTGCGGGCGTTGCGCCATCGAGCCGGACGCGGTGAAGTCGGGCAGGCGCACTTCGATGTACAGCAGGCCGGCGCGTGGGAAGACGTCTTTATCGGTGGCGACCGAGCGCATCGTGGTGACCGGTTGACCCAAGCAGCCGTAAGGTCCGCCCGGCGACTCCTTGAAGAACACAAACGACGGGTTCTTCGGCAGTACGCGCGAAACCTCGGACGGATTTTCGCGGAAGTAACGCCGCAAAGTGCTCAGCGACAGCTCCGATTTACGAATCTTGCCTTCTTCAATCAGCACGCCGCCGATGGACTTGTACTCGTGTCCGTTTTTGCCGGCGTATCCGATTTCCAACTGCGTGCCATCGGGCAGTTCGACCATCGCCGAACCCTGGACCTGCGCGGTGTAAACATCGAACGGATCCGATAGATACACCAGCTCCAGTCCGTCCAAGTGGCCGTTGCGCATCAACTCTTCGTGCGAGTAATAAGGCACCACCTGACCCGACGCCGATTTGCGTCCCAAAATCTCGCCACCGTCTCCCTTCACCAAATCATCCGGAGCTTTGTACAGCGGGTATTGGTAGTGAGCGGTGCGCTTCTTCGAGCCTTTGTAGATCGGCGTGCCGTAACCGGTGAACAACACGTCGCCGGAATTCGAGCGGCCGCGCGCGATCCAAACTTCAAACTCTTCCTTCAGCGAACCCATGAACGCGTCGCCGGATTCGCTGGTCAGCAGTAACTCGCGGAAGCGCTCCAGCGAATCGACCATGCGCTGGTGAGTGATCGGCCCATAAGGAAAGTAGCCCTTCGCCGACGGCTTGCTCAGGTAGGTCAGCGAATAATCGGTCGAGCGCAGCAACTCCTCGCGAATCGGCCAGCCGATGGAGAAGTCCGGCCACGGTTCGCCATCGGGCAATTTGACCAAGCCGAGCTCGCCGGGTTGCAATTCCACCATGTAGTCGTCCACCGATTCCTGCTGCGGTTGCTGGCAGGCGGGAAGGAGGGCCGAAAGGCAGAGCAAGGACAGAGCGGCGCGCTTCATAGGTGCAGACTATTGCCCAACCAGGGGCAGATTCAAGGCTGTTATCCTTCTGCCGATGGAATTCGAATACCGACGCGAACTGCCGGGCGGTGCCGTTTTGACGGTACTCACTTTCACCAGCGAAGTTCTGGCCGATAACGCGCTCGGCGACCCGGTTCGGCGCTCCCATCCGGTTCTGATACCACCCGGCTTTTCAGGCTCCGACGCCGATGTCGCCGCCGCGCAACAGTCCGCAGCCGACGGTCTGGCTTTGGTCACGGTGCTGGCGGGGTACACCGGCTTCAACCACAAGATCATCAACAAAGGTTCAATGTGGAGCGAGTCGCTGCCGGAGCGCATCGGCCGCTGCATGGCCGAGGGTTCGATCCCGCCGGCGGTGCTGATGTGGCCATCGTGCGAGACCCGCTTGGGCGGCTCGCAATATTTGAATTCACCGGGCACCGGCAATTACGAGGATTACTTGCTACAGGAGTTAATTCCGCAGGTCGAACAAGAACTCAGCGCGCCGGTGGGTGAGTTGGGCGATGGTTTGGGCGTGGCGGTGGGTGACGTCGGCAACCGGGTGATCGTTGGTAAGTCCAGTGGTGGTTACGGCGCGCTGCGGTTGGCGATGCGCAACCCGGGGTACTTTCGTGCGGCCGGTTCTCATTGCGGTGATATGGGTTTTGACATGAGCCACTTCCGCGGGTTTGCCGACGCGCTGAGCTGCTGGCACAAGTACGGCGGTCCGACGAACTTCCTGAAGGAGCTGCCCAATCTCAACCTCGGTCATTTGGAACACGCCGGCATTGAGGGCATCGCGATGGCGTCGTGCTATTCGCCGAACCCGGATTGCGAGTTGGGGGTGGAGCTGCCGGTGGATCCGCAAACCGGCGACATTCGCCACGAGGTTTTTGACCGCTGGCTGCTGCAAGACCCGCTGCGCATGCTCGACGACCCCAAGCACGCCGACGCGCTGCGCGGGCTGGATGCGCTGTACCTAGACGCCGGCCACAGCGATGAATTTGCGCTTCAGTGGGGGCTGCGCCGAGTCGCCGCTAAACTCGACGCTCTGCAGGTCCCGGCTCACGTCGAATACTACGACGGCGGCCATTTCAACACGGATCACCGCTATGAAGTCAGCCTGCCGATGTTGATTCAATAAGGCCTACAATTTGTCTCGCGCTTTTACCGTCGGCGGCGCGGACCGTCGTAAAATCCGGAGAACTGCAGAACCATGCTGATCTCCCTTCTCCTCACCGCTTTCGCCGCTCCGTTGGCTGCGCCGCCGCAGACCTCGGCAGTGGATTACTTTCCCGCCGACACCTTGGCGGTGGTTGACTTTTCGCTCGAGCCTTGGGACCGCAATCGCAAGACCACGATTGCCCACCCGCTGCTGAAGGATTTGAAGATCCTGAAGACGATGGCTCAACAAGCCCAGTTCGAACTCGACGAAATGGAGAAGTTCGAGCAGAAGTTCGATCTGCGCAAGACGCTGGGCGCCACTCGAATCTGGGTTGGCTTGCCGGCGACGACCTTGCCGGCAGGTCATTTGCTGATCGGCGTCGACAACTTGAAGGCCGATCCAAGCTTGGACTTCACATTGGTCTTTGATCGACTGGAGTTCCCGTACACCACGGTTGGGACGTCGATCTTGGCCATCGCTCATCTCGAAAACCGCGACAAGGTCGATGAGGAGGATGCCCAATTACTCCTCGGTCAAATGATCGAAGCCGCCTCGCCCAAGGACGGTGCCGTCGCGTACACGCTGAGCAACCAAAAGTCTTGGAAGCGGCTTCACAACGAACTGGCCAGCAAGAACCGAATTTTTGGACTGTGGGTGCCGTCGGAACCTTGGCGGGATGGGCATTTCGCTCAACTGTTGGAGCGCCTTGGTGGCGATAACCCGGAGTTCGGCATGATCAGCCAGATGATGGTGACTTTACCCAGTTAACCGCAATCCCCTCAAAGTCACACCTGGCAGGTTTC
>CAYFOM010000064.1:0-11905 GCA_964344765.1 uncultured Planctomycetales bacterium | reverse complement strand
GACAGGGCGGTTGCAGGGACGAGGGAATTTACAGAAAGGATGTTACGCTAACACAGCCCTAAAAACCCGCCAAAAAAAGACCTGCAACCCAAGTTGCAGGTCTTGGGGAGAGTCGGCTACTGCGGCACGGCCGAAAGCAGGAGGAAGGGAAGGGAAAGCATGTTCCTAGATTGACATAGAAACTGCTTTGTGGGTTCCTATATTTACGGAACGATGGTCAGCGTACGCGAGATCGAACTGACCAGCGGCGGCAGGCCGAACGGGCCGGCGATGGCGGCAAGGTAGTACACATTTCCGATCAAGGCCGAAGACAATCCACTTGGAACGCTGATCGAAGCATCGGCATCGCCGCGGATACCGAGAGTGCCGTGCATCGCATGCTGCAGCACCGGATAGTTGCCGGCGTTGGTGTTCATGACCAATCCGTCGACAGTGAGAGGAATGGGCACTCCGTAGTTGGTCGGCCCAACCCCACTTGCCGAGATCAGGATCTTGTAAGCAGAGCCGGCATAGATCGCCGGAAAATCGACGTCGTATTCGATGATGCCGCCGTTCGCCGCCGAAACTTGATCGAACTCCGCGTACAAACCGGGCGTGAAGCGCAGCACCGACACTTGGCCGCTGCGATTGACTCCGTTTGCGTCGAAACCCAACGCTGAAACCAGCGCTTCGTCGTGACCGTCCTGGTCCACGTCACCCAAACTGGCGACCGCATGCCCGAGGATGTCATCGGTGTTGCCAAGTTGACGGTAAATCAGCGATCCAGTCGCGCCGGAGTAAATGTAAACCGCGCCCTCTTCATCGGTGCCATTGCGATCGGCGTTGTAGGCGCCAACCACGACTTCACCAACGCCGTCGCCATCCATATCGCCGACACCGGCGACGGAGGATCCAAAAATGTCGATGCGCGATTCACCATCCCATTGATAAATCAGCGATCCGTCGGCACCCGAGTAAACGTGCACGCGTCCGGCTTGAGTTTTCGAGCCAATATTTGCGTACGCGGATGAAATCACCGCGTCATTGACACCGTCACCATTGAGGTCGTCCGCTCCACTCACCGACCAACCCATGGTCGAGCCATCGATGTAACCATCCCATTGGTGAATGATCGAACCATCGCTGCCGGAATAAGCAATCGCCCGACCGCCATATCCATTCCCGCCCAAATACTTAAACGGAATGCCCACCAACTGATCATCCACAAAATCCCCATTGATATCCCCTATCCCCGCAACCGAATTCCCAAATCGCTGATTACTGCCCGATCCACTGAACTTGCGGATCAACGACCCATCCGCCCCAGAAAAAATATAAGCCGCACCCGAATCATAAAAGGTGCCGTTATTCGAATTCCAAGCCCCAACAATGATGTCCGGCGTTCGATCAGCATTCACATACCCCGCCGAAGCAATCGCGCCCCCAAAGTAAGAATAATCATACTCCCCCAAAAACTTATGAATCAAAGACCCATCAAACCCCGAATAAACATAAACCGCCCCAGCAAAATCCATCGCCCCAACATCTTCATATTGAGCACCCACCGCAACATCGTCATAACCATCATGATCCAAATCACCCAATCCAGCAACAGCCACCCCAAAAATCCCATCCTCATCCACACCTTCCCAGTGATGAATCAATCCACCATTGGCACCACTAAAAACATCAGCAGTACCCACATCATGCAATCCCCCAACATCCTCAATATATGACCCAACAATCACATCCGGCACCCCATCACCATCCACATCTCCAGCCCCATCCACCGAATAACCAAACCCCTCCCAGCTAACCGGCCCATCAAAGGTCCGGGAAATTTCGAAATCACCCCCCACTACCTGAGCAGGAATCCATCCCACAATCAATCCAACTGAACACAAACAAAAAGCTACAACACGACTGCAAATCATTTTCACAAGATCTAAGGGGAGAAGGAGGAATCGTAATCACACCCATGTGCGATTCAAGCCCCACCCTATCACACCTCCCCTCCAAGTCAGGTCAATCCTTATGTTGTTGCGAAAGTTTTCTGGGGTCCACTCCGGCGGCTTTTAGTACCGCGAAGCGGGACTCTTTGCCGCCGGAGTGGACCCCAGAAAACTATCCTCAAAAACAAAAACGACCCGCAACCAAAGCTGCGGGTCGTTGATAAATCGAAAACCTTCGACTTAGTAGTTCTGGTGCGCCAAGCAGCGCTCCAACTGAGGATCACCGTAAGCCAGCAGCGAGTGCTTGGTAGCTTGACGAGCGTATGCCCAGATGAAGAAACCGAATGCACCAATGGCAGTGGTGATTTCCAACAAACCGAAGTGGTTGTTGTCCCAATCCATGTTCGGCATGATCAACCAGTAGAGGTCAACCCAGTGCACGATCAGGGTGTAGATCGCCCAGAAGGCTAGCACCTTCGGCTTACGCTTAGTCCAGCGTGAAAGGAAACCGAAGAACGGGATGACGAAGTTGGTGAAGATCAGCGCGTAAGACCAAGGCTGCCACGCATCGGTGTTGCGATGGTGGAACCACATGGTTTCCTCGGGGATGTTCGCGTACCAGATCAGCATGAACTGGGAGAACGCGATGTACGCCCAGAACACGGTGAACGCGGTCATGAACTTACCGAGGTCGTGGTAGTGCTCCTTGTTGATTTCGTTGGTCAAGACGTTGCGCTTGGCCAAGAACACCGACGAAATCACCAGCAACGCGTGAATCGAAAGTACCGCGCCACCGAAGATGTAAACCCCGAAGATGGTCGAGAACCAAGTCGGGTCGGTGGACATGATCCAGTCGAACGCGGCGAAGCTGAGCGTCAGCGAGAAGAAGATGATGCACGGCGCCGACACCTTGCGCATGGCAACGGTGTGAGCTTCGGAACCATCGGCATCTTGCTGCAGCGAACGCTTCATGAAGAAGCGCGTCACCAACATCCACACCAGGAAGTAGAACACGGTGCGGCCGAGGAAGAAGGGCACGTTCAGGAACGGACTCTTAAACTCGACGAGCGCAGCGTGATCACCGTGCGGGTGAATCCACGGCCATAGCAGACCGCCGAATTCTTCCTGACCGGCGTGCGTGAACAGCGGGTACAGCAACGGCAGCGCCATCACTGCCAGCAGCGGAACCGTATTCATCGCAAACTCACCCATTCGTCGTACCGACACGCTCCAGCGAGCGCCAGTGACGTGGTTGATCAGCACGAAGAACATGCCGCCCAACGTCAGCGTAAAGACGAAGCTGAAGCCGACGAGGTACGCCCAGAAGAAGTGGCGCATGCTGTCGCCTTCGAGCATGCCCAGAATGATCGCAAGGACCATTCCAACCACACCCAGCCCAAGGCCGACGCGAGAGGTCTTCGCCGCCAGGCCCGGGGCCATGACGGGTTCACGAACTACATTGGTAGGTTGCATTTTTGATCCTCCAATTAGTCAGCGATGGATTTCAGGAAGGCGATCAAGTCTGCGTATTCTTGATCGGTGAGAGTTTGTGGCGGCATCGCAGGCGGGAAGCCCTTCGATACTTTGGCCATCGGGTTGGTGACCGAGTCACGCAAGTAGGCCTCGTCGGCCATGACCTTGCTGCCGTCTTCCAACTCGCGCTCGCTGCCCCAGAAGCCTTTGAAGCTCGGGCCAACCAGCGGAGTGCCGTTGTCGGTGTGACATGCGGAGCAAGTCTTCACCATGTACACCTGACGACCTGCAGCAACGGCCGGATCGACGTCACCGGCGTTTTCAGCAGGCTTGATCTCCGGACGTGCCGACTTCAGGTACTGGACAATCGCCCAGCGGTCTTCAGCAGAAACGGTCGAAGCGTAACCCGGCATGTTGCGCACACCGTTGGTGATCGATTCGAACCACTGCCCCACCGGCTGGTATTCCAAGTGCTCGGCGAACAAGTCGGTCGGCTGCACCCACATCGGCGATTGCAGCTCCACTGCACGATCGTGCACCGGACCCTTACCGCGCATGTCCATGTTGTGGCAAGGTGCGCAAGCAATGCCGTAGCGTTCCTTACCACGAGCCAGCACTTCGGCCGACGCCGGGATCGGCGCCTCGGTCAAGTACTCGCCATTTTCCTTACCGGTGTAGAAGCCCGGGTTCTTGCCGACCAGCGCGTCGTCTTCCAACGCGAAGGTGCCGGCAACTTGCGGGCGCATGGCGCGACCATCAGTGAAGATCGACGACGCACTTTGCGGACGGTGGTACTCCTGGAAGTCCATGTCCGGCACCAAGTGCAAGCGCGGCTCTTTCTTAATGGCGCCGCGTTCCCCGATCATCATGATCAGCGGAATCATCGTCAGCATGGCAACCGATGCCATCGCAGCTTTGATACCGCCCGGAACTGCTGCCGGTTCATCCGGTTCTTCAACCAACTCAATCGCCGAAGCACCGCAATCGGTCAGCAACTTCTGCGTCGTGTTGACGTCGAAGTTGGGATCGTTTGCGCCGATTGCGACGAAGAACTTGTCGTCGGTTGCACGAGCGAAACGCTCGACGCGTGCCAGCGGGTTGAACCACTTCGGCAGACCGTTGAAGATCCACATGCAGAAGAACGACGTCAGCGCGGCGAACAGTACGGTCGTTTCGAAGACGACCGGAATGCTTGCCGGCAAACTGTTCATCGGCTTACCGGAGATGATCATTTGGTAGTCAATGCCGTTCATCCAGAACTGCATCAGCAAACCCAAAGAACCACCGGTCAGACCCATGATCAGCACCACCCAAGGCAGGCGCGTTTCCTTAACGCCCATCGCGGCGTCAAGGCCGTGCACCGGCATCGGCGTGTAGCAGTCCCATTTGGTGTAGCCCGAGTTTTTGACCTTCTCGGCTGCGGCGAGAATTTCGTCGACGGTGTTGAATTCGCCGAGTACGCCGTGGAGTTTTTCGTTGTTGCTCATCTTCACTTCCTCCTAGTGGTCGTGCGCATGAGCGTGTGGGGTTTGCATCTTGACCTCTGCAATCGCGACCTGTGGCAGGAAGCGGCAGAACAGCAGGAACAAGGTGAAGAACAAGCCGAAGGATCCAATGAACGTGGCGTAGTCCAGCGGCGTCGGCGAGAAGTAGTTCCAGCTCGACGGCAGGAAGTCGCGGTTCAGCGAGGTGACGGTAATCACGAAGCGTTCGAACCACATGCCGATGTTCACGAAGATCGCGACAATGAACATGATCGGAATGCTTCGCCGCGCCTTCTTAAACCAGAAGATTTGCGGCGAGATCACGTTGCAGCTAACCATGATCCAGTACGCCCAGGCGTAGGGGCCAAAGGCGCGGTTGACGAAGGCGAAGGCCTCGAAGCGGTTGCCCGAGTACCAAGCCATGAAGAATTCCATCGCGTAGGCGTAACCGACAATCATGCCGGTCGCCATGATGACCTTGTTCATCAGCTCAAGGTGCTGCATGGTGATCAAGTTCTTGAGCCCGAACAGCGCTCGCGCCGGCACAGCCAGCGTGACCACCATTGCAAAGCCCGAGAAGATCGCACCGGCAACAAAGTACGGCGGGAAGATCGTCGTGTGCCAACCCGGCAGCTGCGAGGTCGCAAAGTCAAACGAAACCACCGAGTGCACCGAAAGCACCAGCGGCGTAGCCAGGGCGGCCAGCAGCAAGTAGGCGCGCTCGTAGCGGTGCCATTGGCGGTTGGCGCCGTGCCAGCCCAAGGCAAAGATGCCGTAAAGCAAACGCGGCAACTTCTTCTTGGCGCGGTCACGCAGCGTGGCGAGGTCAGGCACCATACCCATGTACCAGAAAAGAAGTGACACGGTGAAGTAAGTGGACACCGCGAACACGTCCCACAGCAGCGGCGAACGGAAGTTCGGCCACATGCTCATCTGGTTAGGAATCGGGAACACCCAGTAGATGACCCAGATACGACCGACGTGAATCGCCGGGAACATACCTGCGCAGCAAACCGCGAAGATGGTCATCGCCTCGGCGAATCGGTTAATGCCAGTTCGCCATCCCTGCCTAAACAGGTACAGCACCGCTGAAATCAGCGTACCGGCGTGACCGATACCGACCCAGAACACGAAGTTGACAATCGGCCAACCCCAGGCGACAGGCTGGTTGTTACCCCAGACACCGACACCAGTCTTGATCAGGTAAACAATCGAAGCGCCGAGCATGCCCAGCAGTCCGAGCGCCAGCACAAAGCCGACGTACCAAGCCTTCGGCGGCTTGTTCTCGGCTACACGGCAAACCACTTCGGTAATGTTGGAGAGCGAGTCATCGCCTTGCACCAGGGCAGGCGGGTTGACGACGTCATCCAACTGTTCGTGAGTGAGTTCGGCAACTTTAGCCATGGCTCACTTCCTCCTCGGCACCGTGGCCGTTGTCGCTATGGGCTGCATGAGCCGGAGCGAGATCAGGATGCGGGTTAGTAATCGGGGCCATGAAGGCAACCCGAGGCTTGTTGTTCATTTCAGCGAGCAACGCGTACGAGCGATCGTTGTCGTGATCCTTGCGAACCACCGAGCTCTCGTCGTTCAAGTCGCCGAAGGTGATGGCCTGTGCCGGGCAAGCCTGTGCACATGCCGGGGTGACGTCGCCGTCTTGAATCTCGCGACCCTCGACGGTTGCCTTGGTACGAGCGCCTTCGATGCGCTGCACGCAGAACGAACACTTCTCCATCACGCCGCGGTTGCGGACACTGACTTCGGGGTTCATTGCCAGTTGCAGGATCTCGTTGCCTTCGGTGCGCAGCTGACCTTGGAACTCCAAGTAGTTGAAGCGGCGTACCTTGTACGGGCAGTTGTTGGCGCAGTAGCGAGTACCGATGCAGCGGTTGTAGACCATGTCGTTGAGGCCTTCTTCGCTGTGGGTCGTCGCTGCCACCGGGCAAACCTGCTCGCACGGCGCCATTTCGCAGTGCTGACAGTTGATCGGCTGATGCTCGATCGCCGGGTTTTCCGGGTTGCCGGTGAAGTAACGGTCCATGCGGATCCACGCCATTTCGCGGCCGCGGATGACGTCTTCCTTACCGACGATCGGCACGTTGTTCTCGGCCTGGCAAGCAATGGTGCATGTCGAGCAACCAGTGCATTGCGACAGGTCGATGGCCATGCCCCAACGGTGACCTTCGTAAGTGAACTCCTTCCACAGCGACTTCAGCGGCGGGTGGTGTACCACGTGCTGAGCGAAGTCCGGGTGGTGCTCCCAATCGTGCAACGTGCCGGAGCGAATCAGCGCGCCCATGCGATCGTCGCGACCGGATTGACCAATGGAGTCAATGATGTGGTGGTCCTGCGTCGAAGCCAGCGGGAAGGTGGCACCGGTTCCGCGTACGGCGCATCCTCCAGCAAAGCCGGCTGCAGCTTGAGTGCGCAACGTGTAAGCGTTGACACCCACAGGTTCCACTTCATCCGCACCCAAACCGGCAACGTGACCGGCGTTGGTGCGACCAAAGCCCAAAGTCAAGCCGACGGTACCCGGTGCTTGACCAGGCATGATGTAAACCGGAGCTTCGAGCTTGCGCCCGCCGAGGTCCAGTTCGATCACGTCTTCATCCTTAATGCCGAGGTCGGCTGCGGTGGCAATGCCGATGATCGCGGCGTTGCCCCAAGTCAGCTTGCTCATTGGATCGGGCAGCTCCTGCAACCAACCGGAGTTGGCGTAGCGACCGTCGTACAAGCTGTAGTCCTGGCTGAACACCACCTCGAGCGGCTGACCGTTGCTCCAAGCCGTCATCTGCTCGGCGGTCACGCGCACCATCGCGCTAGTCGAACGCGGTTGAGCGGCGCGCGGGAAAGCAGAGCCGGCAACAAAACCGCGCTGCACCGCTTGGCGCCACGCCATTTCATCGGTGCCGGCGGTGGCTTGGAAGGCGCTCTTCACCTGCTGATCGCCGCCAGTGGTCTGGCCGGTCAAGAAGCCGATGAATTCCAGCGCCGACTTACCGCTATAAAGCGGCTCGATCAGCGGCTGTTGCATGGTCCAAGTGCCGTCCCAGCTACGGCCGTCGCCCCAGGCTTCCAGCCAGTGAGCTTGCGGCGCGTGCCAGTCGCAGGCGACTGCGGTTTCGTCGCGGTACAGACCGAAGTGAATCTTGTTCTTCACCTTGGCCAGTGCCGCAGCGAATTCCAAGTCGGCCGGCGCGGTGTAAACCGGGTTGCAGCCCATGATGACGACGGTGTTAATCGAACCACCGTTCATCTTGGCGACCGCGGCGGCGAAGTCGGCCGGGTCGACGGCGGCAGCCTGCTCGGCGCGACGATATTCCACCGTCTTGCCGCGGTTGCCGAGTGCAATGTTCAGCGCGTGCACGGCGGCGTGGACGTCGGCCGGCTGGTTCGGACCAGCTGCCAAAACGCACTTGCCTTGGTGGCCGGCCAAATCCTTGGCGGCGGCGGCGACGAACTTGCTGACTGCTTCCTGAGTCAGAATGCCTCCCTCCGGCATTCCGGTCGGCGCAGTGCCTACGTTGTGCTTGCTGGCCAACTCGCGCTGCAGTGCCGACAGCACCACGGCGACCTGCGAACCGGCCACCGGCAAGCGGTGATCGGCCGAAGCACCGGTCAGCGTGAACGACGGCTCAACCACGAACATGCGGTTCATGTGGCCATCTTCCGGACGACGCTTGGCAGCGAAGGCGCGGGTGTGGTTCAGGTGATCCGGGTGACTGCCGATCAGGTCTTCGTCGAAGCTGACGATGACCTCGGCGTTGTCGAGGTTGTAGACCGGACGAACCACGCCGCCGAACAAGGTCTGCAGACCGTTTTGCTCGTTGATGCGGGTCAGCGCCTCGTGCTGAGCGACGGTTGCGCTTGGGTAAGCCTTCTTCAGCGAGTCGATCGCTGCGGCCATCGCCGGCGAGGCAGAGCCACCGGTGATGACAGCCAAACCGGCGCCGCGATCACCCGAGTTGCGAATCTGCGCACCAACAAAGGTGTCGAGATCGGCCCAAGTGGAATCGCTTTCGGTGCCGCCGGAGTTGTGGGTGACGCCACGGCTGCGGTCCGGGTCGCACATTTCCAACACACCCGCCTGAGCGTAGCTGTTGGTGGTGCCTTTGCTGCCCGGGTGCTGCGCGTTGCCCTCAATCTTGGTCGGGCGACCGTCGTAGCTGGTGATGGTCAGCGGCTGGGCGATGCCGCCCAGTTCGAACATAGAGGAGTAGTGGCGCGGCTTACCAGGAACCCAGCCTTCGGGGCGATCGGCCATCGGCGCGATCACACCTTTTTGCCAGCGGCAGCTCGATGCAGTGCCGAGCGCCAACGAAGCGCCCATGATCTGCAAGAAACGGCGACGCGACGACTCGGTCCATTCCTTCTCGGGGCCGGCCGGGAATTCGTCGGCGGCGAGCTCTTGGAACTCCGGAGTGTTCTCCAGGTCCTTGAGGCTACGCCAGTACGCCTTGGTCGATTCGGAGCGGTTTAGCGGTGACATGTCGAGCAATCCTCCCGCGGCGAAATTTGGTGTTCTTTGATCCAATCCTCGCCAAAAGACTGGCGAGTGCCGTTTTCCGGCGCCCAATCAAAGTTGGTGAGCTCGTCGGTCGGGCTCAGACGTTCGGCCGGATCGCGGTGGCACTCGAGGCACCAACCCATGCTCAACGGCTCCATCTGAGTGACAACTTCCATCTTGTCGACGCGACCGTGGCATTCGACGCAGCTGACACCTTTGTTCACGTGACCGGCGTGGTTGAAGTACACGTAGTCCGGCAGGTCGTGAACCCGCACCCATTCGAGCGGCTTGCCTTCTTTGGCGGCCGCGCGGACCGGAGCGAGCTGTTCACTCTCGGTCAGGATGCGCTCGTGGCAGTTCATACACGTGGAAGCGGCAGGGACCGCAGCAAACGCGGCTTCTTCCACCGAGTGATGGCAGTAACGGCAGTCCATCTGAAGGTCGCCGGCATGCGTGGCATGACTAAATGGGACCGGTTGATCAGGTTGGTAGCCGACGGCCAGAGTCTTTGGCGACGCTCCGTAGGCAAACAGCACGACTAGGTACACAGGTGCACCTAATGCGGCTATTGCCAAAAATGGCCGGAAAGCGTCTGTCCAGCGCGGAAACTGGTAGAGGCTCATGGTTTTTCGTTGGGCGCACCCCCAGCGCAAATCCGATGTTTCGGACGTTGTTTTGGGGGACTAGGGAATTGGCCCAGGACTCAATGAGGGAAGCCTGGACCGTGAAGCCGCACAGTGTATCCGCGCCCGGGTTTTGGAGGGCTTGAAAGGGGGCAAAAACCGGGTTAAATCAGACGGATTCCGGTTATTGAGAATGGTTCTCTTTATGCCCGTTTGGCAAGGTGATTTTTATAGCGGAAACTTGCCTTCGACCGCGTCGGCCGCGCCTTTTTCAGCGACCAAGCGCAGCGCTTCGATGACCTGTTTGCGCAGGTGCTGCGGCGGGTCGGCGAAGACGTCTTCGACTAGAGTTTCCAGCTTGGGCGGGCCGACGTCTTCGGCATGGTTGACGGCCGCTGCAACAGTGGTGGTGATCTCTTCTTCCCAGGAATCGATGCCGGCTTTTTCGTACAAGCCGATGGACTTTAAGTAGGCGGCGAATCGTGGGATTGGGTCGCGCTTTTCCCACTGGTCGACTTCGTCCGGGTTGCGGTATTTGGTTGGGTCGTCGGAGCTGGAGTGGCCGCCGAGTCGGTAGGTGCGCAGTGCGACCAGTGATGGGCCTTCGCCGTTCTTTGCGCGCTCGATCGCTTCGGCGACGGCTTGGTAGCTGGCGAGCGGGTCATTGCCATCGACGTTGACGCCGGGCATGCCGTAAGCCTTGGCTTTTGCGCCGTAGGATTCGGCGGCTGTTTGCTTCGAGCTCGGTACTGAAATCGCCCAACCGTTATCCACGATGACGAAGACGACCGGTGCTTTGTTGACGGCGGCCATGTTCATCGCGCTGTGGAAGCCGTTCGATGAGGTCGCTCCGTCGCCGGTGTACGCCCCCACCACGTGCGGTTCCTTGCGCATCTTCATCGCAATCGCCGCACCGACTGCGTGGGGTAGCTGCGTACCCAACACCGATGACCAGGATGGGAAGTTGACCTCCTTGCACTGGAAGTGGTTCGGCATCTGTCGGCCCTTCGCCGAGTCCTCGTCATTGCCGAACATGTGGGCAATGTAGTCGTTGACCGACATGCCGCGCTGAATGGTCACCCCCCCCTCGCGCAGCGCACTAAAAAACCAATCGTCCGGCCCAAACGCCGCCGCCGATCCATGAATGGCAGCCTCCTGCCCAGTCGCCAACCCAACAAAGCCGACGCGCCCTTGGCGTTGCAGCTTCAACATCCGCTGATCCAAAACCCGGGTCGTCAACATAGCCCGGTAAATCTCCAGCAACTTGTCCTCGCCAGGAAGATGCTCCTTCTCCGCCGATTTCAACAACCCCTTCCCATCCTCACGCAAAACCTTGCGGAGCGGGTAATTCCCAGGATCAGCCATTCGAATGGAAGATGCAGACGCCATCGCCGCCCATTTTAAGTCGACCTTAAATTCAGTAAATCAAAATCGAAGCCCCTATCCCCCCCGGGTCTCCCGATCTCCCCCACCAAGCAAAGACTCACCAAACCCCAGGTCCTCTTAACAACCCCATCCAACCCCCAGCCCCTGAGCCCTACTAATTAGTTATCCTTAATCCCACAATCAAACCAAGGTCTGAATAACACCCCGTCCCATCCAACGCAGACCTGTCCAATACCCCGTTAGGCATACAAAGAAAAGACCATTGGGTCTCGTTATGTTCAAAAGAAGAGCAACTCTTGAATGGGGTGATCACCCATATGCTGTTCGCACTTGGTTGCGAAGCAGGTTGCCTTATTGGATGGTGAACCTTGGTTTGTCCGGCAAGCGTAAAGACTGCTCAGAAGTTGGAGCCGAGCATCATTGGTACAACCAAGACAATGAGAATAGTGCTGATCTGCACCCCGTAGCCGGGCCAGTTCGAATTGCGCATATTCAGTCTAGTTC
>CAYFOM010000063.1:0-12084 GCA_964344765.1 uncultured Planctomycetales bacterium | reverse complement strand
AGACAGGGCGGTTGCAGGGACGAGGGAATTTACAGAAAGGATGTTACGCTAACACTGCAACGCATTCTGATCGCAGGTTTCCACGCAGGCTTCACAGCCCAAGCAGCTCTGCTTGTGATATTGAACATAAGAGCTGTGCCTTTGACTTTCCGGGTTGTGGCACCACCAACACGACAGCGGGCAACCTTGAAGAAAAACCGTTGTGCGAATGCCGGGGCCGTCGTGCAACGAGTAGCGCTTGAAGTCAAAAACCTTGCCCAACACCATCGCTAGCTCTCCTCGACTTTGTCGGATAACGCGGAGTAATAGCGGCGGATGAACCGCTCTTGCACATCAAACGACCAGTGCACGTCGCGAACATAATCAGCCGCGGCGTGGACGTCGCCGTCTCGCAGGTAAGTCAGAATTTTGGCGTGCTCCTTGGTGGAATTCACTTCCCACTCTTTGACGAAATTCGAGTGGCGCGGGAAGTCATACAGGCGCTGCTTCAAGATACGCACGGTGCGCTTGAGTTCTTCATTGCTGGAGAGCTCTAGCCAACTTTCGTGAAACTCAAGATTGAGTTGATAGAAAGTGTCGAAGTCATCTTTCGCCAGGGCTTCCTGCATTCCTTGATTCAGCCGAGCCATGTGATCCACCGCGGCGGGAGTGAGGCGGCCGGCGCCATTGCGCAGCGCGGTCCCCTCGAGCGCCGCCAGGATTTCGTAGTGGTCGCGAATGCGCTCCAGGGTCAGCGGAATCAAGCGCACTCCGCGGCGCGGCAGGATTTCGACGAAGCCTTCCGCCGCCATTTGCAGCAGCGCATCGCGAAGCGGCGTTCGGCTGATGCCGATCTCGGCTTCCAGCGCGTTGAGATTCAGCGTTTCCCCAGGAGCAATGTGCCCGAGTTGCATTGCTTCTTTGAGATAGTCGTAAACCTGTTCCCTCAAGGAACTAACGACGATTGATTTGGGCTGGTTAAGAATCATGGCCTCAAGGTAGGAGCGAGGGCTCGGACTTCTGATATCTAATATATCAGATGTAGTCGGCGACGTCATTCCCGCATCCGATGGGGGCTCGCGCCAGCCTAGAATGGGGGCTTGATTTCGTCGGCTTCCCGCCAAAAACCTGACGTCGGAAAACGTGAAAACTACCCCCCAAGAAGCTGCCGGGCAGGCTGCGATTGACCAGGCCGAGTCCGCTGTGAAATGGCGCGCCAAGGTCGAGCAGGAGCTCAAAGGCGCAGATTTCGAGCGCGCCTTGGTGCGCAAGACCATCGACGGACTGCCACTGCAACCGGTTTATGCCAGTTGCCACGAAGAAGAGTGTTCGCCCGATTTCGATGGCTGCGTCGAAGAAAGCTTGCACAGCATGCCGGGTGAAGCACCCTTCATCCGCGGGCGTCGAGTTGCGGCGGGCAAACGCAACTGGACCATCATGGTTGCGGTGGACTTGAGCGACGCCGACGCCAACGCCAAGTTGCTGGAGGACCTCGAAGGCGGCGCAGATGGGATTTGGTTGTGGGCCAAAACCGAAGACGAGCTGCAAGCCTTGCCATCCGCTCTTGCCGGTGTGAAGCCCGAAGCAGTGAGTTGGTTATTAACCACACCAGGCACCCGCGGTGGCAAATTGGCCGGCGCCATGCAGCAAGCCTTCCAATCCTGGGTGGAGGAATGCGGGACCAGCATGGATCAGGTCGGACTGCATTGGCCGCAGGATGGATTGGATACTTTGCGCTACCACATGGCCGGCGCAACCGAAGCGCAAGAGTTGGCCATCGCCCTCGCCATGTTGGTTGAAACCCTACGCGATGCAGAAGAGGAAGGCCGCGACTTAAGCGACGACTTAGACCGCTTGGTTATTCGCTTTGCCATTGCCCGCGACACTTTCTTGGAAATGGCCAAACTGCGCGCCGCGCGCGGACTTTGCCGACGCGTGTTTGAAGCATGTGAGCTTGCCGATTCGCCGATCCCCGCCATCCACGCGGTGACGTCGCCGCGCACGTTGGCTAAGCGCGATCCATGGGTCAACATGCTGCGATCGACCACGCAATGCTTCGCCGCAATTTTGGGTGGGGCCGAGGCGATCACCACCATGCCTTTCGACGCAATCCCTGGCCCGGCATCAGCGCTCGGCCGGCGGGTTGCGCGCAACACCCAGCTCATTCTTGACGAAGAATGCCATTTGGGCGACGTCGCCGATGCCGGTGGCGGTGCTTATGCGATCGAAAACTACACGCGCATGCTGGCCGAAAAGGCTTGGACGGGTTTCCAAGAAATTGAGAAGCTTGGCGGCTTAAGCGCGGTCGAAGCCAGCGGTTGGCTGGCCGATTGGTTGCAGACCAGTCACGGAGAACGGCGCACGCGCATTCGCAAACGCAAGATGCCGATTACCGGGGTCAGTGAGTTCGCCAACTTGGAGGAGGAGCTTCCGGAGTCCATGCGGATGAATTGGGAAAAAGCGGCCGGCGCTGAGGCGGCTTGTCAATCCGAATCCGGCAGCGAAGCCAAGCCGCAAAGCAAATGCCACAGCGGCATGGCCCATCATCGCGATAGCGAAGAATTCGAAGCATTGCGCGAATGGGCCGATCAATGGCAGCATCAGCATGGCAAAGCACCGACGGTCTTTGTACTGACTTTGGGTGACGTCGCCAAATTCGGGCCGCGGTTGGATTTTGTGCGCAACTTCTTTGCTGCTGGGGGATGGCGCACCGAAGTTGGGGACAAGGTCGAGGACTTTGCAGCCAGCGGAGCTATCGCCGCTTGTATGTGCGGATTGGATGATAGCTACGAGGAACTAGGTGAATTAGCCGCGCCGCAACTAATGGTGAGCGGTGCGCAGCGCGTATTCCGCGCCGGTAAAGGCGTCGATGGAATTTACGTCGGCTGCGATGTTTGGCAGACGTTGAATGATCTCAAAGACTTGTACCAAGCAACGGCCGAAAACACGGAGGTGAAGTGATGAGCCAAATTCCTGATTTCACCAAGGTTCCGGTTTGGGAAACTCCGGAGGGTGTCGAGCGCAAGGCTGCTTATAGCGAGCATGACTTGGAGCAGGTCGATCACCTCGGCAGCATGCCGGGCATGGGGCCGTTTTTGCGCGGACCGTACACGACGATGTACGTACGCCGTCCGTGGACCATTCGCCAATACGCTGGATTCAGTACAGCGGAAGAATCGAATGCGTTTTATCGCCGCAATCTAGCCGCCGGCCAAAAAGGATTGTCGATCGCTTTCGACTTGGCGACGCACCGCGGTTACGACTCGGATCATCCGCGCGTGACCGGCGACGTCGGTATGGCGGGGGTGGCGATCGATTCGATCCTCGACATGCGCATTTTGTTCCAGGGCATCCCGCTCGACAAGATAAGCGTGTCGATGACGATGAACGGTGCGGTGTTGCCGATTATGGCGTTGTACATCGTTGCCGCCGAAGAACAAGGCGTGAAGCCGGAGCAGCTGGCGGGCACCATTCAGAACGACATTCTGAAGGAGTTCATGGTGCGCAATACTTACATCTTCCCGCCGACGCCGTCGATGCGCATCATTGCCGACATCTTCGCTTACACGTCGCAGAAGATGCCGAAGTTCAACTCGATTTCGATCTCTGGCTATCACATGCAAGAGGCCGGCGCGACCGCCGATATCGAGTTGGCATACACCATTGCCGACGGCTTGGAATACGTGCGCACCGGCATCGCCGCCGGTATGGATGTGGATGCGTTTGCACCGCGCTTGAGTTTCTTCTGGGCGATTGGCATGGACTTCTTCATGGAAGTTGCCAAGCTGCGCGCGGCAAGATTGCTGTGGAATGAGTTGATGCAGCAGTTCTCGCCGAAGAATCCCAAGTCGACGATGTTGCGCACTCATTCGCAAACATCGGGTTGGTCGCTGACGGCGCAGGATGTGTACAACAACGTGATTCGTACTTCGATGGAGGCGATGGCCGCCACCCAAGGGCATACGCAGTCGCTGCACACGAATTCATTGGATGAAGCGCTGGCCTTGCCGACTGATTTTTCGGCGCGAATTGCGCGCAATACGCAGATTCAGTTGCAGCAGGAATCCGGGACTTGCACGCCGGCTGACCCGTGGGGCGGTTCCTATTACGTCGAAAAACTGACTCGCGATTTGGTTGAACGCGCGCGCGTGCACTTGCAGGAAATCGACGAGCTCGGCGGCATGACTAAGGCGATCGAAGCCGGCATTCCCAAGCTGCGCATTGAAGAAGCGGCGGCGCGGGCGCAGGCGCGGATTGATTCGGGGCGCCAGACCATCGTTGGAGTGAATAAGTTCCGGCTCGAAGAGGAGGAAGACATCCCGGTGCTGTCGGTCGACAACGCCGCGGTTCGCGAAGCTCAAATTGCGCGTTTAACTCAACTCAAAACCGAGCGCGACGAAGCTGCGGTACAGGAAGCGTTGGCTGCATTGACGGCATGCGCCGAAGCGGGTGCGGAATCTACTTCCGAATCCTCTTCCTCCGCGAATCGCGGCAACCTGCTCGAACTATCCGTCGCCGCCGCGCGTGCTCACGCAACGGTGGGCGAGATGACCGCGGCGTTGGAAAAAGTATTCGGTCGCCATCAAGCGCAGATCCGCAGCATCTCGGGCGTGTACAGTGGCGAAATGGGCGCAGACAACGACGCCGTTGCCGCGGTGCACAAGTTAGTCAACGACTTCGAGGTACAAGAAGGACGTCGGCCGCGGCTGTTGGTTGCCAAGATGGGGCAGGACGGGCATGACCGCGGTCAAAAGGTCATCGCCACCGGGTTTGCCGACCTTGGATTTGACGTCGATATCGGTTCGCTGTTCCAAACGCCGGCCGAAACTGCGCGTCAAGCGGTTGAGAATGACGTGCACATCGTCGGCGTCAGTTCGTTGGCGGCAGGCCACTTGGTTTTGGTGCCGGCGTTGGTCGAAGAACTCGCCAAGCAAGGTCGCTCCGACATCAGAGTTGTGGTCGGCGGCGTGATTCCACCGCAGGACTACGACGCGCTGTATGAGGCAGGTGCGGCTGCGGTGTTTGGACCGGGAACAGTGATCGCCGAAGCTGCACAGAAGCTGCTGGCCGACATGCTGGGCTAGGTCGGTTGTGCGGATCGATGGCAAGTGGAAGGGTCAGTTCGCCTGCTCTTCCACAAAAACCAATCCCAAGTCCAAGTATTGGCCTCCACCGGTTTGCGTGCAAGTCGCGGCGAGGACGTTGAGCGTGGTGTTGAGCAGTTGTTCATGCTGCTTGGCAACCGGTACTAACACATAACCGGTGGTGTAACCCTTCAGGTCGGCGATCAAAGTGCCGTTCAGATAAACCTGGCAGTCCTCATCGTGGTGAATGCGCAAATGCAAATCGCCGATGGGCGGCCCGGCCCAACCAAAGGCTTTGCGAATCCAAATTTGCCCGCTATCCCAAACCGTTCGCACGACGGCACCGGGTGTTCCGGCCGTTCCAAATCCGCCCTCGCCGCTTTTCCACTCGGAATCATCAAACTCCGGCTTCCACCAGCCATCGGCTTGCGTCGTTGTGGTGTAGCTCCATTGCTGCGCATGCTTGCGCGAATCCGGCAACACCAAGTGAACGGTGGGCGGTGGCAAGAACAATTTGCGATTGGCAGCACGCACCCGATTCGCATCCATTTTTAAAACCTTGCGATCGTAAGTCATCATGCCATTGACTTCGGCTTCGACGTCGGACACCTGCGTATAGACTGCGGCATTGAGCCCCTCACCAATCAGAGGTCGCAACGCAACCATCAAGCGTTCATAAGCAGCCGTCAATTCGTCGGCATTGTCGAAATTGCGATATCCCCAGTTTTCTTTCTCCTGCCAAGTGTGTCCTTCGACCGGTAAACCCAATCCACCAAACTCACCCAACACCGCGGCACGCTCGGTATCAAGCTCGGGCATTGCAGGCCCTGGATAGGAATGAATATCCAACATGTCACCAACTGGGCGATCGGCCCAACCGCTGACTGCATTGACCCAACGAGTGGGATCCTGCTGGCGCGTCCAGGCAGTAATGCGCGCCGTATCGAATTGCCCCCAGCCCTCGTTGAACGGCACCCATGCGACCACGGATGGATGATTGCGCAGCGCCCGAATAATGTTGCCGAACTCAATCTCAAATTGAGCGGCAGAGGCTTCACCCCGCTTACCGTCAGGATCGTAAGGGCCGATGTGCTCGCCCCCGGAGGGCATGTCTTGCCAAACCATAATGCCGATGCGGTCACACCATGCATACCATCGAGAAGGCTCAACTTTGACGTGCTTTCGCAGCATGTTGAAACCTAGTTCCTTGGCTACCAATACGTCCTGCCTTAAAGCCGCGTCGTTGGCTGGTGTGTAAAGCCCATCCGGCCAAAACCCCTGATCCAGCATGCCTAGTTGAAAGATAAATTCACCATTCAAATACAGTCTTGGTTTGCCGGTGGCGTCTTTGCGCCGATGTAGGTCGCGTAAGCCAAAATAGGTTTGCACCTTGTCCACCGGCCAACCATTGCGGACGAGCTCCATTTCCATCAGGTACAAATTGGGATGATCCGGAGTCCATGGTGCCGCGGACTCGATTTGGATCGAGTCGCGAAATCCGCCATTGCGTAACCCAAGGCTGCCTTTTTGCGGTGGTCCATCGCCGTGCAGGGCGAGGCCGTCAGCCGGGTCACCCAACCCTGCCATTTGTGTAATGGTGTATTGCAGCCTCAATCCATCGGTGGGGCCGTCGACATCTACATCAAAGTTAAAAGTCTCGGATAGGTAGCTGCCGTTTAGCTTGAGATCTTTCAAATAGCTGGAGCCCACTTGCTCCAGCCAGACGCTTTGCCAAATGCCAGAAGTCGAGGTGTACCAAATCCCTTTTGGCTCTCGCGTTTGCTTGCCATGCGGCATCCCAGTAACGTCGGCGATATCGCGAACCTTAATTCTTAGCTGGTGCTGCTTGCCATCGCGGGCGGCTTCGGGGATCTCAACGGTAAACGGGTCGTAGCCACCTCTATGCGAGCCGAGCGATTGGTTGTCGAGAAACACTTCTGCTTGCCAATCGACCGCATCGAAGTGAAGGAGCAAGCGATTGGAATTCTTCTGCTCGGGAAAAATAATCGACTTGCGGTACTCGAGCCTTTGACCAGTCACCGGTTGGTGGATTCCGGATAGCTGAGATTCCACCGCGAACGGCACCAAAATCTTCCCGCTCCAATTCTCCGCCGGAATGTCTAATCCTTCAGCCGAAAAATCCCACTCGCCATTCAGCGAAGTCCAGCCCTCGCGCTGAAACTGAGGCCGCGGGTGTTCCGGCCACGGTGCGGTTGGGTCGACGTCGGCGGTCCACGGGGTGGACAGTTGCAGCGCGGTTGCAAAGAGTGCGAGAGTTGCCAACAAAGCCATGCTTGAGTTTGGCTCTCAATCAATCAAAAAACAAGGGGCGCTATGCTGGGGGCGATGAACGCTCTTCCCGGCCCCGTCGAACTTGCCGACGCCATCCGTGGCGGCAACCGCGGCTTGCTGGCGCGTGCGATTACGTTGGTGGAATCTCGGCGGCCCGAGCATCAGCAGCAGGCGCAGGAATTGTTGCGCTTGTTGCTGCCGGATTGCGGCGGTGCGCATCGCATCGGCGTGACTGGTGTGCCGGGGGTGGGGAAGTCCACCTTTTTGGAAAGCTTCGGCATGCACTTGCTCGAGCATGGCCACAAGGTTGCCGTGTTGGCGGTGGATCCGTCCTCGACGGTCAGCGGCGGCAGCATTCTTGGTGATAAAGCGCGCATGAACGAGTTGGCGCTGCACGAACGCGCCTTCATCCGGCCCTCCCCAAGCGGCACCACTCTCGGCGGCGTCGCCCGTCGCACTCGCGAAACGCTTTTGCTGTGCGAAGCCGCCGGCTACGACGTGGTGCTGGTGGAAACCGTCGGCGTCGGCCAATCCGAAACTTTGGTTTCGCAAATGGTCGACTTTTTCCTCGTGTTGATGCTGCCCGGCGCCGGCGACGAGCTGCAAGGAATCAAAAAAGGCATACTCGAACTCGCCGACGTCATCGCCGTCAACAAAGCCGATGGCGATAATCAAGTCAAAGCACGGCAAGCGGTGCGTGATTACACTGCGGCGTTGCATTATTTGCGTACCCGCTCGCAGCATTGGCAGCCATCGGCGGTTGCGTTGAGCGGATTGCACGGCGAGGGCTTGGGGGACTTGTGGCAAATGATTTTGCAGCACAAACAGGCCTTGCTCGACGGCGGCGAATGGCATCAGCGTCGCGATGAGCAACGCAGTCGCTGGCTGTGGGAGCAAATTGAAGAGCGCTTGCTGGAGCAGTTCCGCAACCATCCCGGTGTGCAGGCCAAACTTGGACAGATTGAAGCCAACGTCAAAGCACGCAAGCTACCGCCGACGCAAGGGGCGATGGATTTGCTCGCCGAGTTTTTGAGTTCTGACTAAGGTCCAGGACTGGAAGCTGCTTTTTTCGCCGGCACCTTGCTCATTGCGCGTTCGGCCATTGCGGTGATCGTCAGCGACGGATTGACTCCCGGATTAGCGGATACCGCCGAGCCGTCAATTACCAAGTGCTGCGGGTAACCAAAGATGCGGTGGTCCACATCAATCACGCCGCTGTCGGCGTCGGCGCCCATGACGCAACCGCCCAAAATATGCGCGGTAGTGGGCCGCGAGAACAAGGTCTCGGGCAGTAAACATCCAACCACGCCACCCAGTTTGGCCGCCATGCGCCGCGATAAGTCGGCGGCTCCCGGCATATCCGCCGTTGGCCCGCGCCCGGATTGCACCACCGTCTGCATGCCGCCCAATCTGCTTCTGCGCAAACGCATGGTTTCTTCTTCGCTTTGCATGTAGAGCAGAATCACCGTTTGCTTAGCCCAATCGCGCACCGCGTAAGCACGCAGCCAGCGCAGCGGTCGGCGCAGTAGTTGACCGCCGACGTTTAGAAACCGCTTGATGGCATTGGAGCCGACCCCGTGTGGTGCCATTAACAAACGGAACAAGCCGGAGCCTGCAGGAAAACGCACCGTTTCTAGCGAGGTGCGTTCATCCACATGCATCACGCTGCCGATCGCCACGCCTTTGGATTGATCCGGTTCGCCAACCGTTGAAACGCCGAGCAAACTTTCGGAGTTGGTGCGCACGCGATCGCCTAACCGATCCGATAAATCGGGCATGCCGTGGGCGTCGGCTTTCATCTTCATCAACAGATCGACGCTGCCTAAAACCCCGCCGGCGAAGACGACGCGATCGGCGCTGAGCCTCAGCTTTTTGTGTCGGAATGCGCCGACGCGTTGCACCGCCTCGATAGTGGTGGGGGCGACGGGCTTAGGGTTCGAATGATCTAAGTCAGTTCCATCAGCCGCGTCCGGGCGCACCGCAGTGACAGTGGTTTCGGCCAAAACTTCGGCGCCCAACTTGCGCGCCAAGTACAAGTAATTTCGATCCAGCGTATTTTTCGCGCCTTCGCGGCAACCCACCATGCAGGCGCCGCAACGCGTGCAACCGGTGCGGTCGGGTCCGGCGCCGTCGAAATAGGGGTCGGGAACAGTCACACCTTCTTCGCCGAACCAAACGCCGACGCGCGCGGGTTGAAGCTCACCCTCCTGACCAATCTCAACCGCAACCTCGCGCAGCGCCTGATCCGATGGGGTTTCAAACGGCACCTCATTCGCGCCCAACATGCGCAACGCGGTTTGATAATGCGGTGCCAATTCGGTTTTCCAATCCGCCAACTCGGCCCAGCCCGGCGAATCATAAAAAGCATCTTGTGGCGACGGCAGTGTGTTTGCGTAAACCAACGAACCACCACCAACGCCGACGCCGCTCAACACCGTCACGTGGCGAAAAAAGGTCATGCGAAAGATCCCGCGCATGCCCAACCGCGGCCGCCACATCCAACGCTTCAAATTCCAATTGCTCTTGGCGAAGTCCTTGGCGGCGAACTCCTTGCCCTGCTCCAGCACCAATACCGAATAGCCTTTTTCCGCCAAGCGCAGGGCGCTGACGCTACCGCCGAAACCGGATCCAATCACGATCCAGTCATAATGGGGAGCAGTGGCGGGCATGACTTAGCTTAGCAGCGGCATAGATCGCGGCTTGGCGTTAGGGTGAAGCCTCGTCGCAGCCCGCGCCACCCGTGCCACCACCATGGATCCCACCGTCTCCCTGATCGCCACGCTGATCTTCTACAAGATCTTGCTGCTCAGCATCGGCTTTTGGGCGGCGCGCCGCAGCAAAGATGGCGAAGACTTTTACCTAGGCGGACGCGGATTGGGGCCGTGGGTGGCGTCGATCAGTTCGGCGGCCTCGTCGTCGTCGGCTTGGACGCTTTTGGGGGTCAGCGGTGCCGCATACACCTACGGTTTATCGGCGGTTTGGCTGCTGCCGGCGTGCATGTCCGGTTTTGCGCTGAATTGGTTTGTGGTCGCCCGGCCGTTGCGCAGGCTGTCGCTGGAAACCAACACGGTGACGTTGACCGAAATACTGGCTCACGGCGCGCCGAAGGAAATTGGCCGAGCGATTTCGGTGAGTGCGTCGATCGTCATTCTGCTTTCGCTGGGCGTTTACGTGGCTTCGCAATTCCAAGCAGCGGGTAAAACCTTCGCCGGAACTTTGGACATGGACTTTGCCAAAGCGGTTTGGATCGGCGGCGGCATTGTGTTGATTTACACCATGTCCGGCGGGTTTTGGGCAGCTTCGGTCAGCGATTTGATTCAAGGCTTGGTGATGGCGGTAGCCGCGGCGGTGGTGCCGATCGGCGCGCTGATTCACGTCGGCGGCTTTGGCAATATGTTCGACGGATTGGCGGCGCTGGATCCCAAATACGTCGACTGGTTCCGCGGCAATCACGGCTGGACGTTGATTGCATTCATCGTCGGCACGTTGGGCATCGGCCTTGGATACCCCGGCCAACCGCACGTGGTCAATCGCTACATGGCGCTGCGCTCCGACGAAGATGTGCGCCGCGGCACCTGGATCACGATGGGATGGGGCCTGATTATTTACAGCGGCATGTTGCTGGCCGGTTGGTGCGGCCGAGTCATGACCGCCGAGCTTGCCGACGGCGAGACCATCCTGCTGAAACTAACCACCGAACTATTCCCGCCGGTGGTTGCCGGCGTCATCGTCGCTGCGGTGCTTTCGGCGATCATGTCGACCGCCGATAGTCAGCTGTTGGTGTGTGGATCCACCGTCGCCCATGACCTGCCGCGGCGTTCTTCCAGGCGCAAAGTCGGACTCGACCGTGCGGCGATCATCGGCATTAGCATCGTCGCGATTCTCGCCGCGCTCAACGTCGACGAAACCATCTTCAATACGGTGTTATTCGCGTGGAGCGGCTTGGGTGCTGCCTTCGGCCCGCTGCTTTTGGTGCGATTATTGCGCGGTCCTATTCAACCCAAGGCTGCGCTGGCATCGATCTGGACCGGCTTCGCTGTGACCTTGGTTTGGTATTTCACACCGGTTCTCAAGGGCGCGCTTTATGAGTTGGTACCTGCATTTTGCGCCGCCTCGATTCCGGCTTGGCTGGGTTCGCGCCGCCGCTAGATTCGGGCGCTATTCGGCAGCAACTGGCGAGGTTAGTCCTGCGGAGTGCTGGTGTGATCGTGGATAATGCGCCAGCCGTCGCCGCCTTCAATCATCACTGCGGTGAACCAGCCGCCAATCCAAACGCCGCCTGACAGAATCAAGCGCCAGCGTCCGCGCACCAACGCGTGATCTTCGCCGAGCATCTCGACATCGATATCGGAGTAGCTGAGTTCGCCCATCTCCTTGCCGCCTTTGCGATAACTCTTCTTGAAGTGCGAAAGGATCGCGTCGAAGCCATCCAGTCGAGTGTCGCCCGAGAAGAAGGTCGTCGAATCGGAGTCGTCGTAGCCGATCTCGACGAAGGTTTCCAGGTCGCCGTCGTTCCAGGCGACCTCTTGGGCTTCGAAGGTTTCATCAGGGGCGACTGCGCTGGAGCAGGCCGGCAGCAGCAAGAGGGCCGAAAGGAGCAGGTTGCGAATCATGATTTTTCCTCGGAGGGCGGTCCGACTGGGGAGGATGCCAATTCTTTATCGGCAAAAATCACGGATCAAGCAACATCTTTTCTGTAAAAAGCAGCAGACTCATCAAATGCCTTCCA
>CAYFOM010000062.1:0-14832 GCA_964344765.1 uncultured Planctomycetales bacterium | reverse complement strand
AAAGGATAAACTAATTCAGGCTTTGGACTGGCTCCGTTTTCTCGGACCACCTCTCATAGGCAATTGGTGACAAAATCAGGAATGCTTGCTGCCACACTAAATCCTAATGGTATGGAAAGCAACGTAGCTATTAAAAGACGAGTTAAGTTCATAAGTTCATAGTACATCCCCTCAAGAGTAAAACCAATACCAAAAGTCATTTAACTTTCCATTTTTCTCTTGAGAAATATAACCGTGACTGCGGCAGCATCAATCGCGCGTGGGCTCCAGGGCACTGCGCGCGTTTTGCCTTCTAGGTAAAGCGGGAGTTGGTCGTCGTAGTTGGGATGGTTGAAATGGCCGCTTTGGCCGCCGGGCAGGACGGCGCGGGAGTTGTCCCAGTTGCCGGTGTCCCAGACGACGCGCATGGATGGGCCCCAGACGACCTTTTTCCAATCGGAGGTTGCGCCGCCCATTGCGTTGACCGAAGTCGGTGAACCGGCGATGGCGAATGGGCCGCGGGTGAATTGACCGCCGAGGATGGGAACCGCGTCGAGATGGTGCGGCAGAGTCCAATGGTGGAGGTCGCGACCGTAGGCCCATTGATCGATATCTTCGCCGAATTGATCTAAGCCTTCGTTGAATGCCGCAGTGAGGGCGGCGCGGATGATGTCGGCGAGGCTTTCTTTTTGGTCGGGCGTAGTGATGTCGTCGATCCAGTTATGTTTGGCTTCACCGTTGAGTACGCGCAGCATTTTTTGTCGCTGCAGGAAGGTCCATGGCATCGGGATGTGATGGTGCTTCAACTCATCGCCGAAGATGTGTTGGAAGAGCTGGCGTTCGAACAACCAGAAGAACGCCGCTCGCCCTTCGACACGGTTGACGCCGTCCCATTCGCGTAGTTTGCTCAGCAGTCGGTCGGCGGTGGAGTTGCCTAGTTCCGCAGGTAGGACCGAAAGCAAGTGCAATGCGTAGGCGTCTTGCACATCGTTCTGCGGTGCAGCCAAAGTCGAGGGAGTCCACTTCGGTGACTCGCCATTCGAATCGGCCAATTCGGGACCCTCCTCCAATAACTCGGCGATGCGTTTGGCGCGGAACGGAGTGTCGTAATCAGCCTGCAAGGTTTCGCCTTTACCCTCCATCAACGCGTTCGCAGTAATGATGGTGTCGCGCTCACCAGGAAGGATGCGCGGATTGGCGTCGGCATCGGCCAATCCATCCCAGTAATAAGTGGAATCCCAAGCCGGCGACGGCAAGCGCCCCATTTCCCGCGGCCGCGCCGGTGGACGTCCGAACAAAGTCCATGCAACGGTGCCGTCGGTATGGCCGATGACGATGTTTTGCGCCGGCGCTTGGTACTGTCCCGCTGCAGTAATGGCTTGCTCGATTGTTTTTGCCCGCGCCAAATTCAAAAATGGCGTCAGCGGATCGCTGAGGTGATACGCCGACCAAAGCAACGTCCGCGGCGGCAATCCGCTTTCCGGATCAGCCGGGAGCATGGGACCGAGCTCGGTAGAGAAAGTCGTCAGCTCGACGTCGGCTTCGCCTTTGACTTTGATGACATTGCGCTTTTCAAACAAGTTCACCCATTGATCGCCACGCAGCACCTGCGCGCCGTCGCCGCTGATTTGCTCGAACAGCAAGTCGTGATCATCCATCATCACGTTGGTGAACGCCCAAGCCAAATGCTGATTGTGCCCGAGCACCACGCCCGGCACACCTGCGATGCTCATGCCGGCAACTTCCAACTGTGGGCAGCGCAAATGCACCTGATACCAAATCGACGGCAGCCGCAAACCCAAGTGCGGATCATTCGCGACCAGCGCCGATCCATGCTCCGTCAACGCTCCCGATACCGCCCAATTGTTGCTGCCACTCGGAACTGCAGGTGGATCCTCCCTTCCTTCCTCCCATAACGGTTCATAAGGAAGCTCCAACAAACCATCCGGAATCGGCACATCCTCACCGACCCAATCCAACGCCGCATCGGCGCCCAACTCCCGCAACACCAAATAACGCTCTTCCTCCACCCGCTTATTAATAAACGACAAACTCACCGCCAACATCGCCGGCACGCACATGGAATCCGTCGGCGTCCAAGGCTCCGGCTCCAAACCAGTCAACTGAAACAAAGGCTGCAAATCCTCACCGCGCTGCTGCAACCAAGCATTCACCCCATCCGCATAAACCTTCAACAACTCCAAAGAATCCGGACGCATTCCAGCCACTGCACCTTCCGCAATCGACCGCACCTGCAACTCAATCATGGTGCGATCCATCTCCAATCCAGCCTCGCCAATCACCTCCGCCAAGCGACCCGACGCCACCCGCCGATTCAATTCCATCTG
Organism: uncultured Planctomycetales bacterium; assembly: GCA_964344765.1. GTDB lineage: Bacteria > Planctomycetota > UBA1135 > UBA1135 > UBA1135 > JACNIZ01. The sequence goes on along the minus strand of CAYFOM010000062.1, from coordinate 12,505 downwards.
CGCAAAACGATCATTGGCATGCACCCAACCCATCGCCCGCACCAAATCCTCCAAACTCGCCGCCGACAAATAAGGCACTCCCCACTCATCAAACTGAACCTCAACATCCCCCATCAACCCAACAAGCGGAACCTCCCCACCATGCTGGGGCAACCCCAACTTCAATAACCCCCGATAAATCGAAATCCCCTTCCACCCACCAACAAACAGCGCCAAAACCAAAACCCAACCCAATACCTTCCGCCACTTCATCCAAAGATCCTAACACCCCCTTCCCACTCTCATTCACCCACTCCACCCATTCAATCTATTTCCACGAAGGGCAGATTTGGTCGCGTAGGTCTCCGGTATATGAAGTGTTTTGGGGGACGGTTTCGGCGACTTTAGTACGCCCTGCGTACTCTTCGTCGCCGAAACCGTCCCCCAAAACACTCCACAAACAAAAAACCCCCGACGAGACCAAAGCCCCGCCGAGGGCACACGCATACGTGCAACAGGGCCGAAACCCCGGCACTCTAGTTGAATCAGGGGTTCTTAAAGTCAGCCTTGGGACCGAGGTAGTACCACCAATTCAGTACGGCGCAGATGGCGTAGAACACCGCCAAGCCGTACATTGCGATTTCCGGCGCACCCGCCTTCATCTGCTCACCGATCAGCTTGGGCACCAAGAAGGCGCCGTAAGCCGCGACCGCCGAAGTCCAACCAAGGACCGGACCAGCCTGCTCAGCGTTGAAGACCATCGAGATGGTACGGAAGGTTGAGCCATTTCCAACACCGGTCGCTCCAAACAGGATTACGATCAACACAAAGAAGGGCATGAAGAACTCTTCCGGCGAATTCGACTGGTATGCAAGCGACGAGTAGTAACCCACACCGACAGCCGAAAGCGTCATGATTACCGCCACCACTTGAGTCACGATGGCGCCGCCAACCTTGTCGGAAATCATTCCGCCAATCGGTCGAATCAACGCGCCGACGAATGCGCCCACCCAAACATACATGAAGGTTGCCGGACCATTCGGGTTGTTGATGTGGATCCAAGTGTCGCCATTGGCTGTTGCAGTGGTTAGCGCCTTTTGCGCGGCGGCCACCACGGCCGGGTCGGCGAAGACACCCTGACCGGCCGCCAGGATTTCCGTCAGTCCTTCGACTTCGTAGTGCATCACGCCAAAGATGAACTTAATGGCAAGTCCTACTGCGGCCGAGAAGCCGATGAACGAACCAAAGGTCATCGTGTAGATGATGGTCATCACCCACGTGTGCTTGTTGTTGAAAATCTTGTACTGGCGATCCAGGTTGCCCTTGATTTCGCCCGGCGACAAAGCCTTCATCAAAATGACGGTGGCGGCAATAACACATGGCAGCACGATCCACTTCACCCAGGTCATCGAGATGTAAGTCAAGATGAAGTAGAGGCCAGCGGCGGCTGTGGCAAGGCCGATCAGCAACAGCCAGGTGATTCGACCGAAGGAAACCAATGGTGACTTCAGGCCGGGAGTAACCGCTTCGGTCTTGATGTTGTTGAGCTTGAACCAGCCGAGGAATGCTAATGGGATCAGCCAGTACATCCAAACCCAGCCGGCGCTGGACAAGTAGGTGTCCGAGCCGGCTTCAATGCGCTTGAAGATAGTGCCGCTAGTTGACGTCAGCTGTTCCGGGTCGCCACTGAACGGACCGACGATGGCGGCGGTCATGCACAGCGGGATCAAGATCTGCATCGTCGTCACGCCGAAGTTACCCAAGCCGGCGTTCATACCTAGCGCGTAACCTTGAACTTTCTTCGGGTAGAAGAAGCTGATGTTGGACATCGATGAGGCGAAGTTGCCACCGCCAATGCCCGACAGGAATGCCAGCGCCATAAAGATCGTGAAGGGCGTTTCTGGGTCTTGCAACGCAAATGCCGCGCCGAGCGCGGGAATCATCAACAACGCCGTCGTGAAGAAGATGGTGTTACGACCACCCGCGAGGCGTATGAAGAAGGTGCTGGGGATGCGCAGCGTGGCGCCGGTCAAACCAGCGATTGCCGGCAGCATGAACAGCAAGCCCATGGCTTCCTCCGGCGACTTGCCGAAGGTAAAGCCCAGGTTTTTCATTTGCACCGTAATGATGCCCCACATCAGCCACACGGCAAAGCCGCACAGCAAGCTGGGGATCGAAATCCAGAGATTCCGGTTGGCTATTTTTTTGCCGGTGGATTCCCAGAATGCCTGGTCTTCGACATCCCACTTCTCGAGGGTACTCATCCGGTGACTCCGGTTGCAGCGGGATCAGAGAGATCCGCTTCGTCATGGTGGGCGTCGGCGAAGGAACCCTTCGGCTCTTTCAACGCCAGGGATGCGATCATGCACACGATGGCGCAACCGCTGATGGTGAGGAAGAAGGTCGGCGGCGTGACAAAGCTGAACACGGTCAGCAAGCAAACCGCACCGACGTTTCCGTAAGCGCCGACCATGCCGGCGATTTGACCCGTTACGCGCTTCTTCACCAAAGGCACGACGGCAAACACTGCACCTTCACCAGCCTGCACGAAGAACGAGCAGCACATGGTTGCAGCAATTGCCAATGGGATCGGCCATGAGCTGTTGATGTTACTCATCAAGAAGTAGCCGATGGCCAAACCAGCAAGCAAGAATGTCAGCGTCTTGCGACGCGAGCCCAACTTATCGGATAGGAATCCACCCATCGGGCGAGCGAACAAGTTCATGAAAGCGAACGAAGCGGCGATCATGCCTGCCTGGGCGAGGGTCAGATCAAAGGTGTTCTTGAAGAACAACGGCAGCATCGAAACGACCGCTAATTCGGAGCCAAAGGTCACGAAGTACGCCAGGTCGAGAATGGCGACTTGGCGGAACTCCCACTTGTCGTCCTCGGCGTATCCTTCACGGATGTGCGGAACATTGATGGTCCAAGCCCTATAGGCCTGGAAGATCAAAATGCTGATCAAGACGCCATAGCCGATGTGCGCGCCTTGTGTTGGCAGGAATTCAAAGTTGTGAAGCTTCCAAACCAGCAAGCCCAACGCAAAGATCATCGGGACCTGCATAAAAATCAAGCCATATAGGGAAGCCATCGATGTGACTTCCATCGCACCTGCGCGCTTCGGCTTGTGGTAAGTCTTTCCAGGAGGTGTATCGGTAACGCTGGCGTAGTAAATAAAACCGTAGATCAAGCAGGTCGCACCGGTAATGGCAATGGCGTAACGCCAGCTTTCATCTCCACCGAACAACGAGCCCAAGAAAATGGCGATCGTCGGCAGGGTAAATGCCGATGCTGCCGAGCCAAAGTTACCGAAGCCACCATAGATGCCTTCGGCCTCGCCCACATCTTTGGGCGGGAACCATTCTGCGACCATGCGAATGCCGATGACGAAGCCTGCGCCGATTACACCGAGCAACAGGCGGGTGATGACCAACTGAATCATCGTGTCAGACATCGCAAAGATGAAACACGGAATGGACATCACAATCAGTAGGCCGGAGAAGACTTTTCGCGGGCCAAACTTATCCAACAACATACCAATGATGATGCGCGCCGGGATGGTCAGCGCAACGTTACAAATCATCAGCACCTTGAGATCACCGTCAGTTAAGTTCAGGTCCTCCTTCATGGCGGCAGCAAGCGGTGCCATGTTGAACCAACACATAAACGTCAGGAAAAACGCAAACCACGTCATATGCAAGATCCGATATGGACCTTTGAATGACAAGAACTGCAGTGGGTTGAACTCTTTGCTACTAGCAGACATCGCGGAACTCCATTCCGAATGCGAGGGAGGGGTGATTGGTGGCGTAGCGGGCGCCTGAACGGCTTGAGATGTGGTGGCTGAGCGGGAGGAAAGTGGCCCCCCGCTCGCCCGGTTAAGAATTAGTCACGAATGCGAACGCGCTTGCGGTCGCGGTTCCACAGAACGACCTGCGTCTTGCGCCACAGGTACGGGTTCGGAATGACGATGACGTGAATCAGTCGCGTGAAGGGGAAGAAGCCAATCAGCAACCACGCGTTGATGATGTGCAGCTTGACCAACAGCGGCATGCCGGCGACATAGCTAAGGTCGGGGCTCAGTGTGAACAGAGACCACAACCACGGCGAAGCATTGGTGGCGAACCACGAGCTGCCCCAGCCGTTGTAAATCGCGACCAGAATGCCAAGCACGATTTGGATCAGCAGGAGCACCAGCAGTACCCAATCCGTGGCGTTGGTGATCACCCATAAGCGCGAGCTCTGCACACGGCGCGCCATTGCGTTGACCAGGCCGATCAACGACATGATGCCCAGCGCCAAGCCGGTCACTTCAAGGAAGACCAAGCGCACAACCGAGGTATTCCAGGCCAGCAAAGTGTCAGGAATGAACAGCCCGGCCAAGTGAATGAGCAACACCCCAATCAGCCCGTAGTGGAACGGAACCGTGCTCCAGAAGTGCTTGCGGTTGTCTAGGAACTGCGACGACAAGCTGGTAACTGTGAACGGACGCCGGCGGTAACGAATGAAGCCGACGAGGAAGAACAGAACCAGTGCAACGTAAGGCAGAACAACGAAGAAAAGAGTGTCGGCCATTATTTTGTGTGGTTGTAGGACTGCTGAGCGTGGTGACGGATCATGTGCAGCACTGCATCCAACACCGGTTCATAGGGGTTTTGGTCGGCGGCTAGGCTGACCAAGATCTTGCGCACCGCCGGCTTAATGACGTTGGCGGAGAGCTTCAGAGCTTTGTCTTCATCGATCAGGCTGGTCGCCTGCAACACCAAGCTCAGGTGGTCGGGCAATTCCGACTTCTCAGGGATGTCGTGCTCGCGCAACATCTCGCGCATTGCAACGAGGAAGTTGCCGCGGTCGTAGGTTTCGCCGTAAACGTGCCAACCAAGTTCCAACGCAGCGGTTTGGCTGTTGTCGAAGGTCACGCAGTACAGCTCCTCCATTTCCTCGGCGGTGTGCTCGGCGATGTAAGCCTGGAACGGCTCCAACACCTCACCGGCGGCCGGGCACTCGGCGCGGATCTGGGCTACCCACTCTTCGGCGGCTTCACAGAAGCCAGCCTTGGGGTAGTCCAGCAGCCGCGACAGCGGGCCGTAAATGCTTTGGTTAATGGCCATGCTTAAACTCGCAATGGGGCTTCACTGAAGCCGAAACCAGTGGATTGCTTGCGCTCCATCGGATCATGCAGCAGCTCCATCGCTTGCTCGCGATGAGTCGGCGGGATGATGAAACGCTCTTCGTACTTCGCCAAAGAAGTCAGCTTGTAGATGTCCTCGGCTTGCTCCACCGAGCAATCGGCTTCGATGAGAGCGGCCTTGGCAGTTGCCTCGTCCACATCCCCCACCGTCTTGTGACGGCGCCACATCCGCACCGCGTATTGCTTGCGCAGCGCGTAACGAACCGGTTCGATGTGACCGGCGCCAAAGATGTTGGCCAGGTACTGCATCGGCACGCGTGCTTCGTCGACTTCGTGCAGCAGGTCGTCGCCGTTGTTGCGGGTGGCGTCGCCGTTGCGCGAAGAAAGGACCGGAGATAGCGGCGGCACGTAGAACAGCATCGGCAAAGTGCGGAACTCCGGATGCAACGGCAGCCCCAATCCCCAGTCCATGACAAAGCGGTAAGTCGGCGAATTTTGCGCCGAGACGATGACGTCATCCGGAATGCCGTTCTTCTTCGCCGCTTCGATGACCTCCGGATCGTTCGGATCGAGAATCAACTCGCGCTGCTTCATCACCAGTTGTTCCGGCGGGCAGCTAGCCATCTCTTCGATGCGCGATGCATCGTAGAGCACGTTGCCTAAGTAACGAATGCGGCCGACGCAAGAGTGGTGGCAAGCCGGCGGCTTCGAGGTCTCAAGGCGCGGGTAGCACAAAATGCACTTCTCCGACTTACCGGTCGACCAGTTGAAGTAAACCTTCTTGTACGGGCAAGCCGGCACGCATGAGCGCCAGGCGCGACACCGCTTTTGGTTGACCAGCACCACACCGTCTTCGCCGCGCTTGTACAGCGCACCCGACGGGCACGAAGCAACACATGCCGGGTTAAGGCAATGGTTGCACATGCGCGGCAGGTAGAAGAAGGCCAAGCGCTCGATCTCGAACATCTGCTGGCGCAACTCCGGCGTCAGACCTTCGAGGTTCGGATCGTTCTCGGCGTAAACCGGCGAACCACCGAAGTCATCATCCCAGTTCGGGCCGGACTCTACGTCGATGTACTCACCGGTGACCATCGAGATCGGCATCGCCGTCGGCTGATCATCACCCTCCGGCGCGTCGAACAGATCCGAGTACTTATAAGTCCACGGCTCGTAGTAATCGTCCATGGTCGGCATGGACGGGTTGTGGAAGATGTTCGGAATGATCTTGCTACGGCTGGTGGAACGCAGTTCCAACTTGCCGTCGACCATGTGCCAACCACCTTTGTAGTTCACCTGGTCTTCCCAACGCGTCGGATAACCGGTTCCCGGCTTCGTCTCCACGTTGTTCCACCACATGTACTCCGTACCTTTGCGGTCGGTCCAAATGTTTTTGCAAGCAATGCTGCAGGTGTGGCAACCGATGCACTTGTCCATGTGGAACAGCATCGAAACTTGTGAGCGGACGTCCATTTATGTTCCCTCCTTTGCCTACCAGATGAGTTTGGGAAGTTTGCGGACCAAGACGTGGGTGTCACGGTTACACCCAATCGGTCCCCAGTAGTTAAAGTGGTACGTGAACTGTCCGTAGCCACCGACAAGCAGGTTCGGTTTCAGTCTGGTTCGAGTCAGACTGTTGTGGCCACCTGCGCGACGCTTGCCGCGCAACGGCGATTTGGGCACGGAGTAAGTCCGTTCCGGCGAGTGGTAGATGATGCAAATCCCCTTCGGAATTCGCGCACTAACCGCCGCGCGAGTGACAACGACACCGTGGTCGTTGTGCACCTCTACCCAGTCGTTATCGTTAATGCCGATCGATTCGGCTTCCTTATCGTTCATCCAGAACGGCTCCACACCTCGCGACAACGTCGTCATGCGATGGTTGTCGCCGTAGGTCGAGTGGATGTGCCACTTGCCGTGCGGCGTCAAGTAGTTCAAGCACAGCGTGTCGCCCTTTTCGATGCCGCTGTCATCCGACATACGCATGTCGGAGTATTGCACCGGCAACGGCTTGGGCTTGTAGGTCGGCACGTGCTCACCGAACTGAATGTAGCCGGGGTGATCCAAGTAGAAGTGCTGACGACCCGTTAGGGTACGCCAAGGCACCATGTGTTCGACGTTGTAGCTAAACGGCGAGTAGGTGCGGCCATCATTGATCTTGGCCGACCACATCGGCGAGTTGTGCTGACGCCGCGGTTGCGCTTGAATGTCCTCGAAAGACATGCGCACCGAGCGCGTTTTGCCCGCCAACTCATCAGCCAACGGCAAGCCAATCTTCTCCTCCATGTTCTTGTAGGAGCGGTAAGCGAGTTCACCGTTGGTTACCGAAGCAAGGTTGAGAATGGCATCGCAGGCATCTTTGCCGGTTAACAGCGACGGGTACTTCTTGCCCTCAAATTCGGTAGTCCGACCATGCTCGACCATTTCGTCATAGAAATCGTCGATGTGGTAATGAGTACCGTGGGCACCGATACCGTTTTCACGAGCAAGGGGTCCGTAGGCGATGTACTTTCCGTACAAGTTCTTGTAGTCGCGTTTGACCACCTTCAAGCCAGGCATAGTTTTGCCAGGTACGGCTTCACATTGCCCCTTATCCCAATCGAGCATTTGAGGCTGCGCGATCTCTGCAGGTGAGTCGTGTGCCAGTGGCGAGGCGACGACGTCTTCGACCTCAGCCGGAAGATGCGTCTCTGCCAACTTGGCGAACTCTTTGGCGATTTCGCCGAAAATGTCCCAGTCGGACTTTGATTCCCAGCACGGCGGAACGGCTTCCGACAGTGGGTGCACATAGGCGTGCATGTCGGTGGTGTTCAGATCGTCCTTCTCGTACCAAGTGGCGGCCGGCAGAACGATGTCCGAGTACAGCGCCGACGTATCCATGCGGAAGTTCAAGTCGACAACCAAGTCCATCTTGCCGGTCGGCGCGGTCTTCAAGAACTCAACCGCCTTCACACTGCCCTCGGCAATCTCGTCGGCGATCTTGTTGTTGTGAGTACCGAGGTAGTGATCCAAGAAGTACTCGTGACCCTTCGCAGAGCTCATCAACGCGTTGCCCCGCCAGATGAACCAAACGCGTGGCCAGCATTCGGCGTGGTCGGGCTTCTCGACGGCAAACTTAAGGTCTTTACTCTTCAGCTGGTCGACAACGTAGTTCACGATGCCCGCTTCATCCATGGCACCAGCTGCGCGTGCGTCTTCGGCAACCTTAATCGGACTGCGGTCAAACTGCGGGTAGAAGGGCATCCAGCCGTTCTTGACCGCGCGCACTTGCACGTCCATGGTGTGACCCTCGGCAATGCTGCCTTCAGGTTGGTTCGGCGGCACCGTGTGATAATCACGGAAGCTCTTTTCGTAGCGCCACTGGTCGGTGTTGACGTAGTGCCACGATGGAGCATTCTGCAGGCGAACTGCAGGGACCCAATCCTTGGCGAACGCAATGTTGCCCCAAGGCTCACCTGGTGCCAGTTTCTCTTGGCCGACGTAGTGAGCCAATCCACCGCCGTTCACACCCACACATCCGCAGAACATCAGTGCGTTAATCGCTGCGCGGTACATCAAGTTGCCGTGGTACCAGTGGTTGATACCTGCACCAATGATCACCGTACACTTACCATTGGTGTGCTCAGCAGTCGAAGCCCATTCGCGAGCGAACTTGATGATGTTGGAGCGATCGATTCCGCAGTAGCGCTCACCCCAGGCAGGAGTGTAGACGGCATCATCGTCATAGCTGTTCGGGTAGTCGCCATCCAAGCCGCGGCTGACGCCGTATTGCGCCATCAGCAGGTCATAAACCGTAGCGACGGTCACCGGGCCTTCGGCGGTTTGCACGGTGCGTACCGGCACGCCGCGCATTTTGGATTCGCCCTCTGCGAAGTCATCGAAGCGCACCTGTTTGACGCCATCGCACACCTCCAAGAAGGTCAATTCAGGGTCGATACCAGAGCCGTCCTTACCGTCTTGTTGCAACAAGTTCCACTGACCCTTTTTCTCGGCCCAGCGGTGACCGGAGGCACCCATCGGCATCTTCGGTTTGTCATCGCCGGCATCCCACTGGAGGAATTTCCACTCTCCATGCTCCTCATCCGAGTATTCGGCCAAGCGACCGGCGCGCAGCATTTGCCCCGCTTCCCAGGAACCATCCTGTTCAGTCAATTCCACCAAGTAAGGAGAATCGGTGTACTTCTTGCAGTAATCAATAAAGTACGGCGTTTGCTTCTCGTGGTGGAATTCCTTGAGAATCACATGGTTCACCGCCATCCACCAAGCACCATCCTGGCCGGCGTTCAGCGATACCCATTCATCCGCGTACTTCGCGACCTGGTTGAAGTCGGGCGAGAACACGACCATCTTCGAACCGTTATGGCGCGCCTCGGCAGCGAAGTGCACGTCCGGCGTACGCGTCATGTTCAGGTTCGAACCCATGACCGCCAGCATCTTGGCGTGATACCAGTCGGCCGATTCGTTGACGTCGGTCTGCTCGCCCCAAGTCTCGGGCGACGCGCATGGAAGGTCGCAGTACCAGTCATAGAAGGACAGCGACAAACCGCCCATCAACTGCAGCATGCGAGCACCTGCCGCGTAGCTGACTTGCGACATAGCCGGAATCGGCGAGAAACCAGCGATGCGGTCCGGGCCGTATTCCTTAATCGTGTGCACCTGCGACGCAGCGATGATTTCCTTCGCCGTATCCCACGAGGTGCGACGGAAGCCGCCCTTGCCGCGAGCCCGCTGATAACGCGCGCGTTTCTCCGGATCCGCTTGGATCGAAGCCCAAGCGGCAACCGGGTCACCATTGGCAGCCGTCTTTGCCGAACGCCAGAAGTCGAGCAAAGCACCGCGCACGTAGGGGTACTTGACCCGCAACGGGCTGTACAAGTACCACGAATAAGAAATGCCGCGCTGGCAACCGCGAGGTTCGTGCGGCGGAACCGTCTTGTCGATCTTCGGGTAATCCGTAGCCTGGAGTTCCCAGGTAACGATGCCGTCTTTGACGTGGATTTCCCACGAGCAAGAACCGGTGCAGTTCACACCATGAGTCGAGCGCACGACTTTGTCATGCTGCCAACGGTTGCGGTAGAACTCTTCCCAAGCCCGCGTTTCAGGTTCGGCGGAATCTTGGATCCAAGGAAGGGAGTTATCAGTGTTCATCGTTTGGCTTTTTCAACCATGGGGATGCGGGTGGCGCGATAGCGGTTCTTCCAAAGCACGCCGAACAATGCGAGTAGCAATCCGGCGACAATCAAGCCGGCCAGAGTGAAGGAAGCGGTGACGGGAGGCGCTTCGTCCTCACCGCCTTGATGCTCGGCTTCCATGAATGCGGTCAGGTCGCGAATCTCGTCTTTGGTTAGGCGGTGATTCACGAAGATCGGCGTCATCACTGCCGACGCCGGCATGCTCAACCAAGCCTGCAACTGCGGACGTCCGCCGATGCGTTGGTAGGCATGAGTCAGGTCCGGACCCAAACGCCCGCCCCCCCACGCGCCGATGCTGGCGGTGGTGTGGCAGGCCGAACAGGCGGGAGCTCCGTTTTCCAAGCCAGCGGCGCCGGTGAAGTAATCGCGGCCGCTCTGAATTTCTTCAGCAGTGAAAGGCTCGGTCTCGACCACCGGAGTGGGAGCCGGCTCCTTGCCAGTCTGCGAATCGATGTAATCGAGCAGCGCGTTGGCCATGGCCTGGTCCAAGCCCGGAATGGGAGCCATCGGCACGTTGTTGTATGCCGCCAGTAGCTCCAGCGCGTAAGGGTCGCCGCTGGCGATCACACCGGTTGGATCGACCATGAAGTTGACCAACCATTCGCGGGATTGGCGGTCGGTCACACCGGCAAGGTCAGGGCCGATTGCGCCTGGAGCGCCGATGTTGTGACAGGCCACACAGAAGCTCTTGTAGAACGTCTCGGCGTCCGGCTCTTGGGCTCCGCCAGTCGGGCAGAGCAGGAGCAAGGGAATCAAGGGGGAAATCAGTTTGCGCAAGGAATGTGCCTCCAATGCGCGTAAAGCAAGGCGTGTGCCACCCCATACCGAATAGTCGGTTTTCCTATAAACCCTTTATCTCAAGCCATTTACAGGGGAATAAGCGCAAATTGACTTAGATTGAAACACCCCTCCACTGCATTCTGCAAGATGCACTCCGCGCCGCCCAATCCGCCTAATCCCCTATCGCAACGCAAAAAAACGGGTGCATCCTGATGAATGCACCCGTGCCATAAACTGGATTCAGTTGGACTCAGTCGAACAACAAACGGCTCAAATCTTTGCGATATTTCGACGAGATTTTTTTGCGGAAGGTGGATTCGAACTTCGGATCGAACTCCAAGATCACTTCCAACATTTGCTCAGCCGACGCATCCTCCAACTCGCCGACCTCCTGCAGTAAGTCTCCCAAAGTGCGCTGATTCTTGCCCTTGCCCGACGTTTTCAGGTGAGCCAGCAAAGTCTGCCCCAATCCCCAGCTGGCGGCATATTTTTCCGGGCTGAAGTGCCCGCCTTGCCACTGCAGCAAGTCCACCAAATAAGGCCGACGCTGCTTCTTCTTGGCGTACCGCTGCTTCAAGATGTCGCCAAATTCATCCATATAGCCGTCGCGTTCGCTGTGCGGCAGCAAGGTGCGTTGATCGCCCCAATGGCGATACGCGTAGTGCCCACCGGTCACGCCAACCTCGACGATTTCCGCCATGCCCAACAGCGCCGGCGGCAAATCGCCGTATTTACGCTCCATCAGCTCGGCCGCGCCGCGGTTGACCAACTCGCAAAGCGGCACGTGGATTTCCCACGCGCAAGTAGTCGTACCGCCGCAAGAGCCCGGATGCGCACAAGGAACGCCGATGCAATCTTCATGCTCCAGCGGCTTCAAATAATGCATCACCATGTCGTCGAGCAGAACGCCGTCGGTATAGCGAATGTTGAAGTGCTCGCGATGCTCCAAATGATCGACGATCAGCAGCACCAACTCGGGTGCGATGACTTCTTCTTTCTTCGCGGCCGCTTCGACCGGCTGGGCCGACGTCGGCTGCATGTAATCGCTATCCAACCAATTGAAAACCGGCTGAAAAGCATCTTCCAATGCAATGGTTTTGGTGGCCGCCCCGCCCAATGTGGGCAAGAACAACTTTAAGTCATGACCTTGTGGGTAAACCACAGCAAGACGTTTATCACACAAGTAAGTGAAAGCAAACGTTGGGGTATTTGCATCGGCGTTCAATTCTTGAACCCGTTGCTTACAAGCTTCTACGATTTTGGATTCCTGTGAAGTTAAGGACGGAGTCAGTGCTGCAAAAGCGCACACCATCCCAGCAATTAGCAAATTCATTCTCATTTAGGTTGCGATGAATGAAACAAAGAAATGTAGACAATCGAACCGTTGTAAAGGAACAACGCCTATTCAAACGACATATTTGGAAAA
>CAYFOM010000061.1:0-16144 GCA_964344765.1 uncultured Planctomycetales bacterium | reverse complement strand
GACAGGGCGGTTGCAGGGACGAGGGAATTTACAGAAAGGATGTTACGCTAACACGGAATGGTCGCTCCACACGAGAGGAATTGCGTTCTCCTCTGGAAACTTGGGCATCCATGTATCCAGAAGTTTGGGCCCAACTCATCGAACAAGCGCCAGGGCTGCTGAATGGACGTGAGGAGGACTTAGACTTCGTTAGGTCGATTTGACTGGCCCAAAACAACTAAGAAACTGGGACTTGGAATCGACTCATTTATTTGGCGTCTTGCGTCTGTGGCGGGGCAGGCAAAGTCATGGCCATGCCGATCGGGACCGGCAAGAAACCGGCGCCGATCCAGTACGGCGAAACCGAGCCGAACTTCCAATACAGAGTCGCGCCGATGACAGGGCCGACGGCGCGGCTGAGCGAACCCATCGAGCGGAAGGTGCCGAGGGCCAGTCCTTGGCGTTCGGCCGGGGAGTAGCGCGAAACCAGTGCGCTCAAACACGGCATGACGAAGGCACTGCCGACCGCCATGCAAGCGAGGCCGGTGTAGAGCACTGGCGTCGAATGGGCGGCGCCGATGATGGCGAATGCCGGTACCGTCAGCATTAACCCAAAGCGCGCGAGCTTGCGTTCGCCGTGTTTGGGCGCCATCTTGCGCACTGCACCGCCTTGGATACCGGCGATGATGAAGCCGACGAAAACGAACATGATCGCCAAGTCGCCGTGGCCGTAACCCAGGCGTTCAGATGCCAAGAAGGTCAGCGTGAATTCCACTGCGGCGAATGCCGTCAGGTAAAGGAAGTACAGCAGGTTGGTGCGCGGAAGTCCGTCGATGTCGAGTTCGCGCAAACCGGCGAATGGGTTGCGACTGCGCTTGCTGACTTCGCCGCGTTTATCGGCGGGCAGCGTTTCCGGGAAGCGTTTTGCGACCCACAGCAGGTTAAGGATCGCCAGCACCATCGACGCCATCGCCGCGCCCGAGAACGGGTTGATGGCAAAGGTGCCTTCCCCAACCGGCAACTGAATGCCGACGAAAATCGCACCCAATGCCGGGCCGAGAATGAAGCCCAAGCCGATCGCCATTCCCACCATGCCCATACCTTTGGCGCGGTCTTTGGCTTCGGTGGTGTCGGCAATCGCCGCCGACGCGGTCGAGATGTTGCCGGCCATTGCACCGCCAAACAAACGCGCGGCAACCAGCACCCAGAAGCTGCCGGCCAAGCCCCACAGCAAGTACGAAGCCACGGTGCCAACCAGCGTGAACAACAAGGTCGGACGTCGGCCGATGCGGTCGGACAGGCCGCCCCAAATCGGCGCGAAGAAGAACTGCAGCAAGCCGTAGAGCGAACCGAGCAATCCACCGAACAAGGTGTGCACCGCGTTGCCGTCGCCGCCGGTGAAGTTTTCCAACCATGCGATCAATCGACCTAACGCACTGTCGGTTCCTTCTTGGGCGAAGTAGTGATCGAGCATCTCCGGAAACAGTGGGAAGATGATCGAAAAGCCGACGATATCGAGGAACACCGTCAGGAAAACGATGCCGGTTACGGAGCGGGGGGCGTTGGTCATGGATGCGGCGGGCTTGCTGGGTTTGGGCGGGCGCTACTCGGACAAGGTGAGTATGTAAGCCACCAGATCGGCGATTTCAGCCTCGCTCAGAATGCTCTGATACGCGGGCATCGGGGTGCCGCCGATTCCGACGCGAATACTACGCGCGAGGTCGGTTGCCGTGTCACCGCTGCGCCATGGTCGGCGAGTGAAATCGCCTGGGACAGCGGGTTTGCCCCACATATCTTTGAGCACCCAGCCGCCTAGCGCCGGCTCCCAAGTTTGCGGACCTTTGCCGGCGCCATCGTGCCCGTGGCAGGTGGCGCATGCGGCCTTAGCTGAGATGTAAAGTTCGCCGCCACGGTCGACGTCACCGTTGGCTGGGGCGGCATTGACCGTGTCGTCGGAGCCTTCGAGGATTTGATTGACCATCGCCGTCGACGCCAGCTGCATGGCTTGGAGAATTTGCGTTTCTTGCTCGACGGCGTCGGTGGATTGGGTGAATGCCGGAAGTAGGTTGAGCGCGTTGGCGACGGTGCGCTCGAGTGCATAGCGGATGAGCAGGTATTCGATGTACTCGGTCAGGTCTTGCTGATCGTCGATCAATCCTTGGCAGCTATTCGTGGGGCGATCAGCCAAGGGTCGCGTGAGGTATTTGTGCAAGTCCGATGCCAGCGGCTGCTGCGTACCTGGAGTGGATTTGTACTTCAAAACCCCCAGCGAGAAGTCGCGCGGAGCAGGCTGAAGTTCGCCGGCGTGGGGGCCGTCGCCGAGGCCGGTCAAGCCGTGGCAGTCGGCGCAATTTTGGATGTATTTAGCGCGACCTGATGCCAGCAGTTCGCCATCGCCGAAATCACCCCAGGACTTCGGCCAGTTGGGTTGGCGCCAAGCGCCGACCTCGAACTCGAGGATTTCGCTGAAGAGTTGCTCGCGGCCCTCTCCCCAATTCAGAGCGCGGGTATGGGGCGAAAGCGTTGGCGAGAGTGAAACAGTGGTGGTGCTGGATTCACTGCCACAGGCGGATAAGCCGGCGGTCAGGGCGATCAATAGCGCAGCGGGTGCGACGGCGGTGCATATTGCGCCGATGCGGAGGAGTGCTCGTGCGGATGGCATCGGCAATAGGATAGGGGCGTGGGCAAAACCTTACTTCTCCTTGGATTGGCCGGTGCCGCCGGCACTTATGCGCGGGTTGGGCTGAGCCGCGGGCTGCAGCACGTCACTGGGTGGTCGTTCCCGGTCGGCACTTTGGTCGCGAATTGCCTCGGATGTTTTTTGATCGGATTGCTGTGGCTGATCGTCGAGGAGGGTCGCATGTTGAGCGAAGAAACGCGCTGGTTGCTGACCTTGGGTTTTCTTGGCGCGTTTACGACCTTCTCCACCTTCGCTTTTGATGCCGGCAACTATTTGCGCCACGGCGAATGGATGCAAGCCGCGGGCAACGTACTCGCGAATAACGGCTTGGGTTTGCTTTGTGTGTTCGCCGGCTTCCGCGTCGCCCAAGTCATGATTGCAGGTCAGGCCGACGCCTAGTTCCGGTCAAACCAACACCTCGGCTCGGTAGCGATCGGCGAATCGCTTTCCCTGGACCTCGGGGAAATCTTGTGGTGAACTCATTGCAGGGGCAATCGCTCCCAAAAGCAATACGGCTGCGAGCGTGGATTGGATCTTAACTCTGCCAAGAGTCGCGGCCGGGTGTCGTCATCTAAACATGAAGGTCTCCTTAACTGCCGCTCTCATCCTTCTCGCGACCAGCTGCCACGCGCCGGTGGTGGAGGAACATGTAGGTCCATGCATTCACGGTCGCGTCACCGACGTGCATGGCGTGCCGCAGGCGAATGTCCAGGTGCGCGCTTATGGTGGATTTGCTACGCGCTGGGGAATTGGCAGGACGCAAACCGATGAAAATGGATATTTCAAGCTGTGTAAGTTGGAAGGCGGCGGAATGATCAAAAACGAGGAGACCGATGACTGGGATTTGTACGTCGGCGTGTGCGTCGGTGACTCGAACGGCCAAAATCCAGCTGCGGTTTTACCTTGGAAAGATGTGCGCATCGCCAACAAACCCGACGCGATGGTTGAGATGAATTTCAATTGCAGCCTGGCCGAGATTGCGGCAATCGAGTAGGTCGGTAGGAATTTTTGGCAGTTCGCCCGGCGAAATCTCGTGTAGTCGGGTAAATGAAACAGAAACTTCTGCCACCACGATTCATGCTGGCGGGCATTGGACTTGCGTTTTTTACAAGCTGCCAATCGCCAAACGTCGAGATCTTCAATGCGACCTCCCAGCAGCTAAAAACATCCGTCCACCAATCTGCCGACGTCATCTTGGCGGATGTGAATGGCTGGACTGACCTCCCCGGTATTCGCGAGGAATTAACAAGCGACGGTGCTTATCGCGACCTGAATGGCCGGATTGCACGCAGCTGGGAATTGCGCAAAGCCCTTGGAACTGCGCTAGGGGAATACTCCGATGCTCTGGTAAACCTGAAAAATGCCGGCGGCGAAGGCGGTGAAGCGGCGAATGCTCTGGGCGACTCGCTGGAACAACTGTTATCGATCGCGCAAATTGATTTGGGTTCGACGATCTCGGATGCTAGCGGCCAATTGGAAACCATCGGCAATGCGATATCGGGAATCCGCTCAACGAAAAAGATTGCCAAGGCGTTGAAGCGAAGTGCGCCGATTGTGAATCAGGTTTCCTCATTCCTGGTTGAGGATTTCAAAGCAGCTCAGGATTTGGTTGACTTGGAATTCGCGCTGCAGGAAAACGCTTTGACTTTCGAGTACAACCAGTACTTAGGGATTCACGATTCTGCTAGCTTCCAAATCGATCAATTAGGTCTTGCCCTCAATGCTGAAATGTCGGCGGCGATCGATCCCGGTCTTTCGGATGCCGCGATGAATGCCGCCATGACGGGCAAGGAGAAAAGAATCCAGGAAATTAGCCGCAGCCTGCAATATCAATTGCAATTGCTTGCTACTGCCAAGCCAATGATGGTGGAGTACCAGGCAAAATTAGATCGGATCGAAACTGAGCGAGACCTCAAGCGCGAGCTATTAACCCGCTCGGTTGCCGCGTCTCTGGCATGGGCAGCAGCCCACCAATCTCTGACAGCTGAGGCGGAATCATTTGCTGATTTCAACCTTGAGAATCTGATGTTCGCAGCTCAACAAATCACTCAAATTGCCACTCAACTGAAAGTCTTATGAGCAACTGGAATACACTTACGGGTTACAAAGCGTGGAGCGTCGAGCTAAAGAAGCTCATCAAAGAGGCAAATGGCGCGCGCAAGAAAACTGACAAGGCCAAGCGGACGGCGTTACGCAAGAAGCTGAAGACCTTCATTATCAAGTCAAAACCGAATAACGCCGACATCTTGCGGTTGGATGAGATTGCACGAGACTTGTCGAATGATTTGATTTTGTCGGATTTGTCCCTGTTGGCAGATGCTTTCGCTGAGCGTGAGCAAGACGTCATCATGTTGACCAAAGAATTGCATGCTGAAGCGGATGCCATTGAAAAGGACGCAAGTAAGGTCAGAATGGAAAAAGCCGCCGAGCTTGCTAATTCTTTGACCGAAAGCGTGACCAAGGTCAATGGTTTGCTGGCAAATCTGGAGGGGATGCCGGAGGCAGCAAAGAAGAAACTTGCTACGCGCCTTGCAAAGCTGACCAAAGAGGTTCAGGACGCTCGAGGTGAGGTCGAGGCGATAATGGCTGGAATGAGTGGGTGAGGAATAGGTTCATGGTTGCTAGACTCCAGCCATGAATCGTCGGAAAGCCCTACCCGTTTCGATCCTGGCCCTGGCTTCGATGGCCAATGCCCAGGAGGTGGAGCCCGATAGTGAATCAGGCTCCACCAATGCGGAGCCGCAAGAGGAAAAAAAGGCTTCCGATTTCAAGCAAGAATACGCGCCGATCATTCCGATGTGACCGGGCTGACCAGGTGAAGGCGCTCCAGTTTGGGGCGCAGGCGATTTGATGGTGAAGCCGTGGAGCTTCTCTTACCGCCAGGTGTTGGTGAAGGGAAGTAACCGCGCGCCGACCGAGTTTTCTTTGGTGCGCCAGTTTGGCGAATCGTTCCGCGCAGGCGTGGAGTTCATGCCGCGCAGTGATCGCTGGCATCCGGTTTGGAACTACCGCATTTTTGAAGCGACCGATTCGCATCCGGCTTTGGCAATTGGTCAGAGCAGCGCATGGCCGTCGTCGAAGACATCGGGCTCGGCGTTCACGCTGACCACCGCGCAAGGCTTCGGCAATGGTTTCAGCGGCTACCTTTCGCTGAGCTATGCGCCGGATGGCGACCTGTGGCAAGTCCCGGCCGGCGTCAACTGGCGTTTCCACGAGCACTGGTCGTCGCGCTTAATGTGGGACGGCGAGAACCTCCACCCAGTGGTGACTTACCACCACGACGTGTGGAGCCTGAGTTTGCTGATGCTCGATGGCGAAGACCCGACGATGTCGTTGTCGGTAGGCTTTTAACGCTTCAAAGGTGCGATTGCTCACTCCAAGTATCACCGCTCCTTAGTACAAATCGATGATCAAGCTGTCGGAGTCGGCTCCCAATGCCGACGTCGCGCTAACATCGATTTGGTAACTGCCTGCCGGCAATGTCGCCGGAACCGTGATGCGAATCGACCGCAGCTCTGCGCCGCTGGATTGAAAGTAAGTTGCCCCCAAGCCGTCAAAATGAGGCTTAAGGTTTAAGTTGCTCCAGCCCATCGCTGCCGAGGTTGCATTCGCGGTCCAAGAAGTCAGCGAAGTGGCTCCGGCTTGCGCGCCGAAAACTAGTTCGATCTCAAATTCCGTTCCCACCGGGTAGCTCAACGCCGACGACACGGCGCGCGCCAACACGGGTTGTGCATCAAGGCCGGTATGAAAAATGTATTCCATACCCTCGCCGATATTCCCCGCCGGGTCGATGTAATCCGCACGGTAATGAATTAATTCATCCGCCCCCAACCCAGTGATGGTCGCATGGTGAAACAAACGTGGGCGGGCGTCGTCACCAGGAATGGTGGAGCCGAAAGTGGAGTCGCTGCCGTAATGCAGAACTAATTCACCGACGTCAGGCAAGCCACCGATGTCATTGAGGAAGGTCCGGAACTCGCGTTCGCCGGGATTCACACCTGGGTTTTCGATTACTTCGCAGGGCGTCGGCGCGACGTCGTCTAGCAATGCAACTTTTTGAAGCCGCATTGGTTGGTAGAGCAAGTCGCCGACATACATGTTGGTCCATGCCAATTTCGGATCGCTAATGCGCGCCGCCTCACCGAAGGTGTAACCCTTCATTAACAAGTAATACTGAAAGGTTTCAGGGAAGGGATGACCATTCAAGTACGGCTCAGCGATGCAGCCTACGCCACAGGTCAGTCCGACCTTGAACGACTCGCCCAAAAAAGTGCCCGGGTTTTCGTCGCGGATACGAGCAATAGAATTGGAGTTCAAATCGCAAGCAGCTGAGCCAACCAACCACTCGAAGACAGGTTGGTATTTGTTGTAGTTGTACCAACCTTCGTAGAACATCGCGCGCGGTGCAGTTTCAGCGGAACTTCCATCTTCGAACAAAGCGCCTGGCTCGCCAATCTCGGTTCCGTAGGGCTCCCACTTCAAGGTGAAGCCAGGCGTCTCCATCCATTGGCGTCCATAAGCCATGTCCTTATCGGCGTTGGCATATGCCCAGTGGTTGAATGGATAGCTCGCCAATTCGGCCCAAGTATATGCACCGTAGCGAGTGTCGGCATAAGCAAAGCCGTTCCAGTAACCAGGCAGTGGCGAAAGGTAAGCGTCGCCGTAAAGCGCGAACTCAACCAGCTCGATGGCATGTTCGACATCTTGGCCATCCAGGCGCGCAACCAAATAGGAAGTCTCGCCGCCGGTCGGATAAGTCACGGGATCAAAACGCTCCATGTCATCGTGGATCGTCGGCGCCGGGTCGTGGTAGGAGTTGTACCGACCGTAGGTTTCGTATTTGGGCGTTGTGCGATCGCCCATGTCCCAAAGCCCAACCAAGGTCGTATCCACCGCACGCCGCGACCACCCCGGCGGGTTGATTTGATACGGCATGCCATAGCACAGCACAATTCCGTTCACCGCCTCTCGTGATCCCAGGGTCAACTCAATGTAATCCTGCACGGGAACGGCGACTTCATCCCAAAAAGCCTCCCAGCCGGTTTGCCCGTTGTAGTAATAGCTCGTGGTGCAGCTTAACCCCAATACATTGGCCGACGGAATGCGTCGGCTGGCGGCGTAATAGCGTGCAACCTGTTCGGAATCGCCGACGCCATCACCGTCTTCATCGGGCCAATTGAGGTTGTAGACCACGAGCACGCGGTCGGCTAGGCCTTCGGGGTCTGGGTTGAAGTTTTGCGCGTTGGCGGTTGCAGTGAGGGCGATCAACCAAGCGGTCAGGGTGGGGAGGAGAATTTTCATGGGGATGGAATTCATCCTACTTTGCTTTGGGCAATGGGCCGCCGAAATACTCAACCAGTGCGTCGGTGCGTGCGCGCATTTTGGCAAGGGTTTCAGCGTGTTCGAGATCGTCGACTAGGTTGATGAGTTCATCCGGGTCGTCGGCAACGTCGTGCAGGAATTCGTTGTTTTCGGTTTGATCGAAATAGCGCGCGTATTTGTAGCGACCATGGCGCATTCCTTCCCATGAAATATTGGGACGTAATGCGAGGTGTTCGAAATACATTTCCATGCGCCAAGTGCGCGGCATGCGGCCGTTGACGATGTGGCTGAAGTCTTGGCCCTGGTATTGGCGTGGGATTTCTACGCCGGCCCACGATAAAAAGGTGGGAGCTAGATCCAAATTCATCATCCAATAATCCGACACTTTGCCGCGGGCGGCGTCGGCGTTTTTGCGCGGGTCGTGAATGATCAGCGGCACGCGTAGCGATTCTTCATAGTGCGACCACTTGCCGGCGAATCCGCGATCGCCCATGTAATAACCGTTGTCGGCCGAGTACACGATGATGGTGTTGTCGGCGAGACCTTGTGCTTCAAGTTCGGCAAGTACGCGGCCGATGGCGTGGTCGATACCGGAGATCATGCGGAAGTAAGCGCGCATGTTGAGCTGGTACTTATCCGCTGTGTCCCAGCGCCAATGGAAGCGGTCGCGATGAATGGAATTTTTTAAGTATTCGGGTTGGCTTTCAAAAATCTTTGGATCGGATAGTCGCGGCGGCGGGATTTTTAGGTCGTCATACATTCCGTCGACGGACTTCGGCCACGGGTAATGGCCGATGCCGGGGCGGTGATCACTGTCTTCGGCGTGCGCGGCGTTGAACCACAGGTTGATGGCAAAAGGTTGGTCGTCGGCTTGCTCTTTCAAAAACCGGATCGCGTGGTCGGCGATGATTTCCGTTTCATGACGCTTGCTGCCATCTGCCAGAGTTTTGATAAATGGATTCGGATAAATGGCGATGAATTCATCGAAGACATTTTTGACGTCGAAGCCCTTCGGCGTGCGCACATGGAACTTGCCATAATGCGCTGTGCGATAGCCGGCTTTGCGCAATAACGCCGGATAAACATTCGTCAGCGTATCCAGCCGCGGCCAATCCGGTCGATCTTCACGGCCGAAGGAACGCGCCGTCATACCATTCAAAATCGTCGTGCGGCTAACCCAGCAAATTGAATGGCTGACGTACATGTTTGCAAAGCGCATACCGCGCTCCGCCAAGCCGTCGATGTTCGGCGTTTTCAATATGGGATGTCCGGCGCAACCCAGCGTGTCGTTGCGCTGATCATCGGTCAGGAAAAAGATGATGTTTGGGGGCTTTGCAGCAGCCGATTGCTCAGTGGCGTCGGTTTGACCGAGCTGCGCCATTGCCACTTGGAAAAGGAAGAATGCGGCGAACATCATTGCCGTCGATCATAACCGCAAAAATGCGGCCGCCGTTTGCAGCGACTGCTTGGCTTCCGGAATCATGCCGACGTAAATCTGCCACACGTGCACCATACCTTGGTGAATTTCGATGGTTGAGTCGACCCCGGCTTCCAGCGCTTTCTCATGCAGCACACGCGAGTCGTCGAGCAGCACTTCGGATTCATCGACCTGGATAAACATCGGCGGTAGACCGGTCAGGTCGCCGAACAAGGGTGACACCAGCGGGTTGCTTCGGTTTTCCCGCGGCGTGTAATGCTGCGCAAATCCATCCAGGTTGTCGGCGCGGAACATCGCGCACTTGCCGTCGTTGGTGTAGACCGATTCACAACTGCCGGTCAGATCGGTCCACGGCGACAGTAAATACAACTTCGCCGGCAGCGGTTTTTGCAGCTCCTTCAGCCTCAACATCAACGCAAGGGTCAATCCACCACCCGCCGAATCACCGGCGACGCGAATGCGCTCCGGCGCAACACCTTGATCCAAAATCCATTGATAGGTGGCAACTGCGTCTTCCACCGCGGCCGGAAAAGGATGCTCCGGCGCCAGCCGATAATCCGGTGCAATCACACGCGCCGGAATCAACTTCGCCAACGTCTGCGTGATCGGCCGATGCGTCACCGGCGAACATCCGACGTATCCGCCGCCGTGTAAATAGAGCATGACCACATCCGAATCGGCCGAACCAATGTCGTCGCCGGTCAAGTGATCCAAGCGCCACGCTCGCAGCTCCAATCCCTTACCGGCCGGCAGCCGCGCCCATTTCATCAACCCAAAAAGCCGACGCGCCCGCTTCACCAACTTGACGCCGTCGCCCCAGTGCCGTCGCCGAACGACGACGCGGATGAAGACTCTCAAAATGCGGGCGCGGACACTGACCAAAGCCACCACATCCTACTTCGTTTGGTCTGGATTGGTAGGACTTGGCTGAATCCACGGTGGAGGTGGAGGTGGAGTTGGCAGCGGCGGCACGACCGGCAATGTTGGAGTGCTAGGTGGCATTGCGCCTACAGTTGGGATCATCGGCTCCCAAAATTCCCAACGCAAACTGTCGGGTGCCAAGATTCGGCCGCGTGGACTTTCGAAAAAATATTCCCCCTTCAATCTCTTGACCTTGAGGCCATGAAAGCGGCTGTAGTGCGAAATATTCGGCCAAGATCTGAACGGGTTGCCAATGAGAAAAACTCGCGTGCCGAGAAGCAGCCAACGGCCACTTTCCAAGACGTTGTGGACTCAACCGCGATTGCGTCCGGCAAAGCAGCCATCCGGATTGAGGTAGAGCCGTTGCGCAAACCAACCACCATAATCAATGTATTGCCCAACTAACTCCGATTGAGTGACCACGTCGACGTCGACCGGGTTTTCTTGAGCGATGAGTTGAGTAGGGCAAGCTGCCAACAGTAGGGCGGATAAGGACGCGTTCCAAAGGTTCATGTTTCTACTAGCGGACGAAATTAGGCGTATTTGCGCTGCCGCCGCGCCACGTCGATCACGGCAAATTCTGTTCCGCTACGGCGCTTCTTGAATTAAGCTGGTTGCTGATGAACCTAAGGCAGCTCTCTACCGGCGCACTTTGGCTTGTCGCCTTATCAACCCTGGTCGCGATTCTGCTAATTTCCGATTCGCGCGTTTCTGAGCAGATTTACGAAGAGAACTGGGACCTATACGAGGATGGCTACTGGAGCTTCTTTTACTACTTTCAAGCCTTTCTCATCGCTTGTCTCGGAGTCCGAACTCTGGCACCCGAATTCGGGATATTAGTGCTTCCGTTCTTGGTGATGTGGGGCGTTTGGGTCGCAGCGCTTTTCCTGATTTACGCATTCCACGCGAACTGGTACCCCTGGGTGTGGATACAAGGTGCATCCGTCATCCAAGCAGGAATCATTTCCATCCTGCTTTATCGCCTTCCCAAAGAAAGCGAGCTTCAGCCGCGCTCGTGACGCGACGTGTCCTCAGGGAATCCAAAGTGAATCGGATCCTTCCCTTTCTGGTAATCACAAAACTCCTTGTGATCGCCGCGCTGGATCGCTTCCTTAGAGCCTAAGCAGTAAGAGCATTCATAGTGCTCATCCACCGGCAAGTCACGCTCCAAGCGATGGCACCGGACCTCATCGCAGGTGCACTGCTCGGTGTTAGCGGGGGCGTCGGCTTTTTTCTTATTGGGATCGGGTGACGGGTTTTCGGTCATACCTTTTCAGTGGCATGCAACCTCAGTCGGGCCCAGTTGCGCTGGATCATTTCATGAATTTGATCCAGATCAATCGCGGCTTTGCGGAAGCGGCCTTGCAGTTTGAAGTACTGCTCCAACGCCTCGCGGCTGAGGTCGGGGTCTTCGTTAATGGTGTAATCAAATCCATTCACAACTTCGTAAATGGGGTACAGCCCGCTGCGAATTGCAAGTCGCACCAGGTCGATGCCTTCGGCCGGCTCCGACTTCCATCCGGTCGGGCACGGCGAAAGTAGGTGCAAGAAACGGAAGCCGCGCGTGTTCAGCGCGCGCTGCATCTTGCGGTGGCCGTCGGTGGGATCGGCGAGCGAAATGGTTGCGCAATACGGCACGCGGTGCGCCGCCATGATTCCCATGACATCCTTTTTGTCGATGTCCTTGCCGGCCGGCGTAGTCGTGGTGTACGCACCGGCCGGAGTTGCCGACGACCTTTGACCGCCGGTGTTGCCGTAAATTTCGTTGTCGTAGCAGATGTAAAGCACATCTTCATTGCGCTCGGCCGCCGCCGATAAAGTCGCCATGCCGATGTCGTAAGTTCCGCCATCGCCGGCCCAGCAAATCACGCGCGTATCGTCGCCGTTGATGTTGGCGATTTGTGACAAGCCCGACGCCACCGCCGCCGAAGACGCGAAGGTCGACGCCACCACCGGCGCGCCGAATGCGGAATACGGATAGGCACCCGCAGTCACGATTCCGCAACACGCCGGAATCACTACTTGCACGTTTTGCGTACCGGCGGCGCGGCTCAGCATGTTCAAACCATTCGACATGCCGCAACCACCGCAGTTGGAATTACCCGAACGCAAAATCGGTTCGGTACGGTCGTCAGTGCTTTGCGCTAAACCACAGAGCAGAGGTTGTTCTTTCATCATGCCACCTCCATGATCTTCGGAGTACAAGGCGCATCGAGCGCCATCAAGTCATCCAACACGTCTTGAATGTGCTTCGGCTGCACATCGCCGCCGCCGACGCCAACCATGTATCCCTGCATCAGTCCATCCGGCACCACGCCGCGGACTTCGCCCCACAAAATTCCACCCAAACCCGGGCAGACGTCGCGGTCCATCACCGCAATGCGTTCGCGTCCGCTGAGGTGTTCTCGCAGCAGGTCTTCGGGGAATGGCCGGAACATGCGCACGCGCAGAGATCCGACTTTGAGTCCTTGTTCGCGTGCGGCGTCGACCACGACGCGTGAAGTCGAAGCGGTCGTGCCCATCGACACCAACACGATGTCGGCATCATCCATGCGGTAAGGCACTACCCGATCGGCCGGCCGACGTCCGAAGATGCGTTCAAATTCATCCTGCATCTCCGCGTACACCGCCGGCACATGTTGCATGGCTTCGTAATGATCGCGACGGTGGCTTTCGGTTTCGTGCGGGAAATCCAAGCCGCCCATCGTGATCGGCGCGTGTTTGATTGCGTGCGGCAAGTCCAAGTCGGGCAGGAACTCATCGACCTGCGCTTGCTCGGGAATGTCGGTCAGCATCATCGTGTGCGAGAGCACAAACGCATCCTGGCAAACCATCGCCGGTAACAACACGCGATGATCTTCAGCCAACCGATACGACATCAACACGGTGTCGGCGACTTCTTGATTGTCTTCGCAGTAAATCTGCAGCCATCCCGAGTCGCGCAACATCAACGTGTCGCCGTGATCCACCCAAATGTTCCACGGCGGACCCAGCGTGCGGTTCACCGCCATCATCACGATCGGCAGGCGGAAAAACGCCGCGGCAAAAACGTTTTCGGCCATGTAAGCCAAGCCGTTCGACGCCGACGCAGTAAACGAACGCGCACCACTAAACGACATGCCGATGCAAACCGCCATCGCACTGTGCTCGCTTTCCACGCGCACCACCGCGCCTTTGTCGAACTCCTGCTTGCACAGCAGCTCAATGCATTCCGACTGCGGAGTAATCGGGTAAACGCCGCCGCCGAAACCGCGCGCGTTTCGATTGGCGCGCCCGGCCAGGGTTGCAGCTTTAGCCGCCGCGTGATTCGCACTAATTAGTTCGGTACTCATCAGGCTTTCATTTCAATGGCGCCGCGCGGGCACTCGGTGACGCAAATGCCGCAGCCTTTGCAGTAAGTCAAATCGATGTCGTAGCTGTAGCCGTACTCGGCTTGATCGTGCACCGGGCATTTTTCAATTCCGGTGCCTTCGGGTTGGCGACGAATGATGCCCTCGGGGCAGTACACCAAGCAGGTATCGCAGTTGGTGCAGTGGCCGCACGAGAAGCAGCGTTCGGATTCGGCAGTGGCTTCGGGAATTCCTTGATTCACCTCCGGCAGCACCGCACCGCCGACGCCATCCGCGCCGCGCACCGCGATGAAGCGTTGCTCGACCGGAATGTTTTGATCGAAGCTCGGTTCGGCGCGATCGAAGTGATCCATGCGCACCACGCTTGCCGGTACTGCAGTTTCGCGAACCGGGCGTTCGAAGACTTGGATGTCTTCACCGAGCTCTTTCAAGATCAAAGTCGCCACGCGGCGGCCGTTGCCGATGGCGTGAGTCACGGTGCCGTCGCCGGTGGCGAGGTCGCCGCTACCCCAAACGTTGATCGGCACGCTGCCGTCATGCACGCGTTCGCCGTCGAGTTCCCAGCCGGTTGGGAAGATCGAAAATTCGCTTCCTTGACCGAGCGCCAGCAGCACGTGGTTGCATTCGAGTTTCTGCACTCGATCCGACACCACCGGCCGACGTCGCCCGCTTTCGTCGGGTTCGCCGAGGTCGCATTCGGCGAGTTCAATTCCTTGTACTTTGCCGTCGCCGAAGAAGGCGATGGGCTGACGCAGGAAGTGGAATTCAATTCCTTCTTCGTGCGCTTCATGAATCTCTTCGCGAATCGCCGGCATTTCCTGCTCGGTGCGGCGATAAGCGACGATCACTTTTTCAGCGCCGTTGCGCAACGCCGAACGCGCGCAGTCCATTGCGGTGTTACCGCCGCCGAGCACGACCACGGTGCCATTCAACTCAACGTCGACGTCACCGTTGTCGTCGGCCATCGCCGTGCCGCAGTTCAGCTTATGTAGGTAGTGAATCCCTTGCTGAATCCCGGCGAGCTCGCTGCCGGGAATGCTGAGCGGGCGCAGCCACTGCAGTCCGGTGGCGACGATCACCGCGTCGAAGTCGAGTGCCAGTTCTTGAATGCGCGTCTTGCTGAGGAACTCACCGCAGTGCACATCAACCCCAAGGTCGAGGATGCCTTGGATCTCGCGGTCCAGCACCTCGCGCGGCAGGCGATAAGTCGGAATGCCGGTGCGCAACACGCCGCCCAATTCCTTTTCACCCTCAAAAATCGCCGCGTGATGACCCTCATGCGCAAGGTAATAAGCCGCACTTAAACCAGCCGGGCCGCCACCCAAAATGGCGACGCGCTTCGGATGATCCTGATGCTTCTTATGCGCGGTGGCCACCGGCGCGCGGTCGGCGATCCAGCGCTCCAAGCCGCGGATGTTCACCGAACCGTCGAGCTCGACGCGGTTGCATCCCTCCATGCACGGCGCCGGGCAAACACGGCCGCAGGTCGCGGCAAGGGGAGTGGTCTTGCCGAGGATTTGCGAGGCCGCTTCGGCACCATCTCGACCGGCGACTTGGACAAAACCGATCGCGTCGTTACCTGCTGGGCACCATGCGGAACAAGGTGCCAGGTTTTGCACGTAAACCGGCATTTGGGTGCGCCAGGATCCGGTCTTCAAACCGGTGTGCGCGCCTTCGGTGTGCTCGATCAGCGGCCGCACGCCGGGTTCCTCCATCGTGCACGGATCGACGGCTTGGGCTTCCGCACCGGGAACCCCGTTGGCATCACCGGCCGTTTGGCCTTCGACCTGCTGGACCGGGCTCAAAACCACCCGTTCAAAGGCCTCCTTTGCTGCCGGGAAGTTAGAACTAAAGCCGAGGTCCTTGTAAACCTCCTCCAGCAGCTTCAAATCCATGCCCATGACCTTGGCGTAGGCCCCGGCGATGGTTGTATTTACAATCACAACCGAACGCGTGCCGATGCCATGCTTTCGGGCAATTCCGGTCGCGTCGACCGAGGCCACCTGGAACGGCGCATAAATCGATCCGGCGTGGTCCAACGGAGTGGGTGTATTTACAACCAGCATGCCGCCGGCTGCAAGGCCGGTGACCACATCCGATCCCATCAGCGACGGATCCAGCACCAGCAGGTTGTCGGGGTGATAAACCTTGTTGCGGTTCGTGATCTCACCATCCGATACCCTTGTATACGCACGAATCGGCGCCCCGCTCCGTTCTGAAGCATAGTCGCCAAAGGTCTGCACACTCTTGCCCAACTTGGCATACGCCGCCGCCAAAATCTTGGCGCAAGTCACGCCGCCCTGGCCGCCACGTCCATGTAAACGAATTTCCATGAAGTACTCCCAGACCGGCCCTCGCCGGCCTGCCAGTAGTTAACCCCTGAGGGCTGGAATGGCAATGTTGGTGGAAACCAGCGATGAATGGGAAACTGGAAAAACCTACCTGCTCATGGAA
>CAYFOM010000060.1:0-16826 GCA_964344765.1 uncultured Planctomycetales bacterium | reverse complement strand
TGGAAGGCATTTGATGAGTCTGCTGCTTTTTACAGAAAAGATGTTGCTTGATCTCGACCACGGCGTGTTTATTCCGCTTTCGTCAGATTACCTATTGACTGATTCCGCCAATGGAAGCTATCCGATTCCCGGCACGTTTGACTTGAATGGAACGCTTGACGGCAACGGCGACGCAACCGGTTTCTGCGTGGTCCCGCCCATCAACAATCACGCACTCATCGGCCAAGTCTTCTTCGTCGCAGCCGTTGCCTATCCGACTGGCGGTTTGCCCGAATTTTCCTCCGGCGCAATTCCGCTGACTGTCGTTCCCTAGCCGGCTCAACTGCAACTAGTAAACCGGGACGGCTACTCAACCACCGTAATCAAGCCACCGGTGTCTTCGGCTAGCCCGCGCAGCAATCCGTTATCACCACCAATGGCAACGCAATGAATGGTGATATGTTTCACCGCATTCCATTGGCGCACCAACTCGCGAATGCGTTTGGCGTTGTTAATTTTTCCGGCCGACGGCTGCCCGTCGGTCAGCAAATAAATGGTGTCGAGACCTTCTAGGCCGAAGGCAAACTCCAATGCATCGTAAATGGCAGTGGCGCCGCGCGGTCGCATGCGTTGCGACCATTTGATTGCGTCTTCGCGGTTGCCGGTGGTCATCTTGACCATCTTTTTCTGCCACTTCGACACCGAAGAATCGAAAAACACCACGTTGAACAATCCGCCATCGGCGTAGTTCTCCAACGCCAATTTCAACTGAGCTTGAGCAATCTTCAACCGCGTCGCCGTGCCTTCGCCGGTGTAGCGATTGGTTTTTGCTGCAGCATTCATCGACCCACTTTGGTCGACGATAAACACCGCGCGTTTGCTGACGACCGGCAGACCATAAAACGATCCAACCGTCGAATTCTCTGCCAACCGCGCCTCGCGCTCGCGCGCTTTTTTCAGCAGTTCTTCTTGAGTGGGAAACACAAAGGATGCGCCCTCATGCGTCCACCATTTGTTCCAAGTGTTGCTAGCCGTTTCAAAAGTCTGACCGGTCAACCCAGTCAACACTTCAACGATGCGATTGCGCATCACCAACTCGCCGGCTTCTTCCTCGGCCTTCATGCGTTCGATCAAAGCCGGAATGGAATCGCGAATCCGCGTGCCGCCGACGGTCACCAGCGATTGAATGCGCACCGATCGCGATTTGTCGACCATTAACTTCTGCAGCAGCGGCCACGCCTCGCTGGCGACTAAGTGACTCACCACCGTCGCCGCAGCTTGGCGATCGATGGGATCCGATGACTGCATCAACCCCTCAAGAAAGTAATCGAACTTCGGCTCGCCGAACACCAAGCGCCCCTTTTCGGTCAACGCCAAATAGCGCAGCATCGGGTCCTGCTGATTGCGCAACAACTCATTCAAATCCTTCTCATAACCCTGCGCCTGACGTCGTCGCAACTCTTGCAGCGCGTGAAAAACCACCGCCGAGTTATCGCAATCCAGCAAGTCGGTCAGCATTAGCAAGACGTCGTC
Source organism: uncultured Planctomycetales bacterium (assembly GCA_964344765.1). GTDB lineage: Bacteria > Planctomycetota > UBA1135 > UBA1135 > UBA1135 > JACNIZ01. Next base: position 15,314 of record CAYFOM010000060.1, on the reverse strand, counting down.
GCCTTCGAGTTGCATTAGTGCTTGCATCGTGCCTTCCAGCAAGCCGGCGGCGACGCGTTCCTCGCCACGCAACCAAGCGGACAATTTTGGCAGCAACTTTTTACGCGGTGCTTGCAGCAAACTCTGAGCGAACAACTCGATTCCGCCGCTGGTTCGCACCTTGTAGTAACTCAGCAGCAAGTCCAAACGCTTGGCATCTTTGGAGCGCACAAAACCCGGCAGCAGCGGACCAATGGCAATCGCGCGATGAATCGGCTCGTCGCCCTTGCGCACGATGTCTTCCAATATCGAATGCGAGCCCTTCCCCCACTGCGAAAGCACAATCACCGCCGCCCGCGACGGACGCTTGACCCCGGACCACGCCTTCTTTTCTAAATAACGCAGCGCGCGTTTCTCCAACTTGGCATTGCCACGGAATTTCGTAAAGCCGCGAAACGCATGCTGATGCAAGTGCGACTGCTGCTGCACATCCTCGCAGCATTTCTTCAGCAACTAAAAGGCTTCATCGGTGCCCACCGCGCCCAGCTCCATGTACCACTTCGGCTGCGGATGCTTGGCTTCGTCAATCTTCTTCGCAATCTCGCGCGGATCCGCTTGCACCTCTTGCTGCTTGCCACCACTTTGCTGAGCGCAAACCTCCGCGCCGGGCCACGCCCATATAGTCAAACAGGCGAGTGCAATGTGTTGGAGGGAGCGAATCATGTGAGGGAAAGTCAGCGCTGCGCATGCGCGACCAACACGTGGGCAACGCAAGCGGTCAGCTTTTTGGCGGTGGGCAGGTGAATGAATTCATTCGGCCCGTGTGCGTTAGACGCTGGGCCGAGCACGCCGGTGACGACAAATTGAGCTTGGGGGAATCTGTCGCCGAGCATGCCCATGAACGGAATGGAACCGCCTTCGCCCATGTATGCCGCCGGGTTGCCGAAGTGATCGCGTGAGGATTGTTCCAAAACCTCGGCCAGCCAGTCAGCAAGCGGTGCGGCATTCCAGCCGTTTGCGTTCTTGTCCGCTTTGAACGACACCTTAGCCCCATAAGGCGGGTCGGTTTCAAAGATGCTTTTGACCATGTCGTTGCAAGCCACCGAGTTGGCCGTCGGCGGCAAGCGGAAGCTCAACTTCATCGCGGTGAACGGACGCAGCACGTTGCCGGCGCTTTCCAACTTGGGCAAACCGGCGATACCGGTGTAGGAAAGCGTCGGCCGCCAGGTGCGGTTGAGAGCCAACTCGGCCAGGTCTTCGTGCATGGGTTGCACGCCTTCGGCCATTGGGAACTCTTCGTAGATGGTGTTGCCAAGTACGTCGGCGCAGTCTTGAGCTTGCTCTTTGCGCTGCTGCGGAATGTCGACGTGGAAGCAGTCGGGAATCAATCGACCAGTTTCGGCGTCTTCCATGCGGTCGAGCAATTGACGAATCACGCGCATCGACGACGGCACGATGCCCGACGCCCCGCCCGAGTGCACACCTTGCGTACTCACGCGCACCTTCAAATCACCAGCAATCATGCCGCGCAAACTGGTGGTGCACCACATGCGCTCGTAGTCGCCGGCGCCGGAATCCAAACACACAACCAAGCTGACCTCGCCCAAACGGTTATTCGCCGGATCGGAAAGGTGATCAATGTAAGCCGGCAAATCCACCGAACCGCTTTCTTCGCAAGCTTCGATCAACACCACGATGCGCTGATGACGTCCGCCATGTTTTTGCACCGCTTCAATCGCGGTCAGCGAAGCATAAGCCGCATAACCATCATCGGCACCGCCGCGGCCGTACAACTTGTCGTCTTCGATCACCGGCTTCCACGGACCGAGGTCCTCGCGCCAACCGACCATCTCCGGTTGCTTATCGAGGTGGCCGTACATCAGCACGGTGTCGTCGGTTTCGCCGGGGATTTCCATGAAAATGATCGGCGTGCGACCTTCGAGCTCGATCACTTCCAGCTTCAAGCCTTCGATGTCGCGCTGCTTGCACCAACCGGCGATGTGCTCGACCGCTTTTTGCATGTGGCCATTGGCCGCCCACTCGGGGTCGAACAACGGCGAAAGGCACGGAATGGCAATGTAGTCGGCCAATTCCTGGGTGATTTCGTTGTCCCAAATGCGGTCGACGAACTCACGAATGGCGGCAGAATCCAACGCAGCTGCTTTTGCTTCCATGCCCGCCAGAATATCGCCGCGCCGCCGATTTTTGGGGCGCTGGGTTGTCAGTTGCCGCCGATCCAAATCGGGATTATTGAAACCGTGGGACCCAAAATGAATTTCAGTCACATTCTTCTGACCACCGACCTTTCCGACGAGTCCCAACGCGCATTCGCCCCGGCGGCCGAGATGGCGACGGCCCACAACGCCAAACTGACTCTGCTGCACGTGGTTCACGATGTGCGCATCGCTCCGCACGGCGCGCCGCTGGCCCCGCCGGTTTCCGATCCCGACGTCTTCGGGCTGATGGAAAGCGTGCGCGAGGGCTTGGAGAAGCAGCGTAAGCTGCTCAGCGCCGACCTAAATGTCGAGTGCCAAGTCGTTTCCGGCGGCAACATCGCCGAGACCGTGGCCGGCTACGCATCCGAGCACGACGTCGACCTGATCATGCTGTCGACGCATGGCCGTACCGGATTCCGTCGGCTGGTTTTAGGTAGCGTCGCCGAATCTATTCTGCACTGCGCCCACGTCCCGGTGCTGTGCTTCCCGCGTCCGGAGTAGCGGGCGGAACCGGTGGAACGCCTGCGGTTGCCGGGTTGGCGGTCGCAGCTGCGGAGGGGCGTTGTGTAGTTGCAGCCGGGCGGTCCAGCGAATCGAGGATGACCTCGTCTTCGAGTTCGGTACCGTCCAACTCCTCGGGCAAGCCGATGTCGTCGAGCTCGCCGTTTTCGGGCTGCGGGCGGCGCAGGTAATCGATAGAGAAGCAGCCGGGGCCGGTGAAAACCAGCGCGGCGAAGGCGAATAGGTACAGCGCCGCCAACTCAATTTCGCCGAAGGTGAGCACGCCGTCCGGTGCGGCGAGGATGCCCATGGACTTCATGTAAACCGCGGTGCCCATGGTGAAGGCGCAGACAAACGCCGCCCAGCGCGTGAACAATCCCAACGCCACCATCAATCCGCAAAGCAGTTCCGACAGCTTGGCGATGTAAGCCATCGCCGTCGGCGCCGGCCAGTTATGGGAGCCAATCATGCCGGCAAGGCCTTCCATCGCGCCGTCGTGCAAAAACAAGGCCTGAAACCCGTGCCAAGCCAGTCCAAGGCCAAACATCAAACGCAGGAGCAGAAGCGGGAAGAAATTCATTTTCGACGAGTCGGCAGACGGTGCGGAGTTGGTTTCATTCTATCGGTTAACTGCTAGCGATTTGCGAAGCGGTGGCTACTGAATCCAAGAAGTTTGGCCGAGAATCTCCCTTGACCCCTGGGGGCAAAAAGAAGCAGGATCCCCCCGAAGAGGGACCCTGCTCAACCAAGATTCAATCCGGTTCCTATTGAATCATCAAGGTTGCACCGTTGGTCAGTTCCAAGGTGCCTACGTCCAACGACTGCACCCAAACCTGCAGACCGGAAGCGGCCGGCGGCGAGTACGTCGAGATCGTGCAGTTGCCGTTCGAGTCGGCGTTGACCGGCGGCAGCGTGTGGTACGGGTTGCTCAGGTAGAGCGTGCCCCACGGCGACGACTGAGGACCGCCACCTGCGATCGACCAAGATGCGTACTGAGCGGCGCCCGGAGTGCAGCCGGCCATGCGTACGAAGTTGGTCTGACCACCAGCCAAATCGGCCATCCACAAGTGCGGACCGCTGTGGTCACCCGAGTAGTTGAAGCGACCGTTCCAGGTGCGGTTGGAAATGCCGGTCTGGTTAAAGGTGTTGGTGCCCATGCCCTTACCGGTATGAATGGTCATGTCCGAGTTTTCGAAGGTCTCGGTACCGGTGGAGTTGGTGTAACGCATGATGTGGCCATCTGCGTAGCTGGCAAGGTTGATGTAGAAGGCGTAAGTTTGACCGGCCGACAAGTGAATGTCGCCTACGGCAATTCGGGTACGGCTATCGATCCCCGCAGCAACTTCAGCCAAATCGGTGCCGACGTAGGTCCACGAAGTTACGTTGTCCTCATGGCCGACGTGGGTGCCGGTCTTCATCCATACATCGACGTGCGCGGTGCCCGGTGCGGCCGACGAATCGATGTTCACGTCAAGGCTGTTGATGACGATGTCGTTGTGCACATCCACGTCGAACATGTTGCCTGCCAAACCGTTGTTCGATGCGAACATGGTTTCCAGCTGCACCTGGCCGAAGGCGCCGTCGTAGTAGATCGCGCCGTTCCACTGGCGGTCGGCGTAAACCGCACCACCCCAACCAGTCGCTTTGCCAACGCCGGAGGTGATCTTCAGGTAGTTGTTCTCCCAAGTCTGCGGCGTGCCGTTGGTGTAGCGCAGTACGGAACCGGAACCACTCGGAACCAGGTCGATGTAAACACCGTAAGTAGTGTCGGCGCTGAACTGGCGCGTGCCCGGGTAGATGTAAGTGGTGTTGTCGGTACCGTTACCGGTGACGGTATCAGTCCCCCACAATTCCCAACCAGCCGAGCTACTTTCGTGGCCGACGAAGCTGCCTTCGCGCACCCACACATTGAAAGTTTCGGAACCGACGGCACTGGTGTTGATCTTCAGCGCCCAGATCTGAATGTCGGTCTTCGGCTCGATGTCGAACATGTTGCCGGCTTGGCCGTTGTTCGATGCCATCAGCGTTTGCACGCGGTGACCATAATCGACGCTGGAGCGCCATGCCGAAACGGTGGTTGCGGCGTAGTTCAACGACGCAGCATTGTTGTCAGTGGAAGTACCGAGAGCGAGACCGTTCGGTGCGTCTTTGACCGGGTTCGAGAAGGTCGGAATGCGCGTACCCGGCGAGTAAGCCATCACCGAGCGGTAAGCGTTGTCGCTGGTGCGCCAACCGTAGGAGTAAGTGGTCAAAGCGCTACCGGCGTTGGCGCGGTCGTGAGCACAACCCATGTTGTGACCCAGCTCGTGCGCGAACGAGTAGTAACCAGTGGCGCAAGAGTCGCGCACTACGCTGAAGGCGTCGGACTCGAAGGCTGCGCTGAGCGTGGTCATCAAGTAAGCCACGCCGCAGTAACCGCCGGTGTCGTAAATCAGCGAAACCATGTCGGCACCGTAGGTGTCGCGCAGTGCGTGCACCTCATCGCCGACGCCATCGCCGTTGCCGCGCAGGTCGGACAAGTAGCCGAAGTCGTCGCCGTCTTCAAACCAGTTGATTTCCTGCGTGTGCACCAACATGACGCGCTGCCAGACGTCGGAACGGCTGTAAGCCATGTTGGTTTCGTGGATGGCTAGGTTGATCAGCGCGTTGATGCCGTCAGTGCCGCCGTTGGTTGCACGAGCGTTGTCGGTGTAGACCACCATGACGTCGATCTCGTGATCCACAAAACGGTTGCCGTTGCCGGAACCGTGGTCGTGGTCTTTTTCACCGGGACCGATTTCCAAGCCAGTGCCGTGCGTGCCGCACTCCGGCTGCAAGCTGGCGTCGACTTCGGAAATGGTTGCCTGGCCGCTACCGACGTAGTTGACCTTGTAAACCATGTCATCGGCTTGAATGGTTGCCACGACTGCCTCGTCGACAATCGAGAACCATGCATGGCCGTGCTCGTAACCATCGAGGTCGAAGTTGGCGATGTAGCCAGTTTCGTGCGCCGGGGTGTATCCGGTGAACACGCCGGTGAATTCCTCACCGTCGAACAGGTTGAGCTTGACCACCGCGCCTTCAGTCAGCGGCTGGGTGTCATCATTACCGAGCAGCGAAAGATCAACAAAAACATTGCGTTGTTGAACCGCGGCTTGGTCGTCGTACATGCCGACGGACAAGCCGTTCGGCACTGCGGTGAAGAGATTTTGAGGGACAGGGGATGTAGCGCCCGACTGTGCCAGCAACGGCTGTGCACACATCGAGCCCAGTAGAATCAGGGGAGCAAACGTTTTACGCATTCCCAGAGGGGTATTTGTGGTTGTGATTTTTGTGGTGGTTAACGGAGGGTCTTTGCAAATGAACTTGGGTTCATAGAACTTGCGATTGGATCTCAGTTAATAAGAACGTCGATCCTCTCCAAACCGCGACATGGCAGTCGATGAATTTCTGTTCATCGACCCCCTGCCACCGGTCCCTGCCTTCTCTCAGTGAACCTGAATCTCTTTCAGATTGCTATCAAAATGGATGACGCCATCAGTCGCTCCGACCTCGAGGTACAGGGCCATTCCCGCTAGGGAACTAGGCACCGGTGCAGAATGAAAACGGCCACCTCCTAGTGAGTCAACAAATCCGCGAGAGAGCACCCTGATCTCCGGTCCAAGGTCAAAGGTGTGCCCGTCAATTATGGAACCGGAGTTGGAAACAGATGCGCCCAGCCAATATTCAAGGTTGGGTTTGGGGCAACTCCATTCAAGCTTTAATTTCTGACTCACATTAATCGAAAGCGGTCCCTGCAAATTCAGGGCATTGCTGCCCAAGCCATCCCACCGGTGAAACACAAAAACGTCGTCCCGCCCATTGGAGTCAAAATCAACCAAATTGCTCGCACTTGACTCAAAGGTGACCACTCCGCCATCGGCGGATATTCCAGTTGCAGTTGACCAATCATTTGCGCCGACTCCATCCGAACTAGCGCTGACCTTCTGAACAATTTTGCTCTGGCGGTCCACCACGAAGGCTTTTTGATGCCTTGATGTATCCCCGCCCAGGACCAAATTACCCGCTTTTGAATTTACAAGTACAAATTGACCGTTTGGGGAGATGCCTCCGCAATAGCTTCTTCGGTATCCACCAATCCCTAAAACGTTCTGGCTCATTCGCTCCACAGTGCCATTGGCGCGGTCGCGAACAAATACGTCTTGATCTGCACCCCGTAGCCGGGCCAGTTCGAATTGCGCATATTCCGTCTAGTTCATTTTTGTAGCTTGGGAAAGGTTCAGGCAACCAAGTCTTGGCTTCAAGCCATTGACTTATCCAACTGCAAGAAGAGCAATCGGATTTTGATGAAGCATTAGTGCTTGACGGAACTACTCGCCAATCAAAGCTCGCAAACCATGGCTCATGGCCCAGCCGCCGGGTTGGCTGCCGTCGAGGATGGCGGCTTGGAGGTAGTACTCGTTGCCGACTAGGCTGGCGATGTTGGGGATTGTCAGCGCGGTGGTTGCTTCACCCAATGAGTTGGTATTGAGCTGCAGCAGTTGCACTTGGGTGGACAGATCCACGAACGCGGTTCCGCCGAAGTACGGCACCTCGTCTTGATCTTGGCACACAACCAAATAACCGCTGCTGTTTGCCGGACCAGCGGTCACCGTTAGGTTGACGGACCCACCAATGATCGGCGGACCATCCGAGCGCATCTTCAAGAAGTTCGGATCTGGACGCAGCTCGCCATAAGGGAAGAAGCCCGGCGTGCCCGGTTCGTAATCCCACACACCGCGACCGTAAGTCGCAAAGCGAATGGTATTGGTCGACGGCACCGCTTCCACCGACCAATACAAGGTCAGCGGGCCGTCGGCGCCGAGGATGTCGTTCCATTGGCGATCCACCGGATCCCATTCCCACGCACCGCTCTGCGTGCCGAGGTACATGCGTCCGCTTGCATCGGGCGCTTCGACCATGCAGTAAGCCAAAGTGCTCGGCAAGTTTTGACTGCGGTTCTTCCACGTCACCCCACCATCGTCGGAGAAGCGCACCGGCGGGTTGGAGTATCCACTACCGGCAATCCAAACCTCATCGACATTCCACTGCGAAGCAACCAACGTCGAACCGTAGAAGTAGTGCGCGCCGGGACCGGTGTCTTGCGATTGCGTCCACGTCACCGCGCCGTCGGTCGAGTAGTAGATGTAACCATTACTCGTAGCACACCACGCGCGCTGCGAATCCAACGGCGAGAACACCAAGCTTGTCAACGTACCGGCAAAACTATGAGTAGTGTGTTGCACCGGGTTCCAGTTGTTGCCTGAACGCTGGTACCGCCACAGCTTTTGCCCGCACAAGTAAAACGCGTTCTTATCGGTTGGGTCGGCGATCATGTACGGCAGCCACTGACCACCAAAACCACTCGGGAAATCGACGGTACGCAGCACCGGATTCTCTTCACCATCCTGCACCAACACAAAACCGGGGTAGTCGCAGTAAATCAAATCGTGACTGCCGTCCGACGAGCTCAAATGGCCGTAATCGCCGGAAATCAACTGCGGAAGGTCCGCGTACGGCCCCGGCTGCCCACTCGGCGTGCCCACAATCCCGCGCTGATAGCCCTGGTCCTGCGACCCCACCGCCAAGTACTTCGGGTCGCGTCGGCTGGTGAACGACGAGTAGTACTGACTCACGCCCAAACCACTCAACGACAAGTTCTCAACGGTGCGCAATCGGTCCAACGACTGATAAGTACCACCATGCGTATTGATGTACCAACGCTCGTCATAACTGGTCGACGAATCCGGCAACACCGAAATGCTCATGATGTCGGCGTGCAACTTACCGGCCGGATCACCGTAATACTCGGCCCAACTATTCACCGCCTGAAAGCTCACGCCGGAATCGCGCGAGAAATACATATCGACGCCACCGTAAGCAATCAGCTTGTCGGTTTGCGAACCGGTGCAGAACGCGTTCCACATGCCATCCAAATCGTTGACGTGCGTCCAAATGCTGCCGGCGTTGGTGGTGCGCCATAGCTCCCAACCACTTCCCTGATTGACGGCAACGCTCCAAGTCAAACCGTTGCTGATCTCATGACCGCCCAAATGCACATCGTTGGCATTGAACGGCGCAGTGGTGCCCATCGGCGAAAACGTCAATCCGTTGTTGCTGGATTGATAAAGATGGTTGTGATCGATCAAGTACAGCGGACCCAACGCATCGCGCGGCGTCCAAATGTCCGGCTTGTAACCGGTCATGTCGCGCATCAGGTGAAAGCTGGCACCCTGATCGGTCGAGCGATAAAGCTTCCAACCGTTATTGCGCGCGAGCAAAAACAGCGTGTTGTTGGCGTCGTCCATCATCAACAAACGCTTGAACTCGGTCATGCCGTCGGTGCCGACCGGCTGCGTCCAAGTCGAACCCTGATTGGTCGAGCGATTAACCATGCCGCTACCGCAGCTGACCAAGATGTCGCCGGTCGCACTGGGGATCGCCACCAACTGCCCCACTCCGCCGTAAATCTGATCCGCCAGCGCCGTCCAATTGCTGCCATCGATCCCCGCACGGAAGACGCCGCCCAACGCCGAGCCGGCATAAAGAGTGTTCCAATTCTTCGACGGCGTCGCGGTCAGCACATTGCCGGCTTGATCGCGGCTGCCAACCTCGGTCCACGTGCCGGTGGTCACCGTGCGCCCCATTCGAGCCTGGTTTTTGCGATCCGCAGCTGCCATCGCGTTCTGCTTCTCAATCGCGCGCCAATCCACTCCAGGGGCGGCGCGGTGCATTTCTTCCATCCATTTCCGCCGCTCGTGCTGATTCTGCTCCTCCGATTCCACACCCCCCTGGACTTGTGTTTGCTCCACAGGCGGCGGCAGCAACGTTTGGTGGCCGGAATTCTGGCAAGAGCCCAAAAGCGCTGCTCCAGCAGCGAGGGCAATCAGGGATCGTAAGATAGTCATTTGTTGAGGGACGATGCTCGGGGAATTAACACGCGGAGGGGGCTGTTTAGACGGCTCCTGGGCAAAAAGTTCCCAGAAATTTGACCAAAACCCTAAAGTTCCCTGTGAACCTAGCAGTTTTGTGCCAAAATTCGGGCGAAAGACTCCCCTCAGGTCACCGAGAATCCAAATGACTCTTCCTAACCGTTTACTCCTCCTCTTCGCAATTACGTCTGTACTTGCATCCTGTGACAGCGGCCCATCTGGTCTGGGCAGCGGTTTCGGCAGTGGCGCCGGCGGCTCCAACTGGGGCGGCCCAGGCGGCGACTCCGGTGGCAGCGGCGGCGGCACTTCGCCTGAACTTGCGTTCGACGGCCCGATCAGCGCCACGCCATCCACACCTACTTCGGTTGCGCTGGAATGGCACACCGCGTCGGTGGTCAACGCCACTGCGGCACCCATTCAATACGACGTCTTCCGCGCCGAATCGGCCGACATGTCCGGTGAAGTTTTGATTACTTCACTAACCGACGCCACGTCGTTCGATGACCCCGGCCTAACCGACGGCAAGACGTACTTCTACCGCATCCTTGCCCACACCACCGATCTAGCATCCGACAACGCCGACGTGGTTTCCGCGCACTTGCCCACCATTCCAAGTTTGGGCATTGATTACGCAACCACTATCGAACCGTTGTGGAGCACGCTGGATCGCACCGGTCAGTACACTTGCTTGGAATGCCATAACGGCGTCGACAGCAAGTTGGATTTGACCAGCTTCGAAGGATTGATGGCAGGTGTTGGATCCGCGGCATACCCGGATTCGTTCATCATTCCATCGCTGGGTGAAGACAGCTTTAAGGACGCGATTGCACGGATTCGTACTTACCCGAAGGCGCTGCCGGCGCACAAGGCTTGGAAGCAAAGCGCGGCATTGTTTGAAGCTAACTTGATTCCCTGGATCAACGAAGGCGCCCATCAAACGCCCGACACAACGCCGCCGACCTTCATGGAAGCCGACTTCGCCGATCCGGAGAAGTTCTCGATCGAAGTGTTCAACGCCGAACGCTTCAAGCTGCGCTTCCCGCATGCATACGATCCGGAAAGCACGCCGTACATCAACAACACTCCGGGCGATCACTTGGAGTATCGCATCTACGGCGGCATGGATAGCAACTCGATCGATTGGGAAAACCCGCTGCGCGTGGTCAAGCGTTTGTACTTCCCGCACTGGAAACCGAAGTACGAAATCACCGTGTTGTGGCCGCATGACGAAGGCGTCTTTGTGGTGCGCGCGGTTGACTTCCGTGGCAACCAGAGTTTGGAAGAAGCCGAGTTGGTGATTTCGCGACCGAAGTAATTTCTACCTTCGATCGACACTCAATGGCGGGTCAGGTTAATCCTGATCCGCCATTCGCCATAAATACCAAGCGGCAGCGGATCGATAAGGCGCCCAAACCGCAGCGCGTTCATCAGCTTGTTGTGGAGTCGGACGTTTAGCCAAACCATCCAACTTGCGCATGCCTTCTTGCACGCCCAAATCGCCATCGGGGAAGACGTCGGGACGGCCGAGCTTGAAGATCAAAAACATCTGCGCGGTCCACACGCCGATGCCGCGCACTTGCACCAAATGATCAATGATTTCTTGATCAGTCCAGCGACTGCAACTGCGTAACTTCAAATCACCGCTCTCGATGCGACCGGCTAAATCCTGAATTGCCAGCATCTTGTTGCGCGAAAGCCCGGCACCGCGAAGCACTTCGTCCTTCAAACGCAAAAACTCCGCCGGCTTCGGAACACGACTACCCGGTGTCAGCGAAACAACACGACCCCAAATGGTTGCCGCCGCTTTACCAGCAAGTTGCTGATAGGTAATCGCGCGCGCCAGCGATTCAAAATGACTGATGCGCCGATGCTGCGGCACCGGCAATTCCGGCAGCGGCTCCAACCCGCGAATGGCGTCGGCCAACGCGGGGTCGGCACGGCGAAAATGGTTGTGGGCTTTGCGACGGCTCAGTGGTCCACCTACTTATCGGCGGCGACTTGAGCGTCGTCGGATTTGTTCGTGCCTTTGTCTTCCTTAGGAATCAAAACACCTTCCCACCATCCGACCATTGCCGAACCGCGACCGGTATCGGTCATGATCGCCGCCGGACGAACCAACTCGTCCTTATAGTCCTTGCTGAACTCGGCAAGCAATTCGCGCAACTTCTCTTCACCGGCGTTGTGGCACAACACCGCGACCACCGAACCTTCGCCCGATCCAGCGAGGCGCGTACCGAACAAACCAGCATTGCGACCGGCGGCGGCGACGCGATCCATGAAGTCTTTAACGATGTCGCTATGGATCGAGCACTTGTCCTTCAACGAACGGTGCGACGAACCCATGACCTTGCCAGCTTCGGCCAAGTGATCTTCACGCTTGGTGCGCGCGTACTCACTTAACTGCTCGACAAAACGCCGAACGCGCCCGGACTCACGCATTTGGTGCTCCGACAGCGCGCGCTGACGATACGGCCGATTCGGGTCGACCAATTCGGCCAACTCCGGCTCTTCTTCCGCGAACTTGGCGATCCAATCCTTGCCCGATTCGCGCGCCGGCACGTGACCGCGCAGCCCGCCTTCGAACTCTTTGGTCGTGACCTGACCCCAACCACCAAACGTCGTCTGGTTTTCAGCAGTCAGATGCTTGTTCAAGTGCACCATGCCCATCGCCGCACCCACGCCACCAGCCAAGACCGTGGCGTCGTCGGCAACCGGACCCATTCCTAGGTCAACGGCGGCAACAAAGGTGTGCTCGGGAATCGGCGCCCAATGCATCGTCGGGTCCAGCCCGTGCTCAATGAACATGCCACTATTCATCTCGCTGAGCGCCGCAGTCAGAGCTTCGGCCATCGAAAGCCGCTCGCCCAAAACTTCTTTGGCGCCATGCACCACCGCGCGCGCCACACGCACGCCATCCACGCGTTTTTTATCCAGACCGGTCGACGCCTTGAACGCCATCGCGATCGCGGTGCTGTAACTGATGATGTTGCCGTAACCTTCACCAGCCGGCAGGCGCGACCACACCACGAGGCTGAAACCGAACTTCGGCGTGTTCAACTGGTGGGTGCGGCGCAGGCCGATGATGATCGCCATGATGCGCATCATCATCTCGGTGGACTCGGTCTGGTCGAACAGTGCGGTCAGCACTGCGTAGCTGCGCGGCGGACCCTTTTTGGTGTAGACGTCCTCAATGCGGCCGCTCCACTCAATGGTCTCGCCTTGTTTTCCGCCGCCAAGCACGCGGATGTGGATCTCGTCGTCCTCGCGGTTTTGGATCGCGGCGTAGACCGAACGCGACAGTCCTACATGGAATGTGGCGCAGCCGGTCTGCTCTCCGGGACCCCCGCAAACCTGGAAAACGGCAGGCGCGCGCGTCAGCCGGATTGGGGTATCAAGCTGCAGAATGTCCCCGGCTGCGCTGGGTAGCAGCAGAGCGAAGGGGTGGAATGAGGGCTGTAGAGCGGGCTGAGGCAAAACTCGACTTGCCGATCGGCACAAGTCCGGGGAGTGTTATCGCCTTTCCGCCCCAAAAACGCAAGTATCTCAAGCAGGAAACTCCGCTATCATTCCCCTGCGCCGTGGATTTCCCCCGACTTCCCCGGCTGGCCCCCCTGCGTACCATCCCAAATGTCGCTGTCCGCTTCCTTGCGTCTCCCTCTTCTGCTCGTCCTTGCCACGCTGCCGATTTCGTGTGGTAGCTCAGGCTCCTCCGGTGGTTCCGGCGGAACGGGCGGTACCGGGGGCGACATCACCGTCACCTTCTCCGGTCCACAATCTGCATCGCCGATCTCGGCCGCCAAGGTTGTGATTTCCTGGCTCGACGCGGCGAACTCCGCCGGCGACCCGGCCAGCAGCATGACCTACATGGTCTATCGCTCGACGGATCTCACCCTCAGCGATGAAGCTTTGGTCGGCACGACCAGCCCCGGCGTCACCTCGTTTGTTGACACCGGTTTGTCTGAATCCGGAAGCCAGACCTACTTCTACCGCGTCATCGCGTCGGATGTGTACGGCAACCTGTCGGTGAACAACTCGGTCGTCAGCGCTCACCCGCCGGCAGCAGTGGAAAGCGGCTCCATCGATTACACCGATGACGTTTTGCCTCTGTTCGACTTGGAAGGCGACACCATCATTCCTGGTCCGGAAGGTCCGATTACTTGCTTGGACTGCCACATTGCAAGCGGCGGCGTCATCGCCACGCTGGCGGATTACTCCAGCTACGACACCTTGGTCATCGGCACCGGCACCTCGGGCAGCCCGGATAGCTGGCTGACCCCTGGCGACGGCACCGCAACCTCGGCTGACTTCCTCAGCCGCTTCTGGACTTACCCGGGTTCGCCCGACGCCGCCACCGCCCACGGTCCGGCCGGTGCTGGTTACGACACCAAGACTGCCGAACTGCAAGTCTTCGCCGACGGCCTGAAGGATTGGGCCAACGAAGGTGGCTTGGGTGCCATCGATACCGAGCGTCCGGTGATGGACTTCACCGACATCGGCAACACCACTTACGAAGCCAGCTACGACCTCGGCAACGACGAAGTCACGATCATGACCTTCCACGCTTCCGACCCTGAGTCGCAGGCTGGTCAGTTGAACGATCCGCTGATGTACCGCATCTATGGCGGGCTGACTTCGAACACCATCGATTGGGATACGCCGGTGGTCGAAACCGATCGCCTGACCTACGCGATGGATTCCGACATCTCGATCACTTTCTCTTACACCGAAGCTACCGGCGTCTTTGTGGTTCGCGCGGTTGACTTCGAAGGGAATGAGACCCTGAACGAAGCTGAGTTGGAAGTGACTCGCTAATCGACGCTCCCCCGTCGAGCGAGCGAATAATTAGAGGCCCCGTACCTTTCGCAGCCTCACACGTCATCCTGGCAGGAAACCCCCTGCCGGGATGATTTTTTATTGTCCACGCTAGGTCGAACTGGCTATCGCGGGAACTGTTCATGGGGTAGGATAGAGTGGAGTGTGATTGTTTCTTATTAGCCTCGTGCATGAAACAACTAGAGGCCGTTCGTGGCCTCAGGGGAGCGGATCATGAAGATTACTTTTAATCCAATTACCCTTGCCTTGGCATGCCGGACGGTTGCTTCCCTAGCTTTCACTAGTGTTGCCTGGGGTCAAAGCTTCCAAGATCCCGAGCCTGGGCAGCTAAAAGTAAAGGGAATCTTTATCCCATCACAAAGCATTTCCGGTGTTGACCAAATCTTTCACACACCTAGATTCTTCCACGACCCTGACAGGGATGGGATGATCGAATTGGGCATAGGTGCCCACCGCATTAACAGTTCAACCGGCTCCACTTCTGACCCTGTTTATTCAATCGGCGACTGGAGGAACAATTGGGAACCAAATGCATCAAAATTTATTGAGTGGGACAAGCTATCAAACGACTACTTCTACTCAGACCAAATCTTGTTCCGCGCACCTAATGAATTCTATGGAACATATTCCGAAGGGGGCTTGCTTTTTGCGGCTTCACTCACTGGACATCCCCGCAAAACCATTCTCCCCACCCCGCCAGGCATTACAGCCTTTGATAGCATCCAGTGGGCCAATGATTTGAACGGAGATGGATGGGACGATATTTTTTACTATGGTTATGATGGATCCTTATCCATAAATATCGGCCGGTACGACCTGCAATCGCTTGCCCCAT
>CAYFOM010000059.1:0-17368 GCA_964344765.1 uncultured Planctomycetales bacterium | reverse complement strand
GGAAGGCATTTGATGAGTCTGCTGCTTTTTACAGAAAAGATGTTGCTTGATCCCGAAACTTGGCAAGCTAGTGCAAGGGCAACACATCCGAGTAGGAGAATACTATTGTTATTCATGGGATTACAGCACCTAAAGTTCTTGAAAGGTCTTTGGCAGCGCAAAAAAAAAGTTGTATTATGTCAAGTAGGTTTTGATTCAAAATACTCAATGAAACCCCTCAATTTCCTCTGTGCGACCCTTCTCTTCGTTTTCACGACGCCTAGCGCGTCTGGTCAGTGGCCAAGCGACATTCGTAGTTGACACCGGGCTATTCGGGGTAAGCTCCCTGGCCATTGGCCCAAACGACACTTTTTATCTCATTAATGACCCCGTATTCCCTGGCATTGGCGGACTAGTAGATTTGTATACAATCGATCTTTCCACAGGAAACCTCACATTAATTGGCAACACGGGAGTTGAGGCAATCCTCGCCCTAGACTTTTGCGGCGACCGACTTGTGGGCGTGAACAGCATGGAGGGGATGCTAGTGATAGACACCACGACTGCAATTGCAACGGATGTCAATCCATACTTTTTTGAACCGGAGGGGGCTACGATGTCCCTATGCTTCGATGATGCAGGTGCGGGTTATTACATTAACCATGCCCTTTGGATGATCGATGGCGAATCAGGCATTTACAATCCTGTAGATTGGGTTTCTTCATTTGGATACTGGGCAGATGCGGTTTTTCGAGAGGGCCCAAAGCCGCATTTTTCTTTGTGGCTTAACGGCTCAATTGGTAATTATATGCAGGCCAAAATGACTGGACTCACGCCCAATGGTCAGGCACTGGTCATGTGGGCTAAAGGAGAGGGTGGCCCAAATCCTATTCCACCCGGGCTTCCCTGCGCCGGGACTATGATGGACCTCAACTCAAACCTGCAAAAGGTTGCCATCGTAACCGCTGATTCCTACGGTGAAGCAATTCTAGGGCCCGGCCCAAAAAGAGTTCCCGCCGCAGCAAGCGGGTTGATTTGGATTCAGGCTGTAGACCTCACTACTTGCGAAACCAGCAACAAAATCCTCTTCTACAGTTGAGTGCTTTCCGCTAAGAGCTTGTCCCTTTTAGTGACGGAAATGCCGTGTGCCGGTGTGCACCATGCACACGCCTAGCTCATCGCACTTTGCAGTCACTTCGCCGTCTTTTACCGAACCGCCGGGTTGAGCGATGGCGACGACGCCGGCTTTGCCGAGTTCTTCCGGCCCGTCCGGGAAGGGGAAGAAGGCGTCACTGCCTGCAACCGACCCTTGCACACGATCGCCCGCTTTTTCGACGGCGATCTTGGCCGAGTCGACGCGGCTCATTTGGCCGGCGCCTGCGCCTACCAACATGTTGTCGCGGACTAAGCAAACTGCGTTGGACTTCAAGTGCTTGACGATGACTTGCGCCAAACGCAGGTCGTCTTCTTTGCCTTCGGGAATTGCAGTCGTACCGGCAACTTTAAGTTCGGCGTCGAAGGCATGCAGCGTGTCGGAACCTTGCACCAAGGTGCCGCCCCATACGCGACGTTCTTCTTGTTGATCGCGCACGCCGATATCGCTTTCGGATTTACTACCAACTAACGCCGGCACTTCAACCAAGCGAACGTTTTTGCCCCACTTGGCTTTGGTGCGCAGGATCTCAACCGCCGCATCTTCGAACTTCGGCGCGGCGATCACTTCTACAAAGTGACCGGGGCTGGTCAGGTATTCGGCACTTGCCACATCAAAGCAATCATTCACGGCAATCACCGAACCGAATGCCGACAGCGGATCGCCGTCCCAACCTTTGACCAATGCATCGCACACATCTTTTCCCAGTGCAGCGCCGCATGGGTTGGAGTGCTTCACCACCACCGCAGCCGGCGCCGGCAAGTCATTCGCCGCAGTCACTGCGCCATCCATATCCAACCAGTTGTTGTACGACAACTCCTTGCCGCCATCCAACACGCGCGCGCCGCCCAAACCTTGGCCATCCATATCCGGGAAAAAGGCCGCCGACTGATGCGGATTTTCGCCGTAACGCAAGTCGCGTCCTTCTTCGCGCATGAACCACTGCCCGATCGCGCGATCGTAATCACCGGTGCGCTGAAACACCTTGCGCGCCAATTCCTTGCGCAACGCCATCGTCGTGCCGCCTTCAGCAATCTCGGCAGCAACACGCGCGTAATCACTAGGGTCACAAACCACGGCTACCGAATCATGATTCTTCGCCGCCGAACGCAACATGCTTGGACCACCGATATCAATCTTCTCGATGATCTCGTCATAGCTCGCACCCGACGCCACCGTTTCTTCAAACGGATAAAGGTTCACGCAAACCAAATCAATCGGCCCAATGTCGTGCTCCTCCATCGACGCCAAGTGACCGTCGTCATCACGCCGCGCCAACAGTCCACCATGAATCTTCGGATGCAGCGTCTTCACCCGACCATCCATCATCTCTGGAAAGCCGGTGTAATCGGCCACTTCGGTCACCGCCAAACCGGCGTCTTGAATGGCTTTCATCGTGCCGCCGGTCGACAACAACTGCGCGCCGCTTTCGGCCAACGCGCGCGCCAACTCCACCACTCCATCCTTATAAAACACACTTAACAACGCGCGTCGTACCGGAATGCGATGGGTTTCGGATGCAGTCATGGGTGCAGTTTCTGCGGAAGGGGTCATGATGACTTAGAACGAAGGTACTCTTCGATGAAGGAATCAATGTCGCCGTCAAGCACGGCTTGAGTGTTACCAACTTCATGGTTGGTGCGGTGGTCCTTCACCATTTGGTAAGGGTGAAGAACGTAGCTGCGAATTTGCGAACCCCAGGCAATCTCGCCTTTCTGACCGTACATCTTTTTCAGGTCATCGTCGCGCTCGCGTTCGCGCAGCTCAAACAACTTCGCCATCAACATGCGCAGCGCCGTCGCACGGTTTTTATGTTGACTGCGTTCGTTTTGGCATTGCACCACAATGCCGGTCGGCTCGTGCGTCATGCGCACCGCCGAATCGGTTTTGTTGACGTGCTGACCACCGGCCCCACCTGCGCGGTAGGTATCGACGCGCACCTCATTCATATCGATTTCAATCGGCGCGTCTTCATCAAACTCGGCGCTGACCTCAATCGCGGCAAACGAAGTATGGCGACGTGACTGCGCGTCGTAAGGCGAGATGCGCACCAATCGATGCACGCCGCGCTCGGCCTTCAAGTAACCGTAAGCATGCGGACCTTTGATCAAGTAAGTGACGTGGCGAATGCCGCCTTCATCACTTTCGGTGATCTCCACCTCCTCAATCGAAAACTCATGCCGCTCGGTCCAGCGGATGTACATGCGCTGCAACATCTCGGCGAAGTCGGCGGCGTCGGTGCCACCAGCGCCGGCTTGAATGGTGAGGAATGCATTGCGGTGATCATTCTCACCACCAAGCATGACTTGGAATTCCAAATCGGCCAGCCGCTTTTCCTGATCGTCCAACGACGCAGTCAGATCAGCAGCAACCTCATCTTCACCCATCTCGTCGCCCAACTCGATCAAGGTGCGGATGTCATCCAACCCATCGGTTGCAGCATCCACCGGATCAACCACCGACTTCGCCAATTTGACCTTGCCGATGATCTCCTGCGCACGCTCCTGGTTGTCCCAGAAACCCGGCTTGCCCATTTCCGCCTCGAGCTCGTTTTTAGCTTTTAGGTTCGAATCGTAGTCAAAGCCGGCCTCCAATCTGCTGGAGGCGACGTTCGATTTCGGCAACGCGGTCGAGGTACGGTTTCATCGCATTTCCCGCTAGGCTGGGGGGAGGAATTCACCTGCGGGCGCGCATTTTATCGACTGCGCAAAGCTGCAAAAGCTCTTGGTAGGATGAATCCTTACACCCGGCACCGCCCCCAAGCCGATGTGTTTGAGAGGGATCCTGTCCATGCCGACTCTGCTTTCTTCACTATTTCTCACCGCCGCACTCGCTCAAGATCCGCCCGCCCACCTGAACCTGGGTGAGCAGTGGCAGCTCAACGTGCAGGCCCAGGCCTCGGCGGTGGTCGAAACGCGCCAATTGAACGCCGTCGGCGGCGATCCGCTACTGATTTGGCTGTCGACGACCGGGCCGATTTGCGCGATTACTGCACCTGGCCTGGCGAGTTCGGGCGCGTTTTTGGCTGCTGATCCGGTTGAAGAAGACGGTGATTCGTTCAGCGTGCAGCTGCCGACCGTGCACATCCTGCCCTACTCGCCGCAAAGTAACGGCGAGAATATCGAACTTCGAATTGAGCCCGGCGTCGATGGCGCCGTGGTCTTGCGCGTTGCGAAATTGGAGTCGGTGATCCAAT
Source organism: uncultured Planctomycetales bacterium (assembly GCA_964344765.1). Lineage (GTDB taxonomy): Bacteria > Planctomycetota > UBA1135 > UBA1135 > UBA1135 > JACNIZ01. The sequence goes on along the minus strand of CAYFOM010000059.1, from coordinate 13,040 downwards.
ACGTGCGCCAGCAGTGGCCCAACCTCGACCAAGAACTCCCCGGCCGCGCGCTTGAAGGATTGCTTACCGGCGCCGACTTGCGCCTGGAAATGCACGCCGCCAAAAACACCCAAGCCAACGGCACCGTGTCGCCGCCGCCATGGCTGCGCGGCTTCATTCAGTTGTTGCAATCCAAACCGGTCGCCGCCGATGGCCGCAGTTTGATGCGCAACTGGTGGACAGCGCTGCTCGAATCCGATTTCCAACTCAGCTCAGGCCTGGAAACCCAAATTCAAGAATCCATCGGCACGCTGTACCAAGCCGACGGCCAAATGATGCGCGCGATTCTGCAGTACCGCACCGCCGCCATCCAGGCCAAGCAAGACGGCAGCAGCAAACGCATGACGTCGGCGTTGAATCGGTTGGAAACCATTGCCCAGGAGTTACCGACGCCGGAAGCGATCTACGCGAACTTGTCCGACCTCGCCGGCATGGAATTGACGACGCCTTCGCTGGCCTATTTGTTGGCCGAGGCACAGTGGGAACTCAACCTGCTGGAAGAAGCGCAGCAAAACCTTTGGACGGTGCAAAAAGCGTTGGTTTCCAATCAGCGGTTGGGCAGCCATTGCCGGGTGCATCAGTTGCTTGGTGCGGTGGCGCTGGAGCTGGATCAATGGAAGATGGCGCGCTGGCATTTCGAGCAGGCCATCGATGCTGGTGAGTATTACCTTCGCGATACGCCGGCAACGACCAGCGGACATCAGCAAATCCGCGTGGTTTTGGCCGAAGCCTTTGCTCGCCAGGCGATGGTGCTGGATTACGTCAGCGAGCCGGCTGAAGCCGACCGCATGTTGGCGTCGGCGCTTCGCACTCTTCCTCACCGCGGTGCGACGCATGCGAGGTTGCTGACTTTGGAAATCAGCGCGCAATTGGCGCTGCAACGCGGACGGATTTCGTCGGCTAAAAGCAATTTGCTAAAAGCGGAGGAGGTACTGGCCACGAACACGATGGATGTCAGCGATTGGCGCGGACGGCGGACGGCGGCTGAGCGATTGGAGCACCTAGCCGCCTTGAGCGCCGACTTGGCATGGGCGAGTTCACCCGGCGGCCGCGGTAAAGCAGCTTGGCATGGCATGGCCGCAGCCGAGCGTTGGCGAACCGGCGATTTCACTACTGAATGGAGCCCCGGCGCATTGGTTCGGGATATGGCAAATGACGTCGGTGTAGTGGTTTACGCTCGCGGCATGAAGCAGCTCTACGCCTTCCGCGCCGACGCTACGGGGGTGATGATGTGGCGGCTGGGCGATTACGCGGGCCTGGAAGAGGAATGGAAGGCCTTCCTCACCGGTCTGAAAGCCGCTGCCGACGGCGGCGATTGGCGCGATTTCGTCAATGGTTCGCACTATCTATATGGAAAGGTGCTGAAACCGATGGCGATGGACGCGAGCCAGGAACGCATCAAAACCCTAATCCTCTCTTTTCGCGAGGAGCTGCGGACATTTATCGCCGCCCATGCAGGTCAAGCGTTGCTGCGCTGCGAAACCGTCGACGATTTGCTGCATGGTCTGACCGCGCGCATTCTCAAAGCCGGGCAGGAGTATGAATACCAAGGTCAGGCCGAGGCTCGCGGCTGGGTTTATCGCGTCACTCGCTCCTATTTGACCGACCGCGCCCGCTACTGGACCGCTCTTAAACGTGACTCTGGTAAGGTTTTACGCTTCGAGGCCAGCCGCACCGGTGTGCCCAGTTGGGATCCAGCGGCCAGCCAGACTAGCCCATCGCAATACGCGGTCCGCCGCGAGCAAGTGGTGTTGGCCGCACGTGCACTGGACCTATTGATGGAGCGCGATCGAGCCCTGATGGGCTGGGCCGCACAAGGCTTATCCACCGCCGAGCAGGCCAAACGCCTGAACATTTCCTACGACGCGGCGTCGCAAGCTAGCCATCGCGCCAAAGAACGTTTCCGCCGAGTGTTTGCGCTGGTCGCCAGCCAAGCCGGCGAAGAGATCCCTGAATAATGAAGTAGGATGGGATGGGATGTCCCAAAACCCATCCCACGACGAGCTTTACGACGCGTTTTTGGACGCGTTGCTCGAAGGGGAAACGCCGAGTCCCGACGCCTTTTTGACCCAAGCGGGTGTCGAAGATTCCGAACTGCAGAAGAAGCTTGAAGGACTGCTCGAAGCGTCGCGAATTCTGCCGGCGGCGGCGCAGATTTCGAACGAGGACACCGTCGATGGTTTGCCGTATCAACGGCTGGGCGAATTCCGCCTAATCACTCGGCTGGGCAGCGGCGGAATGGGCACGGTTTACCTTGCCGAACAAGAATCGCTGGGACGGCGTGTCGCGCTGAAGATCATTCGGCCGGAGCTGATCGGTTCGCCGAGCGCGTCGCAGCGCTTCCAACGCGAAGCCAAATCGTTGGCGCGCATCCAGCACCCGAACGTCGTCACCATCTTCGGCTACGGAGTCGACCAAGGCGCGCACTACTTGGCGATGGAGTTTGTGCCCGGTCTAGACCTGACCGAAACTCTGCAAGACGCGCAAGAAGCCGAACTCGATTTGCCACCGGCCGACGCGGTGCGCTGGGCGTTGGAAATTGCGCGCGCGTTGCAGTGTGTGCATGACGAAGGTTTGATGCATCGCGATGTCAAAGCGTCGAACATTCGCATCACGCCCGAAGGTCGCGCCGTGTTGGTGGACTTCGGCCTGGCCAGCGAACCCGACGTCGATGGACCGACTTTGACGCGCTCCTTCGTCGGTTCACCTGCCACGGCTTCGCCGGAACAAATCGATGAAAAGCGCGACGTCGATGCGCGCACCGATGTGTATTCCCTGGGCATCACTCTCTATCGATGCATCACCGGAACGGTTCCGTTCCAAGGTTCGTCGATGGAAGCCGTGTTCCATCAGGTATTAAATACACCGCCAACGCCACCGCGCAAATTGCGCCCGGGCATTCCGCGCGATTTGGAAACGGTGATTCTGCATGCGATGGAAAAAGATCCGACGATGCGGTATCAAACCGCAACTGCTTTCGCCAATGACTTGGAAGCGGTGTTGGAATTCCGCCCGATTCAAGCTAAGCCGCCAGCATGGACGCGCCGCGTCGCACACTGGGTGCGCACGCACCGCGCAAGTGCAGCCGCCTTAGTTACCGCCGGCATTGCAGTGCTTGCCGGTATCGGCTTTTTGATTTTCCAAGTCGAGCAAGAAAAGCGCATAACGCGCGAAACCGCCGAAGGCTTAATCGCCGACGCCCGCCATACTTTGGGTGAGTTCGTCGAAGCCGGGGTGGAGAACCAAGCGCGCCATCAGGAAGTGCTGCGCTCGGCGATGATGTTCGAAACCAATTATGTGTCCAGCGATGAGATTCGGTTGCTGGATGGTCTGCGCAATGAGTATCGAACCTCTTTGCTGCAGCGCGAGCGTTTGTTCAATCAAGCATTGGAGTCCATTGAGCAAGCCGAACGCTTGCACCCCGACGTAGCCGGCGCTGATGAGTTACGAGCTGAGCTGTACATCATTCGTTATCGCGAATCGTTGGCCGAGGGCAATCACGTCGCCAGTCGTTTTTATTCGGAACGGGCGCGGCGTTTTGATGACGGCAGTGTTTGGAACCGCATGATGGTGCCGGTTGAGGTTAGTCTTGAGGTGGACCCGCCGGGCGAAGTCACCGTGTTCCCGTTCCAGTATTTGGAGCACGATCAAGTCGTACCCAATGGCGACCCGCGCATGGTTCCGGTTCCGGGATTGGTGGGCGAGCCCATTCCAACCAAAGATCAGTTGGCGATCGCACCAGGAACTTGGTGCTTGCGTGTGATCGAAGACTTACTGCCGGCGAAGAAGGGTGATTATGTATTTGAGGTTAACGGTGCGCCGATTCGCGGCTCGGTATTTGTGTTGCGCGGTAACGTCAATCCCGAACCGCACCGCCTTCCGCAAATCCAACGGTTGGATCGCCTGATTTCCGCCGACGGCAACCCGGTGCTCGATGCTTATGACATCGATAAGTTGATCGCCGACGCCAGCAAGGTTCGCCCGTGGGTATTTGAACGCGAGGGGATCAACATCACTGTTCATGCCAGCTTCCAAGAACTCGGCATTGAATTGGGCACCGCGATAGAGCTTGCCAAGCAAGGAGACTGCACCGCGCAACTGATTCGTCAAGGGCAGCAGATGACCATCGCCGTTCCGGCCGGTTTGAAAACTCGCGCGGATGCTTCACCGCGCATCTTGCTTCCCGATTTTTCATTCCCCGTGAGCGGACCTGATCAAACGATCTTCATTGAACGCGGCGTGCAAGCCTTCATCGTTCGCCGCGACGGCTTTGAGGATTGCTTGGTGCAACTCGACGGAACCGATAGCGCCGAAATCGTCGTTCCGGTTCCGCTGGTTCCAGCCGAAACCACGCCTACAGGCTTCGCGCGAATCACACCGCATCCGGCTTGGCGGTTGCCGCCGTACTGGATCATGGATCGCGAGGTCACTTCAGCCGAATACCTCGAGTTTTTGAACGACCCGGCAACGTTGGAAGAGATCGACCGTACGCAAATGCCGATTCGTTTCCCGCGTACCGTGCGAAACGAGAGCAGCGGCGGATCGTGGCTGCGTCAAGCAGATGGTCGTTACGCCATTCCGTCTGACTGGAAAGCGGATTGGCCTGCATTCGGAATCTCATGGCACGACGCGGTGCGTTACGCCGAATGGAAAACGCAACGTGCGCGTGATCAAGGCTTACCTTATACCTACAGGTTGCCGATTTTGTCTGAATTCCGCCTCGCGGCAAAAGGACATACACGATGGGATTATCCTTACGGAATGGACTTCCGACCGATTTGGTCGAACTGCTGTTTTTCGCGGCCCAAACCCGAGCCTGAGCCGGTGCTACGCTACCCCTTAGACGTTTCGGTTTTCAATGTTTACGACTGTTCCGGCAGCGCACTGGAATGGGTGGATGCTTGGTGGGATCAGGATCACATTAAGCGCTTTGCCGCCGGCGGTTCGTGGGCTCAGGGCGGTGCAACTGCTGCAAAGCCTGCAGCCGGCTTAGGCATCAGGCCCGATTCCACTTCGTTGGAAACGGCGTTCCGATTGGTACTCGAAATCGACGAATAACGAAACCATGGCGGGTATCCGCATTATTCTAGGTGTGATGAAATATCTGTTGATCCTGTTGCTTGCCTTCGCCTTAGTGGCGTGGTTACTGCAGGAGAAGCTCATCTTTATGCCGCAGCCAATTAGCACTTACAGCGCGAAGAACATCACGCCGCGCTTTAAGTCCAAGCAGATTGAGATCCCGTCCGACGGCGAAGTTTTGCACGGTTGGGTACTGCCAAATGATGCGGCCAAAATCGTTCTCTATTTCGGCGGCAATGCCGAAGAGGTTTCTTACAACCTCAATGATTTTCGCGAGCACTTCGATGCCAAGGTTTATTGCATGAATTATCGCGGATATGGCCAAAGCACCGGAAGTCCATCTGAAAAGGGTTTGTTCGCCGACGCGCTGGCCATTTTCGATCGTGCTGTTGCCGATCATCCGAACCACGAGGTAATTTTAATTGGGCGTAGTTTGGGGTCCGGCGTAGCAACTTATCTTGCCAGTCAGCGCCCATGCAGCCGCATGGTTTTGGTGACGCCCTTCGACAGCCTGCAAAGCATGGCCTCGGCGCACTATCCATTCCTGCCGGTGTCGTTGCTGTTACGTCATCGCTTCCGCAGCGATTTATACGTAGCCGAGCAAACAATCCCAGCTTTGATCCTCGCCGGGTCAAGCGATCAAGTTATCCCGCGCAAACACACCGAGCAACTCATCGAATCCTTCCCAACCAAACCGCAAACGGTTTGGGTGGATCGCGCCGGCCACAACAATATTCAATCCTACCCACACTACTGGGACGCACTCACCAAATTCATCAATCACTAACCGACGTCAACCGCAGCCGCGCGCGCTCAAATTCAGCGGCGAAATCTTCGGATTGATTGTCGGACATATCATGAGCGTTCGCAGCTTCATTCCAAATCTGCCACGCTTCTTCCAATCGACCGAGCTCTTCTAAAGTCCAAGCTAGATCAACGCGCACGCGCCACCACTTGGGTTTGATGTTGGATGCCGCAGTGAAGTACATCGCCGCCTGCTCGGGTTCGTCGCCGAGTTCATCTCCAATCTTCATTAAAACAGCTGCGCCTGCACCGCAAGCAAGCGCGCGATTGACCCAGTGATCGTCGGCGGTTTCGTAAGCGAGTTCATCGACGCGGACCACTGAATAAAACACCGTGTAAAACGGCGCGAAAATGAGCAGAGCCAGAGCGAAAACAAATTGCACCTGTTTGCCGACGTCCATGCGCGCAGCTTGCGGCCGTTTATAACTCGGCGGCAGCCCGGCAGCCTCCATGCGGTCATAGAGATCGGGGTGAGTGCTGCGGCGATTGCCCATCACCACCGGCGTCAAATTGCAGCGGTATAAATTTTCTAGCGCGCGCGCGTGAATGGTTTCATCGTGACTGTGACTGGTGGCGTGTGAGTCGGCGTCGGTTTCGCGTTCGCGCGAGAACGGCAGAGCAATGCGTTGCAAAGCCAGCGACAACACGATTGCCGTGGCCATGCCCGGGGCGCCCCAATTGTTGACGATGACATGCCACGATCCAAGCACCGCATAAAGCGAATAGTTGGCAATCATTAACGGCAGTCGCGTGCCGCCTTCTTTCAAGTGACCAATTTCGTGACTGGCAACGGCTTCTAATTCTTCATCATCCAACACCTGCAGCGCCTTGCTCGAGAACATTATTTCGTTCTGCAATGGATAGGCATAAGCGTTGGCCCAACGCGTATCGATTAGGTAAACCGATTTTGGTTTGTGGCCGGCGCGTTGCGAAGCACGTTCAATCGCATCCAGCAGTCGTTGCGGCGCGGTGTGCACAAATCCAAGTGCGCGGAAGATCGATAAGCGGAAGATGAACGATCCAAAAAAGATCAGCGTTAAGCCGACGGCTTCGCCGATGATCATGCCGGTGCCTTTGGATGGGATGAAAATCGCCATCAAGACCGCAACCGGCAGATAGGAATAAAGCACCAGCAGGTTCACCGCCCATAAAGTGAAGTGGCGACCCAGCGAGTTGTGCGGCAACCCGTGGCGGACGGCGAATCGCCAATAAAGCCAGATGAATTGAATCAGCAGGATGGCGCCGATGGAAACCACCATGCCTTTGGCGGTGATTACTTGCAACGGCCCGACCAAATGCGATCCGATCAGCATCGAGCAAATCAATGCCAACATGCCCGACACGCCCCACACTCGATAGCGAATCGCTAGCCGCCGCGCACGCTCGGTCCAGTGCGCGTTGGGGTCCACCGGTTCGGTGAACAATCGAAGGTTGATGCCCTGAACCAACGGCAGCCAAAGCATGGCAACCAGCGGCAGGATCACAGGCACCGCCCAACCGACCCAGTGCGGTAGTTGGTCGGACAAGTTGGGGATCATCGTCAGTTCATCATAACTGCTGTATGCACGCGTTCCTGCGACACTAGGCATGGCGACAGGGAAAGATTCTGTTAAATTATTTCCCTCCCCAATGAATACTCCCTGCTCCCCAGTTTTCCTCGCGGCGGCGCTTTGCTGTTCGCTACTCCCCGCCCAAACCACGCCGAATCTACGCGATTCCATTCGTTTGGATCCGTCCACCTCCGGCACCGCCGAAGACCCCGGCATTGCGTCGGTTGGTGAGTTGACCGCAGTCATCTACGGCGACGACTTCAATCCCGGCTCCGGCATTCAATCGACGATCCATGTCACCGTTAGCGACGGCCGCGGGCTGAGTTGGAGTTCGCCGGTGCGCGTCGACGACGACAACGCCGGCACCAAGTCGCGCAAGTTCGTGCAAAACGACTGTGTTTGGATCAACGGCGACCACATTTACGCGGTGTGGGAAGACCGTCGCTTTGACGTCGGCGGCAGCAATGATGATTTGTACTTCGCCAAGTCCACCAATGGCGGTCTGAGCTTCCAGCCCGAGGTGTTGCTGGATAAGGGTTACGCACCCGGCAGTGGATCGGTGCGCACTTATCACACCGCCGTCAGTGGCGACAACATTTACGTGTTGGTTGCGCCGACGCGTCCCAGTGGCGGCAGCGAAGATTTGTTTTTGATCGCATCCACCGACGGCGGCGCCAATTGGAACACCACTCAAGTCACCAGCGCTGGTTCAAGTACTGATGTGGATGACATCGCGGTCGCTGCCGATGGCTTGAATGTTCATGCGCTGTGGGTCGACAATCGCTCCGGCAACAACCAAGTTTGGTACCGACGCAGCAGCAACGGTGGCAGCAGTTGGGGTAGTGAAATGCGGTTGGATTCGGCGGTGTATGGTTCACCGTTCACCGGCACCGATGTAGTGAACTTGGTTGTACAAGGCGCGGTGGTCGCCGCATCGTGGAGTGAAAGTTCGGGCAGTTCCGACACCCTGCTGGCACGTGTATCCACCGACGGCGGAGCCAGCTTTGCCACCGGCCAAAAGGTCGGCAATTACGGCGGCGGCGATGACGTCGACAATCCCGATTTGGCGATCAACGCTGATGGAACTTTGGCGATGGTTTGGGAAGACAACCGCGGCGGCGGCGATCAGATTTACGCGGCGCGATCCACAAACAATGGATCAAGCTGGGCAAACGATACGCGCTTGAGCACATCGACCTCCGGCTACCCGCGCATCATTGGCGGCGGCAGCGGTTTTTACACCACTTGGACCGGCAACGGTTGGCCGGATCAAACCGAAGGCGCGTTTAGCTTGGATAACGGCGCGACTTGGTCGAACAAGTTGACCATCGGCGACACCACCGGCGATTCCGACTTTGCCGAGATTGCATGGAACGATCGCTACGGCAACTTCATGAACATCTGGCTGGCCGACGACACCGGCGCCAATCGTTTGTACGTCGGTGGATTCCGTCCGCAAACTTTGGCGGTCAACGGCACCATCGCCGCCGGCAACGTGGTGAACTTCCAGCTCAACAACTTCGGCACCGAAGCCATGGGCGCGGTGCTGATCTCGGGTGGATCGGCAACCGGAAGTTACCTGCTGCCGTTCGGCGATAACCGCGAAACCGGTTTGCTCAACGATGGCGTTTTGGCCACCGCGCTGGGAAACATTCCTGGCTTGCTCTCCACCAACATGGTCAACGGCAGCGGCACCACGCCTAATCTGCAGTGGCCGAATACGCTGCCTTCGGGAACCATGCTTTATATGGTTGGCGTGAGCTTCGACACCAACGGCGGCGTCAGTCTTGGCGACCTCACCGATGTGGTGGTCGACCAGGTGCAATAATTCCGACCCGAACTTCGGGGAGAGGGCGCCGGCGAAAACCCGGCGCCCCTTTTTTATGCTTTGGCTACTTCCAACGCGTCGCAAAGCGCGTGGTAAAGCGCGGTGTTGGTTGCCAAAGTCAGCGGCACCAAACCTTCTTCGGTCTCTTCGATGTACTCCTGACGACGCGCGTATTCCGGAATATCCTTCAGCGTCTTCAAGTTATCCAATCGATCGGCGCTGCGCACGATCTGCGCGTCGCGGCCTTCCCAACGCAGCGATTCAAAGTGCGAAAGGTTGCGCTTCTTCTTCTCTTCCGCCGGAACCTCCGCCAGCGTCATCGCCCGCACCATGTCGGAAACCTTGGTGCCAAAAACTTCCATGATGTCTTCTTCCGACGTATCGGTATCTTCCATCATGTCGTGCAGCAAACCGGTGCAAAGCACGTCCGGGTTGGACTGATCGGCCAGCTCGTGCAAGATCAGCGCAACACGCAACGGATGGCCGGCGAAGTCGGTGCCGTCGCGACGCTTTTGGCCGGCGTGGCGTTCAAGTACCCATTCCACTGCGGTGTGCACCGGCGGCCAAGTGCCGGTACCAATGGAGCCGATCAAACGCTCGGCCAGCGCGGCGGAATCAAGGGAGTAGAGTTCGTCGAGTTTCGACATCGATGCTGTTACCGATTTGGGTGGGAAGTCTTATCGGCCAGACTCAGCCTTTTTGATGAGTGACGGAAGTTCCGTCGCCGCGGCCTTCGATGACCGCTTGACACAAGTCGAGAAAAATACCGACCTCGACTACGCCGGGGATTTGCGACAACTGCTGATGCATCTGCACCGGATCATCGATGCCATAGCGGAACTTGCAGTCCAGCACCAAGTTGCCGTTGTCGGTTTGGAAAGCTTCGCCTTCTTCCAAGGTGCGCAAAAACGCTTGGCAACCGACGGCTTCCACCTTGGCGCGAGTGGCTTGCACGCCGAACGGAGTGACCTCTACCGGCAGCAAAAAAGTGGTGCCGAGCTTGTCGACCATCTTGCCTTCGCCAACGATGATGACGACGCGTTTGCCACACGCCGCGACGATTTTTTCCCGCAGCAATGCACCGCCGCCGCCTTTGACCAGCTGGAAGTTCAAATCCACTTCATCGGCGCCGTCGACGACCAAGTCCAGCTCCGGAGTTTCCTCCAAAGTGCTGATCGGAATGCCTAACTCAGTCGCCCGCTTCGCCGTGTCTTCCGACGTCGGCACCCCGGTGACTTGCAGATCCTCCTGCCGCATGCGTTCGGCCAACGCTTCGAGGAAAAACACCACCGTCGTGCCGGTACCCAAACCCAGGTTCATACCGTTTTGGACCAGGGCGGCGGCGGCGACTCCAGCGGCCTGCTTGGCGGAGGTTGCAGTGCTCATTTGGCGCTTATTCTAATCGCGCTGCTGCAAGTCTCTAGAAAACCGCATTACCGCTTCGAACACGCGCGAAATGCCGTCGGGATCGAGGTTGTGGTGGTCGGCCATTTGGCGCCTCGCTTGCAAAAGCCGTTGCTCGCGCCCGGGATCACGCACACCATGACCGTGCTGGGCTTTGATCTGCCCGGCGCGATTGGCCAACACCGCGCGCCGCGCCAGCAGCGCGACCAATTCGCCATCCAACTCGTCGATCAAATCACGCGTTTGGCGCAACTCCGGCGCTTGGCTGCCAAGACTGGGAATTTCCAAGCGCGCCGTTTCTTCGTGCTCCTCGCCGCCGCCCAAGCCGACGTGCTCCTGATCCAGCACTTCCAAGTCTTGGTGGACCTGCTGCAAAGCTTCCAGCAACTTCTGCCGCGCCTCGGCGGCAAAGGGGTTGGCGCGTTCAATGGCCAAAAACAGGTGAGCCGCGTCGGAACGCACCGCATCGATGGTGCTTTGCATGGCTTGGAAAGATGGCGGCGCGAAAGCCAGTTTTTGCAGCTCGTCCATGTCCAACATGCCTTTGGCGACGAAGAAGGCCAGCGCGTGCGAGTAGGCCATGCTTTGGTCGTGCACCGCCGCGTCTTCCAGTTGCACCTCGCAGCCTAGTTGTAAATACAACTCCTCGGCACGCTCAGCCGCCGCCGGATGAGCCGGGTTCGGGCAAATCACCGCCCGCAGTGGCCGCTGTCCTAGCGCAATGCTCGATGGGCCAAACAGCGGGTGGGTACCAATCCACTGAATTCGGTCCCCTAACACTTTTTCCATACTAAGGTTAGGGCCATGCTTTACCGAACTGACGTCAATGACCAAAGCGTCGGTCGGCAAGTGGACCACCCATTCCGTCAACGCGGGCTCGAGCTGGTGGACCGGAACCGAGAAAATTACGTGTTTTGCGCCGCTCAGTAATTCGGCTTTGGATTCCGCTCGCCATGCCTCTGGGACCGTCTGATGCGGATCCCAGGCCTTGACCGCAATGCCTGCGTCACTCGCAAGTTGCGCCATTGCAGCGCCAAAGCGACCGAAACCAATGATGGCTATGCCTTCCACCGCGGCATTCTAGCCAATGGCGGCCGCGGATCGGTGTTCAGGGTTGTGCACGAAGCCTGCTTTCGACATATACTGGATCCATGCATATTTCGCTGCCTAAGCTTTCCGCAGCGCTGTTGGCCTTTTCCACTTTGGTCACGCCGGCAGTTGCCGCCCCACAATGATGCCCCGGCCCTCCGGCAACGCCCCCACCAAGCGTTAGCCATGGCGACACGGTTCGTGAGCGCATGAAGGTCGAATGGGAAAACCCGGTGTTCAAAGACGTCAGCTTTGAGCATGGGGAGGAAGAAACGGTGGCCACCAAAAAGGAGGCGCTGCCGTTTGAGAAAGCCGTCGCTTATATCGCCGGCGAAGACAAGCGTCCGTTGCTGATCCTGCGTGAGTGCTACACCTGCTCCGGAACCGACGACGCGTTGCTGAGCCGCAAAGGCGGCAACGAAAAAACCTTCGTTTATACGAAGTGGTTTAACTGCGTGCGGGTACCGGCGACGGTGACCGAGGCGGACCATCCTTTCCACAATCTTTTCTCCGGCGACAAACCACCCCACCTATTTGTATGCAGTGCCGACGGCAAACACGTGCGTCCGTTGAAGGGCGACCAGTCCATGCTCGAACTTTGGGACGTGCTGACCGAAGCACTGAAGCGCGAGTACGTGCGCGATCCGGCGAAGGTGTACAAGAGCCTGGTCAAGCTGTACATGGAGTTCGACATGCTCGACGACGAAGAGGAGTTGCTCCTCGGTCAGGCGTATCGCGAGCTGCTGAACAAGGGCGGCGATTCCAAGAAGCTGCCCAAATTGCGCAAGAAATTGGACGGTGTGCGCGCCAAGCGCGACGAAGCGCTGAAGAAGGAGAAGGTCATGATGGATCTTCAACTCAAGGCCGATCTGGCCGCGGCGGCGAAGAACGCCAGCTCCAAAGTTGGTTCTTAGGTTTCGGCGCGTTACTGCTAACCATTCTTCTGTGTCAGCCGGTTCCGGCGGCACAGAAGAATGGCGAGCCTGGGTTTGATCCCTACACCCAGAACAAGCCGGAGCTGATTGAAAAGGCGGGATACGAAGCCTGGGGCAACTTTATGTTCGGCCAGCACCGCACCACTTCGGTGGCGGAAAAGCTAGGCGGCATGCAGCTCCATTGGGTGGAAACCGAGAATTTTAAAATCGGCGTGGAGCTGCCGGAATGCCCTCCTCCCTACTTAAAAGAGGAAAAGGCGCGGGCTTCACCCCCGAAAACCGCAAATCCCCTAAAGTTACATTTGGCGCAGA
>CAYFOM010000058.1:0-20897 GCA_964344765.1 uncultured Planctomycetales bacterium | reverse complement strand
CATTTTGACCGAAATGCACAACTCTGGGTGGCCCGATTTTCGGGAGGCAGATCAGGTAAACGATAAGGCTTGATCATGCATAAAGTACGTTCAGCCGAGGGGAAATCGATTTACAGTCGCATTTGGCTGGTACTTCTGGGAGTCGCCTTTGTTGCAACAGTTTCGACCATCTTTTGGCCTTCGGACGAATCCGGCTTGGAAAAAACCCCGGTGGAGGGTTCGACAATAATTGAGCTAGACCAAGTGGCGCTGTCCGGTGCTGAGACGAAGTCAAAGCAGGAACACTTTGAAGAGAACCTCACTGAAAATCCGATTTCCGAACGAGTTGCGGTTGACCCTGCGAGTGTAATCCCGGAACAGCAGGGGGTCTATTCCACTTTGGTCTTAAGGGTTCTTTGGGAGCAAAGCTCTGAGCCCGCTATAGGTGCCAAGGCGGCCATCACAGCCACCTTTCCTTCCGGCGAGGGGCGTGGAAGAATTCAAAATGAGGAGCTGGCTTGGCAAACGGTGGTCGACGACCAGCCGCTGATCTTCTCTAATTTTGACGCCAAATCGACGAAACTGCGCATTCGAGTTCGAAATGGAGATTGGTATCGCGAGTTCAACTTGACGTGGCCGGAAAAAGGGGATCTAGAGGCCGAAGTTATTCGAGTTCCACCTGCAGGGATTGCGACGCTCTATCTCTCTCAATCAGGCCGACCACTTGAAGGAGCATTGGTCTCGCTTCTCACCAACGACCAATCCCAAAGTACTTATCGGAATAAGTTCGGGCGCTCGGATGTAAACGGCAAGATTTCCTTCGAATCGGTTGCCATCGGAAATTGGCATTGGCTGCTCGAAGGCTATTCGTTCGGCACAATCCACTGCGATATTTTCGAGGTTGAGAAAGGGGTCGAGCACGAAACCAGAATCGAGGTCGATGGTGGTGCAAGCCTATCGGTGAACGCTATCGACGAAACGCAAAACCTTGAAGCGACCCCCTATGTTGTGCACGTCCGATCCAAAGACGGCTTGCGCTGGAATAAGCATGGGCTCAAGAATGGTCGCACTGAATTTCAATGCCTCACTCCCGGCCTTTACAAAGTCATCATGGAGGAGCGCACTCGCGGTTATACCCATAAGGGTCAAGCGGTGAAGCATTACCCAAAGTACGAACTGAATATTAACCCGGGTTTGAATGAATTGACCATGCGCGCAAGTGAGGCGGTGGCTCAATTATCAGGTTTGATTACGGTTGGTGGCGAGCCCATTTCTGCTGGAGTCATTCGCCTCGATACCATGGATGGCAGCGGGCTGTCATCCAGTATTCAAAATGGGAAGTATTCCATTGCGGGGGTTAGCCCTGGAGTGCACAAAGCTTTTGTGCAAGCGGAAGGCGCCCAATTGCTTACAAAGTCGTTCCGCGTCGAGAGTGGCAAAGAAGCGCGCGTGAATCTCAATTTCGGAGGCGGAATCCTACGCATTCAGGTCATCGACCCGGAGGGTGCGCCGCGACGGGGACTGCCGTTTCAAATTCGTGGCGTTGACGGAAGCTTAGTCGCGATCAATCAATCCTCTGACTTGCGAAGTAGTAGGAATGGGATGATTGAACATATGGGTTTGCCGGTGAAAGATCTGGTCGTAACTCTTGGCTCTACGAGGCTCCATAACTTCGGGCAAGTGGGTTCCGGCGTCAAAAACGTGCGAGTTCCGGCCAGTGCATTGAAGAGCGGTGAAATCATTCGCGTTCAGTTGGAAGCGGGTGGACGGTTGATGCTGGAGGTCCTCGATGAACGGGATCGGCCAATCCAAAACGCGTCGACATTGATTTATTCCTTGCACGGCGACCCAATTGATCTGAGCCCGGAAGATGTCACCGGAAGAAGCGGACGCCTATATTTGTCCAAGCTTCCACCCGAAGGCGTCACGTTGGTTTTGCGCCATCCGACCTATGGACAAAAAACGGTGCGAGTGCCTGGTCCATTGTCTGATGCTTCCAAGCGGACGGTGCGTTTGCCCGTTGGTGTGAACATTCACTTTTCATGTGTGGGCCTAAATCAGGGTCCGGCAATGCTGCAAATATTTGATCAACAGCATGGCCTAAACGTGCGCGGCGAATTCCCCGCCGATTACCGAAATCGATCTTCGCTGTCCAAAATGGGAGAGTTTGAAGGAAACGAGCGCGTACTTCTTGCCCCGGGGGAATATTCTGCACGTGTTGTAACCGAGGATTCCGTCGGTCCATTGACTTACTTTGAGGTCGGTGAAAGCAAGAGCCAAACTGTTGAGTTAACTCCACCTGCGGACGGTTAAGTCGCAAATCCAATGCGAACATTCCTGTGTCTCATTCTTGTTGTGGCATCTCAGCTGCCTGGCTTGTCATGCAGCCCTGGGCCAGACCCGCTGCCATCGGCGTTGACCTTCTTGTTGCCGATTGAGATTCAATTGGGGGCAATTCGTGAATGGGAGGTTCGCGATGATCAGCTAATAGGTGCGGGAATGAACAACTTGCAGGAAGAGTTGCGCTTCCTGGGTAAGGTCAACTCGATTGGGCAACTCACTGAATTCGAGTTTGATATGGGGGAGTTATGGTACTCCGAAGGTGAGTTCGCCTACCCAAATGGGCAGCCGGTGGGTGAAATAAGGGAATACTTGCTTGACGAGGATGCATGCTGGGGGCTTGCTGGGCGAAACCAGTGGAAGATAGACGGCCTTCTCGAAACTACTCTTTATAGGAATGGGAAGCCAGGTGCATTCTATTTGCATAACATCGATTCCGGTTCTAGCTTGCAGAGATACGCGCGAAGTGATCGGGGTCGGACAGCCATTCAAGACGCACGCTTCCACTCCGGTATTCCTGCCGACCAACAAGTTGACGTTGAACTAAGCATTTCCTTTCCCACGGCGATCTTTTCGAACCATGAATTTGAAATTTGGAGCCGGGGAATCCTGTGGGACTGCGGCGGTATTCTCGATCTGAACCTGCCACCATTTCAACTTCCCGTGCGTTTACCTGTTGGTGAATCAGTATTCCGCTACCGTCGCTTCGAGCCGGATGTCCCACAAGCAATGCAGCAGCCCTGGGAGAGTAGGAGTTTTATAGTCACTCATTCGGATAATGTTGTTTTGGTAAAGTGATGGAATGGTTAATGAGCAAAGTTCGAGCCTTCAAAAGGAATTTGAAAAAGCCCGCCGACTGTGAGTGGGAGGCGGAGATAGACCAGTTAGGGTCAGGTGAGGGTCGGGTTGAGGAACGCGATTAACCGCTCTGAATGCGTTCCATTTCCTTCGAAATATCGACGCCAAGTTTTTCCCAAACAAACTTAAGGTTGCGCAACGTTTTGGCGGTGTCGGGATGACCCTCGCGCAGTTTTGCGTTTCGGGTACGCCAGGCTTGCTCTAGGTAGTCGGCGGCTTCTTGGTAGCGGTCGGTTTCAGCAAGGAGGACGCCGAGGTTGTGTTTGGCGCCGGCCGGAGTGGGGTGGTCGGCTGCGTAGGTTTGCGCGCAGGAATCGAGGATTTTGCGGTACATGGTTTCGGCTTCGGCGATCTTGTCTTGATCCTTCACCGCTGCAGCCAATAACGACCTAGCGGAAATCGTCGCCGGGCTATGTTCGCCTTCGCTGGCTTGGCGGCGGGCAACAACTGCTCGCAACATCGGTTCGGCTTCGGCGGGTTTGCCGTTGGCGACTAATAGCGCGGCAAGGTTTGAGCGGGCGGACCAGGTGTGGAAATGATCATCACCCCATTCCGCCAGAGTGCCGCGCAGAGAGTTGCGCAATAAAGGCTCCGCCTCCTCCAAGCGTTTTTGACGCCAATACAAAAATGCCAAGTTGCCTTGATTCTCCAAAGCCTTCGGTGACTCAGCACCATACAACTCATCATGACCTCGTTGCGCCGCCAAGTAATGCTTTTCCGCCTCGGCAAACTTGGCGCGACCAACGAACAACTGCGCAAGTTGGTTGTGCGCTTTCAACGTGCGCTGATCCATCGGACCGATGTGCTCTTCATGCATCGCCAACGCACGAGTCAGCAATTCCTCTGCGCGTTCGTTATGGCCCAATCCGGCGTGCAACGAGCCAAGTGCCATCCATAAGCCTGCACGCACCGCAGGTTCGTTTGCCAATTCATGATCGAAAGCGGCGCTGGAGGAGGCCCTGCCGTCAGTCGAATCCGCAGAATCAAGCGCAGCTTCGACTTCTTCCAATTCCTGCTCCGCCATCTCCAACAACTCCAGCGCCGGAGTCTGCAAGTTCGCCTCGCCGCTTGGCCCCATACGCGAGAACAAGCCCGCAAAAAAGTCCTCAATGCGTTCCGCAGTTTGCTGCCGTTGCAACGCCAACGCCGCTTCGTCCTCCGCACGACTCCATCCCGTCTGCGCGTAGATTGCCAATCCTGCGAGCATCACCATCGCAACAGCAGCAACCACCAAGCCAGCCGACGCCGCCGGATGACGCCGCATCCACAATCTTGTTCGTGACAATCCTCCTACCGGACGCGCTTGCACGCTGCGACCTTGTAAAAACCGTTTCAGATCAGCGCTGAACTCCGCCATCGACGCATAGCGCTTGGCCGGATTCTTGCGCAGTGCTTTCAAACTGATCAACGCAAGTTCACGCGGCACTCGCGAACGATGCAAACGCGGCGCCACCGGTTCATGCAGTTTGATGTTTTGCACAATCTGCTCGCGCGTGTCGCCAGGGAAGGCGCGTTGCAAGGTCAGCGCTTCATACAAGGTTGCGCCCAACGACCAAATGTCGGTGCCGACCGCACCTTCTTTGCGGACTGTGCCGTCGAGTTGTTCGGGGCTCATGTACGCCGGCGTGCCCAAGACTTCCCCGGTCCGCGAAAGCGCGGGCAGATCACCGGCAAACGCCAAACCAAAATCAGCTAAGCAAGCACGGTCGCCGTCCAGCAAGATGTTGCCGGGCTTCACATCGCGGTGCATCACGCCTTGCTCGTGCGCGTACTGCAGCGCGTCGGCGATGTCCGCGAACATTTGCGCCAACAATTGAAAGTGACCCGACGGCAACGCTTCGTCGGCATCTTCCTCGCGAATGCGATCGGCCAAGGTGCGGCCATCGGCAACCAACTCCTGAACCAAGTACGGACTACCATCCGCCTCGCCGACGTCGTGCACTTTGACAATCGCCGGATGATCCAGCCGCTGCGCCAACTCAGCCTCGCGCCTAAAGCGCTGCCACGACGTTTCCGAAATCCCCAAAAACGGATGCAGCACCTTGATCGCAACCTCGGCAGGACGCGCCTCCGCACTGTCCTCCGACGACGATTCATCCACCGCTCGCCAAACCACGCCCATGCCGCCGCGACCGATTTCACGCACCAATCGATAGCCGTCCAACGTGGGATGGCTACTGGCAATGCCCGGAATCGCATGCGACGACGGACGACCTTGTTGCAACGCGCGGTAGTCGTCGACGATTTGCATGAATAACTCACGCACCTCAAACGATTCTCCGTCAACGATGGACTCGGGCTTCAAATCCGGCACCTTCTGCAGCGCCTCGATCCAATCTTCAAATAACTGCTGTGCGCGTTGCGTGCTCATTGCCCACTCCGCAATTTGGTCAACGCACGTTGCACCGCTTTGCGCGCCGATTCCGGTTTCATCTCAAACGCCGACCCCACCTCGGCCCAGCTCAAGCCACGTAAATGCGCGCGCACCAAATCACGATCGCGCTGAGGCAGCCGCGAAAGCGCCAACGCCGTTTGCTGCCACTGCTCGGCTGCAACCAATTCGGTGCAAGGTCCTGGAGTTTCATCGGCGATGCGGTTGGCGTCGGCATCGCTGCGCAAATCTTCGCGACGTTTGCCGGCACGCAGATGACGTGCGCCGTCGGCCGCCTTCCAACGCAAGCGCGCGGCGAGCAACGCCAAGAAGGAATCGCGCGATTCAAACTTCAGCGCCGCCAACTCCGGCCACAAATCACCGAGCACCGATTGCACCAGATCGCCGCTATCCAAAAAGCGACGCAAGCCGGGGCCGAGTGCGCCGTGGCCTAAGCGATTGAAATCAGTGAGGAAGAAGCTCAGGAATTCGTCGGCCAATTCGGCTTCTTGATCCAAACGCGAATGGATCACAGCCAACACTGCATCTGTGGGGGAGGGTGCGCCCGCCTCATTCGCACCGGCGGCGCGCACCTTAGCAACCACCAACGCCTGCATCGCCGGCTGCTGCATCAAGCGGGCGCAACTTGGCCCCAGGCGCTGGGCAGCAAAATCAATCGCCGCCGCCGCCACTTCAGCCGGTTCAATTGACGGCCCGGGCATGCACCCAGGCTACCAGTTAGGCCGCTCCCCAAAGCCGCGCGGCGACTCGCTATGCTGGAAAGCCGCACTCCCCTTATGAGTCTCCATCAGTTCCGTCCCCGCTTCCGCCTCCAAGTCGACCTCTTCACCGACGAAGTCACCGATCGCCTGACCAAACTTGTCGAGGATCCGGCTTCACCGTGCGTCGGCGAAATTGCGCCGCTGCAAAAGCACGTCGATATGAAACTTCCTAAGGAAGAGCGCCATACCTGGTCGCCGACGATGGGAATCAACTACGAAGAGCGCGACGGCGGCACTTTGCTGCGCGTTTTGATCGGTCCAAACCCGGGAATTTGGACGGCGGTCATGTTTTGTTCGCTCGGCCTAATCACCGGAATCATGTTCTTGCTGATCCTCGGCAGCGTGCAGTTATTCCTAGGTAAATCAGCCTGGGCATTCACCCTGGTGGCTATTTTTACCGTGTTGCTTATTGGAGTTTGGGCGGCTTCACGGGTTGGAGCAAAGTTGGCCTTTCCTCAAACAAAGAAGCTGCGCCAAATCTTGGAAACCGCGTTGCAAGTTTAAACTGTAAACCAGTCACCTAACTAGTTATCGTGGTCGGCTATAAGCACGGGTAAGGGCTGAGCTTAGGCAGTTGACCCCAAGTTGAGTTCGCTCAATCGTAAACTGTCCTAGATTTCACCCTTCCCACACGGGGAAAAGGCATTAGATCTTTGTACCCCTTTTCTCACACTGGGAAAGAACACACGCATGAACACCGCGACCTCAACGGCCAGCGGCGATCTCCCCACGAACCTGGAGAAATTCAGTTACGACGATGGGATCGTCCGCAAATTCCTTTTTGCCTCGGTGATTTGGGGCTTGGTCGGCATGCTGGTTGGCGTAATCGTCGCCTTGCAGCTCGCCGCACCAGTCTTCAATAACTTCGGCCTCTCCGGCAACTGGACTCAAATCTTTGGCTTCGGCCGCTTACGCCCCCTGCATACCAATGCGGTGATCTTCGCGTTCGCGGGCAACGGCATCTTTGCGGCGGTTTATTACTCGTCGCAGCGCCTGCTGAAAACAAGGATGTTCAGTGACAAGCTGTCCAACATCCACTTCTGGGGGTGGCAGGCAATCATTGTCTCGGCTGCCTTGACGCTGCCGTTGGGCATTACGCAAGGCAAGGAGTACGCCGAACTCGAATGGCCGATCGACATCGCCATCACCCTGATTTGGGTGGTTTTCGCGATCAACTTCTTCGGCACCCTGGCGACGCGCCGCGAAAGGCACATTTACGTCGCAATTTGGTTCTACATTGCAACCATCGTTGCAATTGCGGTTCTGCATATCTTCAACAACATCTGGGTCATCGCCGGGCCGTTTAAGTCCTACTCGGTGTACGCAGGTGCGCAAGACGCATTCATGCAGTGGTGGTACGGCCACAACGCGGTGGCGTTCTTCTTGACCACGCCGTTCCTCGGCCTGATGTACTACTTCCTGCCTAAAGCGGCAGGACGCCCGGTGTTCAGCTACAAGCTGTCGATCCTGCACTTCTGGTCGCTGGTGTTCATCTACATCTGGGCAGGTCCTCACCACCTCCACTACCTGGCGATTCCCGAGTGGGCCTCCACCCTCGGCATGTTGTTCTCGGTAATCCTGTGGATGCCGTCTTGGGGTGGCATGTTGAACGGCTTGCTGACCTTGCGCGGTGCTTGGGACCGAGTCGCTAAGGACCCAATCCTGAAGTTCTTCGTTGTGGGTGTGACCTTCTACGGCATGTCGACCTTCGAAGGTCCGTTGCTGTCGGTGAAGGCCGTTAACAGCTTGTCGCACTACACCGACTGGAACATTGCTCACGTGCACGGTGGTGCGCTGGGCTGGGTAGGCTTCATGGTGTTCGGTATGGCCTACTGGCTGATTCCCCGTCTGTTCCAGACCAAGGGCATGTTCAGCCAGAAATGGGTTGAGTGGCACTTCTGGCTCGGCACAATCGGCATTCTGGTCTACATCGTTTCGATCTACGTCGCCGGTCTGACTCAAGGCTTGATGTGGCGTTCATTCACTCCGGAAGGTGCGCTGGAATACGGCGACTTCATGGAGACCGTGACCATTCTGATTCCGATGTACTGGATCCGCGTGGTCGGCGGCACCCTCTATCTGTTGGGTGTAGTGCTGTGCTTGGTCAACATGATCAAGACTTGGAAGATGCGCCCGGCCGTTTACGACGAGCCGGTCTACGAAGCTCCTGCCTTGCCCAAAAACGACAACTTGAGCTACCCTGAAGCCCCGAACTTCAAGCCTGCATTGGGCAAATGGGCCATCGGCTTGCTTGCTGCAGGTGTGGTCTTCATGGCGCTGTACCTGACCGGCGGCGAAGATGCCGACCCGGGTCAAAGCCGCATGTACCTATTCTTCGGCCTGTCAGGTTTGATCCTGGGTGTGCTGATGGCAATGGGCAAGACGGTTTCTTACTGGGCCGGTATGAGCTGGCACCGTAAGTGGGAGGGGCGCCCAGTGCGCTTCACCATTTGGGTTGCGTTGGCTGTGGTTTCGGCTTCGCTGTTTGAAATCGTGCCGACCTTCGCCATCGAGTCGAACGTCAAGTCGATTGAAGCCGTCAAGCCGTACACGCCGCTGGAGCTCTACGGTCGAGACATCTACATCGCCGAGGGCTGCTACAACTGCCACTCGCAGATGGTGCGCCCGCTTCACTTTGAAACTGAGCGCTATGGCGATTACTCAAAGTCTGGCGAGCACGTCTACGAGCACCCGTTCCAGTGGGGTTCGCGCCGCATCGGTCCGGACTTGGCACGCGTCGGGGTGCGATTGACCTCGGCTTCGTGGCACGTTCGTCACTTGATCGATCCGCGAAGCACCTCGGAGACGTCGATCATGACTCCGTATCCGCACCTGGCTGAGGAAGCGATTCCGTACGACGTGATTCCAAGTCGCGTCCGCGCGCTGAGCCACCTGGGCGTTTACGAAGAGAACGACGTGATGCAAGCTGCTGAGAATGCGAAGAAGCAAGCCGAAGAGGTTTATCAGCGCATCATCTCGGAAGAGGCCAGTCTGACCGGCGTCAAGGACACCAAGATGGTCGCCATGGTGGCCTACTTGCTGCGCCTCGGCACCGACACGGCCGGCATGGGTAAGGAACTCCACGAGTTGGAGTCCGGTAACGTTCAGGTGGAGGAATAGAAATGGAAGATCTACTCCTTCGCGATGGATCCATCTTTAAGGTGGCCAACACCCTGTTTTTTGTGCTGTTCTTCGCCGCAACCCTTATTTGGGTGTTCCGCGGCAAAAAGGAGCAATTCCAAGAAGATTCGGAAATCCCACTTCATGACGGCCAGCTGGCCGACGAAAGTTTGACTGGTTTGGACGCCCAAGGAGGTGGCCTCAATGACTGATTCCAACAACCCTACCCAAGGCCAACCGCCATCGGACGAGAAGCTGCTCGACCATAACTACGACGGCATTCAGGAGTACGACAACCCGCTACCGGGTTGGTGGGTGGCAATCTTCTGGGGCACCATCGTTTGGTCGTTCCTGTACTTCGGCTGGTACACCGCCGGCCCCGGCGACGACTGGTTCGACGACCTCGATCAGAAGACCGCCGCGTTGCAAGAGCAGCAGGACGCAGCCAATAAGGAACGCCTTTCTTCGGTCGGTACCGTCGACGGTAGCGCTGCAAGCCTGATCGCGATGATGAACAACGCCGAGTTGATGGCGTCTCAAGAATCGGTCTGGATGGTGCGCTGCGCAGCGTGCCACACCGCCGATGGCCGCGGCTTGGTTGGTCCGAACATGTTGGATGACAACTTCATCCGTGTGAAGACCATCGAGGACATTCCGAAGATCGTCACCGATGGCGTGCTGGAAAAAGGCATGACTCCGTTTAAGGGTCAGCTGAGCGAAGAGGAAATCTTGATGATCTCCGCCTACGCTGCCGGCCTGCGCGGTAAGGCCCTGTCCGACACCGTTGCCACGCCTGCCAAAGCCGCCGAAGGGGAGGTCATTCCTCCGTGGTCGGCCGAGTAATAAATTCGGATCGTTTCTGAACAAAAGCCCTGGTCGCCTTGCGGCCGGGGCTTAGTTTGGTAAAAATCAAACTCTCGCCCTAGGGATGAGCGACCAAACACCTCTACTTCGACCTGAAGAACGCGTCCTGTCCACGCTGAATCAAGACGGCAGCCGCCGCTGGATTCGCCCCAAAGTTGCCCAAGGCAAATGGTGGAAGCGGCGCGCTATCGTTGGCTATGGACTCATAGCGCTATTCAATATTTTGCCGTGGTTAAGCATCAACGGCAAACCGATCCTGCTGCTGGATGTGATGCACCGGCAGTTCACCATTTTCACGTTTTCGTTCCGCCCGACGGAAACGCTGTTGCTGGCCTTCCTGCTGCTGGCAACCTTCGTCACCGTATTCTTTGTCACCTCGCTATTCGGCCGCGTGTGGTGTGGCTGGGGCTGTCCGCAAACGGTATATCTGGAGTTTCTCTACCGGCCGTTGGAGCGTTGGATCGAAGGTCCGAACAGCCAAAAAGGCAAGCCGGTTCCGCCGCTGCGAGTGGCGCTGAAATACTTGGTGTTCGCCGTCGTCAGCATTCACCTTTCGCATACTTTCCTCGCTTACTTCATTAGCCCAACTGAGCTGTTTAGTTGGACGCTCGGCAACCCGTTTGATCACCCAGTCGGCTTCGGCATCGTCTTCGGCGTCGCCGCGCTGATGATGTACAACTTCGTCTGGTTCCGCGAGCAAATGTGCATTTTGGCGTGCCCGTACGGCCGCTTGCAGTCGGTGCTGCTGGACCGCAACTCGCTGATCGTCGGCTACGACACCACTCGTGGTGAGCCGCGCGGCAAGAAGAAGAAAAAAACCGACCCCACTGCACCCGCCCCCGGCGACTGCATCGATTGCAGCTGGTGTCTGGCCGTTTGCCCAACCGGCATCGACATCCGCGACGGCCTGCAGATGGAATGCATTCACTGCACCGAATGCATCGACGCTTGTGACAACGTAATGGAAAAAGTCGGCCGTGAAAAAGGGCTGATTCGTTACACCTCGCAACACGGGCTGGCCGGTGATCCGCTGAAATTCCTGCGCCCGCGTACCGTGCTGTACCCGCTGGTCATCGTCGCCGCGCTGACGGCATTCACTTGGCGCTTGACCTCGATGGAAACCGCGTTGATTCTGCCGCGCCGCGTGCAAAATCAGCCGTACACGTTGACCGAAGACGGCGACGTGCGCAACGTGCTTTCCTTCCGCTTGGAAAACCGCAGCGAGGAGCCGCACACCTACCAGGTCTCGATGGACGAGGGCTTCGAATTGATGGCCCCCAACTTCCCGATGACCGTGCCGGGCGGCCAAGCTCAAGACTTCGTGTTGATCGTCGTTTCGCCGAAGGAAATCTTCGACCAGGGCAAAGCACGACTCAACTTCCACTTCACCGACGAGGCTGACTTCGATTCCGAAGTGTCGCGCGCCGTCGTCGGACCGTTCTCCACCAATTAATCCAAATCATGGCACAATCCGGCAAATTCTGGATGTGGGTCCCCGTCGGCCTACTGGTCTTCTCTGTTACGACAGGTGGCATCGCCGTTTACTTGGCTACCAGCGATCCGTCGTTCATGGTCGAGGAGGATTACTACCAGAAGGGGCTGGATTGGGATCAAGCCATGGCGCAAAAACGCGTCAACGAGCAGCTGGGTTGGAAGATTAATACCTCAGTGGTCGATGGTCAGCTGCGCTTCAACGTCACCGATGCCGACGATGCCCCAATTGACGGCGGCGATTTGGAGTACTTGGTATTCCATAACGCGCGTGCCAGCCAGCAAAGCAAAGGCAATGCTTTAGGGAGTGAGGCCGGTGACGGCGTTTACACCGCCGACGTCGACTTCGACCGCGCCGGCACTTGGGTGGTGCGTTATCGCTTGCAGCGCGGCGAGGAACTTTACGTCAGCGAAACGCGGATGGAGCTGAAGTAATGCTGACTTTACTGGCCGCAGTTTTTATGGCCAGTTTGGTCGGCAGCATGCACTGCGTGGGCATGTGTGGCGGGTTGGTGGCTTTTGTCGCAGGTGCCGGCAGTAGTGGGGCGGCGAACGCCGATCCGCGCACGCGTTGGGGCGTTCATGCGACCTACCACCTCAGTCGCGCGCTGACCTACACGCTGCTCGGAGTGGCCGCCGGCGTAGTCGGTGCTGCGGTGGATTTCAGCGGCAACGCGTTGGGGCTGGGCCGTGCCGCGGTCATTCTCGCCGGCGTGACGATGGTTGCGTTTGGAGTCCTGGCGATGCTGCGCAACTTCGGCGTGCGCTTGCCGGCGGTGCGCATGCCGCAGTTTTTGAGCAACGCGTTTTCTCGCGGCCATCGTTTCGCCGCCGGACGCGGACCGATTTACCGCGCCGGTTTGGTCGGCGGATTGACCGCCGCACTACCTTGTGGCTGGTTGTACGCCTTTGTGCTGACCGCCGCGACGACGGCGCACCCGGCATCCGGTGGCATGGTGATGCTGGCTTTTTGGTTGGGCACGGTACCGGTGCTTTTGGGAGTGGGTTGGGGTGCGCAACAACTTGCCGCGCCGCTAGCCAAACACCTGCCCAAAGTGGCGCCATTAGTTTTGGTCGCCGTAGGCTTAACCGCGCTTACCGGCCGCTTCACGCCGCCCACATTCGAGGGTAAATTGCCGGTTGCCGCCACGCCTGAACAGGTCCAAGGCCTCGGCGAGGAAACCATGCCTTGCTGCGAGGAAGAGCTGCCTCCAGGTTCATTCGATTCCGATGTCGAGGCTGAACCCGACGCGGAATCCGACGCCAACTCCGCCAACGGCGCCGCATCCACCACCACCGATGAGCACCAGCCCGACGACGTGCAATGAAGTCAGCTGCGACCACTGCAGCCTTCCCGTCCCGGCCGGCCTGATTGAGCCCGAGGCCGAACTGCAGTTTTGCTGTGCCGGCTGTCGCGCGGTGTGGCAAGCCATTCACGGGTCGGGTTTGGGCAACTACTACAAGCTGCGCGCCAGCCAAGGCGTCGACGGCGAGCGGGCGCGCACCACTGGCCGTGGCTACGACGAATTCGACGACCCCAGTTTTGCCGACCTGCACGTCCAAGAATTGGCCGATGGCACGCAAACCGCCATCTTCCTGCTCGAAGGTGTGCACTGCGCCGCTTGTGTGTGGTTGATTGAAAAGTTCCCGAGCATTCAACCCGGCGTTTTAGAGGCCCGATTGGACTTCGGTCGCCGCACCGCCGAAGTGCGTTGGAACCCGGAGCAGGTCAAGCTGTCGTCGATTGCGCGCGGCCTGGATCGCTTGGGCTATCCGCCGCATCCGTTCCGCGGTGGCGAAGAAGAAAAGCAGCGCCGTTTGGAAGTGCGCAGTCAGCTGATTCGCATCGGCGTGGCCGGCGCGTTGGCGATGAACTGCATGCTGTTGGCATTCGCGCTGTATGGCGGCTGGTTCCACGGCATGGACGACAGCTTCCGCGACTTCTTCCGCTGGATTTCGGCGGCGTTGGCGTTGGTGTCGGTGGTGTGGCCGGGGCGCGTTTTCATGCGTGGCGCGGCGGCGGCGATTCGCACGCGAACCGCGCACATGGACCTGCCGATCGCCATCGGCTTGCTCGCCGGTTTGCTAGGCGGCGCGTGGAATACCTGGACCGGCCAGGGCGAGGTTTACTTCGAGTCGGTGACCACGCTGGTGTTCCTGCTGCTGGCGGGGCGTTTCCTGCAGCAGCGTCAGCAACGCCGCGCTTACGACGCGTTGGCGATGCTCTATTCGCTGACTCCGGGCAACGCGCGATTGATTGAAGGCGACAAGGTGCGCGAAGTGCCGGTGACGTCGTTGCAAGCGGGTAATCAGGTCGAAATTCGATCCGGCGATTCGGTGCCGGCCGACGGCGTGTTGGTCAGCGGCAGTGGCAGCTTTGATTTGTCGTTGCTGACCGGTGAATCAAGACCGGTAAAAATGGCCGCCGGCGATCGCGTGCATGCCGGAACCATTAGCCGCAGCGAACGCGTGGTCATGGAGGTCGAGCAAACCGGTGCCGAAACGCGCTTGGGGCGTTTGATGCAACTGGTCGAGCGGCATTCCAACCGCGCCGCACCGATCGTTCACCTCGCCGATAAGTGGTCCGGTTGGTTTGTAATGACGGTGCTGTTGCTGGCCATCGCCAATTACGCATATTGGTTCCAAACCAGTCCTCAGCTGGCGTTGGAACACACCATTGCGCTGCTGATCGTTGCTTGTCCCTGTGCGCTGGGTTTGGCAACGCCGCTATCGGTGGCAGCAGCGGTCGGGCGCGCCGCGCAAAACGGCATTTTGGTCAAAGGCGGTGACGTCATCGAACGCTTGTCGCACGCCGGCATTTTGCTGCTCGATAAAACCGGTACGTTGACGCGCGGTGAAATTAGCGTAGTCGATTGGTTTGGCGACGAGGAAGCCAAGCCGCGCATCGCTGCGTTGGAGGCGCAATCTTCGCACCCTTATGCCAAAGCGTTGGTCGATGCATTCGGAAACCGCGCCGAGGACGAGGAGCGGAACGTGCCTAAGGTCGAGTTGCCGGTAGTCGGCGATTTGGAAGAGGTGCAAAGCTCCGGCATGCGCGGCACGATCGTCGGTGATGCGTGCTTGCTGGGTTCCATGCGCTTTATGGAAGAAGAGCAACAGCGCATCCCCGAGGCGGTGCAACTCAAGGTCGAAGAATTCCTCGACCGCGCGCTGACGCCGATTCTTTATTCGCAAAACGGTGAAGTCGTCGCTGTTGCCGGCCTGGGCGACGCATTGCGCGACGACGCCAAGCAAAGCCTGCAAACGCTGAAGGACCAAGGTTGGCAAATCGGCATTTTGTCCGGCGACCATCCGCGCGTGGTGCAGGCCATTGCCACCGAGTTGGAGCTTGACGAAGAGCACTGTCACGGAGCAGTTTCGCCGGAAGAAAAGCTGAAATGGGTCGATCACCACAGCAGCGATGAACGGCCGACGGTCATGGTGGGGGACGGCGTCAACGATGCTGCCGCACTTGCCGCCGCCGGAGTAGGCGTGGCCGTGCATGGAGGGGCCGAAGCCTCGCTCGCCGCTGCCGATGTCTTCCTTGCTAAGCCCGGCCTCGGCCCGTTGAAGCAGCTGATTAACGGTTGCGCGCGCACCGTCACCGTGATCAAAGGCAATTTGCTGTTGTCGCTAAGTTACAACGTGCTCGGCGTCATTTTGGCCGTGACCGGCACCATTTCCCCGGCCATCGCCGCCATCCTGATGCCGGTGAGCTCGTTGACGGTAATATCTACTAGTTACCGTGCGCGCACCTTCCATCCGGTCGACGCGAAGTAAGCGGTCCGCTAAGCCCACCACTCGCCACTCACCATGAACCTGGTCTACCTGATCCTGCCCATCGCCCTGCTGATTGCCGCTGGATTCGTCACCGCGTTCGTGTGGGCCACCCGCCGCGGCCAGTTCGACGACATGGATACGCCGGCGATGCGTTTACTCGGCGAAGATTCGGAGGTCGATTCCAAAGTCGATGGTGACTTGCCCGCCGATGGCCAGGTCCAGGGCGAATCGCCCGACGCAGCGGTTAAGCCGCCTTCCGAATCCGAGTAAGGATTTCTTCCAAGTCGACCATCTTCAACGGTTTGGTCAGGATGAAATCCATTCCGGCTTCGCGGCAGCGGACGGCGTCGGACTTGCTGGCGTGGGCGGTCAGCGCAACGATGGTTTGAGCGGAGTGGCCGGTTGTGTTTTCGTATTCGCGAATGGCTTGAGTTGCGGTCAATCCATCCATGACCGGCATTTGCACGTCCATCAAAATCAGCGACCAGCGCCGCTGCTTGGCGAGCTCGAGTCCTTCTTCGCCGTTACCGGCGACGCGAACTTGGCAACCCAGCTTGTTGAGGTAGCCGGTGGCTACGCGTTGATTGACGCGGTTGTCCTCGACCAGCAAGACGTCCAATCCATACTGTTCGATGGGAGAGGCCGTCAGAGTGGGTTGATCTTCGGTGGCAGCAGGTTGGTCCAGGGATTCCAGGGACCGGCAAAGTAAATTGCGCAAATCGATCATGCGCACCGGTTTCGTCAGGCATTCGCTGATCCCGGCTTCATCAAGGCGTTCGCGATTAAACGAGTCGCTGGCCGACGAAAGAATGTGGATTTTGCTGTTCCGGCAGCTCTTCGTTGACCGCAGTTTCTTCGCTAGGGTCCAGCCATCCATCGACGGCATTTGATAGTCGGTCAGAATCACCGGGAATGGGAAGCCGGCCATATCGTTGACGATGCGCAGCGCCTCTTCCGGCGATTCGGCAAGCGTCGGCACGCAGCCAAAATGGTGCAGCGATTGGTGCAGGATTTGGCGGTTGGTCGCGTTGTCGTCAATGGCGAGTACGCGCAAACCGCGCAAGCGTTGCGGATCGCCGGTTTGACCGTCGATCAATCGTTCGGTCGGACCTAGTGGAAACTCCAAGGTCAGCGTGAAGCAACTGCCTTCGCCCGCCGTGCTTTCCAAACAAATTTCGCCATCCATTAATTGGGCAAGCTGAGTGCAAATGGTAAGACCTAATCCAGTGCCGCCGAATTTGCGCGATACCGAACCGTCGGCTTGGCTGAAGGATTGGAAGATGGTTTCGCGTTTGTCTTCCGGAATCCCCAGACCGGTATCTTTGACCGAAATGCGCAACTTGTGCTTGGCGGTTGCATGGGGTTCCCACTTCACCGCAATCACGACTTCGCCTTCGTCGGTGAACTTCACCGCGTTCGAAGCGAAATTTGAAATGATTTGCTGAATGCGCGTCGGGTCGCCGACGAAACTCGATGGCAACACCGGCGGCAAATCGATGATGAACTCTACGTTCTTCTTAAACGCATTCGCCGCATGCAATCGGCCGGTTTCTTCGACCACGGAACGCAAATCAAACGGCACGCGTTCGATTTCCAACTTGCCGGCTTCGATCTTTGAATAATCGAGGATGTCGTTCAACACCACCAACAAGCTATCGGCGCAACTGCGCACCGTGCGCATGTAGTCATCTTGCTCTTCCGTCAGCAAGGTTTGGAACATCAAGTCGGTCATGCCGATCACGCCATTCATCGGCGTGCGGATTTCATGGCTCATATTCGCCAAAAACTCCGACTTCATGCGGTTCGCTTCCTGCGCTTCGTGCTTGGCATGATTGAGCTCCTCGGTCATGCGGTGATTGACCACCGCCAACGCCATCAAGTCGCCGATTTGCTGCAGCATGTCCAAGCGCGCCGGGTTGCGGCTGGGGTTGGCGTCGGTGTACAGGAAGAGCACGCCTTCACATTCGCCGGCGTGCATCAGCGGCACGATGTAGTGACCGTGCAGCGTCATGCCTTCAAAGGTGTGATGGTGGCGATCGTCGCAAAAGCAATCGTCGGATATCACCATCTCGCCGTCGCGCGCCGAAATGCCGCACAAGCACGAACCCAACGGCACGACCTGTTCTTTCTCGCGGAACTCGTCGCTGAACTGCCCGCGCATCATCAGCATTTCCAACTGCTGGTCATCCTTATTAAATAGGAAGACGCCACCCTTGTTCTGCAAGCTCAGCTCTTCCATATCGAGGATATGCTTCAAGCTTTCGTCGAAGCGCTCGGCCAACGAGCCCTGCTTTTGCAGCGTGACACCGATCTGAGCGCGGACTTCGGCCGCTTCCTGCGCCAAGCGTTGCGACCGCTCTTTTTCCTGCTGCGCTTTGATGTTTTCGAAACGGATTAGTGCAAAGGCTTCGTCACCGCAAGCATTCGGTCCGTCGACCCACCAAAGTTCGGCGTTGACGTAAATCAGCCGTTCATCCTCGGGCGGCTTCTGCCCCAGGATTGGCAGCGGTGGCATGCCCGGCTGGTGGAAACATAGGTCACCAGACCACGGCTTACGCTGAGCCAATGCCTGGTCCAGCTCGGTCACATACTTGCAATGATCCGAATCCGGGCAACGTTCGGCGAGCAATTCCGTGAACGCAGTCGTCTGCAATTCATCCACGTCGCGGTTCAGCAATTCGCCAAAACCGGGGTTTGCATAACGCACGATTCCGGTCGAATCCATGACGACCAGAGCTTCAGAAACGGGCTGGAGTATGGACTGCCAGCACGGGTCCAGGCGATCGCTGCCTGACGGTGGTTCGAGTCCCATAGTGAGACATCGGGTAGTTCTTGATTTTGACTTTATTTTGAGGCCATTTTTTACCGTTTTAAGTGCACGGGAATTCGTCCCGATCTCGATCAGGAATTCATTCCGGGTCTTGACAAGCGTGGTATATTTCCCTCCCTCGGGAGATTACGCGCGACCTGAACAAAGCTTCAAAAAGCGGCGAAAACCCGCCTCATTCCTAGGAAAAAACTATGGTGCCCACTCCCCAGAGTCCGGCTTCGGAACACGCCCACCCCCTGTCCACGACGCACAAGCTGGCGGGCAACCCCGACCTGACGTTTTCGGTCGACGAGCTGCTGGCACGAATCGAGAACAAGACAGCCAAAATTGGCGTGGTTGGCCTGGGTTACGTCGGCCTGCCGCTGGCGGTTGAGCTGGGTCAAGCGGGCTTCTCGGTGGTCGGTATTGAGATCAACGAGGCGCGCGCCGCGCAGTGCAACGCGGGTGATAGTTACATCACCGATATTCCGGATGCCGAGCTACGCAAGGTCGTCAACACCGACAAGCTGAAGGCGCACACTTCGTTTGATGCGCTGGAAGGCACCGACGTGATCGTGGTGTGCGTGCCGACCAACCTAGGCGACGACGGCAACCCGGATTTGTGCCACGTCGAAGCTTCGTCCGAGGGCATTGCCGGAGTTTTGAAGCCGGGGCAGGCGGTGATTTTGGAATCGACCAGCTTCCCAGGTACCACCGTCGAAATCGCCAAGCCGATTTTGGAAGCCAAGAGCGGCTTGTCTTGCGCCAAGGATTTCTTGTTGGCGTTTAGCCCCGAGCGCGTCGATCCGGGCAACCAAGAGTTCACCGTTCACAACACGCCGAAGGTCGTCGGCGCTTCCGATGAAGCATCGCTCGACGTAGCCGTGGCGTTCTACTCGAACGTTGTCGGTCAGGTTGTTCCGGTAAGCTGCAGTCGCACCGCCGAGATGGTGAAGATGTTCGAGAATGCGTTCCGCGCGGTGAACATCGGCCTGGTCAATGAAATGGCGCAGCTGTGCGACCACATGGATTTGGATGTGTGGGAGGTGCTCGACGCGGCGTTCACCAAGCCGTTCGGCATCATGCCGTTCTACCCCGGTCCGGGCGTGGGCGGTCACTGCATTCCGGTCGACCCGGTTTACTTGGCGTGGAAGGCCGAGCGCCTCGGTTTTGATTCCAAGGTGGTTTGGCTGGCGGCGCGCACCAACCGCGAAATGCCGAATTGGGTGGTGGGCAAGATCGAGCGCATTCTCGAGAAGAATGGCGCGTCGATGAAGACCGGCAAGATTGTCGTGCTGGGTGTTTCCTACAAGAAAGACATCCCCGACTGCCGCGAGTCGCCGCCGATCTACATGATCGAGCAGATGCAGGAAATGGGCTGCAACGTGGCCTTCCACGATCCGTTTGTCGACGAGATTCGCGTCAACGGCGGCATGATGCAGTCGGAAGACCTGGAAGACGCCCTGGCCACCGCCGACATCATCGTGCTGGCCACTGACCACAGCTGCTACGACATGCGCGACATTGTTGCCAAGTCCAAACACGTGCTGGATACCCGCGGTTTGACCAGGAAGTTCGGCGAGCACTTCCCCAATGTGACTTTGCTGTAGGGATTTAAGTCCTTGTGAACAAGTTGCTTGTGGTCATTGCGCAAGTGAGTGCTGCTTCCTGCGGCGGTGGCAGCTACATCCGCATTTGAATGCGGTTGCTCTTGTTGCAGTTTGAGAGATCAATAGCTTGAAGCCAAATCAAGCCATCGGCCGCAGCTGGCACCCGTCGCGGACCTGGGCCGATGATTGCGTCGCCATTGGCGTCGGTTTGGGTGATGGATACTTTCCCCAAATTGGAATTCAAATTCATCATCGTGCCGGCGCACGGCAGGCCATTTGGAATGGGGGATGGGCCGCCGCGATCTTTTGCCCACATCAGCATGACTTGACTATTCGGTGTCGCGCCGGTCATTTTGGCAACCGTGTAATGTCCGAGGGTGCCGTCTAACCACAGCGAAAAATGTGGGGTAGGTCCTTCTCGAAAAATGGCTTCACCCCAGTATCCAAATGGAAAGATGAGATTGACGGGGTTAGCGATTCCGGAACCTCGATCCATCATCCAAAGGGCTTGGTCGACGTAATAGAGTGCGCCATTGCTGTCGAAGCACATGGAAACTGTTGCACCTAAGGGGCCTCTCAATTTGTCGTTAACATCAGTTGCCAATCCCGTGGTTGTGTTCAGAGTCACCAAGCCGTCGAAAATGTCATAGCCATAAAGGGCCCCATCGAAGAATTCCAAGGCCAATATTCCCTGTTTTCCTGTGCTGCCGATAAGGGTTTCTTGCCCGGTGACTAGGTTGACGACAAAGAGTTCATGTATTCCCCCCCAAGTTCCAGCCGTTGGATCCTGAATAACGAAGAGTTCATCATTTGGACCAAAGGCAATGGATTCAATCCAAAAAAAGCTGGTTGAAAGCAGGTGAGTGGCGGTACCTGTGTCTGGGTTGATCTCG
>CAYFOM010000057.1:0-21418 GCA_964344765.1 uncultured Planctomycetales bacterium | reverse complement strand
CGGTCTGCGCCAAATGTAACTTTAGGGGATTTGCGGTTTTCGGGGGTGAAGCCCGTGGTAGATGCGTGTTTTTGAGATGCCATCCCGCGGCGCATCCGAATGGCGAAGCCATCCGGTCTAAGCCCCGGGATGGCATTTCAAAAACACCCACCCACCACAAAAACAAAAAAAGGGGCCACCGCAAGCGGCGACCCCAACGGTTATGGAATCCCGAGTCCCTACGGGAATGTAATGGTGTACAGATTCGTCTTCTGACAGGTTGACAACTCAACTGCCTGAACGTGTGCGGTCAAACCGGACGCAACACCCGGGACCATCATGCTGAATTCAGCATGTCCCGAAGCGTCTGCAGTCGCGGAACCGATCACGGTCGGCCAGTTCAGGTCAACCGACAAGCCTGCACAACCAGGTACGGCGAAGCTGCCGGTCAGCAATGCGTAAGCAAAGGTAGTGTTTTGACCAGGAGTGCCGCCTTCCACCTCAATGGTGTTTACGGTGCCTGCGGTTCCAGGAGTAATTTGGGTCAACTGGTAACCGGCGGAGTATGGGGCGATGTTCAGATCATCGACCAATACGCCGTCACCACCACCCAATTCGACGTTGTCGGTCTGAGCGATCAGCAAGTAGAACTGACCGGAGACGTCGACGGTGGTCGAATCCAAAGCAACACCGGTAACGTGAGTCCAAGTGTTAACCGGCAGGTTGAACCAGCCGGAGCCGACACGTTCCCAGTTAATGGCATCGGTCGAAACAAAGACGCCGTCATCGTCGTCCTGTTCTTCACCGAAGTTGTAGACCATGAAGTCCAACTCCCAGTTGGACGATCCCCCGCCATCGAGGCCGATGACCAAGCCGTTGGCAACTGCGTAGCTACCAGCCGAGCCTGGAGCGGCGCCCATTTCCAAGTCGAAGGAGCCGGAGAAAGGACCAATGCCCGAGCTACCGCCGGTGCATGCACCGTTCTGGCCGATGTTGCACCATGCGTTCGGGTCGTCGGTGCGCAGCAAGCCGTGCAATTGGTTGATGCCGAAGTGCGACGGCGGCGCGCCTGCGTGGCCGTCGAAGTTGTCGGCGTAACCACTACCCAATGCCACGAAAGTGCTCGGCAGGTTCGGGTAAGGCGGCGGAGGAGGCGGAGGCAGATCGGTCGGGTCGATGGCTTGCACCACGCCGTTACCTGGACCAGGACCGTTGTTGTATTGCGATCCGCCAAGCACGCAGTCATCAATGCCATCACCGTTGATGTCGCCGGTTACGGCAACAGCAAAACCAAGCAAGTCATCACCAGCCGAACCGTAAGCGGTCCAAATCACGGAGCCGTCGACACCAGAGAAGGCGCGGGCTGCACCCGAGTTATCGCCATTAGTGTCGTCGTGGCGAATACCGACGAGTAGGTCGTCGAATCCATCGCCATCCATGTCGCCGCCACCGGCAACCGACATACCGAAGAGATCTTCGGCGTCATCGCCATACCAGGTGTACAACGTCGAGCCATCTGCGCCGGAGTAAACCCGAGCCATGCCGCAGTTATTGCCGTTTTGATCGTTGTGGTGTGCACCGGCGATTACGTCGGGAACGCCGTCGCCGTTAACGTCACCAGCACCTTCCACATCAATACCCAACTTGTCGTTGGCTACATCGCCGCCCCAACTCATCAGCAGGGAACCCGTGGCGCCTGAGTAAACGTGCACTTCACCGGCCTTGCCCATACCTGCTGGGTCTTTGCCGTAGGAACCGATCAAGATGTCCGGGCGTCCATCGCCGTCCATATCGCCGACGTCGGAGATCGAACAACCGAACCAGTCTTTGTTGGCGGTGCCTGCAAGGTGATAGATCTCGGTGCCGGTCAGGCCCGAGTAAACCTTGACGTAACCCACGCCCGGTCCCGGCGAGATCGAATCGAAGTCGTACTGGATTGCGGTGATCGCGTAATCGTCGTAGAAGTCGCCGTTAATGTCGCCCAATCCGGTGACGTCGTAGCCGAAGAAGTCCTTGGCCGCCAATCCATCGTGAGTGCGAATCAAGCTCCAGTTTGAACCGGAAATAATTTGCACGCGGCCTGCGCCCGATCCGGCGAAGTCGGCGCGGTAGCCGGAAATCATCATGTCGGGAGTGCCGTCACCGTTGACGTCACCGCAGGATGCCACGGCAAAGCCGAGGTTGTCCTGACCAGCCCAACCGTTCCACTCGCGCAGAATGCTGCCGCTGGAACCGCTATATAAACGCACAAGGCCGGCATCGGTGCCGTTGGTGTCTTCGAGCGGCGCACCGACGAGGATGTCATCGGAACCATCGCCGTTGACGTCGCCGACGTCGGCTACAGCACGGCCGAGGCCGTCGTAGCGCGCGTCACCAAACCACTGGTGAATGACGCCCTGAGCAGGGGAAGTTGCTGCGAGGCCGAGCGTAAACAGGCCCGCTACAGCAATGGGGTAGCGAATTTTCATGGTCGTAGGGGAGAGGGACCTTGGAAAGCACGCACGACCGGGCACGCCGGGGCTTTTGCGCGCTAAAGAGGGAGAGTTCCATCATGCCACTTCCAGCGGCATTTCGGGGAAAAATTAGGATTCTTGAGATCAGGGCAGCCACAGCGACGCGTCGCCATAGCTGTAAAAGCGGTATTCCTGATCGATAGCCGCCTGATAAAGAGCGTGTACACGGCTCAAACCGCGATTTTCCGCCCCCATTTTTTGGCCGGCGAAGGCTGCAACTAGGGCCAAAAGCGTGCTTTTGGGAGTGTGGAAATTGGTCAGCAGCGCGTCGGTCCAGCGAAATTGGTGGCCGGGGAGCATGAAGAGATCCGTCTCTCCCACCATACCAGAGGGTTGTTCCGGCAAGGATTCCAGCAGACGGCAAGCGGTCGTCCCGACCGAGATCACCCGTCGCCCTTCCTGCCTCGCCAAGCGCAGATCGGCCGCGGCCGATTCACTGAGCTCGAAACTCTCGGCGTGCATGCGATGCTGCTCCACCGCGTCGGTTTCCACAGGCAAGAAGGTGCCGGCGCCGACGTGCAGCGTGATTTGGGTGCGCATTACCCCCATTCGGTCCAGCTCGGCCAGCAAGTCAGGAGAGAAATGCAGGCTGGCGGTGGGCGCCGCAACCGAACCGGGTTGCTCGGCCCAAACCGTTTGGTAGCGCTGCCGGTCTTCGTCGGAATCCTCGGCTTCGCCCAACTCGCGACGCAAGCGGCGGATGTACGGCGGCAGTGGAGTCGAACCAAATTGCTGCAGCAGCTGTTGCCAACTCAGATCGGTGAGGTTTTCGATCAGCCATCGCCCGCCACCCAATTTCTCCTGAAGCCGCAGCTGCAGCTCGTTCCCGCCGAAACCAATTTCGACGCCGGGGCGCAACCGTCCACCCGACAGCATGCACAACCCAAGTCCGTCGGCGTTGGTTTGCAGCCACAGTCCCTCGACCGCACCGCCGGTCGGCTTTCGGCAGACCATGCGCGCTGGAATGACTTGCGAATCGTTCAGCACCAACAGGTCGCCGGCGCGCAGCCATTGACCGAGTTGATGGAATTGAGCGTGCTCAGTTTGATCGGCGCCGCAGTGATGGACCATCAACCGCGATTGGTCGCGTTGGTCCAGCGGCCGCCGCGCGATCAGTCGTTCGGGCAGGTCAAAGTCAAGCTCACTCAGCTGCATCGCACGCCCATTTGCGCAGGCGATCCATCTGGCGGTGGAAGTCGTGATCCTTCACCCCCAGCGGATCCTTAAAGAACGACGCTGCGGCTTGGCAAGGTCCGCCTTCGCCGCGCTCCTGAGCCAGCAAAGCAATGCGCGCGAGGTCCAGCACAAGTGGAGCGGCCAACGCCGAGTCGCTGGCTTGCCAGGTGAACTGCAACTGCATCTTGGCACCGAGGAAGCCTTCGAAATGAACGAAGTCCATCGCCGTTTTCAAGTCGTGCAAACTGGGCACAAATTCGATCGACACGCCGGAATGCACGCGCTCGCTGTCGAGAATCGAATGAATGACGTTGCCCTTATTGGCGATTTTTCCTGCTTTGCGTTCCGGTTCGGCCAACGCCGCGCCATCGCGATTACCGAGCATGTTGTAGCCCTCCCAGGCCAACACGTTCAGGCCGCGGTCGCGGAACATCGGCGCCAACGCGGTCTTCAATAAGGTCTCGCCGGTTTTGCCGTCGTTGCCCAAAACCGGCACCCCGTTACGTTTGGCAAAGCCGGCAATGGCGGGTACGGATCCACCCGGTGCAGGAGTGAAGTTGACGAACGGAACTCCCTCGGCAATTGCGGCGATGGCGTAGAGCAGCGACCGCGAGAGGTCGTGCGGTGCAGCTTTCAGCAATTCGAGCGGGTCGGCGTTCTCATCCAACCACTCGTCGGGCAACTGACGCTGACGTTCGGCAGTGGCCAGATAAACCACGACCATGCGCCGCAGACCTTCGTCCTTCTTCCAATAACGAATGTCGTCGCGCAAGGCTTGCACTGCATCGGGCAACGACAACGCCAGGCGATCGGCACTGGCGCGATCGGAAAGCGATGCGTCTTCCGGCTCGGGAATGCCTGGCGCAACCGTTAGGTTGAGGCGGTCGCGTACGCCGGCGCATAGCTCAACCAAGTCATGCGGCAGCACGCCGATGCGACTGAGGTCGAAAGCCGCACGGTGGCAATCGCCGCCGATGTCCCAACCCATCACCCGGAAACGGCCGACGTCTTCCCACGGCACGCGCGCGAATTGCGGTGTTTCCGTCACCAAGCCCACCGGTGCTTGGCCGCCCCGCATGGATTCCAAACCATGCAGCACCGTCGTACCGATGGAACCGCGGACGCCGACCAGCAGCAGTCCGGTTTTGACAGGATCAGAGCTCACTTTGCTTCTTTTTGAGGGGGACTATTGGCGGCGGTGGCCGTCTTTGGCACGGAGTCAAGCTTCTCCAAACTGATCAGGAACTTTACCTCGTGACCGATTTCCGGCAGCAAAAACATGTTGGGATACCAGATGTACTGGTTATCGGCTTCCATGTCGGCACCGGTCAGCAATTGGTTGGCCGGGCTGAAGTAGCAGATGCTGATCAAATTGCCCTCGCCCTCGGCGGCGAAGAATTCTTCCGCATCTTTGTGCGGGCGAATGAATCGCGAACCTAAATACACCCATTTGCCGCGTTGATATGTGCGATCTCCGGCCACGTTCACAACCAGATCTTCGGCGCGGTAAAAGTAGGTTTCGGATTCACCGGCGGTGTTGGTGCCTTCCCAGGTCACGTAGAGATAAAAGCCGTCGCCGGCTGGCGGCTGAATTTCATAAAGCGGTGCGCCGGCTTCAAATTCCTCGCGCGTCGGCGGCGGGTCGATTTCCTTGTAAACCACGTTGCTTCCGGCTTGAACGCCGAGCAACAACATTGCGGTGTTCAACGCCTGAGCCGACAAGCCATTACTGCGCAACAAGCTCTCGTGATCTTTGCCGTTTTCGGTGATGAGCAAGTACTCGAGCGGCTCGCGGTCTTGGCAAATCTCCGCGTCGACTTGGATCAGCTTGCGCTTCAAATCCAAGTGCACGCCATTCTGCGCCAGCTCCTGCAACAAAGGGTTGGCTTGCTCTTGCTGTGGCTCCTGACGGGACTCGGGAACGACCGCAACTTCGGCGGACGACGTCCGCGCTTGCATTAAGGGCTGGCTCGCCGCCAACAGCAGCAGTGCGAATGAACCGAACAGCATGGGGCGTGGCATGGAGTACATCCTAGTCTTCCTCTACGAGTTCCGAGAGCAGTTGTTCTTTATGACGAGCGGCGATCAGCGCCAACTCGCTGCCGGGCGGGGCCAACCGCACGACGTCG
The DNA here is from genome assembly GCA_964344765.1 of uncultured Planctomycetales bacterium. Lineage (GTDB taxonomy): Bacteria > Planctomycetota > UBA1135 > UBA1135 > UBA1135 > JACNIZ01. The sequence continues at coordinate 15,621 of CAYFOM010000057.1, read as the reverse complement.
TCCAGTTCGACGAGCGCCTCATCCGGGCTTTCTTCGGCGATCAGCGCGCGCACCAGCAAGTAGCGGGCTTGCACGTTATCGGGTTCGATGTCGATTGCTTTACGCGCCAAGTCTTCGGCCAAGAAGGCGTTGCTTGGGAACACGTAAGTCGGATCATCCGGCACCGGTTCGAGCAGCATTTCTACTGCCTCAATCAGCGTATGGGTCGGGCAGCCGCCGTCGGCCAACCAGCGCATGGCTGCGGTGCGGCCGCCTTCCGGGCTTTGCGAGGCGGCGTGGGCGAGCAGTCGGCGCTGGGCGATTTGATCGCGCGGTAGCAGCCAACCGCGCGGGCTGGACATGGCCATGCCGTAAGCAAGCTCGAGCAACACCGCCTCATCACGGTCGTTCTTGAGCAAGGCCAGCATGCGATCCAGTGCCGCCAAGTGCGCTTTGGTGTGACCGGCAAGTTGTGCCGCCCGCGCGACCAATCCCAATGCGCGTACGCGTTGCAAGCGTCCCAAGTCGGCGCGGGAGGCTAACTGTGAAGCCATTAATAACGACGTCGCCGGTGCGTGCTTGAGTGCGGCTTGAGCGCAAACAAATACTGCAGAAGACGCAGCTTTGGTAGCCACCCCGGGCACGTTTTTGTGGAACTCAGCCGGCGCGGTCGCGGCTGCGGCTTGGGTTTGCAGAACGAGTTCGGTGAATTCGCTTTCCAAGTCGCGCGGTTCCGGCCAATTGCCGTCGGCAAACGGGTCGTGTGCAATGGCAAGAGCCAAAAGCAAGTCGGCGAGTAAAGGATGGCCTTCGTCGGCTTTGGGCGCGGCGGCTTGAGCTCGCCAGCCGGCGCATCGCAAACCGAAAGCCATCTCGCCATCCATTTCGGGCGACATTTCGGCGTTGGCCCCAAAACCGGCGACTACCCAACCACTGTTCCTTGCACGCTGCAAACCAAGCTTGCGTAATTCCGCATCACCCGAGCGAATCAACGCAGTGACCAACGCCTCGGCAGGTTCAAAATCGAACTCAGCTTCGGCGGCTAAACGGCCGAGGTAGTCAACCGCATGCGGGGTTCGGGCAAGCTGACGAATCGCTTCGGCGCGCAACATCGGCGAATGCTGCGGATAGCGCGCCACATCAAACAACGGCTGCAGGTCTTGCGGATTGCCGCTGGCTGCCAACACGTGACATATGCGCCGCGCGTGCATCGGTGCCGCGGTGGGCAGTACTTGATGCAAATAGTCCATCGCGTCGGCGCTGTGGGCGGCACGTTCGGTAGCCAAGCTGATTTTGACTTCGGCTAGCGGGCCATCCATGTTCAAGAAGGAGCCGAGCAGCGGGTCCATCGCGTCGCTTTCGGCCAAGGATTTGGATACCGCCATGCTGTAGCGCGGATGACGCCATCCTTCCTCCATCAGCCAACCGGCAGCGGTCTGCTGCGCTTCCGCCAGCTTCAGTCGAGCCAGTCGAACCATCCACCGACCTTGCTGATCGATGGTGTCGTGCTCACTGCTTTGGCGTTTGTATTCGGCGAGCAAAGCTTCGGGGCCGGCGACGTATGGCAGCACGTCCAACGCCAAACGCCGGTTTTCAGAACGCGGCGCGTTGAGCATTTCTTTGATGTGCTGCTCCAACTCAGCGCTAGATCCGGCTTGGGCAAGCAAGCGCACAACGACGCTGCGGTAACTGCTACTCGACGACGCCGAATGCTTGAAAATCTCAATGCGCTTCTCCGGCCGAGTTTCGACGCGCGCCCAAGTCTGCAACGCGAACTCACGGCACATGCCCGGGCCTTGCAGCACTAGTTCTTCGAGGAAGGGCAAATCATCCTCGGTCGTCATCGCCGCCCAAAAGAAGTAGATGCGGCGCAGGACTTCGGAGTTGGACTGCGGGTGCAACAGCGGGCGCAACCGCTCTAATCCACTGCGCCCATCGGCGGCAAGAATGCGGCCGACGGCTTGAGCGCGTTGGCGGGCGTCGAGGTTTTCATCCAGAGCAAAGCGAGCCAGCGCCACGCGCGATTCCGAGTACGGCGCTGCCAGCATCATTTCGGCTGCAAGGCGAGGGTTCGGCAAATCGCCGGCCACTAGCCGAGCCGCAATCAAATCGGTGTGACGTTCTTCTAAGTTCGGCGTCAATCGCTCAACCGCAAACACCAATTCGGCATCGCCAAGGTCATGACCTTCGGGCAAGGCCAGCAACAAATCCAGCAAAGGACCGACGGCTTCCTCATCCGGCGGCGGGCCGTCGTCGACGTAAGCCGGGGCGAGCCGATGGGCAAGCTCGGCGATTTGCGCGTGCCCGTCCTGAGCAACGGCGGGAGCGGCTGCGAGCAATGGCAGGAGCAGAAAACTGTGGATCAGCATTACGAAGTTTCGCCGGCGGAATGCTCGAGGATGGCGACGGGTAGGAAGCGGATCAGGTCGGACGCGATCAATGATTCCTGACCCAATTCGGCGGCGGCAAGATCGCCGGCACGACCGTGAAGGAAAACGGCAAGGCGGGCGGCGTCGAACGGAGCCATGCCGCGGGCCAGTAGCGCGGTGAGCATGCCGCTGAGTACGTCGCCGCTGCCGGCAGTTGCCATTCCGGGATTGCCGCAGGTGTTGCGCCAATGGCCGGAGTCGGCCGACGAGACCAGCGTGCCCTCGCCTTTGAGCACAACGACGCCTCCGGTTTGAGCAACCAGCGCCCGTACCGCCGATGCGCGCTGTTCTTGCACCTCGGCCGCGCCGCTCCAATTCAGCAGGCGGGCGGCTTCCCCGGGGTGAGGGGTCGTGACGAGGGCGGAGAAATTCAACGCAGCCAGGGAAACGCGGTCGGCGGCGATGTGGTTCAGTGCATCCGCATCGACGATCAGCGGAATTTGCGCGTTTTTGGCCGAAAGTTGGGCCAATAGCTCGCCGGTTAGAGCTTGGGTGGCGGGGTGGGTCCCTAGACCCGGGCCGATGCAGATGGCGTCGGCTTGTTCGGCGGCAGCGAGGATGGTTGCGAGCGTGCCTTCTGTTTCAACTTTCGCGCTGGCGGCGTTCTCAGCAGTCGTGGCGTCGGGCGGTGCCGGGTAGAGCGTCAACACCGCTTCGGGGTAGTGCGCGTTCACCGCCGTGGCGACTTCGGGCGGGCAAGCCAGTTGTGCGTATCCGGCGCCGCATCGCAGCGCTCCGCCTACAGCCAGCACCGCCGCTCCAGCCATGTTTTGTGAACCAGCGAGGATCAACGCTCGCCCCATCGAGCCCTTATGCGCATGGCTCGGTCGAGGCGGCATTGGCGGCAGGTCGGGGCCTGTGCTTGGCATGGGCGTAGGATACGCGACCGTTGGCGTTTGCAGGCCGACCAACGGCTTAGGAATGAGCGGAAATCAGGTCGCGTAGACGACCGTATCCTGTTGCCATGTCCGCCCCCCCGTCGCGCCGGCCAGCGAAGCTGGAAAGCTATCGCGATGCCGATGTCGCCGCCAGTTATGACCAGCGCTGGGCGGGTGCCATCGGCCAAAAGCGTGATCGGCGTAAAGCGCGGGCGATCGATTTGGGTTTGCAAACGCTGACCGAATTGTGCGGCGCGCCGCTGACCAGCGTTTTGGATATGCCGTGCGGTACCGGGCGTTTTACGACCTTCCTTGGCGACCAGTTCGAGCGCTATTGGGGAGTGGATTTAGCGGTGGAGATGTTGCAGCAAGCTCGCGCCAAAGCGACCTTCGTTGCCAATGCGAACATGCAATTCTTTGCTGCCGACGCCGCCAAGTTGCCCTTCGCCGACCAAGCGATCGACGTCGCCGTATGCATACGCTTTTTGCACTTGGTGCGTGATCCGGAATTGCGCATCGAGTTCGTGCGCGAATTAGGCCGCATTAGCCGCTACGGCGTAATTGTCGATTATCGCCACAGCCACACTTTGCGCGTTTGGGGCAAAAGATTGCGTCATCGCTTTGGATTGCTGCCGCTGGCGCCGGCGAATCCGCCGATCCGTCAAATACGGCGCGAGCTGGAAGCGGCCGGGCTGCGACCGCGGCGTTTGATCCACGTGCATAAAGCGCCGTTGTTGTCGGACAAGATGTTGATCGTTGCGACGCGGTAATTGCTAATTTGCAGGGGCAATGAAACGCACCCCCCTGACCGACTTGTTCGAGGCTTGGACCGAGGACTTTCTGTGCGAAAACGGCATGCAGCTGCCGCTGCGTTTTGCCGGAGCCGCCGCCGAGTACGAAGCGGCTCGCACCGGAACCATTTTGGCCGAAGGCGGTGACCGCGGGCTGATCCGCGTCGCCGGTGCCGACATCGTCGATTATTTGCAGCGCATGCTGAGCAGCGATGTCAGCAAGTTGGAGCCGGGAAGCGGTCAGTGGTCGGCGATGCTGGATCCCAAAGGCCATTGGATTGCCGATCTGCTGCTCTACCGATTGGAAGACGTCGACGGTGCGCCGGTGATCTTCATGGACATGCCTGCCTGCCGCGTCGAGGTGGTGCTGGAGAAGTTGGAGATGTTCCACTTCGGCGAAAAAGCCGAGTGGCGGGCGATTGATTGCGCGCGCTTGCTGATTGCCGGACCGCAGGCGGGTCATTTGGTTGCCGAGCTATTTCCCGACTCCAAATTGCCGGCGTCGGCGCTGGAGAAATGCGGGCTGGATTCCTTCCCACTACCGATGGAATTCGGCTCGGAAGCGGTGCCGGGCGACCTGCGGTTGGTCGAACGACCAGATCGTGGTTTGCCATGCTTAGAACTAAATGGCGACGCTGCTGCAGTTCAGGAAATCGCCCAAAAACTGCTTGAAAAAGGCGCTTTACCTGCCGGATTCGTTGTTTTGGACATCGTGCGCGTGGAAAATCGTCGGCCGCGCTGGGGAACCGACTTTGCTGAAGCCAATACGCTGCCGGGCAGTGGTGAATGGCATCGCGCCAGCTTCACCAAGGGCTGTTACACCGGTCAGGAGGTCGTCGCCAAAATCGATACTTACGGGGCGGCGCCGCGCCAGCTTTGCCACTTGGAGTTCGATGGGCCGCCGAAACCATTGGCAGGAAAGGACTTGCATGACGCAGATCAAAAAGTCGTTGGCGTGGTCACGTCGTGGGTTTGGTCACCGGTGCGCGATCAAGGCCTAGGGTTGGGCATCATCAAGCGGCGCACGGTGGAAGCAAAAGAAGTCTTGCGTGTAACTTCTGATGCAGAAGAAGTAATGACCCGCTTCCAGCCGCCCGTTAAGGTGCGTGGATAGGATCGGATCCCCCGATCCCATCTTCCTTACCCCCCTTTGCCATGAACTGGCGCGGACCCAAAACCATCCTCACCTTATCGACAGGCATATTGAGCCTGATCTACTTCGCAACGGTGTTGTGGGAGCCTGAGCAGGCTCCGTCCGGGAAGACCAAGAACTATCTACGTGATCTAGGCGACGGCCAAACCACCGTCACTGCGGAGGCCGAGCTCGCCGACGTACAAGCTGCGAATCAACCGAATACTGACCAACTTTCATCCCCTTCCGGCAGCCAGCGCGATACCGAAAGCACGACCAAGAGCGGCGAATACAAATCCGGCCTCGACGTTTCGTCGTTGAAGGCCACCGAACTGCACTCGATGACGGTGCAGATCACCGATCACACCACTGGCGATCCGATTACCGACGCCGAGGTGCGGGTATTCCGCGCCGCGCGGCCCGATCGTCCGCCGCTGGCAGTGATGACGCCCGATCATCAGGGCAAAATCTCGCTCGGACACCTGCCTCGAGCGCAATATCGCATCGAAGTTAGCGCCGATGGCTTCCACGACGCCGAGCCCCTGGCCGTCGAAATCCCAGGCGACGGCAAAAAGTTTGGGCTTAAGCTGCAGCGCGCGGCGGAGGTCGTCGGCTTCTTCGAGGGCTTAGACGGTTCGCGATCGCCGATGGGCATGTTGCGGTTGACCCATTTGGCGAGTAACCAACGCATCGACGTGCGCCCGGACGGCTACGGCCAGTTCCATTCGCCGCCGCTGCGTCACGGCAAGTGGCACGTGGCATGGCATCGTCATTCGCAGGCCGATCCGGATCCGCGCTTGGAAGAAACCATCGAACTGTTGCCCGGCGACCGCTTGGCGATGACCGTCACCTTGCCCGACGGCGACCCGGCGTTGGAAGACGGCCGACCGGTGGCGATTCAGCTAAATTAACGCAGGCAAATCGCGGCGGATTTTTGAAGAAGTCGGAAAGATTTCGGCTGAGCGGGAATATGTATGGGATCGAATATGAATCCTTCCGCCGGAATGAAGCTGCCAACTGCCCGACTGTCCGTGGTGACGGCTGCGCTGCTTGTGTACGCATTAATCTGCGCAATTCCAACCCACTTGTGGCTGTTTGAAATTGCGACGCCGTTCCGCGTGCAAATGGCAATCGCCGCTCTAAGCCTTGCTGTAATCAATGCATATTTCCATCGCAAGGTGTCCACAGCGCTGTGCGTACTTTGCGCCGCATTTTTAACCAGCCATCTGCCCGCCTATTTTTCGCCCGACCCGGTTTATGCCGGCCAAAGCCCAACGCTGCGGCTGCTGCATTGGAATACCTGGCGCGATGTGCATTCGACCGACGACATGCACTGGGCGTTAAAAGAGTTCAACCCGGACTTGGCTTTCTTCCAAGAAGTCACCGAAGCTGAAGCCGCCGAGTTTGAATCGGATCTTTATCGCAAGCAGTACTTGGGCGACTTTTTGGTTCTATCCAAATTGGATGTTGAATTTACGATGCCGGCCGAAGTTTCCAAGTGGACCGACGAACCTTCGGTGGATCTTAAAGTACGCTTCGCCGAACGAGAATTGGCGATTCACTCGATGCATCCACCGGCACCGTTTTCGCCACGCCGCTTGCGCCACCGCAACGAGTACTTCTTCCAGTTATCCCATGTCGTCGCCGGCCATCCGGAACCGAGCGTATTGATCGGCGATCTGAATACCGTGCCGACCGATCCGGCGTTCAAGCGGTTGTTGGAATCGACCAACACAATCAACTCGATGAACGGCTTCGGATTGCAGACGACTTGGCCGTTTGATCTATGGTGGAATCCGCTGTTGCAAATCGCCATTGATCACTGTTTGGTCGCGCCGGAGTTGCGCGTGGTCGACCGCCGCGTTGCCGACTCGAAAAGTTCGAATCACAAACCGCTGGTAGTCGACCTGCAATGGATGGACGCTTAAGGAAGGCGTCGGGTTCCGAAGGCTAGCTTGAAGTAGAAACCGAGCAGGACGACGGCCATTAAGAAGCGCTGACCGGTATTCCAATTCAGCAGCGACCATGCCACCGCGGTGACCGGCGCTAGTGCCGTGCGCGTGGTTTTGCGCGCCCACTCGTTTTCGGCGATGTACGTCGCAACCGGTTCGCCATGCTTGTAGTAAGTGCGCACCACCGAGCGACCGTTGTTATGCGGCAGCAAGTATTGATCGCGGAATTGACGCAAAATGCGCACTTCCGGCGCGTTGTAGTCGCCGTGGGCGGCCGTTGCTACCACACAACCACCTCCGCCGCCGCCGCCACCACCGCCGCCGCTACTGCCCGACGTTACCCGCAGACCGATGGGCGTCAGCGATTGGAAACCGGGGTTGGTGAAGTGAATGGTGTAGTTGCCGGCATCCAGCGCGGGCACGACGAAGGACAATGCGGTGCCGTCGGTCAGCACGCCGCTGAGTTCGGTCGGTGCGATGTCGGTGCTGCCGGCAGTTCCGGTTAGCGAGAACACTTTGTATTGACCGAAGGTGCCGGCGGCAGCGTTGATATCGGCGACTCCGAATTCGTCGGTTTGCACGACGAAGCGACCGGCACTCAACGTAATCGTTAAGGTGCGACCAACTTCGGGCTTGATGACGGCGGTGTCGAGTACGCCGACCAAAGTCTCATCGAGGATGGAGTTAATCGTCGGCGAAGGTCCGCCGTTGAGATCGACGCGGGCGTGAGCGTTCGAGCCGGCGTCGGGCCAGAAGTTATCGACCAACGTCACCGAGTTGCTCATGCCGCTAGCCAATTGAATTTCGGCCGAAGCAAAAGCGTTGTCGAAGGTATTGCGTCCGGCCACGCCAGTGCCGGTTCCGAAGTCGGGCGCCATGCCGGTGCCCAAGCCACCGTTCAACGAAAGTTGGATGCCGTAGTTGGTCGCGTTGCGAATCAGGTTGCCGACGAATTGATTGCTGATTACCGCACCCGACGAACTAATCGGCGTTGCTTGGCAGCGGATGTTGACGTCGCCCAACGAGCAATCGTTGTACGAAACCAAACCATTGTTCGTGCACAAGAAACCCGCCACGTTCAACGTAGCTTCGACTTGAATGCAAACGTCACCGGTACCCGAAACGCCGTCTCCGGTCACCGTGTTGCCGCGGATCACTCCCGAGAACTGACTCTCCCAAGTATGCGCCGCTGTGCGGATGCCGATGCCGCTGAAGCCGGTCACGGTATTGCGCAGAATTTTGAATCCGGTGCCGACCAAACCATTGGCGCCCGCACCGACATAAATTCCCTGCACGTTACCGGTGATGGTGCAGTCTTCAATTCCGCCCGACAACACTTGGTTGGTACCTTCGGTTTGAAGAATGACTCCAAAGTCACTGGTCGTGCCGCCGGAAATCACGCAATCGCGAATCACGACAAAATCGGCATTGCCGCCGACGAGTTGCAGCGAAATTCCGTTGTCGGCATAGCTGCTAATGGTGCACTCTTCGATGACCAAGCCGTTGACCGCCGGCGATTGACCGACGATGTCGGTTGAAATGGCGACGTCGCAGTTGATCAGCTCCAAGCCATCCAAATAAGTCGTGGTCAGGATGTCTTCCGAAATCTCGAACAACACCGGCGCCGAACCGCCGGAAGTTGCGCCATCGATCACCGGTGCATCAAAAGCGCTACCGGCGCGAATGCTGACTCCGGAAGGAACGACGATAGGAAAGGTTTCGTCTTTGTTGCCGCTGCTGCTGGTGCCGGTTGCGTGGTCATAAATCCCGCCGGCCAGCAGGATGGTGTCGCCGGAAGCCAGCGATACGTTGGTCAGTGCGTGGCGGATCGACAGGAACGAATTGACCGGCGTGGTGCCGTCGTTGCTGTTGCTGCCGTTGACCGGGTCGACGTACCAAGTGTTTTGCGCCGCGGCGGAGCCAGCTGTAAACAGCAGGATGAGGAGTAGGAAAAAGGTGCGCATGCGATCCTGGAGGATTAGTTAGCTTTCCGCAGCGAGTCAGGGCAGCAGCAGGGAATGGCCGTCCATGACGTCGGGTTGCTCGATGTTCATGGCTTGCATTAACGTCGGTGCAACATCTGCCAAGATACCCATTTCGCGGAGTTTGGTACCGCGGAATGCGTCGCCGATCAGCAAAAAGGGCACCGGATTGACGGTATGAGCGGTGTGCGGCTGGCCGGAAACCGGGTCGACCATCATCTCGGAGTTGCCGTGGTCGGCGGTGATCGCCACCGTGCCGCCCTGGCGGCGAGCTTCGTCGACGATGCGTTTCAGGCATGCGTCAACGGCGCGCACTGCTGCTTCGGCGGCGCCGGGAATTCCGGTGTGGCCAACCATGTCGGCGTTGGCGAAGTTGACCACGTAAAGGTCGTGCTCGCCTTGGCGCAGACGCTTGACGACGTTATCGCAGACCTCAGGCGCCGACATTTCCGGCTGCAGATCGTAGGTCGCCACCTTCGGCGACGCGATCAACAAGCGGTCTTCGCCTTCGTAAACCTCTTCGCGACCACCGTTGAAGAAGAATGTCACGTGCGCGTATTTTTCGGTTTCGGCGCAGCGGAATTGGCGCAAGCCGCGCGCGCTGACCAACTCGCCAAACAGCGAGCGCAGTTGCTCGGGCGGGTAAGCCACCGGGCAGCTGAACTGCTTGCGGTATTGCGTCATCGTCGCGTAGTGCAGCTTCGGCACGCGACCGCGGTCGAAACCGTTAAAGTCCGGATCCAGCACGCAATCGCTGATTTGACGCACTCGGTCGGCGCGGAAGTTGAAACTGATGACGGCGTCGTTGTCCTGGAATCGGCCGCTTCCGGGTTCACCGAGAAGGATGGGTTTGACGAATTCGTCGGTTTCGCCGCGTTCGACGGCGGCGTTGTAGGCGGCAAGCGGGTCGTCGGAAGCTCCGTTGCCGTCCGCCGATCCGCAACCGCGAGTGCCCTGATCATGAATGAGAGCATCCCAGAACAATTGGGTGCGCTCCCAGCGCGTATCGCGATCCATAGCGAAATAACGCCCGCAAATGGTCGCGATGCGGCCGCCGAATTCGTCGAGCATCGCCTGGACCTGCTTCAAATAGCCGCCGGCAGACGTCGGCGGGGTGTCGCGGCCGTCGAGCAGCGCGTGGAACTGCACCTTGGACATGTCCATACCCATGTCGCGGGCCAGCGACAGCAGCGCACGGTAATGGCCGTCGCTGGCGTGCACGCCGCCATCGCCGATCAGGCCGAAGAGGTGCAGCTGCGTGCCGTTGGAGCGGGCGTGCTCGATTGCATTTCGCAACGCGGCGACTCGCTGGAACTCACCTGTTTGAATGGACTTATCGATTTTGGTGATGGTCTGGTAAACAACGCGACCCGCGCCAATATTGGTATGGCCGACCTCGGAATTGCCCATCAAGCCCAGCGGCAGTCCCACCTCTTTGCCCGACGCCGACAGCAGCGCGTGCGGCCATTTTTGCCACCACTCGAGGAAGTTGGCCGCCGGCGCGTGGGTGATTGCGTTCCAATCGGTGGCTTCGGCGTGTCCCCAACCATCGAGGACGAGCAGCACTACGGGTTTCTTCGGGTTCATGGTTAATCGGCGGGAAAAGACCCATACCATAGTGCTGAGCCGTAAGCTCAACCATGATGATGAAGCGCTTTTTCCCCACCCTACTCGCTTTGACTCTGACCGTGCTGGCCTCGTGCAGCACGGTGCCCGGAACCGGCCGCAAACAGGTCAACTTCATTTCGCTGGATCAGCAGATGGCGTTGGGTTCGGAGGCATACACCGAAACGCTGGCGTCGGCCAAGGTCGTGACCAGTGGCCCCGATGCTGAAATGGTCGAACGCATTGGCCATCGTGTGGCGCAGGCGGCGATCGAGTTGTATCCGGATAACGCCAGTCAGTTCGATTGGGAATTCACGTTGATCGATGATCCGAACATGATCAACGCGTGGGCGATGCCGGGTGGCAAGTGCGCGGTTTACACCGGTTTGTTGCCGGTGACCGGCGATGAAAACAGCTTGGCGATTGTCATGGGTCATGAGGTGGCGCACGCCATTGCCGAGCACGGCGGCGAGCGCATGACGCATCAACTGATCTTGTCCGGCGTATTGTTAGGTGCCAGTTATAAGTACAAGGACAAAGACACCGAAGAGCGCGCTTTGATTTTGGGTGCCATCGGCGCCGGCGCGACGGTGGGCGTGATGCTGCCGTTCTCGCGCGATCATGAATCGGAAGCGGATCACATCGGTTTGATGTTGGCGGCGCATGCCGGATATGACCCGCGTGCTGCGGTACCGCTGTGGGAGCGCATGGGTGCATCGGGTCAGGCACCGCCGGAGTGGTTGTCGACTCACCCTTCATCGAAGACGCGTATTAAGCGTTTGAATCGTTTGATGCCGCAAGCTTTGGCCATCTATCAGCAAGCAGGTGGTGAGCTGTAAGCCTGTAGTCGGCCACCTTTCGAACCGATCCAACTATTCCCGATTCATTCGACCTTTCAATTTGGTCGTTGGGCCCCGTCTAGAATGATTTGGCTTTGGATGCCTTCCGCAATCGTGCATCGAGCATTTCGCTTACCGGAGCCATCGATCCACGTCAGATCGTAATCTCCCGCCGGAAGACAAGAAATCTCGGCAACCCCATTTGAGTCTGGGTGAAGTTCAAATTTCATTACCCCCTCGAGCCCACCCCATAAAACCAATGGTGGATCCCTTTTTACCCGAATCTTGGAAATACTCCGGTTTCCATCGGCATTCGCTGGAACACGGATCCTCAGGCCTCCATTCGGGAGATGGATTCCCATTTCACTATTGGAAACGAAGTCAGAGGTCCAGGGAATCGAATAATAGCCATCCGGATCTTCCCATGTCCCACCAGGTACGATTTTAAGAGTCTCTGGCATTTCACCATCATTTAAGGGAATCTCGAATCGACCATTAATTAGTGATTGCATGTAACTCCCACTGCTGACTCCATCACCCTTTGTCTTTACTAGAACAAAGCCCGTGTTTATTGGGCCATCAACCGTCGTGACTATCCCCCGAAACGTTTGTCCCTTGACTTCCCCCAAAGAAAGGGAATTCCTTCCTGGAAATAGAGTTATTTTTCGAATCTCAACTGTATTCCCTGACGAGGCTAAAATTACGGTAGATGGCCGCGGATGAACATCTCGGAAATAAAGCCTATCTTGCGCAAGGGCGTCGGCAGCCAAGACCCGGCCGAGTTGAAAAATTGCAACATCAGGATCGGGCAAACCATGATATCTCCCTGCAAGTGAGACATATAATTCGGAAGCCTTCTCCATTGGGAGAACGTTGACTCGATCCCCGCTCAATTGAGAGAAAGAAAAATCTAGCGTAGCGAAGTCGTCCTTCTTAACCACAAGCCGCCACTCTGGCGGGAGCAAGGGAATGCTCGCCATTCCATTTTGATCGGACCTTGCATCAAAATATACATGCTCGGTTCCCCTCATTGCCCCAGCAGGAATAACTTGAACCTGGGCCCCTGAGATTGCGGAATTCGAATCCCCTCTCTCCACTCTAATTGAAGCCATTCCTCTACCGCCGGATAATTGGACCTCGCCCAAGTCCGTAATTTCATTTTCCAAAAAAACTATTGCTTCACTTCCCTTCGAAGGAATGATAGCCGTCCCTCCACTTGAAGCAAAGTTAACTCTGTATCTACCAGCAGGCAAATCATCAATTTGCAATAGCTCACCATTTAGCTGGGACCATCCGCACCAAACGTTTCTTAATCCATCCGAGTCCGAGCGAAACAGTGAAGCAAAGCTTCCTTCCCCGAACACCGATTCATCCAGTTCATTTTGCCTCCTTAGGGTTACAAAAACCGTGCCCGGCAATGACGCCCCTACTGCTTTAATCTTCGCCCGAAGGCTGGAATACCCCGGGACTTTAATCCCAAAGCTGCTTGAGTTTTCCAAGGGTGTACACACCTCAACAGCTCCCGGTGGGTTCTTTCCACTAGTAGGATTAAGCCATGCCTTGGCTATAAACGCATGAGCCTCAGGCCATTGAAAGGTGAATTCACCCGACTGATTAGCCTCGCCGACAATAACCCACTTAGGAGCAAAGACGCCTTTGACACTGATGCGCCCTCCAGACACTGGAATGCCCGCTGTGGTGGACAGCTTCAGGGTAACGGAGAGTAGATCTACTCTATGAGCGCTTGCCTGCTTATCTCTATCCTCATCCTCCACACCATCATTCGCCGCTGTCCCAGGAATGGAAATTCGGGAACCGTCTCCAACCGCCTCGCCTTTGCTTCTCACGATGGCAGAAGACGATTTCAAGTCCTCGTAATTTACTCCGTCAGTTAAACTTGGATTCCACCAAATAATTAGGCTAATGGCTCCCAGCAGGACCAATAACCCACCCTTCCAATGAATGAATTTGAATTGCTCCATCAGAACCCTTTCATTGCAACGGGACTAATTTTGAAGGGAGAGTAGCCATCCTCACTCGCCCTTAAGGTTCCAAGAAATTGAGCGTCGCTGCGACTGTCCCCGAGGCGGTAGGCATACATCCTGACCCTTCCCCCGGAGGCGGGAACAGAGAAGTATTGCGCCTGACAACCATCCCACACCGACAACGCCTCGTCATCACCACTGCTGGTCCTAGCAAGTAACACCATTGCAGAAGCCCCTCGGTCGGATGGAAGTTCACCAGAGGGAAGCACAAGAACCCGAGAGTAGTGGGAAGGCAATGCCTTAAAGGCCAAATTCAGAGCATCCATGTCACTGATCCAAAGGCTTTGAAAAGGAAGTCTAATATGCCCCAAAGAAAGCTCGCATGGGAGTTTCAATTTTCCACCGACTTCTCCTGTGGGTGAAGATATCCCGATCAGGCGCCGCATTGATGCCAACGCCGCCCCAACAACCGGCTGCCCATCCCGATCCTGTAGAACAAAGGAATGTACTTTAGCCAATGGATAATCACTCTGGATCGTGGACGTCTTAGGAGATGATGGTCTTAAGAAAAGAGGCTCACCAAATAATTGCACCCAAAGCAATGGGGATGAATACACCTTAAAGGACCGACCTCCAGCCAAACCATGTAGCTGCATCCGACAGGAGGACTTAGTAATATCCCATGAGATCTGAATGGGTTTGTGCCGAACAGCAATTGTTTTGTTGAATGAATCACCTTGACTACTAGATAGCCTTAACACAGTTGAAGCTATGTGATCCCTAGCCCTAAGTGGCAGCTCAATGACCACTTCTTTGCCCTCACCGACATTGCTCCAGTCGGTAGCTTCGGGCCCCATAGGGTGATTAAGTGGCTCCCAGATTCCACTTTTCGATTCAACCCAATATTCTGGATTGAATTTATGCGAGCACTGCATCGTTGTGACACCATTCGGTTTTACTGCCACCTTTCCGGCAAAGGATGGGTATACCGATAGAAAGGCTTTATGCCCAGAATCAACTTGCACCAGCTTCGACTCACGAAGCGAAACTTTTGCTAGCCGCTTTTTCCCTGGAAACGCTGGGTCAACCGCAGGTAATTGGAAAAATGCTGGCTCACACCCAGGGGAGACTACAACTCCGGACAAAGACCTTGCATCAGCCCCAGACAAGGAAATCAAGCCTGATTGATTGGGGGGAGCTGATCGATAAACCCGCCTCATCCCGCACTCAAGGGGCCAAGAGCGACTCGCCTTTCCTCCGCTATACCAAAGAGCACAAGCCCTTTTTCCCGCTTCTCCATCAACTCGAATCTGGGGGGGAGTCACAATAAGAGAATCAAACCAAAGCGATTTTGTTCCAGCGTTGGGTTCATGTGCAACCAACTCGGTCCGGCGATTCCCAAGTTCGTCTGCCAACGTCACAAGCAGCTGGCCATACGGCAAATCCTCAAACCTAACAGTGCCTTCACCTGTGGTTCGGCCGATGCCATACCAATAAAAGTCTGCTCCTCCCGGCCGACAGGATTTCCCCCTTGCAGCTCCGTAGACAGCAGTTGTTGGACCTTGGAACTGCATTGGGTCCATTTCACTTACCCTGACCTCAACACCCCCCATTGGGGTGCCGACTTCCCCGTTTTTCTGAATTTGCACCTCAAGTGGGCCACCAAATCTGAGCGGCCAATCTAATGGTGGCCCTTCATGTGTCCGAGGAGCCCAGCACTCAAAAAACCTGGTCCCGACCTCGCCCCTAGCCGAAACCAGGGTTGCACACAATCGGTGCCAACCCTCTCCGCATGGTATTTCCCATATTCCCGATTCCTGATCAACCCTGGAGCCATCAACAGGCTTGGAATCAACTTCTCCTCCGAAAGGGGAGCCAAGCGGGAGAGCCCTGACACTTCGAACACGCTTAGAGGGCTCAAAAACCTGGAGTAGAACTTTCAACACGGTTCAATCTCCAGAGGATACGAGAAATGCCTTCATTGCTTTACAATGAACGATCAAGCAACATCTTTTCTGTAAAAAGCAGCAGACTCATCAAATGCCTTCC
>CAYFOM010000056.1:0-22073 GCA_964344765.1 uncultured Planctomycetales bacterium | reverse complement strand
TTTGGAAAACTCCCGCCAATATTTTGGCAAGTTTTCTTAAACCGTTGTCACACAGTCTGAATGTCGTTTGACAATCGTTCGACCGCCTTCAGCAGCGTAGTGAACTGCTCCATACCGGTTTCAGGATTCATCAAACTTGCGCGCAACCAGCGCTTGCCGGCGAAGTCGGCGGCGGATAGATAAGCATTGCCGTCGTCAATCAAACGGCGGCGCATCGGCTCAATCGCCGAATCCGGCACATTGGACCCATTAGGCACCGTGGACGCTTGTGGGCGAAATAGCACGATATTGGATTGCGGCCGCATCGCCGCTTCGACGCCATCGGTTTGCTCGATCAAATCATAAAAGTCCTGTGCGTTTTGGAACATGCGCTCCAAATCGGCGGCAACCTTGGCTTCGCCTTGAGTCGCCAACACCATGAACAAACGCATGCCTAAGCCGCTTTTGGTGCATTCCACCGAACGCAAAAACGGTAGCTCTTCTTGTTGCGCACTGCCCGACAAATAACTTTCATCTTGATCGAAGGTGCGGTACGCCGAAACTTCTTCGCGGAACAACACTGCCGCACAAAGCGCGCTACTTCCCAATAGTTTGTGCGCGTCCCAGCTCACCGAATCGGCTTCAACGATGCCATCGACCAAATGGCGATGTTGATCTGAAATCAAAACCGAAGCCCCATGGCAGCCGTCGACGTGCAACCAAACCTGATGTTGTTTGCAAACGTCGGCGATCTCGACCAACGGATCAAAGTAGCCGGTGGCCGTAGCACATGCGTTGGCAACCACGGCCATGACCTGCTTGCCCTGGTCGTCGGCACGTTGAAGTTGCTGAGCCAAGCCATCCGGTTGCACGCGGCCGAACTCGTCCACTGGAATCGGCCAAACCCGGTCCGCACCCACACCCAACATCGCCGCCGATCGCTGCACCGAGTAGTGGCTGACTTCCGGAGCCAACATCACCACGTTGCTCGGCGTGCCCTCCTTCCAAGCCGACGGCACCGACGCCGCCCGCGCGCTCAATAACGCCGTCAGGTTGGCCAGTGAACCGCCGTGAGTCAGCAGACCACTGCCGCTCCCCCATCCGATTTTGGCCAGAAACCAGTCCACCAATTCCAGCTCGAGCGCGGCGGCTTGCGGGCCCATTTCGTAGGTGCCGTAGCCGTTATTGGTCAGCGCGTGCAGCATGTCGCCCATCGCCGATTCGGCGTAAGGCACCGCCACTTGATGCGCCATGAAACGCGGATCGCGCACCTTGGTCGACCGCTCCAAGTAATTGCGCAAAAACTCCAAGGTCTGATCGGCGCGCATCGCCTGAGCTTCTTCGGCGGTGGCGTCGGCCGGCACGAAGTCCCCGGTAATTAATTGCTTCAACCCCAACTCCGCGCCCACTTGCCGCGGTGGTGCCAACTTTGCGACCGGCTGACCGGCGCTGGCCGAGGGCTTCAGGAATTCGCGCGCAAGCTGGAGGATTTGGGAATCGATCATGACTGAGCCAGGGCCCGGGGAAGACCGGGTTTCCGCTCAATCATGGGGCAGAAAGGCCTCGCGATCAATCTCCAACTGGCGCAAGATTTTCTGAAATGCCGCGCGCGTCAGGCCGCACTTACTCGCCGCCTGCGAAACGTTGCCATGCGAATTTTCCAGAGCACGGCTGACGAATTCGCGTTGGAAGGCTTCCATTGAGCGGCGCTTGGCGTCGGCATAGCTTTCATCCGGATCCTCGCCAGCCAACCCGGCCTCGCCTTTGTTGAGCACCGCCTTCCAGCCGTTTTCATCCAGCCCGAGGTGGTACGGCAGCACACGATCGCCACAACAAGTGATCAGCGCGCGCTGAATGGTGTTCTCCAACTCGCGCACATTGCCCGGCCAGTTGTATTCCACCAAGCGCTGCAGGGTTTCGTCGGCAAATTCAGGGCTGACGGCCCCCTGGCCCAAGCAGGTGCGGCACAGCTGACGGAGAAAATGCATCGCCAGCGGCAGAATGTCCTGTGGGCGTTGACGCAACGGAGGGATGTGCACGCGCACCACCATCAGGCGGAAGAACAGGTCCTCGCGAAATTCGCCGCTCTTGACCATGGCTTCCAAATCTCGATTGGTCGCGCCGATCAGGCGGAAATCCACCGGCACATCCGAATCCGAACCAACCGGACGCACCACCTTTTCCTGCAACACGCGCAGCAACTTACCTTGGAATGCCGGCGACATCGACGCCACCTCATCAAGGAAAACCGTGCCGCCTTGGGCTTGTACAAAAGCACCGGTGCGATTGCGATCGGCACCGGAGAAGGCGCCTTTTTTATGGCCGAACAACTCGGACTCGAGCAGCGTATCCGGCAACGCGGCGCAGTTGACTGCCATGAACGGACCTTCGTTGACGCTGCTCCATTCATACAGCGCGCGCGCGACGATTTCTTTACCGGCGCCGCTTTCGCCTTCGATCATCACCGGCACCGGACGCGGCGCAACGCGCCGAACCAAATCGAGCATGCGCAGCGTCGCCGGGTCTTCGGCGATGATTTGCACGCCGGCGCTGGTCTGCTGGCGCTGCGACAGTAACTGGCAACCCAGTCGCTGCACCAAGCGCACCACTTCGGCGTTTTCGAAGGGCTTGGTCAAAAAGTGCGAAGCTCCGTCCTGCATGCACTGCACTGCCGATTGCACCGAGCCGAAACCCGTCAGCACGACGACGGCGGTGTCGGCTTTGATCTTTTTGATTTCAACCAATAGTTCGGCGCCGGTCAGACCAGGCATCATCAAGTCGGTCAAAACCAAGTCGAAGGGCGCCTGCTCAAATAAATCCAGCGCTTCGCGGCCGTCGGCGGCTTTGGTCGCTTTGATGCCAATGGTGTCCATCAGCATGGCTAAGCCCAAGCGAATGTCGGCCTCGTCGTCCACCACTAGGACGCGCAGCTCGGACAAATCCATCGCTTCGTAGACTTCCATGCTCATACCGAGACCTCTTCGGCGGGCCGCAATCGAACGTGGAAGAGTGTGCCTTCGTGATCGGATCTCATCAACTCAATTCCGCCGCCGTGCATTTCGGCAATGCGCTTGGCGGTGGGCAAGCCCAGGCCGGTGCCTTCGCCGCGCGCTTTGGTGGTGAAGAAGGCGCGGAAGATGTTGCTTTGATCGTCTAGTGGGATACCTTTTCCGGAATCCTGCACCGCAACAATGAGTTGACTGCCTTGATCGAAGGTGCGCACTTTGACGAATCCGCCGGCTTCAACCGCCTGCGTTGCATTCATCACCAGGTTGACGAAAATCTGTCGCAGTTGAACCTCGTCGCCGGAAACCAGCGAGTTCTCGGCTTCAAATTCAGGCACCCACTCCACCTGACTGCGCTGCATCACCGGTCTCAAGAAACGACCGACGTCTTCCAGCACGCTGTGCATATCCACCGCCACTAATTCAGGGCTGGCATCGGTGGCATAACTGAGCAATTCGCCGATCACGCGCTTGCAGGTTTCAGTGTTGCGTCGGATGACGTCGACGTTTTCGCGAAGCTCCGAATCTTCCGGCAGCTTGGCTTCCATCAGTTGGTTAAACATGCTGATCGACGCCAACGGGTTGTTGAGCTCGTGTGCCATCACTGCGGCAACTTCACCCAGTACCACTAAGCGTTCTTGGTGGATTTCGCGTTCGTCGCGCGCCACGCGCAAAGTGATATCGCGTGCCAGCAGAATGCGTCCGTATTGGCCGGTGTCGCCGAGCGGCAACGGCGTGGCGTGAATATCGAACACGCGTTCTTCAAATTCCAAAATGCAAGTCTGCGGCTTGTCGAAGTGCTCGCCGCCCAAGCATTTTTCACAGTTGTGCTCGGTGATTTCCGGATCTCGCTGCGCGCATTGGCGGCGATTGCACGCTTTGGGTTGGCCAAAGGCATTGCGGATGAAATCGAGCAGCGGTTCGGCCGCGCGGTTGGAAAGTAGAACTTCGCCGTTGGCTCCGAGCACGACCAAGCCATCTTGCAGCGTGGAAATCACTCGATCTAAGCGGTCGCGTTGCGCCAACACTTCAAGCTGCCGCTCGCGCAAATCGGCAGCGGTGCTTTCCAGCTCGGCGGTGCGACTTTCCACTGCAGCAGCCATCAAGTTGAACGACTTCGCCAAGTCGCCGACCTCGTCCTCCGAATCCACTTTGACGCGCGCCGAAAAATCGCCTTCGCGGATGCGCAGCGCCGCGTCGCGCAACAAGCCCATCGGTTTAGCCAAATATTGCAGCGGGAAATAAAGCAGGATCACCGACAACGCGGCGAGGATCATGCCGACGAAAAAGAAGTCGCTTTGCAAACTGGAAACCGGCGCCAGCGCGCGTTGCGAGTGAATCGAAACCTCGGCATTCCA
The DNA here is from genome assembly GCA_964344765.1 of uncultured Planctomycetales bacterium. Taxonomy (GTDB): domain Bacteria; phylum Planctomycetota; class UBA1135; order UBA1135; family UBA1135; genus JACNIZ01. Next base: position 17,731 of record CAYFOM010000056.1, on the reverse strand, counting down.
GCCCGAGTTGCCAATCGGAAACTGCTTCCTAAAAACGTCGTCCACGCCTTTGCGCTCGAACGCTTGGCTGCGCACCTCGGCCGGATTGAGAACCGACAAGCCTTGCCCCTGCTGGATCTGCACCGAGTTGGCGCCGAACGCGCCGTAATTCATGAAGCGCGGCGGCACCACCAAACACCCGCCGGCCGAGTCGTACAAACGCAAGCCGACGTCCTCCATGGTGCGGTCGCGGCCGATGCGGGCGGTGCGCATCGCCAACGTCACCCAAACGCCGGCACGTACCGTCGCCAACAGTCGACCGATGGGCTGACCCGATCGCAAACCCAAAATCGGCGTCGAAACCACCAATGCCGGCGAGCGATCCGCGGTGCCGGGAATGACGTCGCTGGATGCCGAGAAATCTTCGGTGATCGACCACTGCGCCAAACGCACCGCGTGATCACTGCTTTCGTCGTGCACCGCAACTTGGATTTCTCCGGCCGCCGAAACCACAGTGAGGTCCATGAATGCCGGTTCAAGCGGCAACTTGTTGACCTCGAGGTGGCGATGCAATTCGGACTTCAACTTGGCGAGCTCTTGCCCATTTGGTTCCGACACCATGCGCGCCAAATGGTCGCGGATATATCCGTCCGACGCGAAGTCTTCGGACCGGCGCGTCAGCATTTCCAAGCTGGCGTGCAGGTCGGTGGCGTACGCCTGGCTTTGGAAATCCAGGCGCGCCATGATTTCGTCAGTCAGCGCGCCTTGGGCTACGTTGGAGATGAAAAAACCTCCGATTCCAAACGCGCCCACGCACAGACCGACAAATCCAAACGCGAGTTTGAATTTAACCGACAGGCGGTGGAGGGGATCGCGCATCCCCCAGCTTAGCGCGGGCTTAGGAATGCGCGACGCGCTGCAGGCTTACTGTGCGGCGTTGCAGATCGGGCCGAGGAAGGCGTCGTCGTTCCAAGACGAGTTGCCGGGGCCGAGGCGGACTACAACCAAGTCTTTGCTGGGCACGACGTAGATGCGCTTTTCACCCAATCCGGCGGCGTAATAAGCATCGGCCGGCACGTTCGGCATTTCCAAACCGCCGGTGTTCAGCCACCACAGGTAACCGTAGAACGGGTTCAGCGTTTGCGATGGCGTGGTGCAAAGTTGGATCCAGTTCGACGACATCAACTGTTGGCCATCCCATTCGCCGTTGCGCAGGTAGAGGTAGCCAAATTTGGCAAACTCGCGTGCGCTGGCGATCACCGATTGATAAGTCAGCGTATTGCCGTTTGAGTCGCGCTTCCAGTCGGCGTTCCACATGCCGATGACGTTGAACAAATCGCTGGTCGCGTAATCCAAAGGCTGCTGACCGGTGATTTCCTTAAAGGTGCGCGACATCACTTGCACACCCATGTTGTTGTACACCCAAACCGCACCGGGCACGTGATCCATCGACTGGCCGACGGCATAGCTGCTCTGGTTTGGCATCGACGGCATGATGATGTAATCGCTAATGAAATCCCAATGCAAACCGGAGTGCATGCACAGCAAATCGCGGATCTCAACCACTCCTTTATTCGGGTTCGTCCAACTTGGGATGTAATTCCCTACCAACTCATGCTCGTCGCTTAAGGTGCCGTCTTCGATCAGCATGCCGAACAAACCGGCAGTGAAACTCTTAGCGATGGAGTAGCCGGTTTGGCGCGTGTCGCGATTCCAACCACTCGCGTAACCTTCGGCAATCAAGTAGCCATTGCGGATGACGACCACACCCTTTGATCCATGGTTGGCGGCGTAGCGTCCGGCTTGGATCAAACCTTGCACGTCGACGTTTTGCGATGCCGGAGTGGCTTCGGTCCAATCAATGGTCGGCCACGGCGCCATGTTCGGCGCGGCCGGCGGGTTTGGCTTCGGCTTCGGCAGCGTTGCCCAGTTGGCCGGCACCGAACTCGGCAGCGTGATGCCGACGCTGGCGGCACCGTCGAGCACCGACTGACTGAGCTTGATCTGCTTCTGCGCGGAAGTCTGTTCTTGGCCGACGGCGGAACCGGCGGCGGAGATCAAAAGCAAGGCGGACAGGAAAGAGGGGAATTGGCTTTTGGTCATGGATTTTCAGTATCCACAATTATCCCCCATTCGACGGCTCCTATCCGTCAGTTTTTGTATCCGTTAACCCTCGCAATCGCTTGCGCGGGACGACTTGGCCTTGGACGTGCACGTCGTAGCGGTCGACTTCGCCTAATTCATTGTCCTCGAAGCGGATACGGACTTGTGGATTGAGTTCCATGGTCCAGAATCCGTCTTCATCCGGGCCGCTGAACGTGATCGGCACCGGCACCTTGGGGTGGTCCACGGCCAGCTTGCCCTCGTGCTCGCGGAACTTGACCTCGACCTGGCCTTCCTCATCCCAGTAGTAGCCGAAGTAGCGGTGGTATTCGACGGCGAGCCCGACGTTCTCCTTCTCTTCATCGGGCGACCAGCGCGGCACTCGTTCCGATTCCTTGGCGCCGGGCGACAGGAACAGCAATGCTTCGGCGGGTTCACCGCCTTGCTGTTCAAACTTCAACTTTGCGCGCGGTTCAAAAACCATGTGACGCCATCCGTCTTCGTCCGGCTCGGAGAGCTCGAACAACATTTGGTCGGGCACGTCGACGGCGAGTGCGCCGTTGTACATCAGCACTTCCACTTTGCGTCCCATCATTGGGCCGCTTTTGGGGACGTAAATCCCGAGCAAGGGTTGCAGTTCATCCGGTGCGGGTTGATTCGCCGAGGGGTCCAGCAAAAAACGATGCACGTCGGATTCAAATCGGAAAACGATGCTTTGCCCGCGCGATTGCGTGAACATGCAAACGATTAAGTCCTCCTTCGGCCACGCATATGCCAAGGTGCCATCCGAGCCGCTATGGCCGATGATTTCCACTTGGTTTTCGCCGTTCAAATAAAGCACCGACATTTGCCCGTATGCGGTGTGCAAGCCTGGGAATCCAGTTGGCATTTCCTTGTCGGAACCCAACGCCAACATCGTCGAAGCAGGCGCCAAAGTGCGATGCACCGCGTTTTGAGTTAGCACTTGATTGCTGCCTGAAGTCCCGCCGTTCATCCACATTTGCAAAAACTTGGCGTAGTCGCGCGGCGTGCTGTAAACGCTTTGCGAACCCCATGCGAAGGGGTACATCGATTGGCCATCCGGCTTCCAATTTGGCATCCATGTTTCGGCAAAGCCGACGTATAAGGTTGCCATCCTCGCAACGCGCGAATCGTTTTCACCCGGCTGGTAGAAGCTATCGCTCCTCCCAAGCGGCTTCAGCAATCGTTGCTCAACAAACTCATCCAGCGGTTGTCCGGACGCGGCGGCGACGACGGCACCGAGTACGTCGGAGCCGGCGTCGGAGTAATAGAACTGACTGCCGGGATCAAAGCGCAATTCGGCAGTTGCGGCGGCGTCGGCAATTGCGGTGAGGCTTTCAAATTCATCGACCGCAGCCTTAAACATCGTCAACGGCAAGCCGGAACGATGTTCGATGAGATGTTTCACCAGCAACTGCTCTTTGCCATTTTCGGCAAAGCTCGGAATGTACTTGGCAACCGGATCCTCGAGCTTGAGTTTGCCTTCGTCGACCAAAATTTGCGCGGCTGCACCGGTCAATGGCTTCGTCATCGAGCGAATGTTGAAGATGGTATTCGCCACCATTTTCTTTTCATCCTCGCGATCGGCCCAACCAAACCCCTGGTGCAATAACACCTTGTCGTGGTGAATCACCAGCAGTTCCGCACCGAGCACCATTTCCCGTTCTACGTATTCCTGAAGTTGCTCGGCCAGGAGCTTTGCACCTTGCTGGTACTGTTTTGCCGAAGCGCTCTGTTGACTCATTGCCGGGCAAGTTGCCCACAACAACCACAGAATCGCGCAGCATTCCAACATTAACCATCGCGTTAGAGTTTTCATCTTGCCATCACCAACCGATCTTTGAGTTGGGTGATTTCCACGCGTTGGAACAAGCGCAAACACACCCAATAGAACGCCGCGACGATCGGAATCACGACGGTCCATGCCAGTGCACCCTGAGGCAAGACGTCGGCCAAGCCTTGGTGCAGTTTTTCGACGTCGAAGGACTGTTCATTCAGTGCTCCGGTCAGGGCCCACAGCGTGAGCCAGAAAGCTGCGACCACATGCAGCTTCTTTAACCACCAACCAAGCCATCGCGCGATACGACTCCTTGGATAGGTTAGGAAATGATGAATCACTGCGGTGGTCACCACCAACCAGGCCGCAAACCACATCAGCACAGCCGATGCCGCGCTTGCAGTGGCAACCGCATTCCAGCTCAAATCCAAGCTTCCCTGCCATGCTTTGATGATGAGACAAAACGCGACCATTGCGAACCCCTGGCCGGCCCCTTGCAAAAAGATTCGCCACTTGGGAATGGGTAAAAAGGCGACGCGCGGCAAGCCTGCCATGGCGAAGAGTAGATACAACGCTTGAATTAACGCCAGTTCAAACAGGATCAGCTGCGAGTCGCCGCCAAAGCTCAAGACCATGTTGAAGGCGCCGGCCATTACCAGGTAGATGTTGATGCGAATCCACTTATCCGGAGCCAGGTAGCGATTGACCTCCGCCCACGGACTAATGATGGGGATTTGCAGCAGTCGAGGTACGTCGGCGCCGACGTTGTCGATTTTTGATGCTTTGGAATGAGTTGGAGCTGCTGACTCAATGGACTTCCGCCATTGAAATTGCATCGGTAGGCGCGCACGGGTCCAAAAAAGCAAAGCTGTGGTGGCTGCAGCGACGCCGATCGCTGTGAGCCAGGTTGCCGGCTTTAGCCAGCCAATGAAAAGTTGAGTCGCGAGCAGGATCAATGCGGCGCTGAACCATTTTGGCGTGCTGATTTTGGCCACGTTGCGGTCGGCTCCGGAACCTGCGGCGTGCACCATGGCGGGGAGCAACGCGAACACCATGACCATGCGCAACCACATTTGAAATCCGGGCGAATAGTAGTCACCCGAAAGCGAAATGAATGCAACGGTGGCGACGACTAGCGGTCCAAGTGTGCCCAAATAAGCCACCCAAACCCGCGAAGCCCACAGCCGGCGACTGGAGACCGGCAGCAACATTTGGAACGGAAAGGCTTTGACGTTGAGATGGTTGACGATTCCCGCCCAAACGCTGATGACTAGGGTCAAATCAGTAAGGATGAACCAACGCAACCAAAGCGGACTGCCGGCGAAGCCTTCTTCATGATCCGGCGGCGGCGCCATATCGCCGGCGAGCAGACCGGCAAGCAATGCGATCAGCAAGGCGAGCGGCACCCAGTTCATTGCCGGGTCTTGGCGAACCAACTGAGCCAAGGACGACTTGAACTTCGCTGGGGTCAACGCGCTGTTGATTGGAGTTGCGCTCACACCTCTGCTCCTAACAACTCAACGAACAGTTCTTCCAATGGAACCGACCTGCAGTGCGCTTGCGGGAGAAGTTGCTGAACCTCTTCGGTGGAACCTTTGCACACCGCATTCCAAACCGGACCGCGTTGACGGATGCGCAAACAGTTCGGCAGTTGGTCAAAGCCGTCACGGCTTTCGGCCGACGCAACGCAGTAGCTTTCACGCAGTGCATCTAAATCGGTATCGATCAGAGCGTCGCCGTCTTCCAACAACACGATGCGGCTGGCCATGCGTTCGACGTCGGTCATGTGATGCGACGAAAACAAAATCTTCGTGCCGTGTTCGTTGAGCAATTGGATGGATGTCTCCAAAAACTCACGCCGTGCTGCCGGATCCAAGCCGCCGCCGGGTTCATCGAGGATCAGCAACTCCGGGCGATGCGCCAAAGCACACAGCAACGCCAATTGACGCGATTGGCCTTTGCTCAGCGAGCGTACGCGGCGGCGCGCGGGAAGCGGAAAGCGCTGCATTAAGCGCGCGAGCAAATCGTCATCCCAATCGGGGAACAGGTTGCGGTGGTAGTTCAGCACCTGCTGCACCGACATCGCCGGCGGCAGCACTTGGCTTTCGGATGCAAAACCAATGCGCCTTTTGACCTCGACATCCGATTGTTGCGGCGACTTGCCAAAGACCCGAATTTCGCCGGATTGCGGTGTCAGCAAACCCATCGCCAAATGCAATAGCGTGGTTTTGCCGGCGCCGTTGCGTCCGAGCAAGCCGACAATCTCTCCTTCGCCAATGTTCAAATCCAAGCCGCGCAGCACGTCGTAGTCGGCTTGATAGCGGTAATGCAAACCGCGAATTTCGATCATTGCGTTCATTTTTGCTCCTCCCGTTCCTCCTCCAACTGCCGTAACAACACCAACACCTCGTCCAAGCTCATGCCTGCGAGCTGCGCCTCGGTCAGCAAGCGATTCGCCGCCTGACTTAGCCGCCGACGTCGATCCGCCGCACTGACCCGTGGAGGTTTGGCGGCGACGAAGGTGCCTTTGCCGCGCAAGGTTTGCAGCAATCCTTCGGCCTCGAGTTCGTCGTAGGCTTTTTTGATGGTCAGCGGTGCAACCACAATCTGCGCCGACAAATCGCGGTGCGACGGCAGTTTTTCACCCGGTTGCAGCTCCCCCGCCGCGATCGCGTCGCGGATTTGATGGATGATCTGCCGGTAGATCGGAAGTTCATCCGCGGGGTTGACGTGAATCATCATGGCTGCGCCTGCGTGATATACAGATATATATCACACGTTTACGCAGCCTACAAGTTAGCTTTTTTCCAAAAATCCCTCGTATTGCCCGCAAATCCACGCCGCTGCTAATCTTCCGCATGCAATTTTCGCTGTCGCCCCTCCTCCGATCCGCAACCCAAATCGCCCCGCTGGCTCTACTTGCCCCCGTAGCCCTGCTGGCCATCCTGCCTGCCTGCAGCGCGCCGCCCGAAGAAAGCGTGCGGCCGGGCATCAACGACAACTTCCTCGACCCCGAGCTGGATGCCGCCACCTGGACCAAGCGCTTTGAGGGCGAAAGCCGCGAGGTCTACGCCAACCGCGACCTGATCGCCGCGACGATGAACATCGAACCCGGAATGGTGGTCGCCGATGTCGGCTCCGGCACCGGCATGATGCTGACGCCGCTCGCCAACGCCGCCGGCAGCGACGGCACCGTTTACGCCGTCGATATTTCGCCCGGCATGATCGCCCACCTGCGCGAGCGCGCCGCCGATGAAGGGCTCAATCAGGTCGAAGTGGTGCACTGCAGCGAGCGCTCGGCCGAGCTGCCGCGCAACAGCGTCGATCGCGTCGTCATTATCGATACTTACCATCACTTTGAATTCCCAATCAGCACGATGACGTCGATCCGCCGTGCGCTTCGCGATGGCGGCGAAGTGATGATCATCGATTTTGAACGCATCCCCGGTGTTTCGCGCGAATGGATTCTCGGTCACGTGCGCTGCGGCAAAGAAGTCGTACTGGAAGAACTGGAAAAAGCCGGATTCGAGCTGCTTGAGGACGTACCCATGAATGAGCTCGAGGAAAACTACGTCCTGCGTCTCGGCAAGAAGTAAGCCCCGCCTCCTGGCTCACGTTTTGGCGCGGCCCTTCCGCCGCGCCTCGCTCACATGACCGCGAATTCCGACCGCCGGCGCTTCGGCCTGATCAGTCTGACGGCAATAGTCGTCGCCAACATGATCGGCGCCGGTGTGTTTTCGACCACCGGATATGCGCTGGCTGATTTGGGCTCGCCCGAGCGCGTGCTGTGGGCATGGGGCGTGGGCGGCGCGATCGCAATACTCGGCGTGCTTTGCTACGGCGCGTTGGCGCGCCACCTGCAGCTATCGGGCGGCGAATACCTATTCCTGTCGCGCACCATCGGCCCGCGCGCCGGTTTCATCGCCGGCTGGATTTCACTGTGGGCCGGTTTCGCTGGAGCCATCGCCGTCGCCGCCGAAACGCTACAGGCTTACATTCAGCCGTTTGTGCCCGAAGCGCTGCCCGCCGACCTGATCGGCAGCGCTTTCATTTTGCTGCTCGCCACGCTGCATGCCTTCCGATTGAGCATGGGTGCGATTCTGCAAAACTTTGCGGTGAGCTTCAAAGTGGTGCTGCTGGTGGTGCTCGCCGTTTGGGGCGCCCTGTTGCTTCCCGAAGCCCAAGCGCCGACCACCGCAGCCATTCCCCCCGCCGACGCCGCCAACGGCGCCACTCCCCTATCGAATAGCGACGGTTCACCAATCCCACCATGGCATTGGGGCGATTTCGCGATGGTTCTCATGTGGGTATCGCTGAGTTATTCCGGTTGGAACGCCGCGGTTTACGTCGCCGGTGAAGCGCGCGATGCCAAACGCAACATCCCGCGCGCGATGCTGCTCGGCACGCTGTTGGTCACGGTGCTTTATCTAGCGCTCAACACCGTCTTCGCTTACGCAGCACCGATCGAAGAGCTTACCCACCCGGACAAAATATCAGCCATTGCCGCAACCGCCACCGCCGCCCTCGGCAGTCCGGGCTTGGAACAAACGGTGCGCATTGGTCTGGCGCTGGCCATGCTGACTTCGATTTCGTCGATGATCATGATCGGCCCACGCGTCTATGCGCAAATGGCCGACGACGGCGTGTTCCCGCGCTTCTTCTCCTTCCGCGGCCAAGCACCGGCACGCTCCATCTTTTTGCAAGCAGCACTAGCCATCGGCTTGTTATGGAGCTCGACGCTGCGCGATCAATTGACCAACTTGGGTTGGTTGCTTGGTCTTTGCGCCGCGCTTTCGGTGGTCGGCTTGATCCTATTGCGACGCGACCTCGGAGCCAAAACCGTACCGATTCCCGGTTATCCGTTCGTGCCGTTGTTATTCGTCGGCACCGTCACCGCGTTCTCGGCGATGATGGCGTGGTTCCACAGCGATGCGCTAATCCCGGCGATCGGCGTACTCGCTACCGGCTGGATTGCAGCGACGATCTACCGGCCACGCGCATAAGCGCAGCCGGTAAGGAATCACCGCCGAGGCAAAGGTTTAACCACCCATGCCGACGACATCCTTAACGGTGTCCGGCTCTTCCACGTTGCCGTCTTCGTCGACCTCAATCACCATCGGCCAGTCATTGTCATCGCGGTTGGCGTCGCCAATTTCGTTGAAGGGGTCCAACTTGACCGATTTCAACTCGGTTTCACACGAAACCAATCGCGAAACTCGCTGAGCATTCTTGCGCCAAACCTCGACCGGCAAGCGAATCAACTGCTTTTCACCATCCACCATGGTCAGCTCCAAACACACCGGCATAGGAATGCCGTCGCTGTTGATCTCGATCGTGTACCAATGCTTGCCTTCGTCTATCAGCTCCTGCTGCAAATCGTTTTTGGGCTGATACGCCTCGCTTTCCAACGGCACGCGGCTGACGGCGTGCAAAGTTTGATTGACACTATCGATCGAAAAGAACCAACCGCGCCAGAACCAATCCAAATCAACGCCGCTCGCGTCTTCCATCGAACGGAAGAAGTCGGCCGGCTCCGGGCGCTTGAACTTCCAGCGGTTGGCGTACACCTTTAACGCGAAATCAAAGTTCTCCGGTCCAATCACCGTGTCGCGCAAAATGGTCAGCGCGACCGCCGGCTTGCGATAACCATTCATACCTCCTTGCAGCAAAGTATCCGCATTGCTCATAATCGGCACTTGCCGATCAGAAGTCATGAAGTTCACCGTGTTCTCTAACTTATCGTCCCATTTCCAATAGTTCTCCGCCCATTCCTTTTCCGCAAGGGTTTGCACAAAGGTGTTCAACCCCTCGTCCATCCAAGTCCACTGCCGCTCATCCGAATTCACGATCATTGGGAACCAATTATGGCCGACCTCATGAATCACGATCGAAATCAACGGTTTCTTATTCATCCGCGTGATTTCGCCATTCCTGCGAATCGGACGCGGCCCGTTAAAGCAAATCATCGGGTATTCCATGCCGCCCCCGACCACACCGTTGACCGATATCGCCACCGGATACGGATAAGGGAATAGGCGGCGGCCATAAACCTCAAGGGTGTGCACGACGGCGCGGGTGGAAAGCTCACCCCAAATCGGCTCGCCTTCACGCGGCCAGTACGACATCGCCATCACCGGTTCATTTTGACCTTCAATTTGCACACCTTGCGCATCCCACATGAAGGCCGGCGAACTGCCCCATGAAAAATCGCGCACCCTGCGCGCCTGGAAGTGCCAGGTTTTCTTCGTGCCGTCACCTTCCGCCAAACGCTGCTGATCCGCTTCCTCTTTGGTAATGACCATCACCGGCGCTTCGGCGGTGGCGGCAAATTCCAACTTCTTGCGCTGTTTTTCGCTCAGCACCTTGGTGGGATTTTGCAGCTCGCCGGTTGCACATACCACGTGATGCGAAGGCGCAGTAATGCGCACGTCGTAGTTGCCGAACTCCAACGCGAACTCGCCGCCGCCGAGAAATTCCTTGTTCTGCCAACCGGTGTAATCGGTGTAAGCCGCCATGCGTGGGAACCACTGCGAGATTCCCCAAATGCGCGCGCCATCCTTCAAAGTTTCGACGCCGCTGCGCGCCCGCACCCTGCGGATATCGTTGATTTCATAGCTCCAATCCAATTCAAACTCCAACCACTGCGGCGGACGTCCACCCGGTCCGCTACTTCCACCGATGCCGCGCGCCGGATTGATCGGTGCCAACGGCTTGGGCAGCTCGATGCGCATCGTCGTGCCGACGATGGTCCATTTCAGCGGTGTGCCGTCGGAGAGCTGCACGTTTTCGATTTTGCACGAGCCGTCAAACTGCTCCAGGTGGCGGGCATTTCCCAAATCGTCGGCTGCTGTTCGCGCACGGTGCGCGTCAACGTGGAATGGGATTCCGGGGTGCGGCGGTTCGGTTCGAGGTGCAGCCACAAGTACTCCAAAACATGCGGCGAGTTGTTGTAGTAGCGAATGCGCTCGTGACCGATCAGGCGGCTATTTTCCGCGTCCAACTCGACGTCGATCTTGTAATCGGCGCCCTGCTGCCAGTACTTTTCGCCCGGTGCCCCCGACGCGGTGCGCATGCCGTTCGGCGTCGGCAATTCGGAGCGCAATTGGGCGAAACGGTCGACGGCTTGCTGTTGGGCGCGCGCGTTCCATGCCCCCATCGCGAGGCAGAGAATTCCAAGGACTACGAAGTGGCGCTGGGGAAAAAACGGGTGAACAAGTTTGGCATGTTGGCGGGTTTGGAGGGAAACGACGATTCTAGCGCAATCTTGATAAGATTCTGATCATGGCGCATCCCGCATGCTCGTTTTTTTGTTCCCTCCTCGGCCGCTTCACGATTTTGATTTTGCTTGCCGCAGGAGTGCTGGCTCAGCCGGCGGCGGCGCAGAAGGCCAAGGCGGCGGCATATAAGAAGACTTACGCCTCGGATATGGAGGCGTTTTTGAAGGAGGCGCAGGCCAACTATCCGTTCTGGGATTTGAAGGATTTGCGCAAGGGTTGGAAGGCGAAAAAGAAGGACTTGGAAAAGCGCGCCAAGAAGTGCAAAACCGACGTCGAGTTTATTCGCTTGGTTTACGAAGGCATGGGTTATTTGCGCGACGCCCATATGTATATGACGGAATGCGCGATTGAAATGCCGCGCGGCGAGCCGAGCTACTACAGCGGCATTAGTTTTCTGGCGGCAACCGACGGTCGCGTCATCGTTATGCATCCGCCGGATGGCCAGGGCGCGTCGCTGAAAACCGGCATGGTGGTTGAGAAAATCAACGGCAAACCGGCGCGCAAATTCCTCGATGCGCGCGGCGAGGAAATTTGGGAGGAAGGCGGTGGATTCTCCAGCCCGCAGCGCGCGACGCTGTTTGAGTACCGCACCGCGCTGTCCGGTGAACGCGGCGACAAATTTGAGATCGTCGCGCTGGACGGCAAGAAAAAGAAGAAGGTCAAGCTGTCGGCGCGCACCGAAATCAGCGGTTGGCCGCGCAGCTACAACATGCCGCCGGATCTGAAGCGCGTCGGCAAGTCGTTTTACTATTGCAAACTGGAAAGCGGCTACGGTTATATGTACCTACGGCGCGTTGATTCCAGCATTCCTGAAGGCATGAAAGAGGCTCTGGCCAAGCACGCCGACGTACCCGGTTGGGTCATAGATCTGCGCGGCAATTCCGGCGGCGGCTACAACGATGAGTTGATCAATCAGGTCAAAGCGGTGGGCAAGCCAAACGTCGTGATTGGCGATGCAGGCTGTATTTCGGCCGGAGAAACGCTGATTCGCGACTTCATCCGCTACGCCGACGCGCGTTTTATCGGCACTAGGACCGCGGGATCGTCGTCGTCTAAAAAAGAGTGGCGCTTTCCGAGTGGAATTGCGACAGTAAAATTCTCCACCCGCAGCCGATACGGCCCCGACGGAGAACCCATTGAGTTCAACGGCATCGTGCCCCACGAGGTAGTCGAAGCCGTTCCCGAAGAGGTGCTCGCTGGTAAAAACAGTGAAATATTGCGGGCGGTGGAATACTTGCAAACCCTGGAATAATTCAATTCCCATAGATTCTAGATCTGCACAAATGTCCACCCACATCTCAACCTCCCCGTTCGGGCTAGGCGCCGTGATTGGCGGTTCTTTGCTCGTTTTGGCTTCGGCTATACCCGCGCAGCAATTCGGTACCGGAACCACCGTTCGCGAACACGAAGGTCCATCGAGCCGCAGCTTGATGGGATTTGCCACCGCTCCGATGGGCGATGTAGATGGCGACGGAGTGAATGATTACCTCACCACCGCGCCTTATGCCGATGACAAGTACAACGGTCCGATTGGTCGCGCTTATCTCTATTCCGGCGCCGATGGCAGCTTGATTCGCGAACACGTCGGCACTTCTTATGGTGGACGCTTAGGAATGGGCGCGGCAAACGTCGGCGACTTGGATGGCGACGGCGTGGATGATTACACCATTGGCATTCCTTACCAGGATCGGCCCAATGGACGACGCCATGGTCGCGTCGACACTTTCAGCGGCGCCAGCGGACAGTTGCTTTGGCAGGTGAACGGCTTTGGCAACTACTGGTTATTCGGTCGCGAGATTGAAGGCGTCGGTGATGTAAATGGCGATGGCGTGCCGGACCTGATGGTGTCGGCGCCCGAGGCGGATACGAACTTCGTTTACAACGCCCGCGGCAAGGTGTATTTGCTTTCCGGCGTTGACGGCGCAGTGCTGCGCGTGATGAGCGGTCAAACCGATTACGATTACATGGGCGCCGAGTTGCTCGGCACCGGGGACTTGAATGGCGACGGCGTGCCCGACATGGCGGTGACGCGCACGGCTTATCGCTACTTGTTCGGACCGACTGGTGAAGTGCAGTTCTTCTCCGGCAGCAATGGTGAGTTGCTTTACAGCATTCACGGCGGAGACATTGGCAACGACGTCAAAGGCTTTGGTTGGTCAATGGCGATGGTCGGTGATTGGGATCAGGATGGTGTCAACGACATTGCGATTTCCGCGACGCAGGAAACGCCGCAAGAGTTCTTTTACTCGGCCGGTTCGGTGCGCGTGTTTTCCGGGCGCAACGGGGATATCATCCGCGAGTTCTTCGGCGATCACATTTACATCTACTTCGGACTCGCAGTTGCCGGCCTCGAAGACTTCGACGGCGACGGTTTCCCGGATCTGGCCGTTGGCAGCGAGGAAGGTATTTACGATGGCGGCGTGCGCATTTACTCCGGTCGCGACGGTCGCGAACTTTGGCGCCGCGTGGCTGAATCCGACGACGCCGAGTTCGGCTTCACCATCGCCGATGGCGGCGATTTGAACGGCGACGGTCGCTGCGAACTGCTGGTCAGCTCGTGGGAAGACGGCGTGTGGAATTCCGGCAACGGCCGCTTGCACGTGATTTCTTACAACCCCCACCTGCTGCCGCAATCGACGGTGGCGTCGGCGTCGGCCGGTGGATCGTTTGATTCGCAGATTGACTTCCCGGCGAGCGAAGCGGGCAAGGATTATGCGCTGCTGCTGTCGGAAACCGGCATGGGACCGAGTGAATATCTGTGGACCCACCTGCCACTGACCAAGGACGCGATGTTCTGGAATTCGGTCAACGGCATCTACCCCAGCCAGTTCCTAAATGCCACCGGCGTGCTCGACGGCAACGGTGATGGGCAAATGACCTATCAATGGGCGGCTGGGCAGCTCAGCGCCAGCATTGGTCGCACCTATTGGGCTAGCGTGGTCAGCTTTGACCCGGGTGTGGGTATCCGCATGGTTTCGGCTGCGGCTCCATTGACGGTAACGCCGTAAGCCCTACAAAAAAAGCGAGGGCGGTGACTCGTCACCGCCCTCGTTGCTGCTTTATCTAGAGGATCTTTTACCAGGAAGAAAGCGACTTCACGCGAGTCGTATCGGCCGGGCCGGACGGCCAAACCGGCAAGAACTGAACCGCAATGCGGTGCGTGCCGGACTTTTGATCGACTTTGAATTCCAAACGCGAAACACCTTTATTCGACTTGGCGCGTGATTCGGTCGGCGCGGCTTCTTTGTAGAACTTCGCGCCGCTCGGCTCGAGGATCTTGACGATGACCTCCTTGCCGTTCTGCTTCAAACGCGCCTGACTGCCTTCCAGCGTGATCGACGCATCGGTGCTGATGCCCCAGGTCACATCGGTACCCCGCGACAGCGTGTACTCATCCTGCACCAACATCGACTTGCGGTCGTCGAGCAATTTCACGCCGCGCTTCATCTTCGAAACCGTCTTCGGATAAGCATCAAAGTATTCGATCACGCCGAACGGGTCCTTCACCCCCATGCCTTTATCGACAAATTTCGACGTGGTCGCATGCGCTTGCTGCTCACCGCCGAAAGTCAGCACGTTGTGGCTGAACGAACCAATGCGGAAGTAATCCCAGCGACGACCATCGGGACGGCTTTCCCAATAACCCGGCAAGCTGTAGTTATCGCTACCTAAGTCGCGCGCCCAGCGAATGCCGAAGGCTTCAAATTCGAAGTTACCGACGTCGAGGTGCGCGTGGTTGACCTTGTTGAAGCCGGCTTTGAATGGCACAAAAACGTCGTCGGCTTCATAACCGCCGCGCATGAACATCAGTTCAACCTCGCCTTCGAAGAATGCGTCCATCGGCGCTTTCGGGCGGTTGCCGCGGATCACGTCGGACTTCGGATACCACAGCACGTGTTGAATGGCGCTCGGTCCTTGCTGGATGTAAGTGATTTCTTCGGTCGCCAACTCGGGGTGGTTGTAAAAGTCCGCCAACCAGAACAACGACGGAATGCCCTTACGGCTTGCGCCGCCCTCAACGTCTGAAAACGCGGCCAAATTGCCGGTTTGCGAGGTCAGCGCGACGGCGAAGAAGCCGGTATCGCTGAGACCTTTGGTCTTCGACAATCCGAAATCAGTGCCTATCGTGGTTTGCAGCGCGGCCAGGGTGTAGACCGCGTATTGCGTGGCGTACGCCCAATAACCCGGACCCTCGGGCCACGCACCATCGGGGCTGTAAGTGTTGTACGCCTTGACCATGTTGTGGCGCGCGAACTCGATGATTTCTTCGGCGATCTGCGGTTCATCTTCGGCGATGGCCAACGAGCCGATGATCAAACCACCGTTGCAAACCAGGTTCCAGTTGAACGAAGTCTTGACCCAGTTCACCGGCGGCTGCTTTTTCATGTCGCGCATGCCGGGGTTCAAACCGTTCTTGATCAAACCGGCGCGAATCTTCTTCCTCGAGCTTTCACTCAGATCGTTGTACGCCCAGTCATAACCAATGCCGACCGCGTGCGAAAATTCAGCGGTCGCCAAGAAGTGATCCGGCGCCCAATCGCGGAAGCCGGCGACGTTGACCAAGTTCTCCTCCAGCTTTTTCAAATACTTCTGATCCTTGGTCGCGCGCCAAGCAAAACCCAACGCGTAAGAACGTTTCAACGCCTCGTGAGCCATGCGCAACATCGCCGGACCGGAACTCTGATACTTAATCGGCTTGGCCTTCAGATACTTATTCGCCTTATTGATGCTGTCGCGGATCAACTTATTCAGCAGCTTGTCGCCTTTGCGCTGCTTATTCAGCTCGGCCATGCGCGCGTCGCTGGTGATCAGCCGCGGATGGGAATCGGGCATCGCGCTGAGTAGCTGCGCCACCGACTGCCCGTCATAGCTGACGTCCACGCTGCCGCTGGCACCGTGCTCGCTGCCACTGCCGTCGTGCACCTCGCCGTCGCCGTTATTACCCTCCACAGGGCCACTTTCACTGCCCGAATCCTGGCTGCCGTTGTCCGGCTGCTCGACCTGGCCGCCGGATCCACCCGGCTTGCGGTGCTGGCGGCCGCGCTTGGTTTTGCCGATTGGATTGCCGCAGGCGGCCAAAACCAGGCCGGCCAGCAGCAAAATGGCGAGATTCTTAATGAGGCTCTTGGAGGTCCACATGATTCCAGTAATTCTATCCGTTCTCCGATAAGGCGAAGTAGAATACGAGGCTTGCTGGGCTTTGGTTTGCCCAGAAAACCCCCAAAAATCTAGAAAATGCGCGTTCTGATTACCGGAGGAGCCGGCTTCATTGGCTCTCATTTGGCTGGCGACCTGCTGAAGCTGGGCCACACCGTCGACGTTATTGACGACCTGTCCACCGGCTCGATGGAAAACGTCAGCCACCTGGTCGACAACCCTAATTTCAGCATTGACGTCGACACCATCGAGAATGTCGAAAAGCTGGACGCCATGGTGGCCAAGGCCGATTTGGTCTACCACCTCGCCGCTGCCGTCGGCGTGCAGCTGGTGGTTGAGCGCCCGCTCTACACCATCGAGGCCAACATCATGGGCACCAAGTACGTGCTCGAAGCTTGCGCCAAGAACAACAACACCAAGGTAGTCGTCGCCTCGACCTCCGAGGTCTTCGGCAAGAGCTTGGATGTGCCCTTCCGCGAAGACGGCGACGTGCTTCTCGGCCCGACCACGTGTAGCCGCTGGAGCTACGCCGCCTCGAAGATGGTCGACGAATTCCTGGCGCTGGCCTTCTACCAGGAGCGCAAGCTGCCGGCCATCGTCGTGCGCTTGTTCAACACTGTTGGTCCGAAGCAGACCGGTCGCTACGGCATGGTGATTCCGAACTTCGTGCGTCAGGCGATGGAAGGCGAAAACCTAACCGTCTTCGGCGACGGCACTCAGTCGCGCTGCTTCGGTCACGTCGCCGATGCTTGCCGCGCGCTGGTTGGCTTGGCTGAAAACGAAGAGGCCGTCGGTCAGGTGTTCAACGTAGGCACCACCGAAGAGGTCACGATTAATGATCTGGCCAAGCGCATCATCGAGCTGACCGAATCCAAGTCGGAGATCACTTACGTGCCGTACTCCGAGGCATACCAGCCGGGCTTTGAAGACATCGCCCGCCGCATGCCGGACAACTCGAAGGTCAAAAACCTGCTCGGTTGGGCCCCACAGAACTCGCTGGAAGATATTCTGACCAGCGTGATTGCCCACGAGCGCAGCAAGCAGCCGAACTAACGCGCCCCGGCTCAACGCAAAGCGGCGGTCAGTCTCAGGACTGGCCGCCGCTTTTCTTTATTTGGGTTATTATGAATGCGACCAGAAATTCTATGGAAACGACTCCATTCCCTTTGAGAGCCAAGCACATGTTCGCGTTGGTGATGCTATTGCTACTCCCTCGAGTATCAATAGCTCAAGAGGTAGTCACCTTAGGGCTAAACGGTGACCTGTGGTCCATTGACCCCAATTCATGTCTTGGGACGCAGATCGGATGGACAGGGCACCATGATTATTTTTGGAATGGACTATCCCAGGACAGTGGTGGAAGAATTGTCTCTGCATATGGAAATGATTCAGTTGGCTACTCGTTTTACGAGATCAA
>CAYFOM010000055.1:0-22299 GCA_964344765.1 uncultured Planctomycetales bacterium | reverse complement strand
GGAAGGCATTTGATGAGTCTGCTGCTTTTTACAGAAAAGATGTTGCTTGATCATCTCCTGTGTTAAAGAAAGGGAAGGAAGGCTGGCAGCCTAGAAAAAAAAATGGTAGGATTTCAAGTGAAAACTTGGGAAACCATCCTCCCCCGCAATGCAAAGAAACATTTGGTCCAAATTACTCGCTTTCGCTTTTCTTTTTGCGATTAGGCAGACTGCATCCAGTCAAGAGGTGGTTGTCTTAGGGCTCAACGGGGACATGCACTCTCTCAACCCTGACACCGGCGCTTCATCCCATATTGGCGATACCGGCCACCACACTTACTTTTGGAATGGGCTAAGCCAAGATAGCACCGGAAGAATTGTCTCGGCATATGGAGATTTTTCCAACGGATATACTTTTTATGAAATCGATTTAGCAACAGCCGCAGCGACGCCAATATTACCCACAAACTTCTTCCGCATTGAATCCATTGCCTTCGGGCCAAACGACGAATTATTCGTAATTCACGACCCCAAAGGTCCTTTAAGCGGAGGGATTCACGATCTTTTCTCTGTCGACCTCGCAACAGGCAATATTGCCATGATAGGGAGCACGGGCGTAAGGGAGGTCATGGCCCTGGAATGGCATGACGGAACGCTCTTCGGATTTGATGCCGAAATTGGATTGGTCACAATTGACCCGACAACCGGATTGGCAACTGACACAAATTCAAACTTTAGAGGGCCGATTGGCTCCACCGTCTCCATGTGCTTCGACGAGCAAGGCGCACTTTATTACGTAGATCACGGCCTATGGATGATGGAAAAGGACTCTGGGATTTACAATCCAGTCGATTGGATTAACCCATTCGGTTATTGGGGTGAGGCTATTTTTGTCGAGGGTCCCACACCCCACTTTGCCCTTTGGCTTGATGGGACAAGCGGTCACTACATGGGGGCCAAAATGACTGGCGCAACACCAAATAGCCAAGTCTTGCTGATGTGGGCCAAGGATGAAGGCGGTCCTTCCCCAATCCCTAATGGCTTGCCTTGCGCTGGCACGATGATGGACCTCAATTCCAATCTAGGTAAAGTTGCCATTGTCGATACGGATGCAAACGGCACAGCAACTGTCGGCCCAGGTCCGCGAAGAGTTCCTGCGGCGGCAAAGGGAAGGGTTTGGCTACAGGCGATTGACTTAGCCAGTTGCGAGACGAGTAATCGAATTCTACTGAAACATTAAGCTGATTCAGGCAAATGGCACCACGGTCGTCGGCGGCTCCAACGGCGGCGGCGAAGAATCCGACGACGACTTCGAAAGGCAGGCGCCGACGACTGGCACGGCTAATTAGGCCACATCTTTTATTATTTGGGCCAAATAGTCGCTTTATTTAGGCCAAATGCAGTAGAATAGGCACAGTTCGCGCTATTTGCGCCACTTTTGTGCCATGAAATCTGCGCATCGAACAGAAGAGGAGCGGAATATCCTCCGCACGATCCAGCAACTCCCAAGCGGTGCCCGCATTGGGGAGCTGCTGGAGTCTCCCGCATGCAGTCATATCGCCAGGCGAACGCTGATTCGACGGCTGCAGGGATTGTTGAGCCAGGGCGTGCTCACTAAGTCAGGAGGCGGCAGAAGTGTGCGCTATTTCCTGGCCGAGCAAGAACGAAACACACCGGTGTATTCCGTTGGCTTCGCACCAGAGCAATCCATGGTCCGTGAAGCCGAGGCTCCGTCCTGGTTGAGTCCCGACTCAATGGAAATTCGAAAGGAGCTCAGCCACCCAATCACGGAACGAACTCCCGTCGGCTACGACATCGACTTCCTTGAGTCATATCAGCCGAATCAAACTACTTACCTGCGTGAGTCTGACCGCGCACAACTGCAAGAAGTCGGCGAGGTTGGCATATCCGATTTACCGGCTGGCACTCATCTGCGCAAAGTAATGGATCGCTTGTTGATCGATCTGTCTTGGAACTCTAGTCGCCTGGAAGGGAACACTTATTCCTTACTCGAAACTCAACGCCTACTCGACCAAGGAATCACCGCAGACGGAAAAGCGACGGAAGAAGCGCAAATGATTTTGAATCACAAGGCAGCAATTGAAATGCTGGCCGACCAATCTGATGCGCTTGGTTTCAACTTCTACACCATTTGCAATTTGCATGCACTGCTGTCCGAGAACTTACTTCGCAATAGCTTTGCATGTGGTCGTCTTCGCTCATGTGCGGTAGGTATTGGAGGAACCGTGTTCCATCCCTTAGAGGGACCGCAACGAATTGAAGATGGGTTCCGATTGTTCTTAGAAAAAGCCGAGGCGATCCAAAATCCATTTGAGCAAAGCTTTTTCGCAATGGTGCACTTGCCTTATTTACAGCCATTTGAGGATGTCAATAAACGAGTGTCGCGGCTGGCTGCCAACATTCCGATGGTTCAAAAGAACCTTTGCCCGCTTTCCTTTGTCGACGTTCCGAAATCTGAATACGTCAACGCCCTACTTGGAATCTACGAATTCAAGCGCGTGGATTATTTACGCGACGTCTACCTGTGGGCGTATAAGCGCTCGGCGGCACGCTACTCATCCGTACGCCAATCCTTGGGTGAACCTGACCCATTCCGATTGCGCTATCGCAATCAACTCGGGGAATTCATTCGCGGGGTAGTCCATGCAAAAATGGACCAAGCACAAACCATTCGCTGGATCGCCAGCCAATCCGAGTTCATTCCAGAGGCTGACCGCGCACGATTCATCGAAATCGTCGAAACCGAACTCGGCAGCTTACATATCGGCAACATTGCTCGATTTAAGCTTCTACCCGATGCTTTCGAGGATTGGAAACGAATTTGGGACGATACTTAATCCAAGCGCACCGAAACGATGGCGTCACCGTTGACGTCGAAGGTGGTGCTGCGTAATTCGTTGCGATCGGCGTCAAGCAGCGTGGCGGTGTAACTGCCGAAGGGGAGTTGCAGTTGCGCCAGGCCGGGTAGCCAGTGTTCGGTAGACACGCCGTTGCTATCGATGCGCATGCGGTAGTTGCTAGCGGCCGATTGCAGTTCGGCACTGAGCAGCGACCAGCCCACTTGCACGGTATCGCGCACCGGCAATTGCAGGGTCAGCTCATCGTCGCCCAATGCGGCGTGCATGGGATAGCGCCAGCCGTCGACTTCGACTTGAAGGTCCACCGCCACCAACGGCAAGCCAGTGATCTTCAACAAACCGTTGCCGTCGGCGCGCGAGCCGAAAGAACCGCGGTCATCGATGTAAGTGGATGCGGCGAACTGTGAAACAGCTGTACCTGAGGAATCGATTACGTTGAGTTGCAACGAGCGACCGCGGCTGAGTTGAATGGTCGCTTCTTCGCCTTCGGCAGGGAGTTGATATTGGAAGTCGGGCTCAAAAGCAAAGCCTTTGGCGACGACTTTCAGCAGACCTTGCTCGCCATAAACCGCCGGGATTTCAAAGCGACCGAGCAGGTCGGTGGTGGCGCGGTGGAAGCCTTCGGCGTCGGCGTCGGTGCGCAGCGCAACCAACGCATCGGTGACGGCGCGACCATCGGGGTCGATCAACTTGCCGCGGAAGCTGCGCGACTGAGGAATGTCGAGCACCACGCTTTGTTGCCCCGTGGCGGAAATCGTCGGCAAGGTGCGCTGAAGCAACAAACCACCACCTTCGGCCCAAACTTGCACTTGCATTGCCGCCGCCGGATTGACGCCGGAAAGGGTCAGGTTGCCGTCTTGATCGCTGCGGAAATCACCGCGCACGATGCCGTTTTGAGAAAGACCCGAAGCGAACAGTTCCCCCGTTTGTGTTTGGTAGTCCCGGTCGAGCGTGTGGGATCCAGAGAAGAGGCCCTGTTCAGCTTCGAGCCTGATGACCAAGCTTTGATCAGCGGTCATCGGCGCGTGGCCGTTGGCGGTGCGCAGCTGTAGTTGAAGTTGGTTGGATGCTTGCAACTGGACTTCAACCAAGTCGCCCAATGAAGCAATCGGCATATCCAAAAGTTGCGGTTCCATGCCGATGGCGCGCACCAGTAATTGCGGCTGCTCACCCAGCAACATCAATTCGGCGCGACCGTCGGCGTTGGTTTGAGCATGCGAACCGTCGGCAGCGAGATCGAGCACATGGGCATCGGCAACCGAGGCACCATTGGCATCGGTCACATGCAGTTGCACCGGCGGCCGGAAGTCGACGGCCAAATCACCCAAGCGCCCATCGCTAGGCACCGGATCAAAACGATGATGGCCGATGTAGCCGCTCGGCGAATGCACGAACAACTCCAACTGATCAATCTTGGTTGGATCGGCGAGGAATTCAAAACAACCATCACTGGTCAGCGCGCGTTTGGCGGTCAAACTTCCCGCCTTCATCGTTAGCGTCGCGTCGGCGAGGCCCTCGGGCAACATCACGCGACCGCTGATGTGCGGCACCGGAATCAACGAAATCCGCAGATCGGTTTGCGGTGCCAGGATCTCGAGACGGCCATCAGCTTCGCTATCCATGCCGCGATCGTCGATGCGGTAGCGCGGATCAGCCGACGACAAAGTGCCGCTCCAGCCTTGCGGCAGACCGGCGTACTGAAATTCGCCGGTTTTGCGCACCGGCACCAGGAAGCGGCGGAAGTTCGAGAAGCGCTGGTCCAATTCCGGCAGCAGCTCAAACTCGGGCGACTCTTCGCGGAACAGTTGGTGCGCGGCTTCCAGTTGCAGGAACACCGGCTCATCGGTTTCGATGCGCCCGTCGATAACGCCGCCATCGCTCATCACAACTTCCCGCCTGCCCTCAATCAACTCTAAGTTGACCAGTTGCGGCGCGCGGTTGATCGTCGAAATCTGCACGACCACCTCCTCGGCGGTCGGACGCAGGCGCAGCAAACCATCCTTATCGGACACCGTCTGCCCCAGGGCCACGCCGCCGCGGTGGAAGCGCAACTGCGCTCCAGGCAGTGGGTTGCCGCTTTCATCGACAATGGCCAGCTCAAAGGCCGGCGCCGTCGGAACGGCTACACGAGAAAAACCAGAAACCCCGTCATTCACCGTGGCGTCGCTTGGATCACGTTCACTCTCGTCCGCACTAGCCGTAGCTTCGGTCCCGATCAAAGGGCCGTCTGAGGGGGTTTCTGGCTGATCCCAAAGATACACTCCCACAGAAATTGCGGAGAGAATTCCCCCTAGTACCAGGGTTTTTGCGGCCATAGATGTCGCTACCGTCCCCCCGGTGACAGCTGTTATGACAAGGCCTTTCCCTAGTGTCGGAGTCAATATTGCTACGCAAGGGGCCATCCCGTCCCCACCGAAGCGCTTTTTCATAAGGGTTCTCAGTTCTTCGGTGGCACGCATCAGCTGCACACGCACCGTCGACGGCTTCATTCCATGCCGTTCCGCGATTTGCTTCGGCGTTAGATCCTCAAAGTAACGCAGAAGCAATAAGTGCCGCCCAGGATCCGGCAGGTCCCTCAACACAGAGATCAACTGGGCGTGCGCCTCGGACTTTCCCAAAAGGTCGTCGGGCGCGGCACTTAGGGCCGATGAGCCGGCGTCGTGTTCGAAATCACGCTTTCCCTCGTATTCGTGAGTTTGGAACAGTTCGCGACGCCGACCCTCGGTACGACCCCAGCTGTAAGCAAAGTTGCGCGCGATGGTCCCTAACCAGCCACGGAGGTTTTTCTTGTACCTCGGTGGCCGCTCCATCGCGCGCAACATGGTTTGCTGCGCCAGGTCGTCAGCCCTGGACTCCCCGACCAGGGCGACCGCAAGACCGCGAACCCAACCGGCGTGAGCCAGAAGTTCCTCAGGGTCCAGGGATTGCGGATTTTCACTCATGTTTCTGCGTGCATAATGACTCGCGCCGGTTTGCGCTTCACAAAACCCGGCCGAATCTCAGTGCTGCCGCCGATGACGTCAATTTTCCCACCTTCAAGGGCCGTTTGCGGGCTTTTTTGGGTCACACTTTTTTGCCTTTTCGGATTGGGCTGCCAACCTTCGCAGGGCGATAACAGCAGCGAGGAGGTCGTCCAGGGCGGCGTCGAAGTCTTTGTACTCGGCACGGCGCAAGATGCCGGCCTACCCCATATCGGCTGTACCAAGGCCAACTGTGAACGTGCCCGAGCCGAAGGACGACGCGAAAAGGTGTCGTGCTTGGCGATACGCGGGCAAACCGGCTGGTGGCTGCTCGACGCCACCCCCGACTTCGCCGATCAAATCCAGGCCATGCAACCGCACCTAGCAGCCGCCGGGCTGCGCGCCGAATCGGTGCCGTTTCAGTTGCCGACCGGCGTCTTTCTGACCCATGCACACATCGGCCACTACACCGGGCTGATGTACTTGGGCCGCGAAGCTTTGGGCGCTAATGCGGTACCCCTTTGGTGCGGCGAACGGCTGGCTGAATTCATGCGGAACAACGGTCCTTGGGATCAACTGCTGGTTCTCGGACAAGTCGAACTCAACGGCTTGCGGCCGAACCAAACGGTGGAACTAGAACCCGGGCTGACACTGACCCCGATTCCGGTGCCGCATCGCGATGAATACTCGAACACCTTCGGCTTCCACGTCGAACACCAAGATGGCGGTGCGCTGTTATTTATTCCCGACATCGATCAATGGCATAAGTGGGATCGCGACCTCGCCGACTTCCTGCAACCTGGCACAACTCTGCTGATCGACGGCACCTTCTACTCCGGCGACGAACTCCCTCACCGCGACCTCAGGGAAATCCCCCACCCATTAGTCAGTTCGACGATGGACTTGCTGGAGCAATCGCCAGCTCTAACCGGCGAAGACGAATGGCCGTTTCGCGTCGGCTTCATCCACCTCAATCACAGCAATCCGCTTTGGGATCGCGAATCCACGCAATACCGCGACTTGCAGAAACGCGGTTTCTTCGTTGCCGACCAAGGCATGCGCATTTCCCTAAGCCAAAGCCATGCTCCTTAAGTGGTGGCGCAATCGACGCCGTCGGCAGTGGTTGAAGCAGCCGTTTCCACCGACGTGGGAACCGCATTTGAACGCGCTGCCGTTCTTCCAGCGCTTGAATGCCGACGAACAAAAGCACCTGCGCGATTTGGTGCACGTCTTCATTCGTGAAAAGAATTGGGAAGGATGCGGCGGCTTGGAGTTGGACAACCACATCAAGGTGGTGATCGCCGCGCAGGCTTGCTTGTTGATCTTGCGTTTGGATCACGCTTGGTATCGCAACGTCAACAGCATCTTGGTTTACCCGTCGGCGTTTTTGAACAAGATGCCGAGCGCCGGACCGGGCGGCGTGGTTGGCACCAGCAGTGCGCCGCACGCCGGCGAAGCCTGGTTGGGCGGCGAAGTCATCCTCGCTTGGGATTCGGCCTACTCCGGCGGACGCAACCCGGAAGACGGTCGCAACACCGTCTACCACGAATTCGCGCACAAGCTCGATATGCTCGACGGTTATGCCGACGGCGCCCCGCCGCTGGGTGACCGCGAGCAGCAAACACGCTGGGCCGAGGTGCTCAGCGAACATTTTGCCCACCTGCGCAGCGCCACCGCCGCCGGCCGTCGCACCCTGATCGACGCCTACGGCACCACCAACGCGGCCGAGTTTTTTGCCGTCGCCACCGAGGTGTTTTTCGAAAAAGGGGCGCAATTACGCCAAATTCGGCCTGATTTATACGATTGCATGTCGTCCTTTTATCTGCAGAGCCCGGCCGACTGAGCCGCCAAGGGTTTGCCCCGGCCCCACTTTTTAACTACCCTGGTAGTAGCGGCTGCCGGGCCCATCCGGATTCGGTCGGCCCTCCACAACCTGGAACATGAAACGCGTTCACGTCCTCTCCTTACTCGGTGCAGCCGTGCTGGCCGTCATTCTTTACGTGGTCTTTTCGCCTTCGGACGATTCCGGACTACTGCCTGGAGACAAGGGGATGTCGGTTTCGGGCGGAACCACCGCCGAGGCTGAGGCCGACGGCGAGTCAGGTGGCGCGGGGGATAACGGCACAGCCGAAGATCAAGGCGATAGCAATCGCACCGCCGTTGCCGAAGCCAAGCCGTTGGTCACCGAAGGCGAGATTGCCAAGGGTTCGATCAAGGTGCGCTTGGTGGATTCGGAAACTCAGGCAGCCACGCCGACTCATGGTCGCTTGGCAA
The DNA here is from genome assembly GCA_964344765.1 of uncultured Planctomycetales bacterium. GTDB lineage: Bacteria > Planctomycetota > UBA1135 > UBA1135 > UBA1135 > JACNIZ01. Next base: position 14,207 of record CAYFOM010000055.1, on the reverse strand, counting down.
GTGGTCATTTCTCCGGCAACTTCCCAAGCTATGCAATCAATTTCATTGGAGGCGATGACGAGGACGAAGCGGAAGAGGTTGAAGTGGAAGCCAATGAAAACGGTGAGATCGAGCTGACTGAAATCGAACCGAATAAGGATCTGACTTTGGTTGTGGGCGGACCTTATTGGGCCAAGCGTCGTTTGCAAGTTGCCGCGTTGGATCCTGGGGAAGAACGCGACTTGGGTGAAGTGATTTTGTCGCCCGGCATTTTGCTCAGCGGCCGCATTCTCGGACCCGATGGCAAAGGTGTTGCCGACGCACAGATCTCGTTGCAAGACCGCAACCAAGCCAATGAGTTCGGCATGGTTTTCGGCAACGCGCCCGGCGCCACCCGTGCCGACGCAACCACCGATGAAGACGGCAACTTTGCAATCGAAGGCGTGCGTGTTGGCGAATACACGCTGGACGCCAACGCACATGGTTTTGTGCGCGCATCAACATCGTTGAACTTGGTCGAAGGTCGTCCGGATCACAGCGTGGATTTGCACCTGGCAACCGGCGCATCGGTCAGTGGCGTGGTGCGCAACCAAAACGGCAAGCCGTTGCCCGATGCACGCGTGGTGTTGGTGCGCTCGCGCGGTTTCTCCACTTACCAGTGGAACCACGAACGCATTCTGGATAAGGGCACGCCGGTCAACGAAGACGGCTCGTTTGAACTGAGCGGCTTAGGCAGTGAAGGCAAGTGGCGCATCGCCGCCGCCGCGCCGGGATATGCGCGCGGCCGATCGGAAAACGTCAGCCCGGGAGCGAAGATGGAGGTTTTGCTTGATCCGCGCATGTCGCTGACAGGCACGGTGCACGACGATGCCGGCAATCCGGTGGAAGGCGCACAGTTGCGGATGATGGCGAAGAGCGCCGACCGCAATCGCGATTACTTCAATCGCACCAATGCGACCACCGATGAAAACGGCGCCTTTGTATTTGATGAATTGAAAGAAGGCACCTTCCGTTTAGACGTCACCTGCCCGGCCGGCGTTTTGGAGATTGACGAGGTGGAAGTCACCGCCAACTCCGAACCGCTGAAGCTGACGCTGCCGAAGACGCAAGCCTTGGCCATCACCGTGACCGATGCGGATGGCGTCGCGCTGGCCGAGACTCGGGTAAACATCTCACCCGAAGACGGCGGCAGCGATGAATACCGGCAGGTGCTGCGCATTGCCGATGCATCGGGCGTGACGGTTCAGCACACCAATCCGAACTTTGGCATGCGTCCGCGCAACGCCAAGACCGATGAAAACGGCAAGGTTTACTTCCACGGTCTCGCCGAAGGCAAGTGGACGGTGACCGGCAGGTTGGAGCATTACGCCGGTCAGCCAATGGAAGTTGAGGTCAAAGAAGACGCCGCGCAAGAAGCTACATTGGTCTTGCACAAAGCTTCCAAAGTGCGTTTGACTGCCGTCGACGCCACCGGCCAAGTCGTCGCCGGTGCGCGCGTCGTGCTCAAGGGCGAGGGCGATGACAACGACTTCGGACAACGCGAATCGGTGACCGATTCATGGGGCTTAGCTTCGTGGAGCGGTTTGGCGCCGGGTGTTTACCGTATTTCGGAGGGCGCCGATCTAACCGACGAGCTGGTCTTCCTCAGTGCATTCGGGGAGGGTGAGCCAGCAGAAGAATCGCCGACGCCGGAGAATGACATCGTCTTTGAATTGGAAGGCGGCGTGATTGCCGAGCACCAAATCATCATGGCGGCGAAGGCGGTGACCACGGTGCTGGTCACGCGCTTGGGATCGCCGGCGGCCAACGTCACCGTCGAGCTCGAGAAGCCCGGTCAGAACAACTACGGTTGGTATGGCTTCAACGAAGGCGCGCCGAAGGCAACCACCAATGCGCAAGGCTTGGCCACGTTGCCGCCGTGCGACGCAGGTGAGTACAAGCTGACCGCGCGCGCAACCAGCGCCAGCCCGCCGACTGAGATGACGGTGAATTTGGCACCGGGTCAGCAGCAGGTATCGGTGGAATTGGCCAGCGGTGTGGTCACTGGAACGGTGGTTGGAGTTTCGGGTCCGGTCAGCGGCGCGACGGTGCGTTTAGGCAAGTTGACCAGCGAAGAAACGCGCTCGGTCGGCCGCATGGCAATTTCGTTTGCGACCAGCGATGACGATGAGGCCGAAATCCACACGATGGATTATTCGCCGGGTCAGACCACCGCCACCACCGACGACAAAGGTCAATTCCGCTTCCAGGATGTGCCCGCCGGTGATTGGGAAATCTCGGTGAAGGCGAAGAATCACATCACTCAAACCGTGGAACTCGGCGAGTTCGATGGTAGCGGTCAGAAGGACGTCGGCATTGTGCAGATGGAAGCTGGTGGTGCGCTGAAGGGCACCGTCGTCGGCGTGCCGGCGAACGAAACGCCGGATGGTTTCTCGATGAATCTGCTTCAGCTGTACGACGAAAACGATCACCCCGGCAACATGACGGTGCTGCGCAAGAGCGGTGAGTTCCACTTCAAAGATTTGAAACCGGGAACTTACACCTTGGGCATGCGCGTCAACGGCGAATCGCTGAAGTCGGATCCGATCACCGTGCGCGCCGGCGAGCCGACGGTTTACACCTGGTCGTTGTAACTCGACGAACCCGAGCGGCACTGCTTATAGTGGCGGCATGGATCGTCGCCACTTCCTCCAAACTGCTCTCGGTGCTTCCCTGGTCGCCATCGGCGGCTGCCACCCGCCGCGTACCCAAGACGACGGCAACGGCGCCGCGCTAGGTCTGGCAGCCGGCACGCTGCGTTTGTCGCTGGCCGAATGGTCGCTGCACCGCGCGCTGCACGCCGGGCAGATGACCAATTTGGACTTCCCGAAGAAGGCGCGCAGCTTTGGCATCGGCGCGGTCGAGTACGTGAATTCGTTCTTCAAGGACAAGGCGCTCGACGAAGCCTACTTGGCCGAACTCAACAACCGCTGTGACGGCGAAGGCGTGCGCTCGCTGCTGATCATGGTCGACGGCGAAGGCCAGCTCGGTCACAAAAACGCCGAGCAGCGAGCCAAAGCGGTCGCCAATCACCATCGCTGGGTGCAAGCCGCCAAGACTTTGGGCTGCCACTCGATCCGCGTCAACGCTGCCGGCGGCGGCGAGTGGGACGAGGCGATGAAAAACGCCGCCGACGGACTGCGCTCGCTGTGCGAGTACGCCGATGGATTCGGCATCAACGTGATTGTGGAGAATCACGGCGGCCTCAGCTCGAACGGCGCGTGGCTTGCCGGTGTGATGGAAATGGTCGAGCACCCGCGCGTCGGCACGCTGCCGGACTTCGGAAATTTCCGCATCAGCCGCAACGAGAGCTACGACCGGTATCAAGGTGTAACCGAATTGATGCCGTACGCGAAGGCGGTGAGTGCCAAATCGCACGAATTCGACGAAGCCGGCAATGAGAAGCACACCGACTACCGGCGCATGATGGATATCGTTCGCGCTTCCGGCTACACGGGTTACGTCGGCATTGAATTTGAGGGCGGCGGCATGCCCGAGGACGACGGCATTCTGGCGACAAAGCGTCTACTTATGGCGAACGGCGTAGTTCTGTGAGATTGGCCTAGATGCCATTTGGAGAGCCGGTTAAATTGAGTAGGTGAGAACCCTGCTCAGCCAGTTTTGCGATGAATTCGGTCAGGTTGCCAAACCGCTGATCGATCCCCTCAGCGCCGCTTCCGATACTTTGTCGGTGGTTGGCTCCACGACTCCGGTGCGCGAGATCCTGCCCGATTTGCAGGACAGCGCCCATCAGCTGCGTTCATTGGCGCAGAAGGTCGAGGAACAACAAGCCTATGTGCTGATTTTTGGCCCGCTGAAGTCGGGCAAGTCGACGTTGATGAACGCGATCGCCGCGTCTTATGTTTCCGAAGTCACGACTCTGCCGGCTTATCCGTGCATGGTGTTCGTGTCGTACTCGGAGCAGCGCGAGTATCAGATCGAGCGCTACAACGGTCGCGTCGACACGCTGCATGACCAAGCGGCGTTGCGCATGCACGTCAATCGTGCCCACAACGAGCTGGCCGAGCGCATTCGCGAGATCGAACGCACCGGCGCCGACTTTGATCCGGGCACTCACTTCCCCGACGCCATCCGCCGCATCGATGTGCGCGTGCCGGCGCAGCAGTTGAAGGAATCGGGCACCGTTGTCGTCGACACGCCGGGTTTGTACACGCGGATGAAGTTCGGTTATGGCCGCATGACCAAGGACTTCCGCAACACCGCGACGTGCGCGATCTTTGTGGTCAAGACCGACAACCTGTTCTTGGAGCAGGTGTTCGACGAGTTCCACCAGCTGCTCGAGATCTTCAGCCGCATCTTCTTGGTCGTCAACTTGGATACGACGAAGAAGGATTTACGTCCCGACGGCAGTTTGGTGCCGAGTTTGGAAAGCGAAGATCCGCTGCGTTTGATCGAGGCATTTGAAAACCTGTCGATGAACACGCCGCTGAAGGAAGCGGCCGAAGATGGTCGCTTGCGCATTTACCCGGCCGACTTGATGAACGCGGCCAGCAACCGTTTGGCCGCCGCGCATGGTGATACCGCCGAAGCTGAAGCCGGACTGCAGTCGAACTTCGATAACTTCCTCGGTGACTTGACCGAGTACTTGAACAGCACCGATTACTTGGTGGCCTTCCTCGGCGACTCGCTGCGTCAGGCCGATAGTTTGGTTGCGCAGTTGGGTGAGTTGATTGCCCACCCGACGGTGAAGGAGCTGAACCAGCACTTCGAAGAGATGGAGCGGCGCGTGGCGCAGGCGAAGTCGGAGCAGGAAGCCGTCGGCAGTTTGCAGCAGTACGACTGGGCCGGCGCGTTTGAAAACCTGCCGACTTGGTTGAGCGAGACCAGCGCGAATGAAGACGAAGATTTGTACACCAAAACTTCGCAGGCTCTGAGCGGCGCGATCACCAATTGGTACTCGGAAAGCAGTAGCTTGCGCACTCTGGTTAACGACGACCTTGGATTGTTGCTGCGCAGCATGCAGGCTGAAGTGATTTCGAATGTAACCGCGCATTTGCGCCGCCGCATCCACTCGGGTTCGGTGGGCGTTGATTTGGCGAGTAGCGTTGAGCAAACTGCGGCTGCAGCCGGTTTGGATTTGAAAGCCGTCGGCCGTAGCGCGATGGATCAGCTCGATGGCGGCGCGGCGCTGGAAGACGTGCAGATTCCGCTGGCGAAGTCGGCGATTCCGGTGCGCAAAGGCTTCTGGGATTTCATTCTGTTCCGCAACCAGCCGAAGATGCGCGCGCGTTTGTTCGGCGCCAAGGCGGAAAATCGTTTGGACCGCAACACCAAGAGCAAGCGCTTGGGCGAAGCGGCGCGCAGTTACATGCAAGCCGAGGTCGAGGATTACCTTTACCGCTACTACCCGAAGGCCAACGAGCGTTTGGCCGGTTGGATTTCGCAAAGCTTCGCGCACTACGCGGTGACCGACATTTTGGCGCAATTGGGAACTGCGGCGGCGAACGCGCAGAAGAATCTGGAGCAAGCGCAAGCTGAATTGGATCAGGTTGCGACCTTGCGTCAAAACTTGGTTGATCTGGAATCGGCGATCGGCGAAGCACACACCGGTTTTGAAGGCTTGAGCAAGAGCTACGGCGATACTCAGCCGGAGATGTTGTTGATGGATTTGGACGCCGATGAATCGTCGGAAGCCGAAACCGTCGAGGTCGAAGCGGAATCCGGCGAAACGGATTCCGTCGACAGTGAAACCGAAGAGCTGGTTTTGGAAGAGCCGGCTTCGGAATAAGCAAGTAAATGTTCCTGACTGCTCTCCCCCTCCTCCTCTGTCAGCAACCGCAGCCCCACCACCCGCACCACGAGTTACCGCGGTTGCTGACCGACCGGGAGAGCCCGGTCACCCTTGAACTGACCGACGAAGCCGAATCGTTCAGCTTTGCCGTGTTCGGCGACCGCACCGGTGGGCCGCCGGAAGGCATTCAAGTGCTGGCCGATGCGGTGCGCGATGTGAACATCATCGGACCCGACTTGGTGATGACGGTTGGTGATTTGATTCAGGGTTACAACCGCACGCCGGAATGGATGGTGCAGGCGGCGCAGTTCAAAGCGGTGATGGATGGGTTGGATATGCCGTGGTATCCGGTCGCCGGCAATCACGATGTTTATTGGCGCGGCGCCGATCGACCGGCGGAAGAGCACGAGGGTAATTACGAGAAGGTGTTTGGACCGCTTTGGTATGCGTTCCGGCATAAGAACTCGTGGTTTTACGTGTTGTATACCGACGAGCCGAACCCGGATACTGGCGAGCGCAATTTCAACAAGGCCGAATGCCAGCGCATGAGTCCGGAGCAGTTTGCTTGGTTGCAGCAGACGCTTGAGCAGACCAAGGATGCTGAAAACGTGTTCGTGTTTCTGCACCACCCGCGTTGGTTGGGCGGCAAGTACGGCGATGATTGGAAAAAGGTGCACGCGGCTTTGGCGGCGCCGGGCAATGTGAAGGCAGTTTTCGCCGGTCACATTCACCAGATGAAGTATTCGGGTAAGCAAGACGGCATTGAATACTTCGCGCTGGCGACCGTCGGCGGCAGCAATTTTGGCGATATGCCGGAGGCTGGCTTTTTGCACCATTTCGATTTAGTCACCGTGCGCAAGGGCGAGATTTCGATTGCGTCGTTGCCGGTGGGTGAAGTGGATGACGTGCGGGCGGTGACGGTGGAAGTCAGTCGCGAATGCCGCAACTTGGCCGACAACATGCGTCCGAAGGTATCGGGTTTGTTGGAGCTGGGTCCGCAAATGGGTTGCGACGGCGAGTTGTCGGTGTCATTGACGAATCCGTCGTCGCGGCCGTTGGATGTGACCTTGTCGGGCATCGCCAATGATCCGCGCTGGTCGTTTTCACCGGATCATCATCACTTCCAATTGGCTGCCGGCGAAACGACTGAGTTCAAAATGCAGGTGCATCGCTGGGCCGAGCCGTTGGACCGCGCGCTGCAGCTGCCGACCTTGCGCATGCAAGCCGACTACTTGGGCGAAGGAGTGCGCGTGCCGCTGCCCGATCGCGATGTGTGGATGCCGGTTACCACCAAGCATTTGCCGACGCCCGCCGCTTCCGAGAAGGAGCATTGGATGAGCCTGAACGGCGCTGCCGATGTTGCCGTGATTCCCGCGGCTGACCTGCAGTTGCCGGATGGTCCGTTCACGTTGGAAGGATGGGTGTGGGCGAAGAAGTTCGTCAAGCGCCAGGGTTTGTTGGCGAAGACCGAGAATTCCGAATACGGCATTTTCATGAGCAATGGCGTGGCGGAGTTCACCGTGCATTTGGGTGGCAAGTACCGTGCCGCCAAAGCGCCCGAAGGTTCGCTGAACACCAAGCGCTGGCATCACATCGCCGGTGTTTATGACGGTAGTGAGGTTCGCTTGTACATCGACGGCAAAAAGGTCGCGTCGGCCCCGGCGAGCGGTGTACGCACGACCAACAACCATCCATTCATCATCGGCGCCGACGTCAATAGTCGTGGAGTTGCGGTGGATGGCTTGCACGGCCACCTCGACGCGGTTCGCCTATCTACCGGCGCCCGCTACAACGCCGACTTCGCCCCCGAACGCCGCCCCACCGCCGACGCGCAAACCTTGTTGTTGCTCAACATGGATCCACTCATCGGTCCGTGGCTGTACAACGCCGCGCCGGGTGGTGTGCATCCGGTTAAGTTGAAGTAGCCATGTTGATCAGTTCACTGTTTGCGTTGGTCGGCTTCTGTGGCTTGACGCAACCAGAACCTTCGCTGCTCCAAATTGGACAATCGCAACACGAGGTAGTTGAATCGATTGCAGTCGGCAAAGTGCCGGCGGGATTTCCGGTTCGGTTTGCGTTGTTGACGCATGGTGCACAGCAGTACGTCGGGTTTTTCGATGAAGAGCGGCGGATGACGGTGGCGTCGCGGTTGTTGGGTGAGAAGACTTGGACTTATCAGGTGCTGCCGTCGAAGATTGGTTGGGATTCGCACAACTACATCACGATGGCGGTGGATGATGATGACCGTTTGCATGTGACTGGGAATATGCACGGCGATCCGCTGGTTTACTTCGTGACCGAAACCGGGGGTGACATTGGCACTCTGAAGAAGCGGTCGATGACAGGTGAACGGGAGAAACGGGTGACTTACCCGCGCTTTCTGCGCAATCATCAAGGCAAGCTGCTGTTCACTTATCGCGATGGCGGCTCCGGCAACGGCATGCGCATCGTCAATCAGTTCGACAGCGCCGCCGATCAATGGTCGCGCCTGCTGGATAAGCCGCTGCTGGACGGCCAGGGTAAACGCAATGCTTACCCGCTCGATGCGGTCCGCGGACCCGATGGCTGGTTCCACTTGGTTTGGGTGTGGCGCGATACGCCGGATTGCGCGACCAATCACAACCTGAGTTATGCGCGCAGTCGCGACTTGGTGAATTGGGTTGCCGTCGATGGATCCGCGGTCACGCTACCGCTTACCTTGGAGCAAGAAAAGTTGATTGTCGATCCCATCCCCAGCGGAGGCGGCATCATCAACGGTTGTCAAAAATTGATCTTCGGCTCCAAAGACCGACCGCTCATCAGCTATCACAAATCCGACGACGCCGGCAACATGCAGGTCTATGTCGCCCGTGCCGAGGACGGCAAATGGGTACGCCGCGTGGTGACCGATTGGGAAAAACCGGTGCCGTTCAGCGGTTATGGATCATTGGGTTTCATCGGCATTCGCATTACCGGATTGATTCGCGCCGAGCCCGGCGTGCTAACGATGACCTACCGCCACAAGGACTATGGCCGCGGGCGGCTGGTGATTGATGAAGAAAGCTTGAAGCCGTTGCAAAAGAAGATTTCGGTCACGCCGACCTACCCAGCGGCGCTCAACCGCTTGCAAGGAGACTTCCCCGGCCTGAGCATCCGCCGCGCCGCCGACCTCGGCGACTCCGGTGAAGATGGCGTGCACTACATGCTTCAATGGGAGACCCTAGGCAGCAATCGCGACCGCCCGCGCCAACCGCCGCTGCCCGCTCCAAGTGTTTTGACATTGCACAAGCTGCGCCGCGTACCATAGTCGGACCTCCAGCCAGCCACCATGCGTCTCGCGATCCCCGTCTGCATACTCCTTGCCCTCGCCCCCAGTCTGCCCGCTCAAGCCGGCGACAAAAAGGGTGAGGAGCAGCCCGCCGTCGACAAGAATTTCGACGTGCCACCGGCGCCGGCGTTGAGTGTGGATGAGGCCCTGGCGAGTTTTGTGGTTCAGCCGGGTTACCGCATTGAATGCGTGGCGTCGGAACCGCTGATTCATGATCCGGTCGACATTGCCTTTGATGAATACGGCCGCATGTGGGTGGTCGAAATGTCGCAGCTGATGCTCGACGCCGACGGCACCGATGAGCTGGCGCCGAAGTGTTCGATCGCGGTGTTGAGCGATCGCGATGGCGACGGCGTTTATGACCAGCGCGATGAGTTCATGCAGAACTTGGTGCTGCCGCGCTCGATTTGCTTCGTCGGTGATGGCGTGTTGGTGCTGACGCCGCCGCAGTTGTTGTACGTGCAGGATTTGAACGGCGACGGCATCGGCGAGACCAAGACTGTGGTCGACGATAAGGGTTTTGATGCCGGCTTGAGCAACCCGGAGCACGCGCCGAACGCGATGACCTACGGCGTGGATAATTGGATTTACCTTTGCAATCACGATAAGCGCTATCGTTTGGTGGATGGCGAATGGCAAATCGGTAAAGTGCCGCGCACCGGTCAGTGGGGCATGAATCAAGACCTATGGGGTCGGCGTTGTTACGACTACAACTCGACGCCGGTGCATGCCGATCGGGTGCCCACTCACTATTTGTTACGCAATCCGAATTTGGGTCGCGCGCATGGATCCAACGCGCGCTTGACCCAACAAACTAAGGTGTGGCCGATCCGCCTGAATACTGGCGTGAACCGCGGCTATAAAAATGTCACGTTGACCGACGAGGGCAAGTTGGCGAATTACACCTCGGCATGTGGACCGGCTTACTTCACCGGTGATTTGCTAGGCGCGGGTGACGTCAACGATGTGTTTGTTTGCGAACCGGCGGCGAATTTGGTGCGGCATTTGGATATCCAAGAAGCCGACGGAATGCAAAAAGGCTTGAACGCTTACGACGCGATTCAGCAGGACTTTCTGTGCAGCACCGATGAGCGTTTTCGTCCGGTGAATCTGGCGAATGGCCCGGATGGCGCGCTGTATATCGTCGATTTGTACCGCGGCATTTTGCAGCACCGTGTGTTTATGACCAGCTTTCTTCGTCGCCAGATTGAAGAGCGCGGCCTGGACAAACACACCGGTTTGGGACGCATTTGGCGCGTGGTGCGCGAGGATGCGCCGGCGCGAACCTCTCAAGCCGGTGCCGACGTTTTTGCTCCGGGCGATCAAGCGCCGTGGCAAGACAATTTGAATAGTCCGAACTTCTGGACGCGCCGCACCCAACAACGCCTGTTGGTCAACGGAGCGACCAAGGTCGAGGTCGATCAGCTGCGCGCCTTCGCCGCCGGTGCGCAACCCGATCCCTCGCGCCCGGCAACCATGGTTGCCGATTTGGACGTGCGCGTTTACGGCCGCATGCACGCGGCGTGGGCTTTGGAAGGGATGAATGCGCTGGATGCCGGTTACGTCGCCCAGCAGCTTGGCAGTGAAACGCAACCTAAGTTGATCGCGACATGGCTGCGTTTAAGTGAGGCATTCAGCGACCAAGCTCCGATTTGGTCGGCGTATCAGTCGTTGGTTTCCACGCCGCATGCCGAGGTGCGCTGGCAACTCGCGTATAGCTTGGGCGAGTGCAACAACCCCGATGCGGTGCTGCTGATGAAAGAGCTGGTTGCGGCCCATCCCGAAGATGGAATTCTGCGCACTGCGGTTTTGAGCGGACTGCACAACCGCGAGCACTTACTTCTGAATCGCGCTAGCCGTGATTCGCGCTTGCTGATCGAAAGCAATTCCCATCGCGCGTTGTTTGAAAGCATCGGCAAATGCATTGCCCGCGGCGCCGACTTGGGCGTGATGGATCAAACTTGGGAACGCGTCGGTCGTTTGCCGCAGCGCTGGATGAAGTTGGCGGTCCTCAACGGCATGGCTGCTGGACTGCCGAATAAGAAGGGCAATACGCGTTATCGTTTTGTGGCGCCCGAGCCATACAGTTTGCGTTCGTTGGCGACTTCCGAGGATGTGGCAATCGCAAAACTAGCCGACAAAATTGCCGGTGTTTTGGTGCTTGGCGCGTTGCCCGAATCGATGGCGATTGAAGAGCTACCCGCCCCCCATCAAGCCTCGATCGCGCGCGGCAAACAGCTTTATGCGACGACTTGCGCTGCCTGCCACCAGATCGACGGTAAGGGCTTGGCTGGACTAGCGCCGCCGTTTGTAGACTCGGAATGGCTGGAAAAACCGGTCGCCGAATTGGCAAAAATCACCGTGCAAGGGCTGAGCGGTCCGATCACCGTCAACGGTGAGGAATGGAATTTAGTGATGCCGGGATGGCCGCACCTCAGCAATCAAGAAGTTGCCGACGTGCTGAACTTCATCCTCGCGCAATGGTCGAAGAAGACGCGATTGGTGAAGCCCGATCAAGTCGCCGGGCAGCGCTGAGCATGGCAGGCGAATTTGGGCTAAGCGCTAGTTCTTAATCTCGCGAATGCGAGCGTTGCGCCATTCCACGTCAGCGGATTTCCCGCCGTGCACTTGAAAGGCTACGCGTCCCTCGGCGGCGGCGTCATCGTGGTGGTCGGCGCACTGCACGCCGTTGACCCAGGATTGAATGTGGTCGCCTTTGCAAACGATGCGGTAGTGGTTCCACTCACCATTCTTGAACGCGGCGCGTCCGGCTTCGTTGTCCTTCAGATCGTTCAGCCAACCGCGTTTGCCTTCTTCGAATAGCCCGCCCGACCAAGCGCGTTCCGACGTGTCGATTTCAATTTGATAGCCGATGATGCGGTCGGCGGATTCGTCGAGTTCGGAGCGGACTTGAATTCCGGAGTTCCCTCCCGGTGCGATTTTGACCTCGACTTCTAATTCAAAATCACCGTAGAACTTCCGCGTAGCGAAAAAGCTGTTGCGCGGCAAATTGCGCGCGCTGCCGGTCAAAGTGCCATCGTTGATTTGGAAATTGGCGTTTCCGGTTTGGTACCAATCGTCGCGAGTGCCTTCGGCGAACCAGGTTTCCCATTGAGGTTCGGCTACCTTCTCCTCGGCTTCGTCGTTGCCTGTGCCTTCTTCCCCGGTTTCTGACTCATTGCCGGTTTCGGCGCCATTTTCGGTGCTTTGTCCAGCGGCGGGATCGGTTTCGGCGGCGTCCGGCGAGGCTTCGGAAGAGCACGCGGACAGCAGGGGCAGCAACAGAATTACGGCGAAACGCTGGAGGAGGGACATGGCGCCAGAATAGCAGGGTCGTGCGGGCTGCGAAAAAATCTGCAGATTCTTGTCACAGGGGCGCGATCACGCCGAATCCCAAGGCAACATGAGCAAGCTTTCCACCACCGAAACGCGCCTGAGCTGGGGCGGCCAGCTGGTTGCCGCCGGCATCATCGGCAGCACCACCTTCTTCAAACTCAGTGGTGCGCAAGAATCCATCGACCTATTCACCGAACTCGGCGTCGAACCTTGGGGGAGGATCGGGCTGGGAATCGTCGAAGTCATCGCTTCGATTTTGTTAATCGTGCCGCGCACTGCGGCTTTTGGGGGATTGATGGCGCTCGGCCTAATGACCGGCGCCATCTTCTCGCACCTGACGATACTCGGAATCGTCTTCAACGACGACGGCGGCTCGCTGTTCAAGATGGCGGTTGCAGCCTTCGTCGCATCCACACTGGTGACGTGGATCCGCCGCCGCGAATTGCCGTTGATTGCTCGGCGCTAAGGAACCACCTGAATCGTCGCCGGACGCGCAAAACCGCGGAAGATGGTGTCGCCGAGGGTCGGCTGTTCCCAGTACAAACAGCTGAATGAAAAGCTCATGCCGATGTAGGGGTTGGCGTCGCCCATATCGCAGACACCGGTTCCGACCTTGTCGAAGTTTGCGCTGCCGCTGTATTGGTAAATCAGCCCGCCGGTGCGGCCGGAACGAACCTGCGCCTTGCCGTAATTGGGGCTGAGCGGCCCGCTTGGTCCATCCGCGCCAGGGATTCCAAGGATGACATCGTTCCAACCGTCGCCATCAATATCGCCCAAACCAGCAACGGCATGGCCCATCAAATCGCCACCAGCAACCCCATACCATGCGTGGCGCTTGTCAAATCCGCCGCCCGCCACCTGAGACATTGCAGGTGCGGCTAGGGCAGCGACGGGGAACAGGCCAAAAATGCCTGTGCGGAACCGCGACCAGCTCGAGGGGCAATTGCTGGCGCAGCCATTGGGGCGCGAGGGTTTCATGAACCGCCTATCTGGGGGAAAAGCGGGGGCGCCTGGATTCTAGCAGCCTCGCTCCGGCCACGATTGCAGCTTCGTAATTCGCATGAGTTTGGCCCAGGAATCCGGAATGCAATGCGGGTCTGTATAACAAGCCAATGGCAAAAACAAAACTCGGCGGCTGGCTGGTTGCCCTATTCACCTCGCTCACGATTATCGGTTGCCGGGATGAGCCCGTACCCGCCTCTGCGAACCACCAGGATGCTGAAGTCCAAGCATCGTTTTGGGAGTTCATTCACAAGGCCAAAACTGAAGGTGGGAACAGCCAGCGGCTTTTTGCCCAAAGCTTGAGGGCACAATTGGAACCCCTTCCTACCGAACGCATTCAAGAATTCGACTCGTGGCTAAGCGGCCTTATTCGGGAATCCTATAGCTGGGAGCTTTGGGGCGCTGCGTACGTCATCAACGGCGGCTGCGGCGATGACAGCTTCGATTACTTCCGCGGCTGGCTGGTTTCGCAGGGCAAGGACATCTACGAAACGGCTTTGGCAAACCCGGATGATTTGGCAGACTTACACCTATCCATCGATCCATCGGAAGGCCCCACCTTTGAGGGGCTCGCATACATCGCTCTAGATGTTTATGAGAAAAAGACCGGACTGGAAATGCCCTACTCACCCTCCTCAATCCTTGATGGACCAACTGGAGAACCATGGGATGAAAGCGAATTGGGAAGACTCTTTCCTAAGCTGAGCGCCAAGTACTAACCACTTGCTTAAAGATGAGCACAAAACTAATTCTCACTTGTCTTGTTACTCTCCTTACTTTGTTTTCGTGCGG
>CAYFOM010000054.1:0-22983 GCA_964344765.1 uncultured Planctomycetales bacterium | reverse complement strand
GATGATTCGATGATTCGATGATTCGATGATTCGATGATTCGATGCAAAACCCTCGTATATTTGGCACTTGCCTGTGCCATCCTCTTCGCTGGCCCGGCCCCAAGCCAAATCAAGGTCGTTACTGCCGCTCCATGGTTTAGAACCGGATTTCAACACTCAAAGCCCGAGAAATTTTATCGGGGCTACCTTTATGAAAATATCTTGGGGAGCGACATCCAAAAGATGGACTTCGGAATGCTCTGTACCTCTTGGTCGATTTGGGGGGAATTCTATATGCTCGATCGGGCGAATTGGAAGGACGCAGAACAGGCAACCACTCTTTCCGGAAGCGCTGCTGAAGTATGGGAATATGTTGGCTTTAAAAGTGGTGATGTAGAAGGTTTTGTAATTGCGAGTGGCGATAGCCTAGCAGAGATTACAGCTGGGGGAGGTCTGCTCTACGGCAATGGGTTGGCTATTGCTGAAGGGTTTGTTGCTTATAAGTCCAACACCGGTGCACAGGCAACTGCCATTCTTGATGAAAGCGCAGTTCAATCAGACCCGGACCAATTCTCTAGGTACCAAGTTTTCATTTCCTTGCTAGGCTTGAGCTACCAAGTTGGTGGAACTAACCTCCACAGTATGCCTGATTCTGCTAGCCAAACGGCAGCAGACTTTGCCCAAACCAACCTCTGGATATTCGAGACGACCACTCGCGATTCTCTTAGGGGGAAAGCGGCGGGTTCCTCGAGTTGGCTTTATAATTGGGCAGAGTGCAATGCCTATATCAAAGCTCAAATTACGACTTCCAAGACTGGGATCGTCCTTGGAGAATATGAATGAAAGTTGCTGGCAAAATTGGGGTAGGCGTTGCCCTTGTCGCAGGGAGTTTTACGGCTGTGGTCTTGTACTTTGCACTCTCTGGGAACAGCCCCAAGGAGTTTGCTTCAGGGAGGTCTGGCCTATCCTCCGTGTCAAACCCGTTTGATGCGCCTAGCGCTGGCTCTAAGCCTACTCATCAAAGAAATGAATTGATTCAATCGGCCTTGGTTATTGCCGATAGCCCTGACCTCGGCGTGTCGATTGCTCATGCAAGGTTGTGGACTGGACGTGGTTGGCAAGGCCTAGCACCAGATGCCGAAGGCAATCTTGTGGTTTTTCAAGAGCGCGGGATCTTGATCATTGGAGATCATGGGGCAGAGGCTGTGGTGGCATGGCGTGGCCTCACTAATCGCTATACATGCGACCTCACACCGTTTCTCGGCGGAGTGGAATTTGTTTGGAATTCCACCGAAGCAAACTCTTTTGGTTCTGCGCTTCCCCAACTACTGGTTACTGGTAATGCTGAAGGTTCAAAGCTACGGCGGCTATTGGGCCTGTCTTCGAAATCCTTGCACAGCTTGCCTCAGCTTAGCCAGTCAAAGGCTAAGGATGTCATTGACGCGGTTGTACAGGGTGAAGCCGAGGGCCCAAGCGTAGGGGCGGTCTCTTTATTTAATAGTAGGCGAAACTTTTCTCCGGCGACTATCCGCTGGACAAACCTTCCCGCCACGGCGACTTTTCGATTTGATTTTCATCAGCGGTACTTTCAAAAGGTAGCTTTTTATAGCGCTGCAGGAAAAGTTGCCCCGCTTTCGCACCAACAATATTTTGCTAGTGGGGCTGTGGTTCCCGGAGTGGTGACCTCAAAGATATTTGGATTGCTTGAAAATTCAGTTGTGTTCGGGGAAATTCAAACGGGAAATCCTGGGCGAGAGGCATTGGTGTCCATTTTTGATCGTCGCTATTTGCCGAGGGCGGACGACCCAGCATTAACCTATGGATCCGATCAGCAAGAATTTCCCGATACTTTGACTGAACAGCTTGCATTTAGCTTTGAAGCAGTCAATCCAGGAGCTAAGTCTCTCCGCGCCATGTGGCCAACTAGCGATGGACTAGGATTTATTGCCCATTCCTTTTCCTTAGAGCCGGGCGAACGTAAAGACTTAGGGGTCTTGTCGGCAGACCTCAGTCGATTTGTAACCGTTACGCTAATACCCAAAGATAAAAACGGTCGCGAACTAGACATTGAATCCATCTATTCCGTTGGCCCGGGGGAGACTATCTACGGCAAGGTTAACTTTAGCCTAAATCGAGGGGATCATCCGGAGAGCCATTTCAGTTTCAGCCTGCCTGCTTTTCCAATCGGGGTTCCCGTGCGCCTATCAGGCATCCCAGTCGGTAATTTTAATCTTGGTTTTTGGCCTTCCCTTGTTGGCCTTTTGCCAAGTCGAAAACTACAAACTGCTTATGAATACACGTTTCATGGAGGCCAAGGTGAACAGGTATTGCTGGATTTTGTCGTCGAAGGCAAACCGCCAACCCAACCAGTGTATTTTGATTTCGGCAATTCTGCGGCGGATGGAACTGTTCTATTCTGTACATTTCAAAACACGTCCTCTTCTGAGATCGAAGTGATTCAGGACACCGTAATATTGCAGGGCGGACGCAATAAAGATCCGGTAGAACTTCCCCAGGGTAATTACCGCGCTTTTGCACTAAATGACCACTTCAGTAAAAGCAATGGCAGTTGGTGCTCTAATTTCATCTTTGAAGTCAATCCAAGTCTGGGACTCGTAAACGCCAATCTCCAGCAAGCCAACACGATTTCTGGAGTGCTGGTCGGCGATGATTCAGAGCCGCGATCGGGAACCTTTATCTTAAGGCTCAACGGGCTTACACATCCACTCGATTCTGCTAAGTTCTTAGCTATGCTCTCTATCGGTGCCGATGGCAAATTTACTTTGAAGGGCATACCCAAAGGCGTTGAAATTGTAGATTTCAAATCGGGTGGGTTTTTGACCGATGTTCCAAATCAACCAGGACTTTATTACTTTCACTGATAAGCTTGCCATTAGAAAATTGGTCTTTCTTAATTCACATTGTCGCTGACTAGGGTTATGCCGGCAGTGCTAAGCTTGGTTCCAACGCCAACGGCAGCTTGATCTACCAATGGGAGGCCGTCTCAAGCGGCGCAACGATGGGGTGTGTTTATAAGTGGCCGAAAATAGCTGGTTAACGTCCAATGGTAGCTGGGTCGAGTCTGGGAAATAAGGGAACCCACAAAGCAGTTTCTATGTCAATCTAGGAACATGCTTTCCCTTCCCCTCCTCCTGCTTTCGGCCATGCCGCAGGTTGCGGAAACTCCGCCGCCTCAGCTGCATTTAACGGCCATCCCGGCAGCCCAAGCCGCAATGCCGCGCGTCGACCGCGCTGAGCAGTTGGCGCTGCAGTTTCTGGCAACCCAAGGCGTCAACGGCAGCGTGATGCTCGACCGCGATCTCGGCTGGTCGACCACTGCCGAACGCGTCACCTTCCATCGCACCGTCGACGGCATTCCGGTGTGGGATGAGGTTGTCAAGGTGGTGATGTTCCGCGATGGCAGCGTCATCGTTGAGGGCAACCCGGCCAGCCATAGCGGCACCATTCCGGCCGATGGGATCACTGAGTGGGAAGCACGCGATGCTGCCGTCGCCGATTTGCGCCCGGAATTTGATCAGGTGCAAATCCTCAGCTCCGAGTTGCGGTGGTATGACAACCAACTCGCTTGGAATGTGCGCGCGCACGTGACTCAAGCAGGGACGCACACCGGTCACGACGGTGAAGGCAAACACGCACATGACCATGACCACGCACACAGCGGTGACTGGCACGTCGACTTGCTGCTCGATGCAAGCACTGGCGCCGAGTTGCTGCAAAAAGACCTGCGCGTGATGTGCTGGCACATGATGGCTACTGGTAGCGGCGACGTCTTCATTCCGAACCCGGTGCAGACCTCTGGTGATCACGGACTGAAGGACTCCAACGATTCCAACAGCGCGGTGCCGAGCTCGGAATACTTCACCGTTGACTTGTTGGATCTAGCCGGCACCGGCTACTTGGATGGTCCATACTGCTCGACCGCGCCGACCAGCAACCGCGTGCGCCAGACCAACTTCCAGTTCCACTTCCAGCGCAACGCGAACGCGTTCGAGGAAGTGATGACTTACTACCACATCGACAGCTACCAACGCTATCTGCAGTCGGTGGGTCAGATGAACGCCAACAACCGTCAGCAAGACGTCGACGTCAACGGTTATAGCGGCGACAACTCGTGGTACGACCTCGGTAACCGCGAGATCACGTTGGGCTCGGGCGGAGTCGATGACGCCGAAGATGCCGACATCATCATTCACGAATACGGTCATGCGCTGCACCACGACGTGCAAGGCGGCATCGGCAATGGTGAAAACGGTGCGATGTCTGAAGGCTACGGTGATTACATTGCCGCCAGTTTCTACGACGACGCGCTAGTTGGTGAATGGGACGCGGTGTCCTACACCGGCGGTTCGTTGCACTACCTGCGCCGCGTCGACGAACAGCTGTTCTACCCGCAAGACAAGATCAACCAAGTTCACTACGACGGCCAAATTTGGTCGTCCGCACTTTGGGATCTGCGTGCCGCCGTCGGCCGCGACGTAGCCGACAACATCATTGTGGAAGGAATGAGCCTGCAGTCGAACAGCTCCGGCATGGTGAGTGGCGGCAACTGGCTGCTGACCGCCGAACAACAGCTTTACGGTGGTGCTTGGGCACCATACGTCGAGTGGGCGCTGCACCGCCGCGGCATCAAGACGCTGAGCAGCAGCGTTGCCGTTCTGTCGCCGTCCGACTCGACGCCGACGCCGGGTCAATCGACCAACTTCAGCCTGCAGACCACTCACGGTGGTTTGGATTACAAGACGCTGGCTTCGTTCCAGCCGGGTGAAAACGTGTTGGGCCCTCCCTACAACGTGACCATTCACGTCGGCTTGGATTTGCTGCAGCAGTCGCTCGGTACGCCGGGCATGACCGGCACGCTGAACGGTTCCGGCGACGCCAGCTTCTCGGTGACCTTGCCGGGTAACTTGGTAGCGATGCCGCTGGTCTTCCAATCGGCCGTGTTTGATGGCTCCGGTTCGATTGTCGACGTATCGAAGCCGTGCGCAGTGCGCATGGGTCCGCACTAAATGCGCGATGGGGGCCGTCGTAGAATGGCGGCCTCACCATTGATTCCCGCATGAAATTGAATTCCTTCGAGCGGCTGGTGGTCAACCAGCCGCTCCGTCCGTTTACCCAGCGCTGGCTGGAAGCTCGGCCGTTGAGGCGCATCGGCGGACCGGCGCCGGGGCGAGTGTTGGAGATTGGTTGTGGTCAGGGTTTGGGCGCCGAAATTATTCTGCGTGATTTTGGTGCGCATGAAGTGCATGGTTTTGATTTAGATGAAAAACAGTTAGCACGGGCGCAGGCGCGGTCGAGCAAGCGCTTGATCCAGCGGCGGCGGGGGGCGACGCAGGCTTCTCCGGGCGATCCGGATGTGGTCAAATTTTGGCGTGGTTGCACCAATCAACTTCCGGTGGCGGATGCTTTTTACGACGCAGCGTTTGACTTCAACGTGTTGCACCACGTTTCGGAATGGCAGCGCGGCGTAGCCGAGGTTGCGCGGGTACTCAAACCCGGCGCGCGTTTTTATCTGCTCGAAACGATGAGCGCCTTTCTCAACAATCCGCTGGGGCGAGTATTGATGAAGCATCCGCGCCAAAATCGATTCAACGCGAAGCAGTTAGCCGAGGAAGTGCAGCGCGCGGGATTCACCATTTGCGGCCAGCGCGGAATCGTCGGCTGCTTTCGCTGGATGGTTGCCGAAAAACGGAGCTGATTTTGAAGCCGCGTGTCAGCATTTTGATTGCCGCACGGAATGCCGCGGAACATTTGGCGGCGACGATTAAGAGTGTGCAGCGTCAGTCGCTGCGCGAGTGGCAGTGTTTGATCGTGGATGATCATTCCACCGACGCAACCGCCGAGTTGGCGCAGGCATTCGCAGCTCAAGATTCGCGCATTCAACTGCTTCGAAATGATGTTGCCCAAAATGCGGAGACGTTGGCCAGTTTGGTTGCGGCAAGAAACCTTGCGCTAGAACACGCCGAAGCCGATTGGATCGCCATTCACGACGCCGACGATCTGATGCATCGTCGCCGGTTGGAACGCCAACTACACCATGCCGAGCAACACCAACTCGATGTCGTCGGATGCGGTGTGCGTTACTTTCCGCAGAAGCATTTGGGGCCTGGAATGGCGCGCTATCAGGATTGGCTGAACCACCAACAAGCAGATGGCTACTTGTTAGAGCGCTTCATCGAAATGCCGCTCGCCCATCCATCGATGATGATTCGCAACAGCATGATGCAAAAGGTTGGCGGTTATCACGACAACAATTGGCCCGAGGATTACGATCTTTATCTACGCTTAGCCGCAGCTGGAGCGCAAATCGGCAAGGTCGACGACCGCCTGCTTGCATGGCGGTTACGACAAGACTCGACTTCTCGTAATCATCCTTGCTACAGCTTGGCTGCCTTCGCGCGTTGCCGTGCTCATCATTTAGCCGCAGACTTCCTCGCGCCATCGCCCAATTACGTGCTGTGGGGCTATGGCGACACCGGACGCGAGCTCGCGCGAAATCTCAAACAACTTGGCCGCCAGCCGTCGGCGATCCTCGAACTACACCCTGGACGAATCGGTCAACGCATCCTCGATGCACCGGTGCATTCACCGGACGAATTCTTTGCCCAAACCGATCCTAAGGCAACCCTGCCGATTGTGGTTTCCGTTTCAGGTCCCGGGCCGCGCCAGCTGATTCGCAAATACTTCCGCGAGCAACAAAGCAGCTACCGAGAAGGGCGCGATTTCATCTTTGCCGCCTGAGCAGCCGAAACCCGCCGTCTACCGGCTTCCGCATCACTCGCCGTCGGCTTGCTCAAGCTGATCCAACTGCGATTGGATTTGCTCGCTCAGCTCCGCCAAGCCGTCCAAGCTCGGATTCAACGACTTGCATCGACTTAAGCGATGCGCAGCTAATTCGGTTTGGCCTAGTTCGGCCAAGCATTTCGCCAACCAGAAATGCGAATCTGCCCGATTCGGCTTCACGCCGACCGCGCGCATGGCGAACTCTTGGGCTTCCCCCAAATCGTTTTCGTGCTGGCGAAGCAAGCGCAATTCCACCGAATAAATCAGCGCGTTGTACTGCTGCGGATTCTTGTTCAAAACGTAGTTTAAGAACCGCTCAAGGACGTCGTACTCACCGGCTTCGATGACTTCCTCAACCGAAAACCAGTTATAAGAATTCATATCCGGACGAAGCTCGGTGCAGCGGATGAAAGAGTCCAAGCTTTCGTCAAACTGACCCAACTGAAACAGCGCTTTGCCACGAGTGAAGTAGCCGCGGGACTGCCATCCGGCGAAAGGTTGTTTGACGAGTTCGTCGGCCAATAACAGCGCCTCTTCCCACTTCTTTTGAGTCAGGCGAAGTTGAGCCAATCGATTGACCGCATGCCAGGCATTGGGTCTGGCGTCCAAACCGCGTAGCAATAAGCGTTCGGCTTCATCCTTCTTCCTGGCTTTGATCAGAGCTTGCGCACGCACACTGGTCACCCAAGGACGTTTGAGATTGGGATCCAACTCGGCCGCGCGTTTCAAAGGCTCGGCTGCCAATTCATCGCGCTTGGTGATCATGAAAAAGTTGGCGAGGTCAGCCAACAGCAACACGTTATTCGGTTGCAGCTCCAAACCTTGCAGCAGGAACGATTCACACTCGTCAAATCGATCCAACCCCTTCAAAACGCGGCTGATTTGGCGAATGCTCTGCACACTATCCGGACGCAACGACAGCGCACTTTGCAGCGAATTCACAGCTTTCTCCGGCTGACCCAATCCGCGCTGGGCAAAGCCCTCGAGATAGTGCAGCGCATAGCTGTTCGGATAAAACGCCGTTGCCTTGCGCACCGCTTCCAGCGACTTGTCGTATTGGCCAGTTTGGTTGTTGTACAAGCACAAGATCAACCAATCGCGCGGCGTTTTGGCCTTTAACCCTGGCGGGATGTCGGGCAGATAACCGATGTCGCGCGGGACCGATGCCAGCACATAAGAAACCTGATCGGCCAAGGAGTCGGGCCGCAGCGTGAGTTGTTGATAAATCGCGAAGGCTTCCTCGTGATGGTCTTCAATCAACAAGCCGTCGGCTTGCAAACGCAAGCGGTCGCCTTTGGGCAGTTCCTGCAAACGGTCATAAAAAGCCTCGTGCAAACCGCGATGCCACAGTGCTTCGGCGTCTTCGTATAACTCTTGATTGCGGAATTCCTCCAGCTGGCTGCCCTGGATTTGCACGACCAAGCCGGACACCATTGCAGCGACGGTCAGCACCGCCAACGACGCAGAGACCAAGGCTCGCCCCGGTTTGCGCATGGTGCGTTGCCACCAGCGCGACAAACCACTGCGCGGCACCGCGTGTACTGGTTCAAAGCGCAGGAAGCGCGCAAACTCTTCCGCAACTTCGCGGCCGTGGCGATAGCCATTGGGAATTCGCTTTTCCAAACACTTTTCAATCACCGCGCGCACGTCGAGCGGAATGCCGCGCGGGTTTTTCCAAACCGGGTCGGCGAACTGAATGTTGCGCAACAACTCGCGCGTATTGGAACCGCGGAACGGAACCTCGCCGTTCAAACATTCAAAAGCGACTGTGCCGAACGAAAACACGTCGGAAGCTGCGGTCAGCGGTTCGCCGCGTGCTTGCTCAGGCGAAGCATAAAGCGGTGTGCCGATGAAACCGGTTTCGCCAGCTTCACGGATTTGCGCATCGCGGTCGGCCAAGCCGAAGTCGACCAAGTGGGGGGTGCCTTCTTCGTCGAGCAGAATGTTGCTCGGCTTGACGTCGCGGTGAACGATTCCTTGCTCATGCGCAGTTGCCAGCGCCGAACTGATTTGATGCAGCACCGGAAGAATAAAGCTCAGCCAATCCGGCGACTGCGGCGACGGCAAGCCGGTTTCTTTTTCCGCCAGCACTTCGCCTAGATTGGCGCCGCGCACCAACTTCATTGCCAACCACCTATAGTCCGGAGTTAGGCCGGTATCGAAGACGTCGATAATGTTCGGGTGTTGCAGCGAGGCCAACAGCCGACCTTCGCGTTCCAATCGCGCTTTGCCGGCGGCGGTGCGGTCGGCGGCGACCAGCGGGATCAGTTTGAGGGCAACGCGGCGGTCCAAGCTCTTTTGGTGGGCTTCAAAAACCACACCGGTGGCGCCGCGGCCGAGCACGCTGAGCAGCACATATTCGCCAATATCGGCGCCTACAGCGGGCAAACCGCCGGATTCCTGCTCAAACGACAGGAAGGACAGCGCTTCTAAATGCTGATTTGGGTTGGGATGTGGAGAATCTTCCATAAGAAGCAGACCTCCAAGTCTACCAGCAGATTAGTTCTTCGTCCGCCGTGATGCGCGCCGTTTGGCGCCGCTCAAAACGTCGCCCAAATCTGCCGACGGCTTCGCTTCTTCAGGCTCTTTTGGCCGTTCAGGTTTTTTGGCGGGCTGCTGTTCGGGCTTGCCTTGGTTACGACGTCCCAATACGCCGGCGAGTCGATCAGTGGCGGCATCGCCCGGCGCAGAAGCTGCCGCCGGAGCAGACTTGCGACGATGGAGCCAACTTGGCCGCTTTACGCTTCCTTCAAACAAACGCCGCCACGCGATTTCGGATAAGAACAACAGCAACGCGGCCAGGCCAAACCAGGGCGCCCACGGCTTCATCGCTTTGCCTTTGCGATTGCCGCGCATCAATTCGCTGATCGGCGGGTTCAACTTACCGCCGGACAAGCGCGCAATTCGACCCAACACTGCTTCGCCGCTATCACGTTGCAAACGCGGTTCAAATTCCGGTGAGTAGGGGATGGCCAGCGGATCCATCATCAGCATTTCGCCTTGATCGGTGGCTGCGGCAAAACGATAAACACCTTCCATGCCGATCGGCACGCGCGCTTCAAAGCGGTCGGCGGAAACCGGAATCAAATCGATTTCGGTGCGCGTTCCATCGGGTGCAACCATGCGTGCAGTCAGCGCGCCAACCGGTGCATCACCGGCGCTGCGGTCGACGTCGATGGAAACCACGGCTTCGCGGCCTTCGCGTTCGACGCTGGTGAAGTATTGCTGCGCCGACGACTGTGCCGATACCCAACGCGTCATCGTGACGAGCATGTTTGCAACCTCGGGCCAATCGGCGGCGGCAACTTGATAGTCGCCGCTGACTTGTCCGGTGAATGCGGCGGTTCGGCCCAAGCCCGCTTGCATGGTGGCGATGACCGGCGCACCGTATTCGTCGGTGGTGCGCGCGCCTTGCGAAGCGCCGGGGCGCAAATAGCAAAGGTTGTATCCCGGGAGGTTGCGCCATGGACCGGTCGCCAAGTTGGTGATGGCGTGCAAGCCGGGCGTGGATTCGGTCGCCGTTGCGATGTCGATGAACGAGGAGCGTGCGGCAAGCAACGTGTCCTGGGCGAACAAGCGCGGCAGTTCCACCGGGTCTTGCGAGAAGTAAATCTCGCCGCCGCCGCGACTGGCGACGTCGCGCAGGAAGGCGGCATCGGAGTCGCCGCCATCGCCCAGCGCAACCACTGAAACGGTGGTGTTTTTATTCGTCGTCAAGTCTGCCAACAACTTGACGTATTCATGCGGTTGCTCGGCGTCGGCGGCGTCGGCGAACAGCACGATGTGGCGGTTGGTGCGCGACGTGCCGGCGAGTTCATCGGCCGCGGCTTTTAAACCGTTGTAGGTGTAAATGCCGCCGCCGCCCGATTGAATGCCGGACACGCGTTGGGTGAATTCAGCCGGGTCGTCGACTTGGGTCAACGGCACGATCATGTGCGGTTCCGAATCGACTGCGATGACAGTGACTTCATCCAATCGGCTGAGTAGTTGAATCGCCGACATGGTGCCGGCGTTGGCCAAATCCATTTTGGTCAAGCCGTCGCCGACGGCCGCGCCCATCGAGCCGGATCGGTCGAGCACAAAGGCCAGCGCCAATCCGGCTTTGCGGTGCTCGACGCGCATTTCCATCGACACCGGCAGCAGCGGATCCAGCCGCGATTGGTAATAGCCGCCCAATCCAAAACTGGCCCGACCGCCGGTCATCACTAAGCCGGTGCCCAAATCGCGCACTTGGTTGGCGATGGCGGGAAGCATCGCGCCTAGATCCGACGCCGGCACGTTTTCCAACACTATGCCGCGGAAGTTCTCCAGCCAAGCCGGATCGTGGGTCGGCAAATTGGCTGCGGCAACAACTTGCACCTTCATTCCGGCACCTTGCAGCGCGGTAGCCAGCCGACCACTTCCGCCATCCGAGTTAATCACCAACAGCGGACGATTGCCTTCCACCCGCATCACGCCCAAGCCGACGTTATTTGCAAGCACGCGGTCTTCGTCGACCTCTAATCGCAAGCGGTAACGCGCCAGCCCGGCGGCTTGGCCGAGGTCGCGGAATAAAAGCTGATTTAAACCGCTACGCAACTTGCGCGTGCCGCGGTTGATCACGGTTTCGCCACGCAACAACGTGTACTTGGCTTCGACTGCTCGATCGGAACGCACCCAAGCGGCAAATTGGAACGGCTCGCCAACTTCCACGCTGCTCGGCAATTCGATTTCATCCACCGCGACATCCACCGCGGTGCTTTGGCGCGCGCTGCGCACATCGATTTGAATGCCGCGCGCCGCCGCACGTCGGGCAACGCTATCGGGGGCGGTGCCGTGAAATTCGCCGTCGGAGTAAAGCAGGATCGAGCCGGGTCGGTTCTCCGGGATCAACGCCAGTGCTTGATCCAGCGCCGCGGTCATATTGGTACCGTCGACGTCGAGGGTTGTGGCGTAACCTTCCAATCGTGCCGACGCGCTCGGCGCTTGCTCGATCGCGTGATCGGCGGCAAAGGTCAGCACCGCCATGCGATCGCCGCTTTGCATTTCTTCGCCGGCCAGTTTGATAATCTCGGCTACCGACGCTTGACCGCCGGCCGGCATCGATCGCGAACGGTCGATGACGACGACTAGGTCGCGTCCGGACACCGAACCGCCGCCGTGCGGGCCGGCCAATGCAAGCAGCAATGCGGTGGCGGTGAGCACGCGCAATACCAAGCGCAAGCCGAACTCCGGCGTGCTCTTCCACAGCGCAAAAGCGACGGGAACGGCGAGCAGCAGCAACTCGGGGTAGAGCAAGCTCATCGACCACACCTCCGCTTATCGGTGGCAGCATTCATCGCGAGCTCCTGCGTCCGAGGTAAAGCCAATCGGCAAGCAGCAGCGCGGTCAGCAACAACAGCAAGATACGGCCCATCGGCGATTCGGCGTAATCTTGCTGCGCGAGTTCGGTTTCGCCCACCGCCGGGCTCAGCTCGTTGCTCACTGCATCGCCCAGATCCGATTCGGCCGGATCCATGAAGTTCACTGCAAAGTACACCAACGGCTTTTGCTGTTCGCCTTCGACCAAGCTCAGCTGATAATCAGCGGCGGGTGGCAAATCCTCAATGCGCAAATTGCCATCGGAATCGAAAGTTTTTTCGCTGAATGCGCTACTGCTCAACGTGAAGCGGCCGCGGCCTTGGCGCAAATATTCGAAGGCTTGGCCGGCAACAAGGTTGACGTCGCGCGGACCTTCCAGCGCGTCGCGGCGCAGCTCGATTAGGTTGGAGATCAAAATCGGCCAGTCCGGCGTTTGCGTCAGCGTCGACCGCATCGGTAGCAGGTTCATCATGAACACCGATGCGCGCCCTAGATGGCTTTCTGCGATTAAGGCTTGTTCGCCGACCGAAAGCAGCGGCAGTCCACTGGGCTGGAAGCTGCGTGCTCGCGTCCATAACAATCCTTCGAAGGTCATGCCGCGAAGCAGGCGGTGACGTTTTTCGGGCAAGAAGCCTTGTAGGAAGGCTTCGGCGTCGTCGCCGCTGCCGGTTGCGGTGTCGTGAGGCAACACCAACGACCACGCCGGTTGCGGTGCGGGGTCATGAGCGATGACCAAATGCGCTTGTTCGAGATTCGGCGTGGTGCGCACCGCGGGGAAGGCGTCGGCGAAATCGGCGAGGCGCAGTTGCTCGGCCAGACCTTCGTCTAATTGATGGCCGATGGCGACGGTGCGGTCGGGGTTGGGATAAAGCGTGACCGTGTTGTCGACTTCAATTGCATCGGGTTGCAGTTGCAGACGCACCGCCGGGGTTCCGCTAGGCAGCGGGAAGTTGAAGTTGAGGTCTTTGCCGGGCTCCAACGTGAACTGGCGCGCCAGCATCACTTCGTCGCCGATCAGAATCTGCAATTGATTGGCCAGCGGCGCTTCGCCGTACAAACGCACGGTGCAATGCACGATGTCATCGGCGTCAGCCTGTTCGCCGTACCCAAGATCTCCGCTGTCACGGCGTACGTCGATCAGCGCGGCATTTTGCAACGCGGCGCCAAAGGAAATGGTGCGCACCTCGTCGCCGAGGTTCATGCCGTCACTTGGGTCGCGGTCGGTAAAGAACCAAATTTCGCTGCCCAAAGCCAATTCACGCGCCAAGCTAATCGCCGGCCGAATGTCGTGGCCGGGGGCGGACGGCTGCCACAGCTGCAAGGCTTCGCGCGCTTCCGGAATCAGTGCGCCGGGACCGCAAAGCAAAGTGGGGCGCACGCCGCTGCGGATCAGAGTGACGCGGGTGCGTCGGCCGAGGCGTTCAAATTCAGATTCGAGCCGTTCGTTTAAGCGCGACGAAACGCCGTCGGCGCTCATGGATGCCGAATCGTCGAGCACGACGATGAGGTGGGTGGCGTCGGCGTTGGCGAGCGGGTTGAAGCCGGAAAGGAATAGCGCGGCAACTAAGGCGGCGGCCATTTCCAACCAGAAGGACGGCGTGCGACGCAGCGGTTGGCGTCGGCGGCCGGAGGCTTCGCGCGCTTCAGGGCTCAGCCATAAGAACAGCGAGCTGACTGCTAAGTTTTGATGGCGACGGAGGAACAGGTGCAGTGCCAAAACCGCGGGCAGTGCCGCAAAAGCGAATAAGCCGATTGGGTTAGTGAACCAGTTCATCGCGGTTCGACCATCCCGGTTGGAATTAAATCTTCATAAACCACATCGACGATGTCTTCGCGCGCCAACACCCGCAAGTAAGCACCGCCGCTGCGCCGCGCTTCACTTTGCAGCGAGTCGCACAAACGTCGCAGACGGCGACGGTATTGCTCGCAGGCGCGATCATCAAAGGAGATATCTCGCCACTCGCCGGTTTCGATTTCATTCAAGCGCAGCGAGCCGCGGGCATCGGGTTTCCATTCGCTTGGATCCAGCACTTGGATGACGATGAACGTGCTGCAGCGCGCCGCCAGTTTTTGCACCAAGGTGCGCGCGTCATGCGGGAACAAAAAATCGCTGATCACCACGCGCACGCTGCCGGCTTTGAGCAAGCCGGTCAACGGCGTTTGAATCAGCGGTGACGATGCATCAAACGGCAAGTGCTCGGCATCTGCCTGGCGCAAAGCGTCGATCGGCAACGGCAGCGGTTGGTCGCCGAGCAAGGTGGCTTTGAACAAGGATTCGCCGCTAGCCGCCCCGGCGATAAACGCCGCCAGTCCTCGGCTGGTCATTCCTTTGGCCGAGGTCAAGTCCATCGACTTACTGCCGTCGAGCAGCAACTCCATCGTTGCCGCAACCTCTTCGCGGTAAAGCCGCGTGGTCAAGGTTTCAGTGCGCGCATAAGCACGCCAATCGACGTGACGCAAATCGTCGCCGGCTTGGTAGTCGCGGAATTCCTGAAACTCCAGCGACGAGCCGGTGCTCTTGCCGAAGCGCTGCCCGGCCGGCCCCGATTCGGGTCGGGCGTGGGCGAGCAGGGTGAAAGCACTGCCTAACTCGAATGCGTTATCAGCGGCACTCAATCTGTTTGTGCTTCGGATTCAGGTTTGGACTTGCCGAGTTTGGGGCGGTAGCGGCGCAGTTGGCTCATGTACGCCGATGAGCGACTGACGTGCATCACCAAAACCAGGACGGCCAGCGCACCCCAAAGGATGAAGCCTTCTTCGACGCGCATGCTGTTCCAGTTGTGACCGATGAACCAAATCGGGTTGATCACAGTTTCGCCGTTGGCCATGCTGCGATCGTCGCCGAGGACGCCGAGAACCAAGCTGAATAGCGCAATCAACGGCAACAGCGTTGGGATCAGGACTCGCATTGCATGACGGCGAGCGATGGAGCATTCGGGCTTGGATGCAATCGCACCCGGCAGCAGGGCGATGAATGGGATCACAACCAGAGCAGCTATGCAGGCAGAAATGCCATCGTTGTTAATGCGTAACGTACCGCCGCCTAATCCGCTGATCCCCGGCGTATGCGGAACCAGCAATGGGATGGAAACGATCAATAACTGCAACAAAAACAATCGCGCGCCGGTGGTTCCGCCGGGCAGGAAGAGCCAAGCAAGCGGACGTCGCCAGCGGCCTTTGCCGATTTGGTGGCGGCAGCGCACTCCGAGGTGATCGGATTCGGTTAGCAGCGGGATGTTGAATGCCAGCAGCACGAAGTATGAGATCATCACCACCGCGGCGACGGCTTCGGAATCACCGGATAGCACCCAAACCATGAAGGCAACGACGACGCTAAATGCGGCCAGCAGCAAATTGGCAATGCGTACCCTCAGCAGTCGATTTTCTTCGGGATGAGTGATCAGCGAGATGGTTAAACCGTAACCCCAAAGATTCAGCAGATTCGCGCCGACAAAAACGACTCCGGCGGTCAACAGCAAATCGCGCAACGGAATGGTTCCAAATGGCGAAAACAAGTTGAAGCCGCTGAATATGCTCCACATGATCACCGCCCAAACACAAAGCAGCGCATTAAAGGCAAGCGCGATGGATTGAATAGCTTTGTTTTTGAATGCGCAAGCAATAAGAATGCCGAGCAAGCTGAGCGTCATTGCCCAGCAGCACGTGAATATGATCAGCAGTAATCCGGTCAGGATGTCGAGGCCGAAAAGGGTGAAGCCAACGATCAAAAACGGCGAGGCGGTGCTGGTGAAGAGTAGCAGCAATAAGCCTGAAGCCAGCCATTTGCCCTGCACGATTTGCGCCGGTTTGAGCCCGCTAATCAATAAGGCGTCAAAGGTGCGGTCATCGCGTTCGCCGGCCATCGCGCGGTTGGCATGCAGCGGCACCAACACCATCGACGTTGCCGCAAAGACCAGAAGCATGCCGAAGAAGTACTGCGGGCCGGAGTCGCTTTCGCGAAACGAGCTATTGTTGATGGTGGTCAACATCAATGCCGACACCACACTCGAGACGATCAGCATCAGCAAGAAGCTGAAACGGAAAAAGCGACCGCGCACCGCTTGGCGCACTTCTTTGACCAACACCGGGTTGAGGCGATTGTCGAGGGTGCTAAGCAAACTCATTGCAGGGTGCCCTCCGTGAACGAAAGGAAGATTTCTTCCAGGTCCAGGCGTTTCCAGTGGAATTCCACCGGCTTGAGATCTTGTTCAACCAAGCGTTTTAATAATTTGCTGATGGCCTCTTCATCGCCATCGAACTCAACAATGAAGCCGCCTTGCTCCGGTCGCGATTGAACCACTCCCGGCGCTTCAAGCAGCGCAATATTGAGTTGCTCTTCGCTGCACATTGCACGGATGTAAATCAGTTGGTGCTCGTTTAGGTCGCTGCTTAACGAATCGACCAAGCCTTCGCGCACCAACTTGCCCTGTTCGATGACGACGACGCCGTCGCAGGTTTCGGATAGCTCCGACAAGATGTGGCTGGAGATCAGCACGCCTTTGCCTTGATCGGCCAACGCGCGAATCAATTCACGAAACTCCACCCGTGCGCGCGGGTCCAAACCGCTAGCGGGTTCATCAAGGATTAGCAGATCCGGATCATGCAGCAGCGTTTTGGCCAAGCACAACCGCTGGCTCATGCCCTTGGACAAACTGTCCATCATGCGGTCGGCCAGGTGCATCAGTTCAGTGAATTCCATCACCGAACGAATACGTGCGGCGCGCTCTTTGCCTTTCAAGCCGGCGGTGCGGGCGAAGAAATCCAGGTACTCTTCAATCGAAGTGTCGGAGTAAACGCCCAACGCATCCGGCATAAAACCGATGCGGCTATGGGCGCGATTGGGGTGCACCAAAATCGATTCGCCGTCGAGCAAGACGTCGCCTTGGTCGGGTAGATCCAAGGTCGAGCAAATGCGCATCGTTGTGGTTTTGCCGGCCCCGTTTGGACCGATGAAGCCCCAAATCTCGCCGGGGTTTACTTGGAAGCTAAGGTCGTCGACGGCTTTCAACCTGCCGAAGGACTTGCTCAGGTTTTTTACGTCCAGCAGCGCGGTCATCGTCCTTCCTCCGGCGGCAAGCTGCCGATCAGCATGTGGGCTTGCAAGCCGACATTACGATCGACGCCACCGTCTTCCAGGAACGGCGAGTTGGGAATATTCGCCACGTAACTGCGCACCGGCGGTCGGAACGCCGGCAGATGCGTAATCGGCAAATCTTCTTCGCCCGACTTCACCGTATGTTGCGTGATGTGCGGCAAACTCGGGAAGCGGAAGTCAGGAATGGCTTCGGTGGTCTCTAACTTGGCGCGTTCTCCAGGAACAATTTCACTGCCGCCATCGACCTCGTGCCATTGGTTGTTGCGATCCAGGTAGTAGAAATCCTGCAGCTCGATGTCGAGGCCATTGATGGCGTATAGCACGCCGTTTTCTTCCTCGACCTCGACTCGTCCGCGGGCGTTGGCCACACAAGCGACTAACTGTTCGGTCGGCATACGCACTGGAAGAAAGTGACCTTCCAACGCGCCATTGCGATCCATGTTGATCACATACTCCTTGCTGTTCGTCGACGAGGTGCCGTCGGGGTAGGGGGCGGCCACTGCTCGCGCCGAATAGTTCAATCGATTACGGAACACCGAACCGGAGAAGGTCAGTCGTTTGCCCAGCGTGCTGGCTTTGTGACTTTGCTGATCCAGCCAAGTCACGCTAACCGCCGATTCCTTCACGTCGACGCCTTGGCTGAGCAAACTTGCCAGCAGGATGAATGCGGTGAAGCCAAAGCCGAGTAGCGGCGTGGTCAGTAAAAAGCGGAACGGCGAAGCTTGTTTACGTTTTTGGCGACGCAGTTGCCACGGCCCGACCAGCACGGCAAAAACGATCAACACCAAAATCAGCAGCGCCACCGGAGTACTGCGCAGGCCTGGGATTTCGAGTGCCCATTTCAGAATTTTGGCGGGAAAAGTTCCTTCGGGTGGGTTGCGGTTAGAGATCGCCGCAGGTGTGTTCCAGCCCATCGCGTAGAAATAATCCTCCGGCTTAGCGCCTGCGCCTTCGTGATCTCCTTGGGTGACGATACGTCCGAAATGGTGTCGATAAACTCGGCGCGGCGCCACATCGGTTTGGTCGCCCGACAAGATTCGACTGGCGTGTAAAACGTCACCATGCGCAGCCATAAGTTGCTCGGCTTGGCTTTGCTCGCCGATCAAAACCAAAATGCCGCCAGTGGCCACCCAGTCCAGAATCGCTTCAATCGATGCATTTGGTGGTGCTTTGCTTTCGAGTTGAAACACCACCACGCGCAACGCGGTGTAAGCACGCCAATCGGTCGGCAAGTCATTCGGTAAACAACCCTCTGCGCGCAGTTGTCGCGAACCAAAAACGCCGATTCCGTTGATCCTCGAGGCATCCGTCGATGGATCATCACTCGCCACCAAAGTCGCTTCCATGTTGCGACTCGCCGAACTCGAATCCAACTGCAGCGCGGTATGGCGCATCACATAACGCGTTCCTTCTTTGACGCGCAGTGAAATGCGGTCGAAAGAATGACTGGAAGGCATCGCATAAACCAGCCAATCCAACGTGGTGCCGGCGCCGGCGTCCAGGTTTACCGTGCCGCTTGTATAGGAGCGATCATCCCAAGAACTCAGGTTGCCAAGTTCCAGATCCAGCGATACCTTTTCCTTGCGCCTGTTTTCGATGTACAACTGCACCGGCACATAACCGCGACTCAACGCCTTCGGCATGATGCATGAAGAGCGTACGTGAATGCCGTCGCGCGTTTCCTCTTTGTAGCTGCCCTGCGGCGCGGCCGCAGCCAAGCTGGTCAGCAAACAAACAGCCAGCAACAGCCACTTAGCCATCGACCACTTCATTAGGCAGTGCTTCCTTCAATGGAGTGATGTTTTTCAGCAGGTCGGCGACCACCATCGGCGCGTCGACGCCATCCAAACGGGCGCGGTAATCCAACACCACGCGGTGCACCAACGCCGGAACCGCAACGCGGGTTACGTTATCGAAACCCACCGTCGGTTTGCCGTCCAGCAGCGCATCAACCCGCGCCGACTCGGCAATGGAAATCGCAGCGCGTGGTGACGCACCGTAACGCACGTATTCCTGCACCATCTTCGGCGCATGCACACTTTGCGGTTGCGTGGCTTCGCACAAGCGCGCCACGTACGACAGCACCGGATCCGGATAATGCACGCGCCCGGCCAGTTCGGCGAACTGTTCAAACTCTTCACCGCCGGCAACGGCATCAACCTGCGGCGGACGTCCATGGCGACGCTTGCCGACGATGGCTTGCATCACGTCGGCGCTGACCGGGGCGACGTCGACCTTGAACATGAAACGGTCGAGCTGCGCTTCGGGCAGGGGATAGGTGCCTTCCATTTCAATCGGGTTCTGCGTGGCGAGCACGAAGAACGGGTGCGGCAGGTCGCGCGTTTCGCCGAGCACGGTGACGCGCGCTTCGGCCATCGCTTCCAGCAACGCCGATTGAGTTTTGGGCGACGCGCGGTTGATTTCGTCGGCCAGCAGCATGTTGCAGAACACCGGGCCGGCGCGGAACACGAAGTCCTTACCGTGATCGGTTTCTTGCAGCACGTGGCCGCCGGTGATGTCGCCCGGCAGCAGGTCCGGCGTGAACTGCACGCGTTGGAATTGCAGCGACAGCAGCTGCGCCAATCCTTTGACCAACTCGGTCTTGCCCAAGCCGGGCAAACCCTCGAGCAACACGTGACCACCAGCGAGCGAAGCGGTCACCACCGACCGAATCAACTCCTCTTGGCCGAGGATGATGGAGTTCAATCCATCCAACAGGCGGTTGCCCAATTCCTGACAGCGATGGACTTCGCTGTCGTCCAAATAAGTTGATTTTTGATCCATGTTCAAGGTCGGCGCGCTACAGCCTAGCACTATTCCTTCGGCTTAAAGAAGCGTTTCACCGCCTGGCGGTGCTCCGGCTTCATGCGCCGCTTCCAAACGGTTTCGCCGGGAGTTTGAGTGGCCACATCGGCAGTGCCCGCGCCTTCGCTTTGCTGCCCTTCAGTGGTCGGCGCCATGGTTGTCATGCGGATGATTTCCATCGCTTCTTCCGGCGAGTTGGGTGCCGCCATCGAGCGCCACTGCATTTGATCGCGCAGGTCCGGGGTTTCGCCACCCCAAGTCATTGGCAGCGATCCTGGGCCGCGGGTGATGATGCTGCCGGTGCCGGGGATGGGAGCGCCGGCCATGCCTTGACCTGGGGTTTGTCCGGGCGTCGGAACTGCCATTGCGCCTTCCGATTCGCCTTCGCCAAAGCCGAACTTCATACCTTCGCCGTTGCCAGGATTTTCACACTGACCCAACAACCCTTTTTGCGCCATCTCAGCGAGCTTCTTCAACGCCTCTTCGCTGAGGTGCTGCGACAGCATTTCAGCCAGCTTCTTCGCCATTTCCGGATCCAACTCCATCGACCGCGCCAGTTGGCCGAGTTGGTCGAGCGCGCCGGATTCGGCAAGTCTTTGCAGTTGCTTCAAAAACTCCTCCGACAAACCGTTGTTCATCAAATGCTCAAGGAACTCCGGCGACAACGGCATCTCGGGCAGGGTGCCGCTTTCCTTCATTTTTTCGGCGAGGTCGCCGAGCATGTCGAGCGCGTTTTCGCGGTGAAGTGGATCTTCGGCGGCCGCTTCCTCGCCAAGTTCCTCACTGCGGCGGAGTTGATCCTCCAATTCCTCAGCCTCGTTAGTGGCGACGTCTTCCAGCCGCGCTTCCAACTGATCCAATGCCTCGCGCAGCGCCTCGCCTTTGGGTTGATCCGGATTGGATTCCGACTTTAGCGCTTCCAGGTTCTGCTGGATCTCCTCGCGCAGCTGTTCTTCCAGCTCCAAATTTTCATCCAGTGCCTCAGCGAACTGCTGCAATTCATCGATGCGTTGCTCCGAAATCGGATCGACGCCGGTCGACGCAATCGCCCGCACCGGCACCAGCGACGACAGCAGCAGGAACAACAAGCCCGGCGCAATCCGCTTCAGAATCCGACGCATGTCCGGCCGCGGCTGAGTCAGCAATCCACGCTGAGTGGAACTAGGTAGCCGATCCGCCGCCGAGCCGACCGCGTCCGCGCCGGCTTCCAATTCAAACAGCAGCAAGCCGGTGCCGCCGGCGCGCATATCGAGCAGCGTGGCGATTTGCTCGTCGCTGACCTGGCGCCGTCGCCATTGCCAAGTGGCCCAAAGCAATCCGGCGGCGACGCCGATGCCGAATGCCGGCAGGTCCCAGCGATAGCCCATGGTGCGGCCGATGACGATGCCGGTGCCCGCTGCCAACAGACCCCATCCGCAGCCGCTGCCGACCAGGCTCCACGCCAGCGCGCGGTTCCAAGAGCGGCGGTCCAGCCGAATTTGTTTGCGGAGATTGCTCATAGGAGAGGGGGCTCCGCCGGGGGGCGGGTACCCATGCCTTGGGATAAACGTTACCGCGTTTGCATCGGTTCAGGAAGCGGCCTATAGCTGGGCGGACCGCGCGCCCGCCGCCGCCAGGACCATGCAGGAAATCCACAACTACTTCGAGTTCGACGGCCCGATCGGCACCGCCGGCCAGCCGCAGCCCCAGCACTTCGAACTGGTGGCCACGCGCGGCTTTCACAGTGTTATCAACTTGTCAATGCCCGACGCCTCGTACGCGCTGCCGCACGAAGGCGCGCTGGTGACGATGACCGGGATGAACTACTTCCACATCCCGGTGCCATTCGACGCCCCCGACGCCGAGCATTTGGACCTATTCCTGCGCCTGATGCGCACCCTCGGCGACGACCACGTTTTTATTCATTGTGGTGCGAATATGCGCGTGTCGGCGTTCATGTACCACTACCTACAACACGTCCGCGGCTGGACCGCGGAGCAGGCGACGTCGCCGGTGCTTGCTGCATGGCTGCCGCGCATGGATCCGACGTGGCGCCGTTTCCTTGAGTTGAACTAGCGGTCGCCACTGCGTCGGCTGGTGCCGCCACCGCCGCCACCCGGCCCACGCCCCGAACTCGGACCGCCATCAGCCACGGTACCGCGGTGACCCTGCGTTCCGCCGTCACCTTGAATCTCGATCACGCCTTCTTCAATCAGCTTTTTCACCGCCGGATGCTCGGCCGCCTTCGGGTTAATTTGCCCAGTATTCCCCGGCCCCAGGCGCAACACCTTGCCGCCCGGCAACTGGATCTTCAACGGGCGCTTGGTCGTATTCAGAATGTCCATGACCTCACCATCTTACCTATGTACCTATGTGAGTCTTCAATTCCTCACTTGCTTATTGAGGTTAATGCGTCGTGTCGGCCGTTGGCCGGCCGGGGCGCATCCGGTTGAGCGAAGCGACCGGTCTAAGCCGCCGGTGGCCAACGGCCGACACGACACAACCACAAATAAAAAGGGACTGCACCGAAGTGCAGTCCCTTGAGTTGCGCGGGGTTGTGAACCGCGCGGATGGGCGAAAGGTTTAGAAACCCATTCCGCCCATCAGGTTGTCGCCAGCTCTCGGTGGAATTAAAGAAGCTCTATAAAAAATGGTACTTCCCATTAGCCAAAACGCGCTTCACTGGGCAATAAACATAATCTTGCTCGGTTAGCCGAATTGTTGTAGCCTTCAATGCATGATTCAAACCATGTTTATTCTAGCGGCGATTATTGCCCCCCCCCAACAACCTAATACCATTGTTGTGGATTGGGGTAAGAGGTCAGGATACGACTACCAAACGATTTCAGATGCAATCCTGAATGGAGGCTTAGTTAAGGGCGACACAATTCTGGTCCGGGGATTGGTTCGAAATGGCTACCCGGCGGGATAAGAGGTGGTCCGAGAAAACGGAGCCAGTCCAAAGCCTGAATTAGTTTATCCTT
>CAYFOM010000053.1:0-24481 GCA_964344765.1 uncultured Planctomycetales bacterium | reverse complement strand
AGACAGGGCGGTTGCAGGGACGAGGGAATTTACAGAAAGGATGTTACGCTAACCATGGTTGAAACATAAAAGAAGTCAAGCCTTCGCCCTTAACCCCAAAGTTCCATGGAAAATAAACTCAAAACCACTGTTCCGCTTCTTTGCTTGCTCGCGCTCGGCTCGTGCGCGATGACCGAAGGCGGAAGCCGCTCGGAATTCGTCAACACTCCGTACATTTCGAAGACTGTAGGCGTGGGAACTGCCGGCTTCGGCGAGGTGGAAATGGAAGGGATCTTGGAAACCGACCCCAGTGAGTTCGCCAAATCCAAGGTCAAGTTGAACTTTGGTGCGGTGGAGAACGTCGAGCTGGCGGTGGCTTGGGAACCCTTCGTCAGTGTGCGAAGTAGTGGTGCCCGTCACCGTGGTGCCGGCGATGTGATCCTCGGCGCCAAAGTCAAAGTCGCCGACGCCGCCGATTCGCCGGTGGGCGCGATTGTGGAAATGGAGTCGCGCTTGCCGTCGGGCAGTGCCGGCTCGGCCAGTCGACGTGGCGAAACCGACACATTACTGGCGACCAGTGTAGGCCAATCGGTCGGCGCTTTTTCGCTGGTCGGAACTTATGAGTTGGCTTTGATCGGTGAGGCCGGCAGCGATTCGATCAACACCGAACACGGCGCGATTGTCGCCGCAAGTTGGCGCACGAATGATCGCACTAGGCTATTTGTCGAGGCCACCGCAGGTTATGTGCCCAGCGAAAGCACGACCTCGTGGTACGGCGGCTTCGGCGGCGGCTACAAAGTCATGCCGCAGCTGGAATTGCAGGGCGCACTGCAAGTCGGCCTGGACGACGACGCCGAGGATTACATGCTTGTGTTTGGCTTCAGCGGAGTTATCGGAAAGCTCTTCCAAAGCGAAGAAGTGCTGAGATAATTTCGCCCATGAAAAACACCGCCTCCCCATCATTCACTTGGCTGGCTGCCGCCCTGCTGGCTTGCATTCCCGGCCTAACCGCATGCGGCGGTGAAGAAACCCCGACCGAAGCCAACGCCAACCCGGCCGCCGAAGGCGAAATCACCGACACCGGTATTTTGACCGGCGACAGCAAGGCTTATGGTGCCGACCTGACCTCGGAAGCGGTAATCACCGTGGATGAGCTGCTAGCAAATCGGCATTCCTATAGGGATCAGACCGTTGCAGTTGAAGGGCTGGTGATCGGCGTGTGCGCCAAGCGCGGCTGCTGGATGGAAATCGGCGGCTCCGACGGCAAGGCGGTGCGCTTTAAGGTCAACGACGGTGAAATTGTGATTCCGATGACGGCCAAAGGCTCAAAAGTCGTCGCCGAAGGGGTTTGGACCCACGTGTTCCATACCGTGGAGCAGCTGCGGGAGATGAGAAAGAAGCACGCGGAAGAGGAAGGCGAAGAGTTTGATCCTTCGACCGTTACCGAGCCTCTCGATTACTGGCAGCTGAAAGGTTTAGGCGCCAAGATCGACGTCTGATCCTGCCGAAAGCAACCGTCGCCATCCTTAGGCTCAAGCACCATGGCTAAGAACCGTGTTCGCAAATGGCTGCGGATCCTTCACCGGGATCTAGGCTACCTCGTTGCCGGCTTGACCATCGTTTATGCGATTTCAGGCATTGCGGTCAACCACGTTCAGGATTGGAATCCGAACATCAGCATCGAGCGCTCGGTCGAGCAAATTGGCGATGCCCGCGGTGCGTCGGCCGAGGAGGTGCTGACGCGGCTGGGTGAACCGACCGAACACAAATCCACCTTCCGGCCGAATCCGCGCACGCTGCAGATTTTCGCCGAAAACGTGACTTACACGGTGGATGTGGGATCCGGCAAGGTTGATATCGAAAGAACCGCCACGCGGCCGATCATTTATGAAACCAACTTCCTGCATTTGAACCATCCGAAGAAGCTTTGGACATGGGTTGCAGATGCATTCGCGGTGATCTTGATCTTCCTGGCAATTTCAGGTTTGTTCATGATCAAAGGCAAGAAGGGTTTGTCCGGCCGCGGCAAGTGGTTCGCAGGAGCTGGTGTGGTGATCCCGCTGGTGTTTTTGTGGCTCTACCTATAGATGCAAAGAACAACCAATCGGGTTGGGCGGATTCACAAGTCGTGATTTGAGCGTGAATGGCACGTGAGAAATGGCTTATAAAGTGGCTTGAGATGGCCAAAAACCTCTTTGTAGTCCTTGCCCTGCTGGTCGGCGTGGTTGCCCCCAGCTGCCTTGCCCAAGAATCCGTGAATGCGCCCGATCTGCAGAGCGATGAGTGGCTGAATACCGATCGGCCGCTGAAGTCCTTTGAGAAGGATCTGAAGGGACAAGTCGTGCTGCTTGATTTCTGGACTTACTGCTGCATCAACTGCTTGCATGTGCTGCCGGATCTGGCGCAGCTGGAGGAAGACTTCGCTGATCAACCCGTGCAGGTCATCGGCGTGCATAGCAATAAGTTCCCGCAGGAGGCCGAGGCCGAGAACATCCGCCAGGCGATTCTGCGCTACAACATTCAGCACCCGGTGGTGGTGGATCAGCGCCACAAGATTTGGCGGTCGTACACGGTGCGTGCATGGCCGACGCTGGTTTTGATCGATCCCGAGGGCAAGATCGTCGGTCAGGTTTCCGGCGAGGGGCATTACGAAACGCTGAAGGCGGCGATTCAGCAGACACTGGACACGCATCGTGAAAAGGGCACGCTGGCCGACGGTCCGCTGAAGCTGAAGAAGGAGGTCGCGCCCGAGGGTCCGCTGCTGTTCCCGGGCAAGGTCTTCCCGCACGGCGAGTATTTGTACGTGGCCGATTCGTCGAACCACCGCATTCTGCAGCTGGATCGCAAGACCGGTGCGGTGAACAAGGAATTCCGTGGCGCCAATCCGCCGCTGAAAGGGCCGCAGGGCATGGCTTGGCACGGCGGCAAGCTGTACATCGCCGACACCGAGAATCATTTGCTGCGGCGGCTGGATGTAGAGAGTGGCGAAATGGAAACGGTCGCCGGTACCGGTAAACAGGCGCGGCCGCTGCCGAAGGCAGGACCTGGATTGGAAACGCGAATCAATTCGCCATGGGCGCTGGAAACGGATGGCGATGACATCCACATTGCGATGGCCGGCAGCCATCAACTGTGGACCTTTGAAACCAAAACCGGCGCGCTGCGCCACTTGGCCGGCAGTGGTTGGGAAGACATCGTCGATGGGCCGGCAACAATGGCGCGGCTGGCTCAGCCCAGTGGCCTGGCGATGATTGGCCGCAAGTTGTACTTCGCCGATTCGGAGGTCAGCGCGATTCGCGCCGTCGACCTGCCGGATATGCGCACCGAGTCGTTGGTCGGCACCGGCTTGTTCGATTACGGCGACGTCGATGGCGTCGGCATTGAGAAGGCGAAAATGCAGCACCCGCTGGGTGTTGCGGTGTGGAATGGAAAGCTGCTGATTGCCGACACTTACAACAGCAAGATCAAGGTGCTCGATGCGGACACCCACGAGGTCAAAACGCTGCTCGGGCCGAAGCAGCTGCCGATGTGGGAGCCGAGCGGGCTGGCGGTGGTCGGTGAGCTGCTGTACATCGCCGACACCAATCACCATCGTGTGATCGAGGTGAAGTTGAGCGATCTGAGTTGGCGCCGGCTGATTGGCCCGGCTCGATCCGTTCCGGCTGGCAGCGTTCCTGAGGCGAGCGGCGAGAAAAGCGGTTCTGTGGGCGAGAAGGCGACGGACGGGTAACCTATAGGCCGAGCGTGTACCCACCTGGCCGCGGCCACGGAAATGGAAGTCGTCATCATTCTTTTGATCGCCCTCGCGGGCGGCCTACTGCCCCTGTTCATCCG
Organism: uncultured Planctomycetales bacterium; assembly: GCA_964344765.1. Taxonomy (GTDB): domain Bacteria; phylum Planctomycetota; class UBA1135; order UBA1135; family UBA1135; genus JACNIZ01. The sequence goes on along the minus strand of CAYFOM010000053.1, from coordinate 20,668 downwards.
ATGGAGCGATCGCCACCTGCACACGGCGCTCGCACTATCCACCGGTATTTTTCTAGGCGCGGTTTTCCTGCACCTGTTGCCATCGATCGCGGTGATGACCACCGAAACGGTCTCGCATGGCGACCACGTGCATAAACACGGCGACGTCACCCTTTGGGCGTTTGTGCTGGTCGGTGTGCTGGGTGTTTACTTGATCGAAAGCTTTCTGCTGCCCGGTCATAGCCACGCGCCGAAGTCTTCGGGTGAGGGTCACGATCATGACCACGCAGAGCACAACCATGCCAAGCCCAGTCATGCTCATGACAACCACTGTCATGAACCGGCGCACGATCTGACTCGACACCGCACCGTCGGTATTGCGGCGATGGTGGGGTTGAGTATTCATGCGTTGACCGCCGGTGTGAGTTTGGCCGCTGCCAGTGGAACTGAGCTAGGCGCGGTCTTGCTGTTTGCCATCTGCGCACACAAGGGTTTCGAATCTTTTTCGCTGGCCACCGTGTTTCAGCTAGCCGAACTGCCACGCAAAACCATTGCATGGCTAATGGTTGCTTTTGCCTTGGTCACTCCGGTCGGCTACCTCATTGGAAACGCCGCGCTGGAAGCATTGGGCGAACAAGGAATGGGAATCGCCGCGGCGCTGGCTGCCGGCACCTTCCTTTATGTTTGCTTGTGCGAACTCCTGCCCGAAGTCTTCCACCGTCGTGAAGACCTCGGATTGAAAACGCTGTTGCTGCTCGCCGGCCTCGGCTCCATCTACTGGTTTGAAAGCTTTGAGGGAGCGGTGCATTGACCACTTTCATCATTGATTGGCTGCAGGCGATTTGGGTCATTCTTTATGAGTCCGGTCCCTACCTGCTCGTCGGCTTTTTCATCGCCGGCGTGTTGAAGGTGCTGATTCCGGAAAAGTTGATCTACCGCCATCTGGGGCAAGACAACTTGAAGTCGGTGTTTTGGGCGTCGGCTTTTGGTGTGCCGATTCCGCTGTGTTCGTGCTCGGTGATTCCGACGGCGATTTCGCTGAAGCGCAGCGGCGCGAGTAAAGGTGCGACCACTTCGTTTTTGATTAGTACACCGGAAACCGGTGTGGATTCCATCGGCGTGACTTGGGCGTTGATGGATCCGATCATGACCATCGTGCGGCCGCTGTCGGCGTTGGTGACGGCGTTCTTCTCGGGTGCTTTCGTCAACAAGATCGTGCGCAAGGGTTGGGATGACCAGCCGGATGAGAAGGAAATGGCGAAGTTGGAAGAATCCACTTGCCATGATGATCACGGGCACGACCATGGGCATGATCACGACCATGACCACAGCCATGGCGACGACGGTGAAGGCAAGAAGTCGTGCTGCCACGAAGATCCGGAACCGGAAGCCAAGGCGAAGTTCAATCCTGTTGAAGCGGTCACCAAATCCACGCGTTATGCCTTCGGCACGTTAATGGCCGACCTAACGCCGTGGTTCATTCTTGGCTTCATCGTTGCCGGCTTGATCACCTTGATCGTGCCGGACGACTTCTTTGGCAACACCCTGCCGAATGGTTGGATGTCGATGGTGGCAATGCTGTTCATCGGCATTCCGCTGTACATCTGCGCGACGGCAAGCACGCCGGTGGCCGCAGCGCTGATCGCCAAAGGTTTGGATCCGGGAGCTGCGTTAATTCTGCTGCTTGCCGGCCCGGCTACCAACATTGCCACCATCGCGGTTGTGCGCGGCTTCCTCGGTCGGCGTGTGTTGTACACCTACCTAGGCAGCATTGCGTTGTTCTCGATGCTGTTCGGCTTCGGACTCAACGCCTTTTATAGTTGGTTAGGCACTACGCCTAGAACAACCATCACCAGTATGGACGGCATGCAAGCCACTCCGTTTGCTCAACTCACCGGCATCATTCTGCTGGTGCTGTTGGCTTACCACGCGCATAAGTTGGGCTTGGCCCGCACGTGGGGCGGCAAGCTGCGCAAGATGTTCTTGCCGATGGGCGTTGACCTTGGCTCCAAGCCGATGAAGATGGTCGGCGTTTTGGTCATCGTGCTACTTTATGCTTCGACCGGCATGTCTTCGGTGAAGTCGGGTCAAACCGGTTTCCTGATGAGCTTCGGCCGCCTGGTACGCACCGTCGACGAACCCGGTTTGGTGATGCACGCGCCGCTGCCTTTCGCGCGCGTGGAAATTGTTCAGCATGATCGCTTGCGCGCCGAATCCATCGTCGGCCCGTCTAAAGCGTTGTCGACCGATCCGGCCGAAACCGCATTGCGCATGTCGCAAGCTGCGGCAACCGAAGTATTGACCGCCGACGACAACTTGCTGAAGTGCACCTACGCCGCACACTACACGGTGAACGACGTAGAAGCTTTCCACTTCACCACCGAAGACCCCGGTGAAATGGTGCGCGCTTTCATGGAAGCCGCGCTGCGCGAAGTGGTGTTGCAACGCAGCGCCGACTCGTTGCTGATTGGTTCGCGCACTGATGTGCAAGATCTGATGCGCGCGCACATGCAAAAGCGCTTGGATGAATTGCACAGCGGCGTCGCCATTGTCTCGGTGGAAATCGACGAAGTTCACGCGTCGTCCGACGCAAATGTGCACTACGCCTTCCGCGATGTCGCCAGTTCGCTGGAAGACAAGCAACGCTACGTGCAGCAGGCGTTGGAATACCAAAACCGCCGCATGGCCGACGCAGCTGCGCAGGTCAAAGTAACCGTTGAGGCCGCTCGCGCCGACGCCGTCGTCACTTTGGAAACTGCGCGCGGTGAAGCTAACGCGTTTAACGAGTTGCGCGCGGCATTTGAACAGAACTCCGAAGCCAACTACTTGCGCTTGCGTTTGGAAGCGATTGAAAAGTGGTTGACGGATAAGAAGTTGGTCCTGGTGTTGGACCCTGGTCGTCGCGCGGTTCCGCTGCCGTCGACGTCGAATAACAACGCGCCGGTTTTTGGCAGCCCCCCTCCCAGCCTAAGTTTGGAGGATCTCGATGAAGAATAGAGTGTGGATCCCGATTGCTGTAGTCGCGGCATTGCTGCTGTCGACGTCGGCCTTTCAAGTGCGTCAAAATCAACAAGCGTTGGTGATGCGTTTCGGCGCGCCGCAGCAAACCGTAGTCGAACCTGGTTTGCATTTTAAGCTGCCGTCGCCGATCGACACTGTGGTGCCGATTGACATGCGCATGCACATGCTCGACCCCAGCGCCGGCGAGTACTTGACCAAAGACAAAAAGAACATGTTGGTAGACAGCTTTTTGATTTGGTCGGTTGCCGACCCGCTTGAGTTTTACAAGACCGTGGGTTCGCGCGAAGGTGCCGAAGCGCGCTTGGCGGAAATCTTGCGCTCGGTGGTAGGTGATGTTTTGTCGTCGTATAAGTTCGCCGACATCTTGAATGTCGAGCACGCCGAGTCGGGCTTGCAACGCATTGCTGCCGATTTGAAGGCGGCAACCGCAACGCGCGCCAGCAGCAACATGGGCGTGATGATTCATTCGGCGGTGATTAAGCGATTGAATTTCCCGGATCAAAACAAGCGCGCCGTGTTTGCACGCATGAAGTCGGAGCGGGAAAAGATCTCGCGAGGTATTCGTGCGCAGGGCAAAAAGGAGTTTGATGAATTAAAAGCGGCGACCGATTTCCAAGAAGCGCAGATGTTGGCGGAAGCCAATCGTCAGGCCGAAGAAATTCGCGGTAACGCCGACGCCGAAGCGGCCAAGATTTGGGCGGCGGCCGTCGCTGCCGATCCCGATCTGTTCCAATTCTTGCGTTCGCTGCGCGCGTTGGAATCTTCGCTGAGCAAAGATTCCTTAATCATTCTTCCCAGCGATCACGCGTTGTTGAACGTGATGAAAAATCCGCCGGCGGCCGGCACCTCGGAGGGTGCAAATGATTAAGGCGCGAATGATGACATCGGTGGCGGCGGCGCTGGTTGCCGTCGGCTTGTTGTGGAGCACGGTGTGGACCGTGGCCCAAGACGAAACCGGTGTGGTCATGCGATTTGGCGGAGTGGCGCGCACCGTGCCCAGTGGTTTCCACTTCACGTTGCCGTGGCCGCTTGAGTCGATGGACAAGATCAAGACGTCGACCAGTCGCACCATGCCGGTTGGTTTTACTTTTGTTGAGGAAGTGACCGGTAAGGGTGGCAAGTCGTCGACGCGCGAATGGCTGACCGGCGACACCAACATCGTCAAGATGGAGGTCACCGTTTACTACACCATCTCGAACCCGGTGGATTATTTGTACGGCGCATCCGATCTTGCCGACGGCATGCCGCGTGACATGATGATCCGCCGCGCCGCCGAATCGGTGATGACCGATTTGATCGCGTCGATGGGTGTGGATGAAGCGCTATCCAGCGGCAAGGTGCGTCTGCAAAGCCAAGTGCTGCCGCGTACCCAACAGTTGTTGGATCAACTGAAGTTGGGCGTGACTTTGACGCAATTCAACCTGCGTGAAATGTCGCCGCCGCCGGAGGTGCAAGAAGCCTTCAACGAGGTGACCAGTGCGATGTCCTATCGCGAGCAGCAATTGGCCGAAGCCGAAGGCGCGCGCAACACCGCGATTCCTTATGCCGAGTCGCAAGCCAACCGGATCGTGCAACAGGCCAAGTCCTACCGCACTGAAGTGATCGGCGAAGCGCGTGGCGAGGCGGCGAGCTTTCAAGCGCTGGCCGAATCGCTGAAGGCAAATCGCAGCGTCAGCATGCAGCGCTTGTGGATGGAATCCATGGAACGCATCCTCGGTCAGCGCAAGAGCATGGTGCTGCCGCGCGTCCCCGCCGGCCAAACCGAGCCGGTGTGGATTCCGATGGATTAGCACCGAGTCCCAGCCCACTGGTGGGCGGGGTTCGAAGTCGGCAGGATTGAGACCGCATTCTCGCGCCATGTTTTAGGATGGTGGAATGCGCCGCCTTCCCCTTCCCGCTATCTGCGCCGCCGGTCTGGGCCTGACCGCCGGCCTTGCGCCCGTTGCCGCCGCTCAAAACCACTTTTCGCTCGACGGAACTGTCGCAGAGAATAGTTTGGGCGCGAGTTTGGCGCGAGTCGGCGATTTGAATGGTGACGGATACGCCGATTTGCTGGTCGGCGAGCCGGGTGCCGACTTCAATGGACAAGGCACCGGGCGTGTGCAAGTACTGTCCGGCAAGAATGGTTCGCTGATTCGTACGCACGATGGCGCCGGTCCCGGACATCACATGGGCGCGGTGGTGACGAGTGCCGGAGACCAGAATGGCGATGGCATCGATGATTACGCAATCGCGTCGAGCTACGACAATGAGTTCCTTTACCCGTCCGGCGCGGTGGAACTGCGATCCGGCGCAAATGGCGCGTTAATCAGGACTTACTCAAGCTCATCCAACTGGGACCACTTCGGCGGCGCAGTCGCACCAGTCGGCGATCTGAACGGTGACGGCCTCGATGATTTGGCCATCGGCGCCTACGACGACGATTGGTCCGGCCTGGGATCCGGCGCGGTGTTCATCTACTCCGGCGCCGACGGCCTGACCATTCACACGCTGCGCGGCGCTCACCCGTGGGATCGCTTCGGCTACTCGGTAGTCGGCTGCGAAGACATGGATTTTGACGGCGTCAATGATTTTGCAGTCGGCGCACCGAACCAAAAAGCGGGTGCGAAGAGCGCCGGCAAGGTCACCTTCCATAGTGGAGCCACCGGCGCGGAGCTGAGCTTCGCCCGCGGGCGCGGACGCGATGCCTTCTTCGGCACCGGAATGGTTTGCTTGGGTGACATCGACGGCGACGCGGTTGCCGATTTGGCCGTCAGCGGCATCGACGACTCGACCAACATCGCCGGTTTGTCGGCCCACATTCAAATTATTTCCGGCGTCGACGGCGCGGTCATTCAAACCCTCGAACAAGAATCCGACGGCGAGCGCTTCGGTTACGGTTTGGCAGCAGCCGACGTCAACGGCGACGGCATCAAAGACATCATCGCCGGTTCGCCGATGGCCGGTCAGATCGGCGGCACTGGTTTGTCGTCGGGTCGTGTGGAAGCGTTTTCCGGCCCGAGCGGTCGTTTGTTGTTCCGCCAAGACGGCAGCGTGCAGCGTTCGCGTTTTGGTAGTGCGATTTGCTCGACCGACGACCTCGACGGCAACGGCATTCAAGAACTGCTGATCGGCAGCCCCGGCAATGGTGGCGGTGCATTCGGCGGCGGCCTGGTCGAAACTTATGCCCCGCCGGCAATGTCGCGTTTGGCGCAACCCACTTTGGTGTCCGGCAACAACGCAACCATTCAGTTGATCGAAGGAACCTGGTACTCGACCTACAACGTCTACGCCAGCCTCAACGGCATCGGCAGCTCGTCGCCCGATGGCTCCGAGTTGCTCGATATCGCCGCACCGTTGATCAACATCGGCCAAATCAACACCGACGTCAACGGCAACGGCAGCATGAGCGCTTTTGTTCCCAATGGAATGTCTGGTACCACGGTTTGGCTGCAGGCATGGCGTCCGCTGGGTAAGGGCGGCATCTCGACGCTGACTACTGCCGTGATTCAGTAGTCGCTCAACTGCGGTCCATTAATTCGCTGGATGGGGTGTGGTGTGCATCCACAAAGTTACCACCCCCAACCAGAGGTATTCCATCATCATGACGATGACTGGAATCCAGTTCGGTTTCCAAAACTTGCGTGCCTTGCGAATGGTGAATATCCAGATCACAACGGAGATCAATGCAAGTGGCGAAAAATAAAGCAGTGCGGAATAGGGAATGATTGCGGCCATTGCCTCAGCCCCTGGCGCAAAGGCGGCAATAAATATCAAGCTAAACGCAACCGCCAAAATCCAATTTAGAATCGACGTCACAAAATGCGCATCTGCGCCAAGCTCCTTTTTGGAAAAAGTGATGTCGTCGAAGCCGAAAGCCACAATCGGATTCTATCCACTATCCATTGCTTGGTGTCGTAACTGGCGAACAATCGGTAGACAAGAGCGGTGCTAAAATAGGGTCTAGTGACTGAATCACCTGGATACCGACCGCCATTCACAATCACGCCTGGGATTTTGAACCAGGTTGCTGAGGTTGCGGAAATGGTTGGGCGGCTTTCGGCAGATGAGCCTTCCGCTGAAGACTTGCGATTGCGCAAGGCCAATCGAATCAAGACGATTCAAGGTTCGCTGGCGATTGAGGGCAATACGCTTAGTGAGGAGCAAATCACCGCCATTCTTGCCGGCAAGCGTGTGCTGGCACCCCCCCGGGAAATCTTGGAAGCCAAGAATGCTTTTGCGGCATATGAGTGCCTTCCCAAGTGGAGGCCAAAATCCGAGGCGGACTTGCTGGAAGCGCATCGCTTGGTGATGGATCAGCTGTTGGATTCCGCCGGGCAATTCCGCACCGGTGGCGTCGGAGTCATGAAGGGCGAAGAGGTCATTCACATGGCACCGCCCGCCAAGCAAGTTCCGCGCTTGGTCGCCAGCCTTTTGGAGTGGATTGCAAACACTGACCTTCATCCACTTGTGGCCAGCTCCATTTTTCAATACGAGTTTGAATTCATTCATCCCTTCGCCGACGGCAACGGCCGCATGGGAAGGCTTTGGCAAACCCTGATCTTGATGGATTGGCACCCCGGATTTGCCGGGATTCCGGTCGAGAGCATGGTCTTCCGGAATCAAGCCCTGTATTACGAAGCTATCCAGAAGAGCACTGCGGCAACCGATTGCGCTCCATTTGTGGATTTCATGATTGCTCGAATTGCGGAAGCAATAGGTGAGCTCACCCCCCAAGCTACCCCCCAAGCTACCCCCCAAGCTACCCCCCAAGCTACCCCCCAAGTAAATGCGCTTTTAATGGCCTTAAACGGGGAAATGACTCGGGGAGAGCTTCAAGAAGCCCTCGACCTCACCGACCGCAAGTCGTTCCGCGAGCGCTACCTTGCCCCGGCCATGGAACTGGGATTGATCGAAATGACCAACCCGGAAGCACCGAACAGCCCAACTCAAAAGTACCGTTTGAGCCGACAGGGGCAGGCGGTCAAATTGACGCTACTCGACTGAACCATCCTGCTGGTTCGTTGGTTAGCAGGCATTGGAAGTAGAGGGTCACACCGATTACCGAAGGTGGTGGCGTGGCTGAGCTTTCGACGACTCCGGATAGGCCGATCCATTCGTCGTGAACGAGTTGCATGGTGGCAGCGTCTAGACCGGCAATTCCCCATGGGGTGTTCATGGAGCCAGGTGCGAGCGCTGCGGCGAATCGTAGTTGGCTGTTTGCATCACCAAACGAACCGAAGGTGATTGCATCAGGGTCTTGTGGGTCGGGCAACAACCAAAGCGGTGGATTCGTACCTGCAGCTTCGGAATCAATGGGGTTGTTGTGAACTCCCTCACCAAGTAAATCGAAGTAGGTGTTTTCATCCCCCAGCATCTCGGCGCGGAAGAAACCGGTTCCAAAACGGCGGTGCATGCGGTGTTGTTCGGGACCGGATAGAGTGCCATTGGTGCCGGCCCAATCGGTGCAGCCAAAGTGATCGCCGCCTTGCACCAAACCCCATGCGCGGCGACCGGCAGACGAAGCTTGCTCATACCACGGACGCACGATCAAAGACCAGTTGTTGGTGAGGTCCAACGTCGAACCGACCACCAACACCGAACCGGTGAAGTCGTCGAAACCGTTGAAGCCTTTGCGCGTGTTGCCGAGCAACGGACCCTTATAAGGCTCGAACATCACCACCGAACGCACGCGATTTTCATGCTTCACCAAAAACGAAGTCGCGCCGCCACCCATGGAGTGACCGCAAGTTCCCCAATCGCCATAGTCCACCATGTCGGCCAACCACGACGTTGGTGTTTGCGATTCGTCTTCCACCCACTGCATCAACGCGCGCGTATCAAGCGCTTGCGCCAACATGGTGACAAACAACACATCGGTTTCGGTGTTGTTCGACATGACGACAAAACCCCAGCTCGCCAAGTGCGTGCAAAAGTTGTCGTACTCATCCGCTTCTTGCGTCCAACCATGCATAAAGCTGACCAGCGGGAACGGTCCGGCCGACGGATCGGCGTCGGCAGATTCGCCGGCGGATGTTGCTGGGTAATAGACTCGGCCATCCACCTTGCCGCGACCATAGTTGGAGTCGGTGAAGTGCACATCGCGCCAACCAACCAAGTGTGGACCATCATCGTCGATGGTTTGCGCTGCAACCGGCAGAGCAAAAATAAACATCGCGACGCCAACGAGTGCGGAAGGGACGGCGGGCATGGTCTTAACTTAACACGTATGCGTTCGGGCAAAAAAGAAGGGGGTAGAGCCGGTTGGCCCTACCCCCAGTTTGGTTGATGGGAATTAATTCACCATCAAAGTAACCATGTTGGAGTCATAAACTCCACCACCGTTCCAAGCGGCCACTTCCAAGTAAACCGTCAAACCTGCAGCAGCTGCCGGAATCGTCGAGCTGTAAGAGCCAGCGCCCGAACCATTCAGCGTGCCGTTGGCGAGGATGTTCACCGGGTTGCCCAAGTCGAACTGGTGCCCGGCTTGAATCGAACCGGCTGCCGACATCGAGTACAAGAACGAGTAGTTGGCGTTCGGCGGACCAGCGCTGAAGTTGTACTGGACGTTGTCACCAACATTGGCAGCGGTCGGACCGGTCAACAAAATCGTGTCGAGCGGATCGCCTTGCTCAAGCGCGACGATTTGGAAATCGTCAATGCCCCATCCACCCAGGTGCAACGCCGAATCGCTTTCCAACTCGAAGCGGATGCGCACGTCGTCGTTGTCGTCGGCGTAATCGGAGATGTCGATGACCATCTGCGTCCAACCAATATCGATGGTGTGGAAAGCTTCGCCGGTGTATTGCGGGCTGGTCCAAACCTGATCGCCATTGACCCAAATCTTGGCGTGGTCGTTGCCGCCGCCTTCAAACGACGCCCAGCGACGGAACACCAAAGTCGTGCGTGCCGCGCCACTGCAAACGATGCTCGGCGACTCCAACCACATTCTTGCGTTCGGGTTGTAAGCACCATCATCGTTGCCGGTACCCAAGTCGTTGCACCAAGCGTTCACGCCAGAGTGTGCACCAACCGGATCGTTCCAACGCACGCCTTCGTGACGCGAACCAATGCCGCCTTTACCCTGCGGCGTGCCGCGCTCGAAGTCATCCTGACCTTGCGTCGCACCGTGCGTCCAACCTTGATCGCCCGGGCCTTCAAAGTCGTTGAAGTAGATGTTCATCATGTTGCCAACGATGAAGTTGTACGTCATATCGCCAGCATTCGAACCTTGCGGCAACCACTGGCGACGTCCGCCGCTTTCGGTTGCGTGGATGTAGTACTCCACCACCGCCGGTGCCAGTTGACCCGGGAAGTCGCCGGTCCATTCATCGGTGGTGCCGACCTGAGTCAGGTCGAAGCTCTGCCACGAACCACCTTCGACGCGGTACCAGCATTCCACATCAGTCACCGTCGAACCGGCGTGCACCGGCGTTGCGTTGACCGAAATCGGATACGGACCAACCTGATCGGTGGTGTTCGCCAACTCGGTGTGCTCGAGCTCAATCGATGGACCTTCAATCTGCAAAATGTAGAACCCTTCCTCGATATCGGAAATGTAAACCACTCCCGACGGCGAGAACGGGTAGCAACCCCACGCGCCGTGATAACCGGCACCACTGGTGTAAGGGCTGGTGTCGTAACTGGCGTACTTCTTAATGTTGTAAGGATCGCTGATGTCCAAGCAGATGAATCCTTCGGTGTACCAGCTGACGTAAGCCTTATCGCCAATGATGTACGCGTTGTGCGGAATCGTCGACGTGTCCGGCGTCCAATCGTCGCGGAACTTAATGTTGGTCTTGCTCGAAATGTCGTACAACGCCACGCGACCACCGTTCACTTCATCGGTGGTAATGCACAAGGTGTTGTCTTCGTTCGCCCAGGTGCTGTGGGTGAAGTAACCCGGAGTTTTAATCCGGTCGCGCGACGGCAAGCTCGGCAAGTTGCGCACGTCGATGATGCGGTAATCACCGCCGTAAATCTCGGCCATGTGCGCATAGCCGTCTTGAATGTGCAAGTCGTGCACATAGTTCGACGTGTAATTCGTCACGTGCGGCGGCGAGGTGTAACTAGCCGACGCATCAAAGATCACCGTGCCCGCCGAAGTACCGCATGCGTAAATCATGCCGGTGTCCTGATCGATGCCGATGTTATGGCAGTTCGAAAACAGGTGCGCGCCCCACGTCTTCACCAAGAACGGGTTCTCCGGATCATTGAGGTCAATGATCTGAATGCCGCCGCCACCCTCAGTCACCACGTAGGCGTAAGGACCATAGGTCTCGATGTCGCGCCAAATCGAACCCGGCCCCGGAATCGATCCGGTCAGGTACGGCGCGCTCGGGTTGGCGCAGTTGTAGATGTTGGTGCCGGCTGCGGTGCCGACAAGGGCATATTCATCCCCGTTAGGAGCGGTATAACCCCAAATGTCGTTGCAGTCGGCGCCGGGGTCGACCTTGGCAAGCAAGGTGACGCCATCGGCTTGCGGCGCTGCGGGGGCAGCAACCAAAGAAAGTAAGGCAGCGGTAAGTCCGAGCATGTGGCTGTTTCCTGGAGGGAGTTGTCCGCCCGGAGATTTGGTCAATCGGGGGCGCGGACGGTAATTCCAGGATAGGGACTATTTCCCTATCTCGCCACAACTTAGGGTTTGCGAGGCGGTTTTGGCCTAATCGTCGGCTGGCGCGGTCAAGCCCAAGCGGAAATCCGCGCCGGTCGGGTTTTGGAATACCGCCAGATCGAACTCGGGCAAAATCGCCAGCAGGTGATCAAAAATATCGCCGGCGATGCCTTCGTAATGGACCCAGCGCTGCTCGGTCGAGAAGACGTAAATCTGGATCGGCAAGCCGTTTGGCCCCGGCTCGAGTTGGCGGACCAGGAAGGTCAGGTGCTGGCTGATGCGCGGGTGGTTGCGCAGATAGGATTCCACATAGGCGCGGAAAGTTCCTAGGTTCGTTAACCGTCGACCGTTGACCAAGCTGGATTCGTCGACGTTTTTCTCTTGATTCCAGGTAGTGACCTCGTCGATTTTTTGATCGAGGTATTCCTGGATGTATTGCACCTTCTTCAGCCGCTGCAGCAGTGCGTCGTCGACGAAACGGATGGAGTTCATGTCGACGTTCAGCGCGCGTTTGATGCGCCGGCCGCCGGATTCGCTCATGCCGCGCCAGTTTTTGAATCCGCCGGTGATCAGCGCCGGGGTTGGGACCGTGGCGATGGTTTTGTCCCAATTGCGCACTTTGACCGCGTGCAATGTGACTTCCATCACGTCGCCGTCGGCGCCGAATTTAGGAACTTGGATCCAGTCGCCGCGGCGGATCAAATCGTCGCGAGTGAGTTGGATGCTGGCGACGAAACCGAGGATTGAATCTTTGAACACCAGCAGGATGATGGTCATCATCGCGCCGAGGCCGGTGAGCAGGCCGAATGGGCTGCGCTTCATCAACACCGCAATGGCGACGATGACCACAACCAACCACAGCATGATTTTTGCGACCTGGATGTAACTGCGCAGCGCGGTGCTGTCGGTGGTGTCGTTGGAGCGGAAGATGCTCAGCACCGAATCCAGCAGCGAGCCGCCGACGCGTCCGCCGGTGACGATCATGAACGCCAACATCAGGCGTTGAGTGTGACCCTCCCAAGTGCCGTTGTCGGGAAACAGCAGCGACGCCCACGCGTAAATCACCAGCGCCGGCGCGATGTGGGAGAGCTTTTCAAAAACGCGGTTCTTGATTAGCTGGTCATCCCAAACCGCTTTGGTGCGCGACGCCATGGAACGCAGCACGCGCACGATGATCCTTTTGGTCACCCAATTCGCCGCCCATGCGGTGCCGAGCACAATGACGGCAAGCAGCCATTGATTGCGCGCGGTGATTTCGAGCAGCCACTCGGTGAGGCGGTCCCACCAGAAGTCGGGTGGTGGTGGCTCGCCAGCCTCCATGGCCATCGGCATACCGCCTTCAATCAATTCACTTTCCGAAGGCGAGTCACCCTGCACCGGCTCGCCGCCGGTCACCTGCATCCAAAGTCCCATCCAACTCATGGCAACTTCCTAACTCTGCGGCGCAGCGTCGCACATTCCTTTATAGCGACAAAAACGACATGCATCCGGCGCACCGGTCGGCTGCCAGTTTTCGGCGAAAAAGTCGTCCACATCCGGGTCGTAATGGATGTCCATCATTTCGCGAATGCTCATCGACATGCGGTCCTGCGCCTCGCCGAGCTTATCGATCTGCACCGGAATCGACTGCACATTGCCCTCGCCGAGATACGCGGCGTGAAGAACGATGTCTTCCGGATCGGTCTGCCAGCGCTCGCAGGCGTACAGCGCGTAGGTGTGGAGCTGGAAAATGTCGTCCTCGCGCGGCTTGCCGGTTTTCCAATCCCAAATGTGCACCTTTTCTTCGTCTTGGTAGGCGAAGTCGGGCACCGCGTAAACCTTGGTGCCGAGGAATTGGTAGGTGTCGAGCGATTCCACCGACAGCCACGAATCGGGGTTCGAGCTGCGCACCGGCGCCAGCTCGGCCGATTCGATGAAATACTTGGCCGAGCGCGTCATCAAATCCTTGGCCGCGTTGGTGCGATCGGCGGAAATGTCCCACTTGTAGTGGTGCTCGAATAGGTGAGTCGACTTATTCGGCCGCTCTGCCCACAGGTCCGTCGACGACTGACGCCACCCCTGGCGGAATAGCTCGCGCGATTCCTCGAACAACTCCTGCGCAGTCATCTGGCTGCCGGATTTGCGCAATTGGAACCAGCGCTCGATCGCGCGGTGGATGACGTCGCCGGTAAACGCCGGCAGCGACGTCAAGTTCTTGTGAACCATTGCCTGGTATTTCTCGCCGCGTGGCTTCTCGGTCCACCACCCCCACGACCCATAACGCGAATACCAATTCTCGCGACGGCACCGCTCAAATTCCTTCGCCCGACTCGCAGACCAAGAGAGTTCACATTTAAATTCCGTCGCCGCCATGGCGGAATTTTAGCAGCTGGCAACGAGGGATTCTCTTGACCGAATTCTCAGCTAAGCCGGTCAAGCGTTCGGTTTAGACGACGGTTGCTAGGATGGTGCGATGTTCCTATCCATGTGCGCGTTAATTTCGCTTATCGCCCTGCCGTTCCAATCCGCCGGCGACGAAAAGGCTATCGACCCAGATTTACAGATTTCCGTCAACCTGGCCATAGACCGAGGCGTGGAAGCGTTGCTGGCCCAACAGGAAATTGACGGATCGTGGCGGGCCGCTTTGCCCGGCTATCCGGCGGGAATGACCTCGCTGGCTTTGTACACCTTGCTCAAGAGCGGCCTATCTCCGGATCATCCGGCGATTCGCAACGGCCGCGAATTTGTCAGGCGCCATCCGCCGCAAAAGACCTATTCCCTGGCCTGCGCCATCTTGGCGGAAACTGCTTATAAGGATGACGCCGACAAAGAACATTTGCAGCGTATGGTGGATCGCATGGTCAAGTGGCAAAAGAATGATGGCTACGGTTACCCCACCGGCACCATTGATCTTTCCAATACTCAATACGCCGCTCTGGCTTTGCACGTCGCTGCCGAAAATGGGATGAAGGTTCCCAACAAAGTTTGGCGACGCTTTGCCAGTGCCGGTCTGAAATACGCGGTTGAAGTAAAAGGAACGCCCGCCGTAACTGGCAGCGTGAGCCCGGTTGGTTTTCAATATCGAACGAACTCTGGCGCAGTAACCGGAAGCATGACCGCCGCCGGAGTCACCGTTTTGCAAATTGCCTTGATGCACAGCCAAGGGAAAAATGCCGAAGCGGTTGCCGTCCGCGATCAGGGTGTGGCTTGGTTAGGGGACCACTTTTTGGTCAGGAGCAATCCATGTCCGGAGAAGGGTGCCAGGGGGATAGCTAGTCGTCACTTTTATTATCTATACGGTTTGGAAAGAACTGCGGACTTGATGGGCTTAGATGAATTCGGCGGTCATCGTTGGTATGAAGAAGGCGCTCAGTTTTTGGTAGACAAACAGTCCGGGAATGGCCGCTGGCGAAACAATCAATCGCAATCCTGTTTCGCGTTGTTGTTCCTTAGTCGCGCCACCGTCGGCGGTATGGCGGCAACCGGCGGCGAGGTCGATGCGGGGCCAGGTAGAGATCAATATAGTTTTGGGCGAGATGATCCCAGTCGCCCAATTTCCATGCGCGCTTCAGGCCGCGGCAAAATTTCGCTTTGGGTTTCATCGGTTGGTGATCGAATTGCCGAAACCCAAACCTGGCCGAATGAAGACGGCCCCCGAGTTGCCGCGGTGCGTTACCGCTTAGAGCACAAGTCCGCGATTCGACCCGTCGAGCGGGTGATCGAAATTCCGATTGAAGAACCCGGCAAACCTATGAATCGGCGTCGGTTTGCCTGGAGCGGCACCTTTGATGCGCCTGGAGTTTGGCAGGTTTTAGTCGAAATGGATATTGTTCCGCTCGACGGCGAACTTGAGGATTCGGATACTTGGATGACGTTGCGCTCGGTCGCTGCGGATATCCCGTTTCAACTTTGCTGGGTTCCGCGCATGGAGGAATATGCAAATAGCCCGCGCAATTTGTTGGCGGACATGGAACTTACTTGCACTGCATCCAGCGTGATCAATGAAAAGTGGGCTGCGTCTTATTCTTGTGATCAATTCCAGGCAACTGGTTGGATGAGCGCCGACGATGACCCGCTGCCGTCGATTCAAGTTGAGCTAGATGCTTCCATCCGCGCCAACACCATGATTTTAAGCCACGCCTTTAACGTGCCGCACCCCGACCACACGCGTAGTGCTAGGATCAAACGGCTGCGCTATAGGTTGAATGGTTCCAACCGTTGGTCGGAAGCAATAATGGTTGATAATGATTGGCAGAAGACTTCAATTGACTTGGGCAAAGTGTTGAAGATCAAGAGCTTCGAAATTGAAGTGCTCGAGGTGTTCCCGGGCGACGAAGGGCTTGCCGCCGTTGGCTTCAATGAGATTGAACTGCAGCGGGTTAAGTAGCGCGACTACCCTCAAGTGCTAGGTTTAATTCCTCGATCAAAACATCCACGTCCGCTTCAGTGGCCAGGCGCGAAGTAATGCATGTGCGCAGAGCTTCGGTGCCGTCGAGCTGGACTTTGGAGATCCAGACGCGGGCGCGTTTCAAGATGTGATCCAGGGTTTGGCTTAGGGCGCTCGGGTTCGCGTCGAACTTGGGATGAGTGAAACAACAAACCGGCAGCGGCGATTCCGAAACATGGCGCCAACCAGCTTGAGTGAGTTGCTCGCGCATGTAATTCCCAACTCGGGCCTGCTGGTCGATCATCTTGGCGTAGCCCTCCTCGCCAAGGCCGGCCACTGCCATGAACAACTTCAGGCCGATGAAGCGCCGCGACCATTGAGCCGAGGTGACGAATGGATCCACCGAACCCTGGTTGAGATTCGGCATGTAGTCGGTGCTGACTCGGAAGGCTTCCTCGATGACCTGCGGATGGCGGCTAAAAAACATGCCCGCGCCCATGGTGACGTTGAACCACTTGTGGGCGTCGCAAGTGATCGAGTCGGCGAGTTCGATCCCGCGTAGATGCTGGCGCAACGAAGGGCTAAGTGCAGCGGCACCGCCCCAAGCGGCGTCGGCGTGGAACCATAAATCGAACTCCTTACAAATCGACGCGATTTCGTTGAGGGGGTCAAGCACACCGGCGGCGGTGGTGCCGGCGGTTGCTACAACCATGACCGGTTTCGAACCTTGCTCTAAATCTTTCACAATTTGAGCGCGCAGAGCATTTGCGTTCATTCGCAGTTTTTGATCCACAGGAATGATGCGCAATCCCTCCCGACCGACGCTGGTCATATGACAGATCTTGGTGAATGAATCATGTGCGCCAGCCGAATGGTAAACCAGTGGCGGCGCCGATGCTCCCGCCAGACCTTTTGCTCCGTACTCAGGAATCTTCGAAGTGAGCGCTGCAATCACCGCAGTTTGATTGGCTTCGGACCCTCCCGAGGTAAAGTGTGCCGCTGCGGATTCCGGCATTCCCAACTTACGCGCAATCCAAGACAAAACATGCTGCTCCATTTCCACCGCGGCGGGTGCGTGCGACCAGACTGCAAGTTGAGGATTAAAAAACGCAGCGAGGACGTCGCCCGAAATAGCCTCACGCAACGGCGTCGGGTTGAAGTAACCAAAGTAGCGCGGGTGCACGACATGCACCGCCCATTTCTCCAACATTCGGCTTATGTCTTGCACCAGTTCATTCGGCGCGACTGGTTGTGCGAATGAATATCTCCCCTGTATATGCGCACGTACATCTTCGGGTTTTGGAGACTCCAAAACGGGAATCTCTTGCGCACGAGAAAAGAAAGACTCCCCCGCCCTGAGGGCTGCTTGAACAATGTCGGCTTCCATGACTGAACTCTCCTCTTAGGAGGTCTACACGGTAGTCTCCATGAAAACTATGTTCCACCGCCGAATGAGCACCGAATTATTCTGTTCGAATGCGCCGGAAGCTTTCTACATAAGTTGAAGCTCGATATCGTGGATTGAAATTGCGCTGTAGCATCGACTACATTTCTCCTTGAATTGCCAAGGAATTAAAATTAGCATGATCAAATGATCAAACTTGCACTAGTTTCTCTAACACTTGCATTTCTTGCACCCCAAGAGCCAGTTGGCTGCTTTGCAACGGTCACATCCGCTACAGGGCCAAGCGCAGTCGGCCCCCTGCGCACTTACCTCATAGTTACTGGTTGGTCAATTGACTCCGTGACGGATGGAGATTGCAATAGCCCAGTCTTCTGTGAGGCGGATGGAACCGTAGAAGTCAGGATCCCGGCTTCTGGATCCATGCGCGTTTCAGCTTCCGGCCTGGGAGGAGACATGGTCTACGGAGGCCCCGATCCAAACAATCCTGGCTGGAATATTTACTCCCTGAATTGGGATCTCATCGCCGGATGTGGAACCACTGACATTGGCCAAATCACCCTTGAGTCATGGGATTCCCAGAACGCAGAATGGACCCCTGGCGCAGCATTGGATTTGCGCCTTGACTGCACTCCTTGCGAAACCGAGATCTAAAAATGAAACCGTCGCGGGCTTTGTTCTACTTGCTCCTAGCTTTAATCGCTGGATGGGTATGGTTGGAGTTTTCAGACTCTGGAATAAAGCCCGCTTTAGTTTTGGATGATTCCCCTGCGACTGAATCTGGGTCGCAGACGCCTCAAGAGGCACAAAGTAGTCCGGGTGTTCAATTCCCATCTGCTAGGGCGGAAGCCCCACTCGGCTTGAACGAAAACCCATTAAAACAAAAGCTGATTACCGTCAGTGTAAGTGTTGCCAGAGGTGGTGGGACCGCTCCGGCCCAAGGCGCATTGGTCTGGCCAATTAGTTGGGTAGAACCACATGCGGACATCCCGAAATACCTTCTGGATCCGGACTCGAGCCATGTAATAAACGAGAGTGGCGAGATTCAAATCATTGAAAAGGCCGGGGAAGATCGGTTCACACTTGTAGTTGAATATCAAGGCATTTACAAACGATTGCCCGTTATTCCAGCAGAGCTCCCCGAGGAGTATTTGGAAGTAGTCTTTGATGAAACTATCTCCATCCAAGGGCGAGTCTTGCTAAACGGGGTTGCTCTTCAAAACGCAGAGATCCGGCTGGCCCACAATTCTGATGGCCCGGTCCAAACGCTCCCTGGGATCTCAACCCTGGCAAACATCAATGGTGAATTCGAGTTCAGTTCATTGCCCAAGGGAACGTGGTGCTTCTTCGTAATCCAAGAGGACCTTGGAACCTGGAAATCTAAGGCGTACGATTTAGCTATACATCAGCAATCAATTATTCAGCTTGGCATCGAAGGGCTTGAACGACGAACGGTTCAACTTTACTCTGCAAACGGATTGCCAATGGAAGGCCTAGATGTCAGTTTGACAACCGAGGATTGGACAATCTTTGGACCGGTCCGGACAAACAAGGATGGGCAAGCTAGCTTTATGATCGACCCAAGCAGCCCAACTCAGGTAAGTATCTTTTCCGTTCTGGGTGCTGTTCCTCCATTCCCCCAGGTCACGGATTGGAAAGGGGAAGACAACCCATTGCTGGTCTTGGAAGAGATCACTGACTCAGTTGAAGTACGGGGCTTAGTCCTTGTCGGCAACTTGCCAGCAAGCTATGGAGAAATTGTCAGCCATCAACATGGACAGAAAAGTAAGCGAACCGCTGTAGCACCAACCGATGGTTCTTTCGTTATCGATGATGTGCTGCCTGAAGCCCCATTGCACTTGGAATACCGGCGGCCCGGAGTGGTCAATGCCCACAGGTATTCAGTGGCACCGGACAAACTACGGGACGAAGTCGTACTTGAGGTTTCGGCTGGTTCCATTGCCATTAAAGCTGTTGATGCCCAAACAGAAAAGCCGATTCCTGGTTGTCCTTTCGTAGTACTTTCTGAAGACGGAAAAAGGCTTCCCAGCGCGAGTGGAGGTCATCTTGACCCTCTAGGAGAAAGAACTATTGCAAACTTGGCAGTGGGTAATTACGTTGCCATAGTGGGTTCTGGCGTTTATAGCGATTTCGTTGAAGGGGCCTATGAAACAAGGCCGGTTTCATTTTCAATAACTGAATCGGCACCCAACGCAACAGTAACGACATACCTTGAAAAGGGAAACTATCTAAATCTGGAAATCACTGACGGCCGAGGGAATCCGCTTGCCGATTCCGCAGTCTTCTTTTCTCAATCCGGGCTCCCGCTTTCCGTCTTCGACATCGGCAACAACACGCGGACCGGGCATCGGAAGATTTCTGGTCTACCGAAAGGCCCAATAGAAGTTCTTGTTTACAACAAAGGCTACGGTCAAACGTGGGTAAAAGCTGAAACCTCGAGTAACCCAGATTCTCCCCCACAATCAATCACCCTTGAAGGCGCGCGTCAGGTCGAAATTGACTTGGGCGAATTAAACATTGCGAACCAAATTGGCCTTTATCAGCGCGGAGTAGACGGAGCCTGGGCTGGGATTAATCTATTAGATTGTTCCCATGGAGTTGCTCGCACACATCTCTTAGCTGAAAACAATGGCAAATTAATAGGAACATTGTCTGTTGGTGATTACTTAATATCTATACCTTCGAGTGAGGGTCTTGAGCAGGCGGGAAATCTGAAATTTGAAATCACCCCAGGCCAAGGCCTATTGAAAATAACCCCCTAAACCAATATCAACCGTAACTCACGCGGGCCGTGCACGCCGAGCACGAGTTGCAGTTCGATGTCGGCGGTTCGCGATGGGCCGGTTACGAAGGTGACCAGCGGGCTGAGTTTGGGAGTGGATTGGATTTGAGTGAGGGCTTCACTCATGGTGCCGACGATGTTTTTGCGGCGGAGTAGGCAGATATGGATTGGGGGGACTAGCGAGACTAGGCGGTGGCGTTCTTGGTTTCCGATGAGAACTAGGGTTCCGCTTTCGGCGATGGCGATTTGCGCGCTGGTTAAACCGGCGTCGGCGTTGAGTAGGTCTTCGCGGTTGTGCCAGCCTTCGAATAGATCGACTTCGTCCAGCGCAATCGGTAAATCGCCGCTGTCACTTACTGCAACGCGATTCAGGCCCCGCAATGCGTCGTGCACGTTATGGAAAAATTGCACGCCAATGCCTTCGCCTGCTTTTTGGAATTGCTCGGCGAGGATCAAGCAACATCTTTTCTGTAAAAAGCAGCAGACTCATCAAATGCCTTCCAT
>CAYFOM010000052.1:0-24490 GCA_964344765.1 uncultured Planctomycetales bacterium | reverse complement strand
TGGAAGGCATTTGATGAGTCTGCTGCTTTTTACAGAAAAGATGTTGCTTGATCTAAGGACAGTTGAAAGTTTGCTGGGGATCTTTTTGCCAAGACCTTGTCTATTGCCTCCAAAGCCTTTTCATTTAGCGCTTCAAAAATATCTTCATCAGTTAAGTTCGCATCAGAGGGTTCCTCAATTGGCACCTTCAAAACCATGCCTCCATCAACGACTTCGATATTGTCCTTCTCCCCAAACTTGTTTGAGGTAGCCCATTTTAATTTATCAACCACGTAGCATCTGACCTGTCGCTTTAATGCCTTTGCCACTTCCAGGGTTGACAACTTATGTGACCAATCATCGTGGTAGCACACGCTGACCCAAAAAAACTTCTCTAACTTATCCGTACTTTCCATTTATCTTTCCACACTATTTATCCAGGTAAGTTCCCTTAACACATCGAAAGCCCACCCACCGAACTGAGGGTGACAGTGGGGCGAGCTCTCCAATTTCTCGTGGGTTCTCTGAACCAGAAAGCCAGCATTCACCCATGGCAATGAAATTAGAGAGTTGGGGCTTAGGCTGTTCCCCTTTGTGCTCAACTTTGATTAAGGGAGATTCTGTCCATTCGGAGACATTTCCATACATGTTCCAAATGCCAAAGTCCGGTTGGACATCCCAAACCGGTGGCTCATCTGCTAGGCGAACATAGTCCCAGTAGCCAGGCCAAGGCGTTGTTCGATCATTCGACTCGAATCCTACGACTACATCTTTTGGCAAATCTGACATCTTCTCTTGCCAAGGAAACTGTCGATCTTTTTCACCCCTCGCAATTGCCATCCATTCCCATGAAGTCGGCAACCGCTTGCCAGACCATTCTGCGTATTGTTGTGCCGCACTTTGGGTTAGACCTATGACGGGCAACCTACCCCAATCCTCTGCATGCCTTGGAATTTCGCTCCACGTTAATACTTGCTGAAGAACAAAAGGAGATGCCGGATCATCCCAATGGAGGGGAACTTCAGCTCCAGGCTGCGCTTTGAGGTATTCCCAATAATCTGCGTTGGAAACCTCTGCAATGTCTACCCAGATATCATTGACAGAGATATCTTTCGAAGCATATCCGCTCCATTGAAAATCATTGATTTCATCGAACCCTAGGTCTTGGACCTCAAATTTTTCGATCTTAATCATTCCTTTGTCCTCGAATGCGCCAAGCCGTGGTGCAAGTCGAACCGGCGCACTACCTGTCCTTATATAACGAGTGAATTCACTGTATTGATCCCCTAGTCGAACCACAATTCGATAGTCTCCCTCGCTGAGGCGAAAGTTGCTCTCCCTTGTGCCGAGGAAACTCAAGGTACCTAGCTCCCAATTATGTTCATAAACTTCGGCTTCCCATCCATCTCCAGTATCTTCAATAATGACTGGGATCATTTGGGCATACCGCATCCATAGGGGTAGACCGATTCCGAGTGCGACCCCAGTTACAACCACGAAGCCGACTTTACGAAGACCCCGTTGGTTTCGACGGATACTCTCAATTACACGAGTTAGTCGGGTCGGGCCTAAGGTATGAATTGCCTCTCCTCTGCTATATCGCCGCAAATCGGTTGCAAGGTCACTTACCTCTCCGAACCGTCCATGGGCATCTTTATCCATCCCCTTCTCAGCGAGAATAGAAAGTGGCATTGGGACACCAAACGCCGACGAATGCAGTGGCCGCACCTGTTGCTTGAGGATTTGGTCAAGGACCTCCAACGCGGAATCACCCCCAAATGGGCGCTTGAGACTTAGCAGCTCGTAAAGAACGACTGACAGCGAATAGATATCCGTGCGGTGGTCAATCTTGTTGACGCTGGCGCGGGCTTGCTCGGGGCTCATGTAGTGCGGCGTGCCCTGGAGCTGGCCGGAGACGGACATGGAGCCGAAGCGCTCGTCTTTGGCTAGGCCGAAGTCGGTGAGGAGGAGTTTGCCGTTTGGATCTAAAAGAATGTTGGCGGGTTTGATGTCGCGGTGGATGACGCCGGATTGATGGGCGTAATGCACGGCGTCGCATACTTGGGCGAAGGCGGCGGCTAGGTTGCGGAAGTAATCGTCGGTGCCGAATTTGCCAAAGACTGCCTCGGCTTTGGATGAGCCGGATTTGAGGTCGTGGATGAACGCACCAAGATCCTGGCCTTCAATCAACGTCATCGCGTACCACGCCATGCCGTGACTTTCACCTACACTCAAAATTGGAACCACATTTGGATGATTCAGATTGGACGCCGCCTTGGCTTCACGTCGAAATCGCTCCAACGCCTGCTCATCCCCAGTCCGAATCTTGGGCAGAATCTTGACCGCGACATCGCGCTCCAAACCCGGTTGATGGGCGCGATAGACCACCCCCATCCCACCGTGGCCGATCTCCTCGATCAGCTCGAACTCGCCCATCTTCAAGCCTTCCAGCCCACCGCCGGAATACGACTCCTCCGGCGGCAAATTGCTCGGCGCATTCAAAAACTCCGACGGCGGAACTCCCGCCAGCATCGAGCGCACTTCATCAGCAATGCTGAGATCATCCGACGATTGCTCAGCCAAGAAGTCGTCGCGCTCGACCGGCGCCATCGACTGTGCCTGCTCGCACAACTCCTGAATGCGCTGCCAGCGTTTTTTATCCACGGTTCACCCGACGAAATAGCCACGCCCGCGTCGTCGCCCAACGGCGGCTGAAGGTGCGGAGTTTGATATCCAAAATGTTGGCCGTCTCTTCCACGCTGACGCCACCGAAAAACCGCAAGTCCACCGCCTGCGCCATGTCCGGATCGGCTTCGCGCAACTCGGTCAGCGCCACATCCAACGCCTCCAAATCCACTGAGCGATCTTCAAAAACCGCCGCCAACTCTTCCACTTCCAAATTCGCGCGGTTGCTGCGCTTGTTGCGCTTGCGAAAGTAGTCGATCAAAACATGGCGCATCGCCAACGACGCCGTCGCCAGAAAATGCTGACGGCTGCGCCACGACTGGCCGCGATTTCCGCCCAGGCGCAAGTAAGCCTCATTCACCAATTCGGTAGCTTGCAGGCTGATCCCGGCCGGTTGCCCCTGCATTTGTCGGCGCGCGCGACCATACAACTCGTTGTAAAGCAGGCGGAACAATTCTTCCTTCGCAGAACGATCCCCACCTTGGATGCGATCCAAAACCGCACATACCTGTGCTTCGGTCAGAGGGGATGAAGTTTCCATGCAGGTGGCTAAAAACGGCGCGAACGAATTCTCGCCGCCCAATGGATTCTTCCAAAGAAGCTCGCCGAGCGCAAATCTATTTCCAGTCATCAAAAGCAAACACGAACGCAAACCGGCGATCGGCCAAATAAGTTTTTTTGTTAGGAATTTGGCAGGTAATTCAACACAGTTCGTGTGCCACTACATGTGGTCTCAATTCAACCATTTCTCCCCCAAGAAGGCTCTGGCCCTTTTCGGACTGGCCCTGCTCCTGCCGAGCTGCGGAACCATGGAACCCCTCGGCGTGCTCGCCAGCGACGAAGAAATTAAAGTCGAAAATCCGGGTTTCTTCGACATCGGAGCCGGTTACGGCGTTGCCCGAAGTGGCGATGACGACTTCTCTGGATACCTGTTTTCCGTCAAGGCGTATCCTGCCGGACGTTGGTATTCCAATGCCGTAACGATCAGCGAAGAGGCGAAGAAAAACATCACTGAAGCGCTAAATGACGATCAAAAATCCGGCGATAAACAAGCGGCAGAGGTTAGGGCCGAAGTATCCAAATGGGATCAAACTGCCTCGTGGTCAAATCAAACAATTCCCATCAAAAATGCTAGCCCGTGGAAACGGTTTTCGGTCTTTTACGGTCATTCCCTAGGCGACTTTGAAGGGGGCAGTGAAACCGGAAGCTATAAATGCATTGGCATCGGCTACGACATTGCGCCGGAATTTGCAGTGCAAGTTGGAGTCGGCGCCCTTGATCCCACCGGTGGCGGAAAATTGGACTACCAAGGGTTCATCGGCATCTCGCTGAACCTCAATGCATTCAAATCGCTAGTTAACGGCGCGTCGCTGTAAACGCAAAGGCAAAGCCATCTCTGCCGCAACGGGAAGTTCGGAGGAACATTTCAAAATCGCAATCGAATAGAGGAAGGGTGCGCCATCGGGCGAGCGTATTTTGCCGGAATGATGATTCGCAGAATAGGTTCAGCCTTGATGGCGCTTTTGCTTTGCACGTTGGCTGCGGCGCAGAACACATTGGTTTGCGATTTTCAAGGAGTCGAACCGGCGCTGAATACGCCGTGGACGGCGACCTTGGAGTTGGCGCCGAATTTAAGCTATAGCGGTTGGGAGTTAGGGGCTGGGATTGTTCCGGCTTCCGGCATAGACGACGCGCTAGCTTTTTCGGTCGACGCCACCGCCACCGACCCCGGCAGTACGCTGGCTGAGGCGATTCGTGATCAGCAGTATCTACATTTCACGCTATCCCCAAACATCGGCACGATGGATTTGGGCGGCATGCAAATCCAGCTGACCACCGGTCGACTGGATTGGCATTCGGCAACTGAGTACTCAATCTTCAGCAGCATCGACGGCTTTGCCGAGGGGCAGCAGCTGTTCACTACCGAACCGCAGGACAAAAGCACGCTGTGGCATATGGATCACAGTTTCATATTCCCGTTGAGCGGTTACGACGGCATTGCCGCGCCCGTCGAGTTCCGGATTTACGCACACGGTGCTCAGTTTGGTGGCCACCGAACGACGATCCAGGATTTCGGCATCGTCGATCCGGGGCCGGTGCACAGCATGACCTTGTCGTCGGATTTTGGCGGCGATGCGCGCACCCAACCGGCCGGCGATTTGTTTGTCGCCGGATCGCAGGTGGTATTGCACAGCAACGCCAATCCGGGTTTCCGCTTCGGTGGCTGGCAGGGCGACGTCAGCGGAACCGGTAATCCGCGCACGATCACGATGGATGCCGACAAGGTCATTCATGCGCGCTTCACCGAGCTGCCGCCGCGGCGCATGCACATGGCGATGAATCTTGGTTATGTCAACGATTGGATGAGCGATTGGATGTTCGTCGATCAAATGAAAGCGGCGCGGGTATGGATGACGCGCAGCGTGGGTGGCACCGAATGGGATAGTGGAATGGCTGGTGATCTTCCTCGCGATGCCGACGGCTGGCCGCTGCAAATTCCGTTCACCGCCAGCGATGGCAACCAGCACACTGTGCACACCATCCTGCCGACTTTCATCAGCGGCGATCACACGTTGATCGTTGAGGGAACCGGCGTGATTCAAATCCTCGGCACGCACGTCAGCCCGCCGATCACGTTGAGCGGTGGAACGACGACGGTGACCATTCCGGCGACCATCGGCGTTGATACGAACTTCTTCCTCCATATCCAACAATCAGCCGCTACCGATCCAGTGCGCAACCTGCGCTTGATCATGCCGGGCTTTGAAAGTACTTACCAAACGCAGCCTTTCCACCCGCTCTATCTACAGCGGCTCGCGCCTTTCACCAATTTGCGTTTCATGGATACCGGCGCAATCAATCACTCGTGGGTCGACAGTTGGGACGAACGCGCGCTGCCGACCGATTACACCCAGGCATCGCACGGCGTGGCGATGGAGTGGATGATTCAACTCAGCAATCAGCTGCAGACGGATGCATGGCTGTGCATCCCCCATCAAGCCGATGATGATTATGTGCGCCGCACCGCCATGCTTTGGCGCGACAATCTTGACCCCGCTCTGAAGCTGTATGTCGAGTACTCCAACGAAACCTGGAATCCGATATTCACCCAAACCAGCTGGGTGGCCGACCAAGGGGAAGCGTTGGGGCTGCACGGTGATCGATGGCATGCCGGGCAATACTTTGTCAGCCTGCGGTCGGCTCAAATTTGGGAAATATTCGAACAGGAGTTCGGCGACCCGGCGCGGCTAGTCAAAGTGATGGCCACGCAGTCGTCCAACACTTATGTCAGCCAAGTGCGGGTGCAAGCGCTTAACAGCCCTGCAACCAATCCGAATTACGTGATGCCGGATGCGCTGGCGATCGCTCCGTACTTCGGTCATAACTTCACGCCTGCGGAACTACCGCCGAACGTGCCGAATTACCCAACCGTCGACGAAATCATCCACGCCTACAGCCCGGCGGCGATCGACGGCGAACAGATCTACGTTCAACAGCAAAAGCAACTCGCCGACCAACAAGGCATGAGTTTGATTTGCTATGAAGGAGGTCAGCATTTCGTCGGCATTTTTGGCGCCGAAAACGATGCGCAGCTGACTCAGATTTTGAACGACGCCAACCGCCATCCGCAGATGTACGACCGATACGTCACCTATCTCGACATGCTGAACCGCGAAGGCGTCGAGCTGTTTGCCAACTACTCATTTGTGGATCGTTGGAGCCGCTACGGCTCGTGGGGCGCGTTGGAATACATGGATCAACCGTTGAGTGAAGCGCCGAAGTACCGCGCACTCATCGAGTGGGCGCCGCTGACCATCCAAGCAACACCGACCACGCTGGATCACACAACCGGAGGCATTGTCGATTTTTCCCTCAGCGGCGGATTGGCCCACGCCGGCAACACCTACGTAATCGGCGCGACGTCTGCAGGTACGTTGCCGGGCGTGGCCATGCCCAACGGCCAAACCGCCCCGCTGAATCGCGATGCGGTGTTCGATCACGTGCACGCCAACCTCGGCCAGCCGGGATTCGTCGGCTTTACCGGTCAGCTCGATGCCGCCGGAAATGCCCACGCCCAACTCGACACTATGGGTCCGTTGCCGGCCAGTCTTGCCGGTCGCTGGCTGCACTTCGCCTTCGCCACCTTGCAACCTTGGGGATACGCATCCAACACGGCAGCGGTGCAGGTGAATTAACCGCACCCATTGGGGCGGCTGCCAACGCGGTCGCCCCTAGCGGAACCTCTTCTTCGCCTGAATGCGCGCGCCGAAACCGACGAACTCCAACGCGTTGACCTTGCCGCTGGAATCGCGCATGAATTCAAAGGTGTACGAGCCGTTGAAATCCATGTGGAAGTAGCGATCTTTGCCTTCGGGAATGAGTTCCTCGACCGGCTGATCATCCACCTGCACCCAAAGCTTATTGTCCTTCAAGCTGATGACGATTTCCTCCCAGCGCGACGACTCGGTGGTCACCTCGTAGCGCCCACTCACCGGCTGGTATGCCCAGTTTTTGATCTTCGGATCGCGGCGCGCATCAATCTCTTTTTGCAACTTTGCCCGCGCCTCCTTCTGGTACTGCACCCAAGCGAAGGTCTGCGGGAACATCGACGCAATCTCGACCACGCGTTTGCCTTTGCCCAGCTCTTCCTTCATATCGAGTACGACGACGTTCTCGTAGTTATGGAAGTGGTACAAGTAAATCTTGCCGTTGGTCAGATCGTAAATATTCGAATACTGCGTCGGCGAATCGCGCTCGATATGAGTGGCGGCCAGCGCCCGCCGCATCACGTCGATGTCAATCTGCGGGTTGGCTTCAATGATTTGATTCGCAGTTTCAAAGCGCGCACAGTTGTAATTCTCCGGCCGCATGCGTGACTGATAGAAGTTCGTCACGACCTGATGGCTGCCCTGCTTGCGAATCATGTGCTCGCCTTCGATGATCACCGAATCGCCGTGCTTGTCGCCGAACATCAGCATCGCCGTCGACAAAAAACTCAGGTCGTAATTCTCAAACAAACTGACGACCTCGGCGACGCTGCCGCAATCGGCCATCGCCTTATCAATCAAATTGCCGCGGTAAGTTTCCTTCCCCGCCTGCCCCTTCACCGGCAGCGAGAAGGTGGCAAAGCCGTCAAAAAACAAACCCTTCTCATTCACGCCGCCCTGCGGGAACATGTCGGCAAAGCCGAAGTAAATGCGTCCATTCTTGCCGTCTTCCCCCGGCACCGTCCACATGCGCGTATCCGGCCGCCAGTAGTCCTCGTTATTGCCCGCCAGAACCACGCCGCCGTCGGCGTAATAAATCCCGGTGCAATCCACAGCCGACAAAAACCCGCCGGTCAAACTGACCCAAGCGGCAACACAGCAAATCAAGGTTCTCAGATGTTTCATCAGGCACCCCGCGCACACCTGCGCGAACCCAATCCTACACCGCCGCCTCACAAAAAAAAGAGAGGTGCTCACCAGAGCACCTCTCAAGAAGTGATTCACCAATCATTCCGCACAATGATCAGCGAGTCCCGACCGGCCCCAAGGTTCAAAGGAGCCGATCGGTTTGAAACTTAGAAGTCAAACGCGAAGCGGATGACAGCACCCATGACGTCTTCAGCCAGGGCGTCGGAGTCGCCGGAGTAAACCGAGAACATGACGCGGGTGTGGCTGGTCAGGTACCAGTTCAGACCCAAAGCGATTTGAGTTGCTTCCTGGTTGGCAGCGCCTTCGGAAAGGTCGACCGCGTTAATGCGTGCTGCAACTTCCCAAGCACCGTTGCCGCTTTCCCCGTACGGCGTGTTCGGCTTGACGCGGTTGAACGCAGCAGACGAAGTCTTGTAGCCGCGGCTCTCGCCGGTCAGGAAGTACCCACCTTGCAGGTACCAGGTGGAGAAGCCATCGTCGTCACCTTCCGCCATGACGTATTCCAGCTCGGCGTGGGCCGGGCCTTCTTGCCATGCAGCTTCCAAACCGATCAAGGTCAGGTCGTCAGCGGCGATGCTGGCCATGGCCAAGTCGCCACCCAACAGGTGAATGCCACCAGTGGTGTCCTGACCGTAAGCACCGGACTCGCTTTCGCGCAGCGATACGGCAGCACCGAGGTGAACCAAGCTTGCACCTTTATCGGCGTAAGTCGGACGGAAGACGGCACGCGCGGTGAATGCGGTGTCGTTGCCGTTGGTGTCCAAGTTCTTGCCGGTCTCCCAGAAGGCACCTGCCTGCCAAGTGAACTCGTCGGTGTTGTCGGACAGCATCACACCGGTGTTACGCGCCGGAGCGAAGGTGTCGTTGCGCTCGGTGAAGGTGATGAAGCGGCTGGAGGTCAGCTCGTTGAGGCTGAACGGCTCCTTGAAGTGGCCAACTTGTACCTTGCCCAGCGGCAGACCGCTGAACTTCAGGTAGGTGTCGGTGAAAGCAGCGCCGGAACCGTTGAAGGAAGCGAAGTCCACTTCCATCTTGAAGTCCAAGCCTTCCGCAAGGTTGCCGGCGACACCGATGCGGGCGCGGCGTGCTTCGGATCCGTCAGGAGTGCCGAAGTTCTCGTCATCGATCCAGGCGAAGTCCTGCTGGAAGCGCCCGAAGATTGACAGGTCCGAATCGGCGTTCAGCGGGTTCGGCAAGGTCAAACGACCTTCGCCGGTTTCCGCCGGAGCCAAAACTGGTCCCTGCATCATCAAGAGAGTTGTGAGAATCATGATTCTTAAGTGGTGGTGGTAGAGCCTCGGGCTACGCCCGGATCGACAGTGCTAATTCGCCTCGACGGCGATGGGATGGTTGCTCAAGTCGCTCATAGGCTCGACGCCGCCGGTCAGCGGCATTGCGTAATCCAGGAAGGCCTGGCTTACGTCGTTGTGGCCGGAGATGAACTCGTCCGGCATGTCTTTAGTGTGCTTCGCCACCGTGTTCAACGGCGTGACGAAGGTTTCAAAGTCGTAGGTGTCGCCGTCCTTTCGGCGAATGGCGATGGATCCGCTTTGGTGCTCGCCGGAGGTTGCAGCTGAAACCGCGTCGCGACCGACCTGCCGCGCTTCTTTTTGATCGATTTCGGAACAATCGGCCGGGAACGAGCGCTGCAGGTAGCCGAAGGTGTCGGCGCGCACGCGAATTCCTCCAAGGTGTTCCTTGACCAAGTTGGCGAGTGCATCGCCTAGTGCTCCGGTTCCGGACAACTGCACGTTGCCGTGGCTGTCTTGCTGACCGGCCATCGCCGAACCGGCTTGCTCGGCGTAGACCTGGAGGAAGGGCTTGCCGTCGGCGTCGTGAATGCCTTCGGAAACGGCGACGATGCAGCGCCCCATGCGGTTGTAGCAATCTTCTACATCGGCCAGGAATTGCTTCGGATCGAAGGTACGTTCCGGCAGGTAGATCAAGTGCGGCCCGTCTTCCTTCGAACGACGACCCAATGCCGATGCGGCAGTCAACCAACCGGCATGGCGACCCATGACGACGTTGATTTTCACGCCGGGCAGCGAGCGGTTATCGCGGTCATCGCCCTGGAAGGCGTGGGCGACGAAGCGCGCCGCCGAACCATAACCCGGGCAGTGATCGGTCACGCGCAGATCGTTGTCGATGGTCTTCGGCACGTGGAAGCAGCGCATTTCATAGCCCTGCTCGGCCGAGAGTTGCTCGACAATATGCGCAGTTTCAGCGGTGTCGTTGCCACCGATGTAAAAGAAGTAGCGAATGTTGAACTTCTTAAAGGTCTCGATGACCTTGGCGACGTCGTCGGCGGTGGGCTTCATGCGTACCGAACCGAGCGCGGCGGCCGGCACCTTGGCAATGCGCTCCAACAACTCAGGGGTTTCAGCACCTAGATCGATCAGATCGCCCTCCATCATGCCTTTGACGCCATGGCGGGCACCGTAAACATGGGTGATGCAATCGGCTTCTTTCGCAGCCTCGATATAGCCAACCAGCGATTGGTTGATGACGACGGTCGGTCCTCCGGACTGACCAATGACGGCGGCTCCACGAAGGTTTTCGGACATTTCTTTCGGTCGAATGACTTGGGGGAAATTGGTGCGGAAGTCTAGCAGCGCCGGGAAGTTGAAAAGGATGGGGCCGCCGCACGAAGTTTCTGTGAAGGGCGGGCGAGTTTTGTGAGGATCGGTGCAATTTCCTAGCCTCAATCCCCATAATCTTTGTGTCGGCGGACTTATGAGAGTTTCACCGCCACGCGCAGCCCAACTGCCGCTCCAACTCCATCCCAAGAACCCATACACTGAGTACATGCGCAGCCACGAAGTTGACTACCAAATCCATGGTGACGATATGCAAATGGTCGAGGTCGAACTCGATCCGGGCGAAACCGTCATCGCTGAAGCCGGAGCCATGAATTACATGGAAGAAGGCATCGAATTTGAAGCCCGCATGGGCGACGGCGCCAAGCCCGGCGGCGGCTTTTTCGACAAGGTCCTGGATCTAGGCAAGCGCGTCCTGACTCAGGAGTCTCTGTTTCTCACCCACTTCACCAACTACGGCGGCGACAAATCGCGAGTGACCTTCGCCGCACCTTACCCCGGCAAAATTGTGCCGGTAGATTTGCAAGCCCAAGGCGGCGAACTCATTTGCCAGAAAGACGCCTTCCTGTGCGCGGCGATGGGAACCGAAGTCGATATCGCCTTCCATAAGCGCTTTGGTGCCGGCTTGTTCGGCGGCGAAGGTTTCATCCTGCAGCGCCTACGCGGCGACGGCATGGCCTTTGTTCACGCCGGCGGCACCGTGGTGCGCAAGCAACTCAACGGCGAGAAGCTGCGGGTTGACACCGGTTGTTTGGTCGCCTTTGAACCAGGTATCGACTACGACATCGAACGCGCCGGCGGTCTGAAGTCGATGGTCTTCGGTGGCGAAGGTTTGTTCCTTGCCACGCTGCAAGGTCACGGCACCGTTTGGTTGCAGAGCTTGCCGTTCTCGCGCTTGGCCAACCGCATGGTGGCGTCTGCCAACTTCGGCCAGCAAAAGGGTGAAGGTTCGGTTCTCGGCGGGCTCTCGCGCCTGTTCGAGAACTAGCCCCATCGCTTCACGCAGGATGAGCCCCGGTAGTTACACCGGGGCTCATGCGTTTCTGGGCGTGGGCTAGTCAGCCGCGCCTCTAGGGTCGAAGGGCTCGCGCTAATTCGCAGCGCCTTTCAGCAACCCTTCTTCGTACTTAATCACCGCTTCCACCAAATCGGTGGTGCTTAAAAGGCCGACCGCTTCACCATTGTTGGTCACGATCACGCGGTGGATTTCCTTGTCCTGCATCAGCTGCGCCGTTTGACCGGCGGTTGCGGTGACGTCGACGGTGAAAACGGCTGGCGTCATGATGTCATCGACGGTGGCGCCATCTAGGCGTTCGGCCATTTCGTCGGGGACCTCGCCGTCGCTGGCGAACATGTGCGAGAAGCTGTAGTCAGTATCGACGGCTTCATCGGACAGGAAGATCACCACGTCGGTGTAGGAAACCACGCCGACGAGGCGGCCGCCTTCCTTCACCATTGCCGCGTGGATACTGTTTTCACGCAGGAAATCGACCAGATCACGCAGGGTGTCGGTGCGCGAGACCGCCATCAGGCGGGGGCTCATCAGGTCTTTGGCGGTGAGCGGGTTCATGCTTTTCTCTGGGCTCTGAGCGACGATTCGGCAAGTGGTGGGAAACAGTCCATTGAGAACGGGCTGTCAAGCCGACGCGCCCCACGCGGAGCCGTCGTCGAGCGGCTCGGGCGTGGCCCCGGATCGGGTGGCGCCGGCTCCTTCCGGCGGGGTCGCCGGCAGGGTGGAGGCATGATAAAGAAGCGCAAGGCCTGATGTGCGGCCACCTCGCATCAGAATCCGGCCGATCGGGATCAGCACGGCGAGAGTCCACAGCGGCAGGTCGATCAATTGCGTTCCCTTGAGGATGGCGAAAATCCATCCGGCTTCGAGGGCGAGGCCCGCACCGACCAGAAGCAGGCAGGCCGGCCAGCGCCAAATCCAGAAGCGAATTCCGCGCAAAAGGGCCACCAACGCCGATTTTCCACCGGAGCTAACGATTGCCGAGCGCGACAAATCCATCAGGATCTCCACCTTCAGCAAGCTGAAGATGTAAATCACCGAGCGCGCCGTCTCGCCCCACCACGCCTTGGTTTCGCTGGTCGCACGGTCGACGTCGCCGGCGGGGAAGAATTGAGTCATGACCCAATCGCCGATAGGACCCCAGATCACCCAGGTGGCCAACCAGTAGAAGGCCAAGCCGACGATCCACAGGCGCAGCATCGGGAAAAAGTGCAGGCCGGCGCCGCTGAGGAATTGCTTGAGGCTGTGTTCGTCGCGACCGCGGATCGCCGCGTGGATCCAACCAGCGGCGACAACCACGCCGAACAAACTGGAGATCAGCAGCAGTGGAGCCAGTGCCGAGCTAGCGGCGTCGAAAGCGGATGCGTGCATGCGCGTCCAGTCGTCCATGATCCAACGCGGCAAGGCGTGATCGGAGCGCAGCGGATCGTCGCTGAAGGTAGTCGTCGGCGCGAGGTTTTCAATTGCGCTTTGATGCACCGGAGTGGCGACGGATAGGCCAAACAAGATAGTGCCGAGCACGAGCAATAACCACACGCGCGGCCGCACCAGAGCGACGCCGATGCCGGCCACCAAGGTGCCGATTGCAGGGGGTTTTTGTGGGTTCATCCGATCCCTCCAAAGAAGTGCATCATCGCTTGCGCCCACAGCAGCGCGCGCACGCCGGCTTGGAAGGCGAGGTCTTCATCCGGGTCGACGGTGTAAGTGTTGTTCAACCAATCGCGGTCCAACACGAGTTTGCGTTCAGGGTCGATGACCACTTGAAGCACCTGGCGCGGACTGCCGACGACGCGATGGGCCCAGGTGGATTTGCGCCCATCCCAAACATGGTTGCTGCTGGTGCCGTCGGACCAATGCAGTTGGACTTCGACTGGAATTTGAAAGTGACCATGACTTCGTAATTCGACATGCACGTCCCAGGCGCCTTCAACTTTTTGTACGCGGGCTGGGCCATCCAATGCGTCTTCGAAGTGCGGCAAATTGGCGACGCGATGCACGCCGAAATCGAGCACCTGATTGCCGTCGTAAGCCTGACGCCAGAATTCAGCCCAATTCACTTCGGTGGGACCTTCGGCATCGGCGGCACCGACCATCGTGCCGGTGGCGAATTCTTTGACCACCTCATACCAATCTTCCGGTCGCGGATGGCCGTAACGATAGCGCTCGTGGTAAGCGCGAATGGTACGAATCCACTTGGCCTCCCCCATTAAACGCGCCATCGTTTCCAACGTCATCGCCGGCCGCGCATAAGTGTTGACGCCGCGCATGCGCCACTCGAACAACTCGAACGACGGCGTTGACAACGGCTGGTAAAAATCGGTGCGATAAGCACGACGTTCACCCAAAACCGCGTCGTCTTCGACCTGCGGCCAGTAACTAATCGGCGGCAATTCCGCCAAGAACTTGCTCAACGAATCCGGCCGCCACAATTCGGCCGAAATCGCCGGTAGCGGGTCCATGCCGGGGCTTTCCACCCGAGTCAACGTGAACAGCGAACGCAAATCACGGTTGCCGTAAGCCGGCCATTGCAACGGTGCGTGCCCATAGCGCTCTTTGCCAAGCACCGAGTAAGTCGACCATTCCGGTTGAAAAGCTTTGGCGAGTACGCGTTGCGTGGAGAAGACACAGAAGCCTTCGTCCATCCACGCGTGTTCAAATTCGTTGGTGCCGACCAAGCCATACCAATATTGATGGCCGAACTCATGCACGGTGACGCCGGTCGGACTATGGGTGCGATCGGCTTTGCCCAAACGCGCGCCGCAAGTGATCAACTGCGGATACTCCATGCCGCCGGTATTGCGCGCGTCATGCGCCGGGTCGACCATCGAGATGGTCTTGTACGGATACTGTCCATACCAAAGGCCGAAGTAATAAATCGACTTGGCAAGCGCATCGAAATACTTCTCGGCCAGTTCTTCGTGCTCGGGCTGCAGCATCAAGTACATCAGCACCGGTTCACTGGGCCGCACCTCTTCGACCGAAACACCCAACGCCGCCGCGACGCGCTGCTCTTCTTCTTCATCGCGCCACGCTTCTTCTTCAAACAAGCGCTCCATCACCATCGCTTCAGGATCGACGGTCCATGCAAAGTCGTGCACGTCGTCGGCCCAGAAGGTGTACTGCCAATGACCGTCGGGCAGCTCAACGGGATCGCTGCGTTGCTCGCCGGTGGCGACGACGCGATTTTTGTATTCCGGCGGCAAGGTCAAACGCACTTGGAAGTCGGCGTAATCCGAGTAGTACTCGGTCAGCATGT
The DNA here is from genome assembly GCA_964344765.1 of uncultured Planctomycetales bacterium. Lineage (GTDB taxonomy): Bacteria > Planctomycetota > UBA1135 > UBA1135 > UBA1135 > JACNIZ01. Next base: position 9,544 of record CAYFOM010000052.1, on the reverse strand, counting down.
GATACGGCCGGCAATTCCACTTGTACTCGCCATCCATGCGCTCAAAAACACCGACCTTGGGGAACCACTGCGCGGCGTGCAGATAACCGCCCGATCCCCAGCCATTGCGCCGATACGCCGGCACCATTTTCGCCTGGAAAGCCAACTTCACCGTCACCGACGTACCCGGCTCCACCGACATCGGCAACTTGCAGCGCAACACGGTGCGGTCGTTCGGTGCGCCCGGCTGCGGCACCCAGTTCCATTCCAAATCCTCCGGCGCGAATTCCTGCTCGCCATAGGCAATGACCTGCAAGCTTTCGATTTCGGTACCGCCCCACTCGCGCGGCAGACGTCCGCCGCCGTATTGATATTGGTGGGCTTCTTTCATCCACAACTGATCGCGCCCCGAGAACGCGTTGTTGTAAACGTGCCACCAAAGTTCATTGGTTGCCACCGGCGTTTTGTTGGTCCATTCAACCAACTCGGTGCCGCGGATCATCCGGCCGTGGTCCACCAACTGGCAGTCCATGGCGTAGCGCAGTGTTTTGGCCAGAGGTTCAGGCTCCTGGCCGCAAAGGAGAACCGCTCCTAGCAGCCATGCCAGAAGCGGTGGGACCAAGCGGAATCGCATCCGCTCATATTATCCGGATTAGTCGCCTGTTACGTGTCGAAGGCTGCGTCGCAAGCGGGCAATGGCTGCCGAGTGGATCTGACTGACGCGGGACTCGGTAAGCGCCAGCATCTCTCCGATTTCGCGCATTCGACGCCCCTCGTTGTAGTAGAGGTGCATGACTACGCGCATCTTCTCCGGCAGGCCGGTGATGCCTTCTTGCAACGCCGCCATCAGTTCGGCGTTTTCGACTTGGCGGTTGTCGCCGTTCTCGCCTGTCAAACCGTCGGCGCCGTCCTCATCGGTGGGCAGGCTGACGACGGCCGGGGCGTCTTCCCCTTCCGCTTTGGCTTTTTCGCGAATCGATCGCGGTAGGAAGTCGAGCGAGCGCAGCTCATCGAGCATGGCGCCGCGGATGCGGTGGTAGGCGTAGGTCTTGAACTCGGCTCCGCGACTGGCGTCGTAGGAACGGGCGGCTTTCAACAGCCCGACCATGCCGGCGGAAAACAATTCTTCTTCGGAGACGCTGTGCGGGAGTCGCGGTTTCAGACGGTTGACCACCCACCAAACCAGGCTCTCCCATTGCTCAATCTCAGCTTCGTATTTCGAGATTTGAGGGGTGGAGTCTGTTTGATCGTTCAGCTCGACTAGAGCGGGACGTCGGTTGGAGGTCGGGGATGGCGACGCAGCCGACTGGTTCCGTTGGGGGGACAAACGGTGTTCGGGCTTGCTCATTGGAACACGGGGTGAAAAGGGTAAGGCGGTGTTGCCTTGAACATGTTTCGGATAGGAAATTGCTTTTCCTAAATTAGAAAGTTGCTTTTTTTAAAACCTTTTGATAAAATGGTTTCCGTCTCATATATGCACACATACGCCTCCCGGAACGGTGAGGAGACCGGCGCGTTTTCAGCGCCCGAAAAAGTTGGCGGAAACCTATATTCATCGCCACGTCTTTTTCCACGAAAAGTTTATCCCGCAATTTCCGGCCTCGCCGTCGGATTTTCACCGCTGAACGGCTCGGATTCATCAAATCGCTTGAAATCCGACGCCCGGATAGCCAAACTCAGACCCGCTCGGAATCACCCGAGCCCCGCCCCCCATCCCGCTAATTTCCCCGCCGTTACTGGCTTTCCACGGAATCACCCCCGCGCATGGCAGCACGAAGCAAGCACTTGACCGCCGAGCAGATGGCGAAGGCGCAAAAAGAGATCTCGGTCTCGGAATTTTTCGCTAAAAACCGCCATTTACTGGGTTTTGACAACCCAACCAAGTCCCTGCTCACCACGATCAAGGAAGCGGTCGACAACTCATTGGACGCCTGTGAAGAGGCGGGAATCCTTCCGGACTTGGTGGTCGAAATCCATCAAGTGGAAGAGGATCGCTACAGAGTTGTGATTCAGGACAACGGTCCGGGCATTGTCAAAGCGCAGATTCCGAACATCTTCGGCAAGCTGCTGTACGGCTCGAAGTTCCACAGCCGACGGCAATCGCGCGGTCAGCAGGGCATCGGCATTTCGGCGGCGGGCTTGTACGGGCAGATGACCACCGGCAAGGGGCCGACCATCGTTTCGAAGACCAAGCGCGGCAAAGCGCATGAGTTTCAGATTCAGATGGATTCGACCAAAAACAAGCCGGTCATCACCAAAGATGACGAGCTGCCCGAGTGGCATCTGAAGCACGGCACGCGTTTCGAGATTGGTTTAGAGGCGAACTACAAACGCGGCCAGCGCTCGGTGGATGATTACATCAAGCAGACGGCGGTCTCGAACCCGCACGCGCGGATTAGTTATTTCTCGCCGGGCATGGACGAGCCGCGGGTTTACGAACGCGCGGTGAAGGAGGTGCCGGAGCGCGCCGACGAAATTAAGCCCCACCCTTATGGAGTGGAGCTCGGCGAGTTGATGAAGATGCTGCGCACCACCAAGTCGCGATGGTTGAGTGGCTTCCTGCAGGAAGAGTTCTGCCGCGTTGGCCCGAAGGTGGCGAAAGAGATTGTCAAGGAGGCCGGACTGACCGAGCGCTCCTACCCCACTCGCATTGCCCGCGAAGAGGCCGATTCGCTTTACCGCGCCATTCAAAAGACGCGCATCTCGGCGCCGCCGACGACGTGCTTGTCGCCGATTGGGGAAGAGCGAATCAAGGAAGGTCTGATGAAAGAGACCGACGCCGACTTTTACGCGGTGGCGACTCGTCCGCCGTCGGTGTATCGCGGCAACCCGTTCCAGATTGAGGTTGGCATTGCTTGGGCTAAGCCAGGTGACGATCGCTTGGAAGTCGACAAGTCGGGTCGGATCAAGAAGAAGAAGAAAAAGCGCGGCACCTTCGATACCGAGAATTTGCTTGGTAACGCTGATGATCCGGTGCGGATTTTGCGCTTTGCCAACCGCGTGCCGTTGCTGTCGCAACAGGCTGGGTGTGGATTTACCAAGGCGGTAATCGGGACGTCGTGGAAGAACTACGGCCTTTCGCAATCCAAAGGCGCACTGCCGGTGGGATCGGCGGTGATTTTGGTGCACATGGCTTCGGTTTGGGTGCCGTTTACTTCGGAGGCGAAAGAGGCGATTGCGCCTTATCCGGAGATCTTGAAAGAAGTGAAGCTGGCGTTGCAGGAGGCTGGACGCAAGTTGGGCATTCACATTCGCAAGGGCAAGAAGGTGGCGTCGGAATTTCAGAAGCGCACGTACATCGAAACCTACTTGCCGCACGTCGGCCTTGGATTGCAGGAGATCCTTGGCTTAAGCGACGATGACCGCCACGAGCTGGTCGAAACCCTGCGTGAATCGATGGAATCCAGCCGGAAGATCTGATGGCAACGCGTAAGAAGACTGCTAGCAAAAAGACCGCGAAGAAGGCGGCGAAGAAAACCACTAAAAAGGCCGCTGCGAAGCGAGCTGCGACCAAGACGACGAAGAAGATCAAGGTTCGCAAAACCGGGCCGAAGAAGGATCACTCGAAGTCGGATTTGCGCACGGTGGCTTTGAATTCGATTCAGGATGTTGCCGGCGGCGTGTACAAAACCGGCAACACCGGTGGGCTGCCGCAGCTGACCATGCCGCAGCGCAACTTGGCCAACGTTACTTACGACAAGAAGACCGGCTACTTCGAGATGAAGGGCAACCTGAAGACGCGGACTTTGGACGTGAATTCGGTGAAGACCTTCGCGCAAACGCTGCGCTTGATGGCACTGGCCAAGGACATGGTTTCCGATGCCGACTTTGCCACCAAACGAGAGGCGTATTACGTGTCGAAGAACTGGGGCGATGCCAAGTTCAATGAGCAGCGCGAATCGGATACGGTGCTGGATGACATCGAAGGCATGTTTTCGGTGCACAATGTCACGCGCGAAATTTTGCGCTTTGTGCCTGAGGAACATGGTGGTTCGGTGGTCGGTGCGTTGACGGTGATCGACCGTGACCCGGAGACTCATGAAGAGATTCGCTCCGACTGCGCGGCGATGGGATCTGGCGCTTATACGGTGCCCAGTTCGGTCGACCATTTGGGCTTTGAAACCACGGCCGAGTTCGTCATCGCCATTGAAACCGGCGGTATGTTTCAGCGCTTGAACCACCATCGCTATTGGCGAACGGCCAACTGCATTCTGGTGGAAATGGGAGGCGTGCCGACGCGCGCGACGCGGCGTTTTGTGCGCCGACTGAGTGAAGATTTGAAGCTGCCCGTTTACGCCTTCGTCGATTGTGACCCTTACGGTATTTGCAACATTTACCGCACGTTGAAGGTGGGCTCGGGTTCGGCGGCGCACGTCAACCGCAGTTTCTGCGTTCCGAATGCAACCTTTATGGGTGTGACGCCGGACGACATTGAGGAGTACGGCTTGCAGGACGCAACTCACCCGCTGCAACCGGTCGACATTAAGCGCGCCAAGGATGCGTTAAAGAATGACCCGTTCTTCCAAGCTCATCCCAAGTGGAAAAAGGCGATTAAGAAGATGCTGAGCATGGGCGTTCGCGCCGAACAGCAGGCTTTTGCCAAGTGGGGTTTGAACTTCGTCATCGACGAATACCTGCCGCGCAAGATGCGCGAGACGAGAAAGTTCTTGCCGTAGGATTCGGACGGCACTGGCACCGCCCGAATCGCGAATCGACCTCTACTTCAACTCATCCGGGCCGAGCTCAAACACCTGAGCTTGGCCCGTTTTTTCTTGCCGAAGCAGCGCTTTACCGGCGGCGGTGGATACGCGCAGCGCTTCTTTGCCGCTCCAATCCACGCGCAACCAAACCACTTCGCCATTTCGCCAAGCCATGTCAACGGTGACGTCGCCGCGCGCACGTAAACCGACAATTTTGCCCTCGTTCCAGTGCGGAGGAACCGCGGGCAGCAGCACGATGTGGTGACCTGGGCTGAGCTCATCTTGTGGATCGACGCCTTTGCCAACCTTGCCGATGTATTCGTGACTTTGCAGCAGCATTTCCGCCATGGCTGCGGTGCCGCCGAAGTTGCCGTCGATTTGGAACGGCGGATGGTTGTCGAACAAGTTGGGTAGCGTCGACTTGGTCAGCAACGCGCGCAAGTTCTCGCCGGCCTTGTCACCATCGCGCAGGCGCGCCCAGAAGTTCATAATCCATGCGCGGCTCCAACCGGTGTGGCCGCCGCCATGCGCCAATCGATGCTCGATGACCTTGCGTGCCGCGGTCATGTAATCCGGCGTGTGCTGGAAGGTGTATTGATTGCCGGGGTGCAAGCCGTACAAATGCGAGATATGCCGATGCCCAGGCTCCGCTTCGCCGAATGGGCGTGACCATTCCATGATGCGGCCGTCTTCACCAATGGCCGGAAGTGCCAAGTGATCGCGATACGCCGCGACCTGGCGAATCAAATCGTCGCCTTCGTCATCCAACACCGCTGCAGCATGCAGCAGGCTCGTGAACAGATCCCAAATGATCTGCTGATCCATCGAGGCACCCATCGAGGTATTGCCGCGCTGCCCGCTTGCGGTGATGAAGGTGTTCTCGGGGCTGGAACTCGGCCCACTCACCGCTTTACCGGTTTTGGGATCGGCGGTCAGGTAGTTGAGGAAAAACTGCGCCGAGCCACGCATGATCGGATAAGCACGATCGCGCAGGAACTTCTCATCCATGGTGTAGAGGTAGTGCTCCCATAAGTGCCGTGTGCACCACGCTCCACCCACCGGCCACAAACCCCAAACCGTATTGCCGATCGGCGCACTGAAGTGCCACGCATCCGACGTATGGTGCGCCATCCAACCAAGTGCGCCGTACAACCTCTCTGCAGTTTCCGCCCCGCGCTCGGCCAGCTTTTCAACGAAGTCCACCATCGGCAGATGACACTCCGACAAGTTGGTCACCTCGGCTGGCCAATAGTTCATCTGCATGTTGATGTTGATGTGATAGTCGGCATTCCACGGCGCCGCGATGTGGTTATTCCAGATACCTTGCAAGTTCGCCGGCATGGTCCCCGGTTGAGAGCTGGCGCGCAACAAGTACCGTCCGTATTGAAAGTACAAGGCTTCCAAAGCCAAGTCTTCAGCGCCTGCGGAGTATTCACGCAAACGCACATCGGTGGGCTTATTCACCTGCTGATTGCTCGGCAGCGCAAGTTGGCAGCGACGGCTTTGCGCCGCCATGGTTCCGCCCTGAAAACCGCCGGACAACTCAAGCGCGGTTTTACCTCGCGCAGACGCCAAATCGGCTTTGACTTGGCTGATCGGATTGGACCCTGAATATCCGGAATGGCGGTCATAAGTAGTCGCGGATGCGATGGTGATCAACGCATAGCTGGTGCCTTGAATATGCAAACCATTGTCGGTCTTTGTGCACGTTCCGCCCTGCGGCAATTGCACTTCAAGCGCGCCGGCGAAATGCACCCCGGGATGTCCCGGATTGACCGCCTGGCCGAGCCAAAGCAAACCGTTTTCTTCCACTTGCACCGTCGCATTGGGCCGACTGACCGATAGCACCGCATCTAAATCGGCCGGTCCGACTGCATGCAGGGTGATCATGAGGACTCGCTCGTTATCAGAAGCAAACACCCCTTGCGAATAATGCGTTTCACCGTCGAAGTAAGTCGTCGTATGCCCGCCGGTCATCACATTCAAATAGCGTGCGTAAGACGTCACCGATTTGGGCTGCGGTCGGCGAATGCGCAACTCCCCCAGCGTTTGGTAACTGCGGATCCAGCGCTCACTCATGAACTCGTTCTGCATGATCGCTTGGCCCTCTTGAATGTTGCCGTCGAATAGCAACTGTCGCGCTTTCTCCAGCGAACCTTTGGCAGGAGTGCGCAACCGATCTTGAGGCGATCCAGCCCAAAGGCTGTCTTCGTTCAGTTGAATGATTTCCTCTTCTACACCGCCGTAAATCATCGCCCCTAACCGACCGTTGCCGACCGGTAGAGCTTCGGTCCACACCTTGGCGGGTTGGCGATACCAAAGCACGTCGGTTTTGGGAACGTTGGGCCCAGGGCTATCGGCGCCATGAATCACGAGTTCAGGCTTGCCCGGGAGTTGATGCTCACCCAACATGTTTTGCATCGCAGCCAGTTGTTTGGCAGCCGCCGTACCTGGATTGATTTCGGCAATCTTCTCCGGTGGCAAATCACCGGCGTGCAACAACCACTTCCCTTTGAGTGCCAGCGAGTGCCCATTACAACTCAGGCTCAAACGTTGATTGGCCGACACCTCTAATCCGCCGTTGCCGCCGGAGTCATAAACGCGAATAGCAAGAATAGCTTTTTCACCGGCGGTAAGTTGAGCCGCAGGAACGGTGTACTCCCGAGCCTTGTTCCACGCCGAGGCGCCACCTTTTTGCATGGCACCGGTAGTGCCGACCAAGTTTCCATTCCAAAAAGTCTGGTCGGCGTCATCGATGGAGCCCAGCGAAAGTTGCGCGTCGCCGGTTGGCCAATCCGCGGGAATGGGAACTAGGGTCCAGTACCACGCATAGCCATCCAGCGATTTCCACGGTTGGCTGCCGTCGGTGGCCGATTGCGATTCCCAGCGGCCAGGAACGGAGATCGGCTGCCAGGCTTCCGATTGAGGAGCGCAGGTATCAACGGCAGCAGCAGATGGTGCAGCACAACAAACGGCAAGGAGGAGGGACGTCAGCATCGCCCTTCGAGAGTAGCGATCCAAACGCACCGACGAGATGCGAATCGGTCAAACTCGGCCGCAGCGGTTAATGATTTCGCTCGTGACAACCGCGGTCGACGATTCCATTCCATATACGAACCAAACCGGCGAAGTCCTTTCCACCGATGTCGGGCAATGCCGTGTCGCCGCTATCGACCGCAAGCGACGTTGGAGTCGAAATACGGAAGTCTTCGCTGCCTTGGGTACGGCTGTCGGTCGCAGCAGTGAACATCGGATCAGCGAATAATCCGTTGACGTCAATGGCATTTAAACCGCCCCATCCCTGGTTGAGGTTTGCACCGTCGCCCTGCTCCCATTTCCAATACACCTCGCCGCTGCCGCCTTCGCAGAAATACAAGTTGGAGTCCAGAGTATTTCCGTAGTTGTGAGTGGCGTTGACGGATGATCCCAGCACCACGCCGTGGTCGTACAGCCAATCCCAACCGCTGTTTTTGTAGCCGTCATAATCATTGATATCTGACGCTCCGCGTGCCACCAAAATGTTATTGGCGAACAGATTGTCGTGACTCTTCGCCACCAACAATTGGCCGCCGCCCCAACTCAAACTTGAACACTTATAAATGGTGTTATTCAAAATCTGGCAATCCACCGCTACACCACGATAAGAGTTATATCCACCGATGCCAATGCCGTATTGGCCGCAGTAATAAACCTGGTTGTTGCGGCAAATGATGTCGCGCGTATCGCGATCGTCGCCGTTTAAATCGACGCCGCCATGTTCGCATCCGATCTCAATACCGATATCACACTCATCTACGGTATTGCGTTCAATCAAAATCGATTTGCCGCCGTCGACGTAGATGCCACCAGCGGAAAAATCATTGTTGGGGTAGGTCGGATTCTTAACCGGAGCCTCGGTACTACAGCGCGTCACCATGTTATTGCGAATGACGCCGTTGCGTGCCCGATCCAAGGGGTGATGACCGCCATAGATGTGGGCGTTACCGTTACTCGAATCATCACCGTCGCTGCCCCCGGCAGTCCCCTCCCAACCGATGGCAACGATTCCGATGTTGTCGTTGTCGTGCACATAATTCTTGGCGATCAAAAAGCCGTCAACATTGCCGTTGAGTGTTAGCGATTCGCTTTGCCCAAGGCGCAAATTGTGTACCTCGCAGCCGCGAATCAGCACGTTGGTAATGGCTTGATCGACGCTGCCGCCATAAAAGGCGATGCCTTGCGCACCGCCCGAGTCATTGCTTCCGGTATAGCGAATATCGTGCACGTTGAGCCGAATGAGCTCAATATTCGACATTGGGTTGGGGTCGGCCTGGGTCTTGGCGACGTGCACGCCCATCAGAAAATGATTGATGCTGCTGGTGCTTAGATTGCGAATTTCCATGTCTTGGAAACGCACGTAAGACTGGTCGGTGATATCCAGCAACCCCTTACCGAATGCCCCGCTCCAACTAGAAAAATGGCTATTGGTAAACGAGCTTCCATCTAAAACCGTTCCGCCAGGCACGGCGCCGCGAAAGGTAATCATTCCTTGCACGGCATTGCCGGACACGCTGACCACTACCCGCTCCGAATAAACACCCGGTGAGATGAGCACGGTGCTACCCGGAGTTGCCGAGTTCGCGGCTTTCTGAATGGTCTTCCACGGCGCCCCACTCAATCCCGATTGGCCATCATTTCCATTCGCGCCATCGACGTAATAAATCACTTTTGCGCCAGGAGTGACAGGAGCAGGTTGTTGCGCGGTCACAGCCGAAGCAGCCGTGGTAGGCGCAGCCGCGGCTGCAACAAGGATGAGGGAAGAAAGCATGGTATGGGCTTCACCCCCGAAAACCGCAAATCCCCTAAAGTTACATTTGGCGCAGACC
>CAYFOM010000051.1:0-27733 GCA_964344765.1 uncultured Planctomycetales bacterium | reverse complement strand
GACAGGGCGGTTGCAGGGACGAGGGAATTTACAGAAAGGATGTTACGCTAACCCTTTTTTCGCCTTTTCAAGCCTGTTTTTACTTGGAACACAAGTAAGATTTTGGCCGTCCTAGACACAACCCAACCTGTCCTGTCCTCCACAACCCCCCTAATGAAACTCACCCTTCGTAGCCCCATACTCGCTTTCTTAAGCGCGCTAACGCTTTGCCTGCTCCCGTCTTGTGGCGGTTCGAGCGGCAGTGGCTCTGGTGGCGGCACCGGCGGCGGCTCCGGTGGAGGTAGTTCTTCTTACATCCAGGCCGATTTGGCCGGCGATTGGACCGGACACCTGAAGCCGACCGAAAACAGTGGATTGCCCTGGTCGAATGGTGATAAGCGCATTCTGAGCCGGAACTTATTCGTCAGAGCTGATGGAAATGGGGACTTCAGCTTCTCGCAGGACGGTTCGGAGCAGATTTGGGACTTGTCTCAGCCGGACATCGAGATCACGACCACGCCGATCACCAAAAACGGCTACTTCTCGGTGACCTTTAAGCGCACCGACCAAAACCGCCGCGAGCTGGTGCTCGTCGGCCAACTGAATGCCGCCAAGAACTACATCGAGGGTGATTACGAGTTGCGCGTGCACACCCAACCCGGCGTAGTCGGTCAAATTGAGCCGGTCGATGCCGGCACCTTCTACCTGGCAATCTCGAGCGGTCCCGGCCACTTCGTGCCGTCTATGTTCGAAGGCCGCTGGGAAGGTTACAACTACCACTACGCCCCTCGTTACCTGAACTGCGTGATGGAAATCGATGCCAACGGCAACCTGATCGATGGCGCGATGATGGACGAGCACGGCTTCATGGAACGGCGCTTCGCTCGCGATGGCAGCAACGATGGTTTGTTCACCGCATTCAGCGATTCGTCGGTTGGTTTGTATGGCGGCGGCACGGTGATTTACCAAGGTGGACGCCAACTCGAGATCTTGTTCTTGCTGATGGACGACGAGCGCACCTGGCTGACCGGTCCGGCCATCGACTTGAACGGTCACGTTAGCTACCTGCGGCTGAGACGCATGGATCAGTAAACGGCAATTTCGCTGCGGCGACGACCGCAGACGGCGAGGGGGAGGAGTAAAATCCTTCCCCTCGTGTCGTTTCCACCGCTTCATTTTCTGTCCGACTTCGACGGCGTCTGGACCGAACCCACCCGTGAAATGCACGCGGTGCACGCCACCGTGGTTCGCGAGTTGGCGTCTTTGGGTGGGGTGCAGGAAGTGGTGATGGAGGAGCTGTACGCCGGCTTCGCCCAGGAGGTCATGCGCCATCCGCATCGCCATGGCTGGAAGATTGACGGCCAGGTCACCTCATTCGTCGACGAAGACGTCTTCGCCATGCCGACGGCCGTCGGCCAGTTGATTGATCAGGGCGAGTTTGAAGGTACTGCGCATTTCCGCGAAGCGGTGTTGCGCGAATGGACGCACGTCATCGATTTTCTCGATCACTGCTACCACAGCACTTGCGACCGCTTTCGCGCGCTGTACAACCACGACCTCGCGCCGGGCGCCGAACGGGTACTGGCGTGGCTGATGGAACGTGACGTCAGCATCACCTTTGCCACCAACGCGCCCGCTGAAAAGGTGACGCAATGGTTCGATCATCAAGGCTACACCGTCGCCGATGCGCGCACCCACAGCCGCGAGCAATCCAAGCTGCGCGTGTACGGCCGCGCCGGCAAGCAGTGGCTGGGGCCGAGCCGGGAAACCATGGATTACAACGGCCGTGCGGTGGCGGTGGATCGGCCGCAGTACCGCCAGATCATCGAGCAAGAGGACCCGGACCTAATCGTTGGCGACGTGCTTTCGCTGGACCTTTCCTTGCCGTTAAACATGCGCGCCGACGGCCATCCCGCCGCTCCGGCCGCCATTGGATTGATGCACATGCCCCATACTCCGGCCTGGGCCATGCAAGGATTCGGTGAAGACCCGGCGCGCGTCGATTGGCTGGTTCCGCACGTCACCTCATTGCCGCGCTTGATCAGCCAACATTTCCACCTCGCGCCGCTATCATCGTGACGCCATGGAACTGGATTTCGAGCGGGTTTGGCTTCCTTACCTCTACCTCTACGGAGGCGGGGGACTGGTTTTCTTCGGCGGCTTGTGGATGGTGCTGAAAAGCCCGGCTTTCAACATGAAGCGCCGCAAAGACCGCAGATGGCTAGGCATTTTGCTGTTTGGCTACATCTGGTACGCCGGTATGCACGGCGTCAGTATTTTGGCCGCGATCAGTTCTTAACCGCGCAGCGACGAGCCCCATGATCCTCCCCCCAGTTCATTCCCTCGCTGCATCTTTGCACTCCATGCTTGCCGCCGTTCTTTCCGGTGGCGGCCAAGAAGGTGCCGACCCTGCCTCGGCCGCCGCCATGCAAGCTGCGGCCAATGCAGGCGGCTCGCCGGTTTTCTGGACCATCGTCATCGGCTACTTCATAGCGGTGCTCGGTTTTGGCGCGTACTTCGCCCGCTTTAACCGCTCGACGAACGATTTCTTCTTCGGCGGACGGCGATTCTCGTGGTGGTTGATCACCATGTCCATTGTCGCCACCGGCGTTGGAAGCCATAGCTTTTTGAAATATAGTGCTATGGGGTTCAAGCACGGCTTCTCAGCTTCGATGGCGTATATGAACGACTGGTTCTTTATGCCGTTGTTCATGTTTGGCTGGCTGCCAATTATTTATTACATGCGGGTGCGCTCGATCCCGGAATACTTCGAGCGGCGTTTCAACCCAGGCGTGCGTGTGTTGGCAACGATTTCGTTGTTGGTCTTCATGCTGGGTTATATCGGTATCGGCTTCGTCACTATGGCGAAGACGCTTTATCCGATTATTGAACCGCACTTGGGTTTGAGCTTGACTCAAATCATTTGGATCGTGGCCATCGTCGCAGGTGTGTACATCACCTTCGGCGGTCAGACGGCGGTGATTTTCACCGACCTGTTGCAGGGATTCATTCTGCTCTTCGCGGGTGTGTTCCTGTTCCTGCTCGGATTGGACTTCGTCGGCGGTTTCGATGCGTTCTGGAACGCGTTGCCGGCCGAGTTCAAGTTACCGTTGGCGAACTTCAACGACGATCCAGGGTTTAATTTCGTCGGCATCTTCTGGCAAGACGCGATCGCCGGGTCGGTCGGCTTCTTGTTTATGAACCAGGGATTGATCATGCGCTTCTTGGCCTGCCGTTCGGTTAGCCATGGACGCAAGGCGGCCGCGTTTAACGTATTGTTTGCGCTACCGATTTCGGCGATCGCCGTTGCCAACGCCGGTTGGGTCGGTAAGGCCATCTCGACGACGCAACCCGAGCTTATCGCCCCAACGACGCCACCCGATTCGGTCTTTGTCGCAGTCACCGCGTTGCTGACCACGCCGGCAGGATTCGGCTTCTTTGTTGCAGCAGTTACGGCTGCCTTGATGAGCACGGTGGATACTTTGATCAACGCGGTAGCCGCGGTAACCGTGAACGACATCTATCGCCCGTGGGTGCGCATGAAGAATAAGCGTGCCGGAAAAGGCGATGAGCCCGAGAACGAAAAGCACTTCCTGCGCGTGGCCATGATCGTCTCGGCGATCGCCACGTTGATCGGAATCGGTGCTGCTTACTTGTTCTCGTTGTTTGATGAGCTTTATCGTGCACACGGCTTCTTCCAATCCACGCTGACTCCGCCTTTGGTCTCGGCGATCTTCTTGGCCATCTTCTGGCGCCGCTTTAACTCGATTGGCGCAGTGGCCACGCTGATCGGTGGGTCGATGATGATCTATCTGGGCGTGAAGTTTCCCGATGTAATGGTCTCGCCACTTGACCACGGCATTCCGCATAAAACCGGCGAGGCTTACACCTACATTGGCGCGCTGTTCAATCTAATTGCGTGCTTTGGCATCGGCATCATCGCCACGTTGCTTAGCGGCCGGGCTTCGACCAAAAACCTGGAAGGGCTCACGCTTTGGTCGGTGGATAAGGGGCGGGCCAATTTCAAAGGCGGCACGCCGAATGATCGCCAAGGCTTTAAGGTGCCGGTACGTTGGGAGATCCATAAGGAGTTGCCCGCTGGAACTGTAATGGTCGATGGCGAAACCTTAGAAGGACTTGCCGCCGAAGAAGGCGACATGGTTTACATCTGCGACCGGCGCTGGTGGCTGGGCGGATTGCGTTCGACTCACGGCACCTTGCAGGGCGTGCATGAGCACGGCGAAGTCATCTACCTGTCGGAAGATGTCGCCAACAACGGCCACTTCTTGCCGGGCAAGATGATCGTGGTCGAAAAAGAACTCTAAGTCGTTCGATTTCACCGCCGCCCGCCGACCGCGGCGACGATTAAAACGACTCCGGGCGTTCCGGGTCCAGCGAGTCGCGCCAACTCATCACTTCATCCGCCCAGTTCTTGGGAAGCGGTGTCTTGAGTTCATAACATTCATCCACCGACGGGAAGCTGCCGGCTTGAATGTCCTGGCGCAACTGGCCTAGCGCGTCGCGGATGACGTCGGCAACTTGGGCGTAACGGCGCACGAATTTCGGGGCCGGTCCCATGCTCAAGCCGATGACGTCGTGCAGCACCAAAATTTGGCCATCGCAACCCGCTCCGGCACCAATGCCGATGGTGGGGATGTCCAGGTGCTTGCTCACCGTCGCGGCGACGTCGGCGGGCACGCCTTCCAGCACGACGGCGAATGCGCCGGCTTCTTCCACCGCCAGCGCATCCGCCAGCAGTTTCTGTGCACTGTTCACAGTGCGGCCCTGCACGCGATAACCGCCCTCGGCATTCACCGATTGCGGCAACAAGCCGACGTGACCCATGACCGGAATGTCGGCTTCGACCAGCGCTTCAATGAGATGAGCGCGGCGCTCGCCGCCTTCCAATTTCACTGCTTGGGCACCGCCTTCGCGCACCAAGCGCAGCGCATTGCGCAACGTCTCTTCCTCGTTAACGTGGAAGCTGCCAAACGGCATGTCGGCAACCACCAACGGCCGGTCGACGGCGCGCTTCACTGCACGCGTGGCGCTGATGATCTGATCCAGCGTAATCTTCAACGTGCTGGCGTGGCCGAGCACGACGTTGGCCATCGAATCGCCAACCAGAATGATTTCAAATCCGGCTTCATCGACCAGGCGTGCGGTCGGATAGTCGTACGCGGTTAAGCACAGAATCGGCGACCCGCCTTTGCGTGCGCGAATTCTGGGTGCCGTGACTTTGGACGGCCGTGGAGCTTCCGGAGAGGATTCGGCGTTGCCGCCGTAAACCGGGTTTTGATCGCTGTTGCTCATGGGGAGCCCCGTCGGGGCGGTCCGTGCCTAATGGCGAGATGGGCGAGCCAAGGAGCGTGGATTCTATCAGCCTGCGGAAAAAGTGCTTGGCGGCTCAGGTAGCCGATCCGTGGGCTAAGTTGAGCGCGTCTTCGCATTCTTGGCCCAATTGCGGCGTCCAATCCACATCGGCGGCGGCGAGATTGGTCTGCAGCTGCTCCGGCGATGACGCGCCGACCAGTACAGCGCCGATTTCGGGGCGGCGCAAACACCAAGCTAGGGCGAGAACCGGCAACGCAAGCTGGTAGTTCTCGGCGATTTCCTCGAGCCGGCCCAACGTCCGATAAGCCTCGGAGTTGTTGAGCAAACGGTCCAAAAACCCGCCCGGAAGGGGGTTTTCGGCGCCCCTGCTATTGGCGGGACGATTGTGAGACTGCTGGTATTTGCCGCTCAAAAAGCCTTGGGCCAGCGGCGACCAATTCAGCAAGCCGATGCCCAATTCGCGGCAGGTTGGCATGACGTCGTCCTCGATCTGGCGCGACATCATGTTGTAGGGCGGCTGCTCGGAAATCGGCTGTGGAATGCCTAAGTCATTGCATAGGTTGACTGTACGGCGGATTTGCTGGGCCGACCAACAGCTGGTTCCCCAGTACAGAATCTTGCCTTGGCGGATCAAATCGCCCATCGTCCGCACAGTTTCTTCGAGCGGAACGTCCGGATCCCAGCGGTGGCATTGGTAAAGGTCCAAATAATCGGTGCCCAACCGCTTCAGGCTCCGATCGATCGATTCCATGATGTGCTTGCGCGACAGCCCGCGGTCGTTGACGTCGTCGCTCATCGGAAAATAGACCTTGCTGGCGATGACCAAGTGGTGGCGGCGGTACTTCGGAATCACCTGTCCAAGAAACTCTTCGGCCACGCCGGTGTCGTAGACGTCGGCGGTATCCAGCATGTTGATGCCGCTATCCAGCGCCATATCCACCATGGATCGAGCATTTTCCAGCCCGCCGCGCTCAAAGGTCAGCCAGGATCCGAATGCCAGCCGCGAAATCTTTAATCCACTGTGACCGAGGGCGTTGTACTCCATGTGGGTACCTTAAACCATGCCGACAGCGGTCGCAGGGCGGAAATACAGCCCCTTGAAGTCTGAGGACTTGTGCGTCATCCTATTCCTGTGCGCTTGGTCAGCATCCTAATTGCGGTCGGCGTGCTGCTGGCCGGGGCCGGAATGTGGCACCTGGAATCCAAACAGCAGCAGCGGTTGGAGCGAGGTGTGCGCATTTTGGCGCTGAAAAAGTTCGAGCCCTTCGTCGTGCAGTGGGCCGACGAGCACGCCGATCAATACTCCCACGAGATTTTGGTCGACGTCGCCGATACGCCGCGCTTCCGCAAGCAGATTCAGCAAGCCAGCGATCAATACGACGCTTTTTTGGCCGACGTCTACGGCAACTCGGCGACCATTTTGCGGCGCCAAGGCAAACTGCGTCATTATTTCGGTGGGCCGCTGAAGTTGTTGGCGCGCAACGACTGGGCGGGCGAGCGCTTTGCTGCGGTGGAAGCCAGCTTGGATCAGCCGGTGAGGTTAAGGGCTTTGTGGCCGCAACTGCAGGGAGCGGTGGTCGGCGTATTGCCGTTGGACACCGCGCTGGGTCGCGAGACTGACCTTTGGTTGAAGCTGGAGCAGGTGCAAAACTACTCGGATACCGAAGGGCCGGAGTTACGCATTTATTCGCGTACTTTGGACTTGTTGCAAGCGCTGCATACCGGGCGCGTCAACGCCGCCATTTTGCGCGCCGATTTGCAAGATCCGCCCGATACCGAAGTGCTGGCGTGGCACAAACTCTATGGCCAACCGCAAGACCACTTTGAATTGGGGTTGTTGGTGACCACCGAAACGCCGCACCGCGAACTGATTCGCTCGCTGTGGTTGGATATGCAGCCGCTGTTTTTACAGTTCCGCGACCAGCAGCAATAAGGCATCTTGCACCGACATGCGTTCGCCGCTGCGTAAACGCGAAGGCCCAATCCAAAGTGGACCCAGTTCATCGCTGCTCGGCGGACGTCCGTGGCTGCCTTTGACCAATGAGGTGTCCAACGGCACGACGTCCATGGTCATGCGCATGCCCAACTTCTTCTTCAACACCTTGCCGATGACCCTTGCTTTGAGCATAGGCTTGGCGGGGTCGAGGAAAAGTTCGCACGGGTCATAACCGGGTTTGCGGTGGATGTCCACGCATCGTGCGAAGTCCGGTTCTTGATCGCGATCCAGCCAGTAGCGGTAACCGAACCAGCATCCCGGTTCCGCCATTAAAAACAACTCGCCACTGCGTTCGTGGGCCAAGCCGACTTCATTCAGCTCGTCTTTGCGATAGACCTTTTCCACGCCGGAAAAGCCTTGAAGCAGTTCGGCCACTTCGTCAATTCGCTGTGCATCATTGACGTAAACATGCGCACATTGATGATCACAAACGGCGAAGGCGACCGAGTTGCCCGGATCCAGCAGCGCGCCGTTTTGGGCCGGATGCACCTGCAACAAACCAGCCCCACGCAAAGCCATATTGGGCTCCACCGCTCGGTCCACGGCCTCAATGCCGTATTCGCTCAGCACGATGACTTCCATCTCGCGGCGATCCGCTTCTTCCAACAAGCGGTGCAATTCGGCATCCAATTGACCGGCGGCAAAAGCTGCGTGATCGCCGTCTGGTCCGTAACGTTGCAAGTCGTAATCGAGATGGGGGAGATAAACCAAGGTCAAACCCGGTTGCTCCTCCTTCAACACATCCAATGTGGCATCGACAATCCAGCGACTGCTGGCGATACCGGCTCCTGGGCCCCAAAACTGGAACAGCGGGAAGTCTCCCAAGCGCTGACTCAAACGCTGGCGCAGCTCCGGTGGATGACTGTGAATGTCCGGCCCCTTGCGACCATCGGCGTAGTAAGTTGGGCGCGGCGTTAATGAATAATCGGCGGCACTGGGCAGATTCCACCACCAAAAGATCTGTGCGATTTTGGAGTCGGGATAAAGCTGGCGCCAACGATCGAAAATCGTCGGCTCTTGCAGCAGTCCTACCGATTGACGCCACAGCCAAACCTCGGCCAAGTCGCGGAAATACCAACCATTGCCAACCGCGCCATGTCCGCCGCCATCTTTGCCGGGCGCTTTTCCGGTCAGCATAGACGCTTGCACCGTGCACGTAACCGCCGGCAAATCAGGTTGCAAATAGGCTTGCGATTGCTGCTCCGCCCATTTGCGCAACCGCGGCATTGCACGTTGCATTAACGCTTCCGTCAAGCCGACGGCATTGATGACCAGGACGGGTTTCACCATTTCGAGGTTAGGGCTGCGGATCCGTTGCCGCTACTCTTGCAAAAGCTGCGCGCGCGCTTCGGCGAGCGTGCGAATCTTATTCAAAACGCGCGAAGCTCCAGCCTCGTTCATTCTGAATTCCGCTTCGTCCAACGGGAACCAAGCTAGCTGTTGCGATTCACCATCCGCAGGACGCAGCTCTTGCGACGGGTCGGCGACCATCAAGTAGCGCACGTCTAAATGATCGTGCGCCGCCGTGTCACCTTTGGCCGGAATCGGATGGATGTCCAAATCAAAAATCACCGGCTCACCGAAGAAGTCGAAGTTTTGCAAACCGCTTTCCTCGGCCACTTCGCGCACGACCGAGCGCGCCGGGTGACGTTCGCCGTCGTCGTGGCCGCCGACTTGCAGCCAGCGATCCAACTTGCGGTGAAAGTGCAGCAACATGCGGTCAAGCTCAGGGCTGAGGATGTAGGCACTCGCCGTGATATGCCCAGGCATGGAATCGCGATGCCACCAAAGCGGCGTAGATTCCACCCATTCCAACATGCGCACGCGGAAGGCCTCTTCGGTGCCGTCGACCCCGCGATATTGGCGTAACTCGGCAGCGAGTAGTTGCTGATGAGGCTCGAGCTCGGGCGACGGCTTGGCCGCCGAATCGGGTTGCGCTTCCCGATTCACAGCGCTTCTACTTCCATCAGCGGCTGACCTTCATCCACATCGCTGGAGTCTTCAACCAAAAAACGCACCACCCGAGCTTTCGCAGGGAGTCCATCTTGCGCGCTGTATTTGACCGGATTGAAGGTCTTCATGACTTCGAGCAAACCCACCGTTTTGCCGACGCTGATCTCACTTCCGTCCTGTACAAACGGCGGCGAATCCGGGTCGGGATTGCGGTAAAAACGACCAGCTTGCGGCGACAACAGCACCGGCAGTCCGCTTGCGCCGCCGGCTGCGGCCGCGCCTTCCATCATTTCCATGTCCCCTTCGGCGGCCGGCTTCAGCTCGAACAAAACTTCGCCAAAAGCAACCGGCTTGTGTTTGCGTTCGGGCGGCTCGGTGGCAACGTATCCCATGACGCCTACCGGGACCTTTAACTCAAAAACCTGATCCAAAACCACAAAGCTCGCGCAGCTGTCTCCTGCGCGGAACATGCTGCCTTCCTTCGGCGCTTTGGCGTACAAGCCCACGCCTGGGGCTAGCAGTTGCCATCCGCCGCCTTCACGAGGCTCGGCTTTAAGGGTGAGGACTTGCTCGGACATGTTGGTAGGGGGTGCGGGGTCGGCGGAAGGAAACGGGGAGCGGTGTGCTTAAACGCTTTCAGTGAGCACGTCCAAGTCGTGCAGCGACCAAATGCGCGGGTTCTTAATGCGCCGCGAACCTTGGTTTTGGTACGAGGCTTCAATCAAGCATTCCAAGTATGGACGCAACTCAGCCGGCGAAACAATTTCGTCGGTGTCGCGCTGACTGGCGGCTTTGTATGGATCCATATCGCCTTCAATGCGGCTTTCCACTGCGGCCATGCCCTTTTCAATTGCCGCGCGTTCGTCGGCGTCGTCACTGGCGATTTGGAAATCGTCGTCCAACTTAGTGTTGTACGCAGCGATGGCCAAGGTGCGGCCTTCCATTACGCTTTGGCGCGACAGCGGCGTGCTCAGTTGCAGCGTCGGCTCGTACGGCAGGCCGGCCATTGCGTAATAACCGGCGCCCGATGCTTTGCGCATCAGAACGGTGAACATCGGCGTGGTGTTGGTGCTGTTGGTGTAGATCAAGTTCGATCCGTAGCCCAACAAACCTTGCGCCTCGGCTTCGGTGCCAATGTCGAAACCACTGATGTCTTGCAGCCAAACAATGGGAATGCCATCGGAATTGCAGGCGCGCGAGAACTGCGAAATCTTGGCGATGCCTTCGCGATACAGAATGCCGCCAGGTTTGACTTTGCCGCGGTGCTCAGGGTCGGCAACCGGGCCTTGCACGTTGGCAATAAAGCCGGTGTACAAACCGTTGACGCGACCAATGCCGACCACCATTTCCTTACCGCGATGGGGCATTAGTTCCCAGAACATCGAGCGGTCGACCAAGCGAGCGATGACTTCGCGCACGTCGTAATAGGTGCGGTGGTCGGGCGGAAACAGCGTGTCGAGCTCGGTTGCCGGATATTGCGGATCCGCTGCAGCAACACCGCCGCGGCGGAAATCGGCGCCGCATCCGGCAGTGCGCTTCACCTCGCGCCGGATGGCTTCGAGACAGGCTTGGTCATCGGGAACGCGTTCATCGGCACAAGCCGATTGATGCACGTGAACCTCAGGACCGCCAATGCCCAAACTGGTCAGCTTTTGCGACTTCGCGCCCTTAATCAGCGCCGCGCCGGCAATCACCATGTAGGCCTGCTCGGTCATGTAAACACGATCCGAAATGATAGGCATGTAACCGCCACCGGCAATGCAATCGCCAAACACTCCGGCAATCTGCGGCACGCCGACGGCCGACAGCTCCGAGTTCTTCTTAAAGATATGACCAGCGCCAAAACGGCCAGGGAAGGAACGCGATTGCTCGGGCAAAAACAGCCCGGAACAGTCGACCAAGTAGACCACCGGCACGCGCAGATTCAGGCCAATCTCCTGAGCGCGCTCAATCTTTTCCGGCGACTGCGGCCACCACGAACCGGATGCCACGGTGTTGTCGTTGGCAATCACCACAACCCAGCGGCCTTCGACGCGCGTCATCACCGTGATCACGCCGGCGCCGGGCGACTTCATCGCACGACCGCCCTGGTCGTACTCCACACCCCAGTTCACAAAGGTGCCGACGGGGTGAATCGGCGCGCCGTCGTCTTTCAGCGCTTCAATGCGCTCCCACGCGGTCATTTTG
This sequence comes from uncultured Planctomycetales bacterium, assembly GCA_964344765.1. Classification (GTDB taxonomy): domain Bacteria; phylum Planctomycetota; class UBA1135; order UBA1135; family UBA1135; genus JACNIZ01. The sequence goes on along the minus strand of CAYFOM010000051.1, from coordinate 16,284 downwards.
CCTTTGGCGTGGGTGCGCTCAATGTACTTCTCGCCCCAGCCCTGCCGAATTTCGTCGCGCCGATCCTCTAGCAGATCGAGGTGCTCGCTCATGGCCGAGCCATTTCGCTGCACCTCGTCTTGCTCGAGGAAGGCGTCGCGGGGAGAGCCGATGGGATGTAGGGGGACAAAGGCCATAGCCCCTACATTATGGAATCGCGGCTACTTCTTTACCCGCGTATATTCGATCTCCATCACCTTGACGTTCGGCTCGGCCGGCATCGGATCGGTCGGCGAGGCCGGGATGCTGTCGTACATTTCCAGGGTGAAGTGATCCTTGTCTTTCGGCACCGAGCGCATCAGGAACTGGCGGCCATCCGGGCTCATCATGTCGCGCATCATGCCTTTCAGCTCGAGCACGCCATTTTCATCTTCCACACCCTCGGTGTAGAACATGCCGGTGCTCATGCTGTCGATCCACATGCTCTGATACTTCTTGGTGAAGTTGTCATAGCCCATGATCAGGATGCCGTCGGTCTTCGACTTCATTCCGCCGAAATTGAAGTCGTATTGAACCTTCTCAATCAGGAAACGACCGCCAAGAGCCTTCTGCACCTTGGTATGGCCGGTGCCTTCGGTCCACGGCGCATCCGGCGCCGTCTTCATCTTGGTGACGGTATCCCATTCACCGACGGCTTCCATCATTTTGGCGTGCTCTTTGCCCGGCTGACCCATCTTCATGTACTCCATCATCATTTCTTCCGGAGTCATTTCATGGATCGAGGCGTCGGCAGGCTCTTGGACGGGCTCTTGTGGGGAGGTGGTCCATTCCGTGGTCAGCCACGACGAAACGGCGGCGACGGGAATGGCAGTAAGTAGGGTTTGAACGAGCAGTTTCATGGCAACTCCTAAGCGAGGGGTGGAACGCTCCCGAAGAAAAAAGGTGGCGGGAGCGGCAATTCTGCGCTTTAGCGCAGGAACAGCTGGCACTGATCCAGCAGCTGGCGCAAATCACCAGCATACTCTCCTAGAACCATATTGCCGTCATTCAAGGGCTGCCAGCCCTGGCCATAAATGCGAATGGGTAGATCGTCGGCGTAGGCGCTGAAAACCAGCACCTGGTCCTGCGGCAGCTTCATCGCCAGCGACGACCAGCTCGACGACACCACCATGCGGTCGGCCGGCGGGTCCAGCAGATTTTCACCCAACGAATAAGCCGGCGCCTGCTCGGGCGAGACACCGACCAGTTCCAGCAGCGTGCGCGGCAAATCAAGATGGCCGGTCGGACGACTTTCGGTGCCGGCGTCGATGCCGGGCCCGCGCATCACGAACGGTACCGCAACCTGTTCTTCACTGAAGTTCGAGTGGTGGCCCCAGAAGCCATTTTCGAAGAACTCTTCGCCGTGGTCGCCGGTGATCACGACGATGGTGTTGTCGAGCATGCCGCGCTCGCGCAACGACTCAATCATGTTGCCGACGACCTGGTCACCGTGGCGCACCGAGTTGCGGTAGCGGTTGAACAAGGCCCAGCGATCCGGCGGCTTCAAACCATACGACAGCTGGATATAGCCGACCTTTTTCGACGACGGCGTGAAGTAAGTCTCTTCTTCGGGGAACGAGTAATTGGCGTGCGTGCTGTCCAACAACGAGAAGGCGAAGAACGGCCGCTCCTTGTTTTCACGCTCATCCAACCACTCGGCAAAACGTCCGGCAACCAAACGATCTTTTTGCCAAGGCTCGCCTTCAAAGACGTCTTCCACATCTTCGGTCATGTTGACCCATGCGGTGCTGCGAAACTCCGGGAACGATTGCGATGCACTGCAGATGACCTTGGTTTCGTAATTTAAGTCTTGCAAGGTATCGAGTAATACCGGCGACTTCTGCTGTTCCAGAATCGGCCACCAATAACTGCCGTGCAATCCATAAAGCAAAGTAAAGATGCCGTGGCGGGTGCAGTTGCCGCCTGCCCAATGCGAAGCAAATACGCGCGCATCTTGGCTAAAGCTCCAAGTGTTCGGCATGGTTTCAGGGCCGAGCATGTCGGCGCGTAAACCATCCAAAACCAAAATCAAAACATTAGGCCGGGCGCCGTCTTCGGCGACTTCCAACTCGCTCAGCGGGTAGGCCAAATCAAAGCCTTCTTTGCGGAACAGCAACTCGCCTTCCGATGGCGGTTGATCAGCGATGGCCTGCCAAATCTTTTGCGGCAGCGTGTAATAAGGAAGTAGTTCGCTAATTGAGGCCAGTTCGTCGCCGCCTTGCTCGATGTCGCGTGCGTAAAGATTGCGCTCGGCGGCAACGATGGGCAGTAACAAACCTACCGCAAGCAAAATCGGTTGCAGTCGAGCGGCTCCGCCGGACTTGCGGCGCGCTCGTATCAAGAACTTGGCGTATAAAAAAGCTTGCGTGGTGACGATGCCGATGAAGGCAAAGATCGGCAGCACAAAGTCAACGAGGTCGGGATGAATCGCGTCGCCGGATCCAGGAGTGACCAAGCTATTCCAAACGACTTCGTTGAGGTGAAAACGGAAGACGCCGAAGACGCGAGTGTCGGCGAAGAGCAGCAGTAAAGCCAAAGTCCATAACAGTCCTTGGCGTTTGGCCCAGCGTCGTGGCGTTCCGTCGTGCAATAAACCCAGGGTCATGCCCAGCGCGCCGACCGGCAGACTGAGCAAACTCACCGAAGAGATCAGCCCCAGCGCGAGGAACAAGATGCCGCGCGGCGACATGTCTTGCGGCGCGTGTTGCAGATAGCCCAGCGCCACCAGGGAGCCGAACAAAATGTTCAGCATCCATAGCTGCATCGCGGCGCTGAGTCGTGCGCCGCGAGTGACGTAATCTTGGGTTGGATTGGGCATTCCGCAAATGGCCGTTGCCGACCATCATACTGAAAGATAGCCACGGACCGGAAATCGGGCCGTCGGCGGGGGATGCGACTAAATCTCGCCGCTTTCCATCGCCCGCGCCAACCAAAGGGTGTCGCATGCGCCGGCGCGGAAGGCGTCCGAAGCCAAAATGCGCTGGTGCAGCGGCAGAGTGGTCGGCACTCCGGTTATTTGGGAATTCGCCAAGCACGATTCCATGCGCTCGATGGCTTGCTCGCGAGTTTCGCCGTGGGCGATGACCTTGGCGATCAACGAGTCGTAGTGCGGCGGAATGCGCGAGCCGGCGGCAAGGTGAGTATCGACGCGAATGCCTTCGCCGCCGACCTCAAAGGTTTCAATCTTGCCCGGCGACGGACGGAAATCTTGGTCGGGATCTTCGGCGTTGATGCGCACCTCGATGGCATGGCCGCTCCAGCCGATATCTTCCTGCGTCATCGGCAGCGGCTGACCTGCGGCAATGCGGAACTGCAGCTGCGCCAAATCGGTGCCGGTGATCATTTCAGTGACCGGATGTTCGACCTGCAAGCGGGTGTTCATTTCCAAGAAGAACAGCTCACCGCTCTCAGCGCGCAGGAATTCCATCGTGCCTGCGCCGGCGTACTTCCAATGCGCCGCCGCTTTGGCCGAAATGTCGCCGTAGTGTTTGCGTTGCTCGGCGGTCAGGCATGGAGCGCCAGCCTCTTCAAGCAGCTTTTGGTGACGACGTTGCACCGAACACTCGCGCTCGCCAAAGTGAACCGCGTTGCCGTGACCATCGCCGAACACTTGGAATTCGATGTGACGGCCGCCATCCAAATACTTTTCTAAGTAAATGGAGGAATCGCCAAATGCCGCAGCAGCTTCGCGACTGGCTTCGACAAAAGCAATGCGCACTTCATCAGAGTTTTCGCAGCGGCGAATTCCGCGACCACCGCCACCGGCGTCGGCTTTGAGGGCAACAGGAAAACCAATTTGATTGGCAACCTGAATGGCTTCGTCGACGTCGGCCAGCAAACCGTCACTGCCGGGTACTACCGGCAAGCCTGCTTCAACGGCTGCACGCCGCGCCGACACTTTGCGACCCATCAGGTCCATGACGCCGGCGGCCGGGCCGATAAAAGTGACGCCGAATTGATTGCACATATCGGCAAAACGCGCGTTTTCGGCTAAGAAACCCCATCCAGGGTGCAGTGCGGCGCAACGCGTTTGGCGCGCGGCTTGCACCACGCGATCCATCGCCAAATAAGACTCGGAAGCCGGGCCTCCGCCCAGGCAAACGACGTCGGCAGCTTCGTCTAAATAGGGAAAGCCGGCTTGCAAGTCGGCGGTCGACGCGCCGCAGATGGCATCGACGCCCAGCTCATTGCAGGCGCGGACCATGCGGGCAGCAACTTCTCCACGGTTGGCGATGAAAACGCGATGGAACATGCCGCACAGTTTAGCCCTGCTGGATCTAAACCGCCAAGCCAAGCACCGCAACTCCGACGACTACCAGGCCGGTGCCGACCCAGCCGCGCGGACCGGGTTTTTCGCCGAGCATGACGACGGCCAACGGGATCGATATCAACGGCGTGGCTCCGGCCAAAGCCGAGGCGACTCCCTGCTTGGCCCACTTGAATCCGCCGGCCAAAAACGACATGCCAAGCCACGTGCCCAGCATGCTCGGTAGCAGCAGCGCCTTCCACGCTTTGCCGGAAACGCTGACCTGCAAAGTGCGCTTGCCTTCGCCGCGCAACATCGATATCAAAAGCACGGTCAGAGCGCCGGCGGCCAGGCGGATCGATGCACCACTAATCACGCCGGAGCTGCGCACGCCCTCGGACATGGTCACGTTGCCAAAAGTCAGCGCGATCACCGCACCAAAGGCCGCCATCACGCCGATGGTGTCGGCACGGCCGCGGGATTCACGTCGGCTTTCGGCGACCCAGCCGCCGGCCACAATGAGCAGCGCTCCGAGCCATTGCAGCGGCGACAGTACTTCGCCATGGGTGAACCAGGCGGCGATGGAGGTGGCGATGGGCAGCGTTTGCGTCAGGATCATCGTGCGGCCGACGCCGATATGAGCAAGCGCGACGAAATACAGCCAATCGCCCAAACCTAGGCCGAGAAAACCGGAGAAAATCAGCCAGCCCAAAGTGTCGCCGCTGGGCATGCCGCCTTCGCGCATCGGGCCGAGCCACCATGCCAGCAAACCCAACGCCACCGCTCCGCCGAAGTTTTTGATCAGCACCGCATCCTGGGCGCGGTGATTGCGGAAGGCCAACGTGAAGTAAACCGTGGCAACGCCCCAGCAGCACGCGGCGGCTAGAGCGCAGATTTCGCCGGCGCCGGCAAATGGGGTGGCCGGCGCCGGAGTTTGCACGGCGAGGGAAAGCACGATGGGGGACTGCCCGCGGTTCTAGCCGACCATCCGGCTAGCGGCAGGTCAGGGATTGTAGGCGTAGCGCAGGTGCAACTCCGGCGTGTCGGCTGGAATCGTGACTTCATATTCCACAACCTTGCCGCCAACGCGGAACAACTTCAGCGTGTAATCGCCCGGTGCCATCGGCCCAAGTTTTTGCTCTTGGCCGGCGAAGTACGACTGATTGAAGCTTTGCGCCTCGTTTAGCGTGAACAACCACGAGGTGCGTGCACCGCGCGAATCTTCCAATGCGGCCAAAACGCCGGGCAGATTTTCATCCGATTCATTCGTGACTTGGATGTAAACCGTGGCGCCGGTTTGCAGTTGAATTTCCTGCTTCGACAATTCGCCGGCAGTCAAATTGATGCCGATTTCGGCCTGGCCAAATTCCGGGTGGCGTACGGCGATGCGACCGGGTCCGGCCGGCAATCCTTTGAGTTGGACCACGCCTTTAGAGTTGGAGCTGGTGAATGCCAAACCGGATAGCGGCGAACCGTTTTCCAGCAGGTAATACATGTTGGCGCCGGATACCGGAGCGCCATCGGTGCCCAGAATGCGCGCTTTGAAGGTTGCGCCGGCTTCCAACGCCAGCTCGACGTCGGCATGAGTAGCCCCGACTTGGATGGTCCTTGCAGAAGAACCGAGGGCGTCGTCGCCGCCAAGCAAGGGCAGCGCGGCTTTGCCGGCGTTGACTTGGTATTCACCCGGATCGAGGTCTTCAAAGGTGGCGACGCCATCGTTGTTGGTCGCCGCAATCAGCGCACCGCCGCGGGTGTTGTTGGCGGTTACGGTGACCGTGACGCCGGCGATCGGTTTGCGATCGGACGCGTTGACCACAGTGGCGCGAATCCCGCCTTCGGGCAACTCGACGCTCAGTGAGTTTGTGCCCAATTCAATGGTTACCGTGCTCGAATAGGAGGGCGACGTTTGCTCGCCGGCAAAGAAGGTGTAATCTCCGGCCCGCAGTTCCTCAAATTCAAATTCCCCGTCGTCATTGGTGCGCGTGGCTTTTAAGCCGGACGTGCCAAGCAGGGTGATTGATTTATTCGCTACCGGAGACCCGCCGCGGGTCATGGTGCCGAGCAGTTTGCACTGCGAAAGTCCGGGGCCGAGTTCGACGATCTTGGTCGCACCTTCGATCAATTCGGCGAATAAAAAGTCCAAGTCCAAATTGCCTTGACCCACCGATTCCGGATCGGCGTCGCCAGGCAAAGTTGCGATTTGCACGTTGCCTGCCGGCAGTCCTTCGAAGTAAGCCATGCCGTCTTCGTCGGTGGTTTGGGTTTGGGTGCTGCCGAGTTCGAGGTGAACCAAGATGACCGAGCGATTGGCTTCGGAGTTGCCGTCGGTGCCGATGTAATGGGCAATCAACGTTGCACCCGGACGTAGCGCAATCTCGATATTCGGCTCAAATCCTTGGCTTAACTCCAGCGGCTCGGAGCGCATCGGCGCGTACTTCGGATGCTGCACTTGCACGAAATATTCGCCGGCGCGCAAGTCTTGGAATTGGAACAAGCCCTGTTCATCGCTCTCGGTGGTCGGGAAGTCGGAAGCGCCGATGCTGGCCATCAATCCGGGCAATGGCGTTTCCTCTTCGCCTTCCAACGCAACCACCTCGGCGTCGGCGACCGGCTCACCGGTTAACGCATCGCGTACCGTGCCGCGCAGTTGCAGACCACGTTGCAGCGAAACCTCCAGCACCGGCAAATCACCATCGGCGCGCCAGCTTTCCTTGGGCATTAAATAGTCGGTTTCGGTCGGTGCGAATCCTTCCGCCGAAATGCGCACGGTCAAGCGCTCGAAGGGCAAGTTTCGCAGGATCAGCCGACCTTCGGCATCCCGGTCTTTGGGGTCGCCGTTTTCCCACGCCGTCGTGGCGATGATGCCAATTCCACTGCCGGTCACGTGCCAAGACGCGGTCGCGTGTTCCAGCACCTCGCCATCCACCGCGCTGGTAGCCAAAATGGCGACGGAATGGCCATTGAGCAACTCAATGTCTTCCAACTCCTGGCTTTGGCCGGCGTCCACGACAATGCCGCCGACGATGGTCGGTAGCAATTCCTCTTTGCCCGCCGCGGCAATGCCTTCGCCGGCGGGGACCGGACCCATGGTGTAGCGGCCATCGGCATCGGTATGAGCAAGATCATTGCGCGCATCTTGACCGTAGGAATAGCTCAGTACACGTCGCACTCGGCGTTGCGAAAAAGCATCGGCCAAGCTGTTCTCGGACGGGCGGTACATCACCGTCGCCCGCTCCAACGGCTTGCCGTCCGGGCCCAAAACTCGACCACTGATTAAACCGCCGGTTTGCAGGGCAAGCGTGACGGTTTGATGATCACCGGCTTTGACCTCAACTGTTTCCGACTCCGGCACACCCCATTCGCTGGTGGCGCGGAAGTTGTAAAAGCCGGGCGGCAATTCGCGCAGTTGAATGCTGCCGTTGCGTCCATCCGATACCGGGTCCCATGGGTCGCTGACACGAAAGGCTTTGTGGAAGAGGTTGGAGTGGAAGGTGGCCTCTTCCTCGGTGCCGTCATTGGTTTGAAAAACTGCGGCAATAGTTTCGCCCAAGTCCTGCGGGCGGTCGCGGTAGTCGTAATAAAAGCGGAATTGAGGTTCGAGATTGCCGTCGCGACTGATTTCCAGATCCACCGCAGCCACTGGGTCTTTTAACACCAGGTCGACGCTGGTGCCGTCGATGTCGCGCAACGATTTGGGTTCGGACCACATGCCGCCAGCCAAAGCAGCAACCTCGCGCATGGCGCTGAAATCAGGCAAATTCAAAATACCGCTATCGCTGCTTACCCATTCCACTTCGCCTTTGCGATTCTCAATCAAAAACTTGGCGCCTGGGGTGGCGGCACCGTCGCTGCCGACCGCGCGAATCCGATATTCACCACCACGAGCTGCGGCGATGGCTGCCGGGCCTTGCGGTGCGCCGGCTTCGGCTAGGCTCTCGGAGCGACCGTTGGCATCGCCGCCTTCGGTGCCGTCGGCTACGGCTTGCTCAAGATCGTCTTCGACGACGTTTTGATCCTCCGGATCCGTCGTCGGCAGGTCGTAAGCGCCTGGATTCCAGAAAAATACGCCGGCCACGATCGCAGCGATGGCCAACAGCATGAGGGCGAGAAGTTTGGTTCGGTTCATGGGGAGCCCGGATGACCTATGCTACGGGCTATGCACCCCTGGCGATGGCTACTTCTCGTGCTGCTTTTGAGCTTAATTGCTCCGCTGGCCGGTCGAGCGCTTCCCTCCGAGTCCCAGTCACTTAGCGATGTCGTGGCGATGCGCTGGGTGCCGCGCATTGGTCGTCTTTATGTACAGGCCGACGGCGGCAATACCTGGCACGAGTTTGACCACCAACTGCGCAAGCTATCCGAATCGCTAGACGAGCCCGATTGGCCGCGCTTACCGGTCCCGGCCGAATCCAGCGCCGACGGCCTCCGTCAGGCGCTCGAGGTGGCCGGTCCTGGCGGCCGCACCATCCGTTGGCAGGTGGATAGCGGCGAATTGCTGCTGTGCGTGGCACCGTGGGAGAACCAGGGCACCATTCAGTGGGGGCCCGGCTGGGCGACGGTGGAATTCCGCTGTACCCAGTCGCTGGGGAGGTGGCTGCAGTGGCAGGATGAAGCCGGAGTGCAACACATGAGTCGCATCGAGGTCGACCCATTCAACCCGCTGATCCAACGCGCTCACCTGCACGGTTTACCGGCCGAGGGAAAAATTAAGCTGCGCCACCGACCGGTAGAGCGCAGCTTTCCATCTAGAGCTTGGTGCGAGTGGATCGACCTACAGATTTTGCAAGTCGATCCAACCGGCGCGCGGCCTACTTCAATGTTGCATTCATCGATTTGCGGACTCCGTCCCGCAAAACCACAACGCTAATTTCGGTTCCTTTCTGCAGGCCGGCTAGCGAGCGGCGTAGCTCCATGCGGTCTTTGATCTTGCGGCCGTTGACGATTAGCAAAACGTCGTCGGCAAGCAAGCCGGCTTCTTCCGCTGCGCTGGCTTCGGAAACTTTGGTGACGATCATGCCGCCGTCCTTTTCATCGCCGACGCGCACGCCGAACTTACCCAGCTTCTTCTTGTTCGCCATGATGCGGCGGAAATGATCGCCCATCAGCTTGTTGAAGTTGCCCGGCATGCCCTGGGCTTCGCGGAAGCTTTGCTCGACCCAAGTCAGATGGCCATCGACCTTGTCGAGTTCGGTCATCGATTCCACCGCCAAGTTCAAAATGCGCACCGCGCCTTCGTAGTTGATCAACGGCGCGTCGTCGGTGGGGAGGTGATAGTCCTCGTGGATGTTGGTGAAGAAGAACAGAGCGGGCACACCGGCGCGGTAGAAGTTGGTGTTATCACTCGGAGCTTCGCCGCCGTCGTGGAATTCAAAATCGAATCCATCGTTGCCCTCGAAAACCGGGTCGAGAATCGAGTGCAATTCTTTGCCCGAACCCAAGCCGCCGACGAAGAGGTAGTCGTCGGACATGCGGCCGATCATGTCGAGGTTCAACATGGCGACCATTTTGTTTGGGTCGACCACTTCATCCTCAATAAACGCCGCCGAGCCAAGCAAGCCGGCTTCTTCGGCGCTGAAGGTGATGAACAAGATCGGGTGACGCAGCGGATGAGCGGCGAAGTATTCAGCCAACTCCATCACGCCACTTGCGCCGGAGGCGTTGTCGTCGGCGCCGTTGTGGATCTCACCGTAAGCGCCCATTCCGCCGGTCAGCGAATCGCCGAGGCCGGCGTGGTCGTGGTGACCGCCGATGACCAGGTATTGATCTGCCAACTCGGGATCGGTGCCGGGCAGAATCGCGCAGGTGTTGCGCGCGTCCAGCATTTCGCCGGTGCGGCTACGCACGTCGAAGTGGTGGAAATAGCTGTCGCCATTGCCGGGCAGCAAGCCCAAGCGGCGCCAATGCGCGGCGATGTATTCCGAAGCCATGTAGCAGCCCCGAGTGCCGGTGCCGCGGCCTTCCAGCTCGTCGCTGGCCAAGAAGTAGATGTGAGCCTGCATATCCTGGACCCGCAAAGCGGTCGGAGATACAGGTACAGAAGGAGCTTGCGACGGTGCAGCTTGCAACGCCGCCGCGACAAGAATGGAGCTGATCATGCGGTCGGAGGGCGGAATGCCCGGAATTTCGGGGGATCGGAGGCTATTGTGCGTCGGGCACGACGAGCTTTACGCTCTCCTGACGCCCGAGTTTGAGATAAACCTCCGCCGAGCTGCCTGGGGACGCGCCGGGGAACAAGAAGATGGTGGAATCATCTTGCACCGCGCTGACGTCATACAGTCCGGGTTGCAGCCCATCATAGGAGAACCTGCCCATCGCGTCGGCCAAGGCTTTGCGGCTGAAGAAGCCGCCGTTGGAATCCTTGAGGCTGAGGTAGATGGTCGCTCCGGCCGCTGCGCCGCCTGACTTGGTGGTTACCGTGCCGCTGATTGTTCCGCCCTGCTCCAGCCGCACTTCACCGACCGAGTTGGTGCGGTCTGCCATCACCGACACACCAGCGTAGGTGGTCAGGTAGCTGGAGTGTTTGCATTCAATCTGGTGCTCACCGGGGTAAGCGTTGTCCATTTTGAACCGACCCTGGCTGTTGGTGCGCACGGTGATCACCGGCACGTTATTCGGGTCGCCGATGGAGTCGGCAAGAATGGAATTGGAATTCCACTCGTGGTAATCGCGTCCGCGCAGCGTGACTTCGGCCGACGCCAACGGATTGCCGTTCGGATCGGTCACCATGCCTTCCAAAGTGCCGCCTTTAATCAGCTGCACATTGACACCGGTGTGCTCTTCCCGCTCAATGTAAAAGCCGCCGGTATAAGTCGGTGCAAAACCACTGGCGCGCACCATCAGCACGTAACTGCCGCGATCCAAATTGGTGAAGTGGAAGTTGCCACTCGGATCATTGACTTGCATGCGGCGGTTGGTCACGCCGTATTGAGCCGTGCCCTTGTTGACGCGGAACAGTTCCAGCGAATACATGGTGATCGGTTCCCCGCGGGTACCGGTGACGTTGCCGCTGACGCTGCCTTTTTGGCGCACCACCAACTCAATGTCGGTGCGGTTCGATTGCACATGGGTCAAGCGCGCCGGTGCATATCCTTCCGGCATGGTGTTCAAGCCGTAAGCGCCTTCGGGTAGTCCGCGCAATTCGAAGTTGCCGTTTTCGTCGGTGCGGGTTTCCACCGAATAGATCGGCCGCGGACGAATGCGGGCAGCGGCCACCAGAGCATCGGCGATTGGATTACCGGCTTCATCGCGTACCAATCCAGCCAAGCGATGTTCGGTGCCCAAGGTCAGGTTGCGTTCGACGTCGAAGTCTTCGCCCATGCATTGCACTGCGTTGTCGATCGCCGAGGCAAAGTCTTCCAGCGAGGCTTCAATTTGATAGATGCCCTGCGATAGGTGCTTCATCTCGAAGTTTCCGTTGCCGTCGGTCACCGCGCGACGCAAGCGGCCGGTGTCTTCTTCTTGCTTCATCAAATCGGCGTCGCGGAAGCCGAAGTTTTGCGACGCGTGCAGCTGCACCATGACTTCGGCACCTTGCAGCGGGTTGCCGCCTTCGTCGGTGATTTGACCAAAAATGCGATAGCCGGATCCAAGCACCACCGGCCGCAATTGCTGCGCTTCGTTTTCAAGCGCGCGCACCGACACACCCTGGGCGGGGGCGTATTCCCGATGGTGCACCCACATGCTGAACTGCACGCCTACCGGCAAGCGAGTAAAGGTGTAATTGCCGCTGTCGTCGGTACGCGCCTGGAACGACCTCATTCCCTTGCCGCTGGTATCGCGGTTGAACAAATTGGCGGTGTACGCAGCCTGCTCAGTCAGAGTGACGATGGCATCGGCAACTGGTGCGTTTTCCTGGTTGATCACCGAGCCGCGGATGGCCGCGCCGCTTGGACCACTGTTGTCGACTTCGCCACCGAGGTTCTGGCTTTCGGTGCGGCCAGGATTGGACGCCTGCTCTTGTGGAAAGGAATCCGGCTTATGCGTAGCCAAATCCAACTCGGCCTGATCGGAGTCGTCTTCCTCGGTCACGATGCCGGGTCCGGGAGCGGGGTTGCCACCGGGGTCCAAGACAAAAACCAAAGCAATAGCGACGACCAGCAGTGCGATCAGCACTGCCAGAAAGGGGATCTCTCCCTTGTTGGTGTTGGATTTCATTGGCTTGCGTACCATGTTGACCTACAAGGATACTCCAGGTCCTTCTAGTAAGAGCGGTTGAGACGGCCTCTGGGCTTAAGAGATCTGTCAATTCTTCGTCAAAACCCGCCATCTAGCGCTGAAAGCAAGCGAGAACGACGTCCACCCATCGCCGAAACCATGCTTTACCCTGTCGCCGGACTGCTGATCGTCGGTTCTATGGCTTTGGCGGCCTATGCGCGGGCTAAGGTCCAGGGCACCGTCAAACGCTATCAACAGGTGCCGGGGCGCGTCGGCTTGAACGGCCGCGAGGTCGCCGAATACGTGTTGCGGGCGGGCGGCGTGGAGGGCGTCACCATTGAGCGTACCGACGGCTTTTTGCGCGATCACTACGACCCGCGCAACCGGGTGCTGAGGTTGTCGGATGACGTCTACACCGGTCGTCACTTGGCTGCATTCGGCATTGCCGCGCACGAGGCCGGTCATGCGGTGCAACATGCGCAGGGATATGGCCTGCTGCAATTGCGTTCGCTGACCGCACCGCTTGCCGGATTGGGTAGCTCATTAGGCCTGCCGGTGGCGATGGTTGGTGCCGGGTTGCGCTCGGTGCCAATCCTGATGATCGGGCTGCTTCTGTTCGCCCTGGTGGTGTTGTTTCAGCTGCTGACGTTGCCCGTCGAGCTCGACGCCTCGCGCCGCGCGGTGCAGTTGTTGCGTGGATCCGGCCTGGTCGAAACCGAAGAAGAAGAAAAAGGGGTGCGCTCGGTCCTATCATCGGCAGCGCTTACCTACTTGGCCGCCGCAGTTTCCGGCATCGCCGGCTTGGCACATTTCGCCTTGCGCATGTTGGGCAGGCGGATTTAACAAACAATCACATGGCACTTCATCTCGATCTCACCGGTCTTTTCGGCGACGGTACCGACGGCCGCCTCACCCGTCAGCAATTTGCCGACGCGATGCCGCGCGCGGCAGCAGCCCGCGATGCCCATCTGTCCGACAAGCCGGAATGGCGCGGTTTGGGAGCGCGCAGTGATTTTGCCGACGAATGTCGTCAGCGCGCGCAACAGGTTTTGCAGGACGATGCGCCGGAGGCATTGGTGGTGCTGGGTATCGGCGGTTCGGCGCTGGGCAACCAGGCGTTGATGGCCGCGTTGGCGCCGGTTTATCAGGATTGTCAACCGGCTCCCGGACGTCCGCGTGTGATCGTGCCGGATTCCATCGATCCGGATTGGATTCAGGCGGTGGTGGATTCGTTGCCGATGGACAAGTGCCACTTCAACGTGATTTCGAAGTCGGGCGGCACCATTGAAACTTCGGCCGAGTTTTTGGTCTTTTATGACGCGGTGAAAAACGCCGTCGGCAGCGATGAAGAGGCGCGCAAGCGCTTCACCATTACCACCGACCCGGCGACTGGCCACTTCCGCAAGATTTGCGACGAGTTGGGCTTCGCCACGCTGACCGTTCCCCCTGGAGTAGGCGGACGTTTTTCGGTGTTGACCAGCGTCGGTCTGTTCACCGCCGAAATGGCCGGCTTGGACGTGCAAAGCCTGCTCGCCGGCGCGGCGCGAGTCGATCAAAACCTCGAAGCGGGCGATGCCGGCGATGATCCGGCATTGGCTTATGCGCTGGCCCACGTGTTGTACATGGAGCAGGGCAAGCCAATCCACGTGCAATTCCCGTACACGCACCGCGCGCGTTTGCTGGCGGACTGGTTCCAACAGCTATGGGCCGAGTCGCTAGGCAAGCGCTTCGACGTCGACGGCAACGAAGTTTGCGTCGGCCCGACTCCGGTGAAAGCGGTGGGCCCGACCGACCAGCATTCGCAGGTTCAGTTGTACGCCGAAGGCCCCGATGACAAGGTTTACACCATGCTCAAGTTGGGGCGTTTTGGCCAAGAAATCACCGTGCCCGAGGCCTTCGTCGATTCACCAGCATTCAGCCATCTGGCCGGACGCACGCTGAACGACTTGATGGAAGCCGAGCGCCAAGGCACCGAGGTCGCGCTGGCCGAAGCCGGGCGGCCTGTTTGCGTGATTGAAATGTGCAAGCTCGACGCCTTCCACGTCGGCCAATACTTCATGTTCATGGAAGTCGCGACCGCTTATGCCGGCGGCTTATTGAACATCAATCCGTTTGATCAGCCCGGCGTAGAGGCCGGCAAGATCGCTGCGTTGGCATTGATGGGTTGCGAAGGTTACGAAGATCGCGCCACCGAAATCCGCGACCGTTTGGAATCGCGCGACGTGGTGCGAATGAGCTGCTAATCCGCTCAAGCCGTTCCGTGGTCCGCCGGTTAATTCGAAGTCGGCGGATCGTAAACGGTGCGCAAGCGAATCTCTTCGAGCATGCGCTTACGTAACTCGACGTGCCGACCACGGCGAACTTCTTCACGGAAGGCTTCTTCCGATGCGATGGGGCGAGCGCGGTGCACCCAAATCAACGCCATGCCGGATGCCACCCGAACCGGGCCATAAAGCGTGCCGACCGGCGCGTTGAATGCCGCCTCGGCTAGCTTCGGATCGACGCCGGCACCGGTGCGGGTAATCCAACCCAATTCACCTTTGCGACGACGGCTGACGTCGTGTTCGGAGTAAGTCTCCGCCATCGTGGCGAAACTTTCCGCGTCGCTAATGCGTGCAGCGTAATTCTGCAACTCGCGCGCTGCTTCCTCGAAGTTCAAATCGATCTCGGTCTTCTTCACTTCGCTGGCATTAAGGAAGAACCACGAAACATGGCGACGGTCGCCGTACTCGCCCTCTAACTGCTGACGCAGATCCGGCGCCAACTTTTCAAACCAAGAACTGTCGAAAACTTTGCGGCTGTATAAGCGCAAGTAGCCGGCCAAGCGCAGTTCGCTGCCTTGGCGAACCGATTCAACCGTCGCGCCTTGGGTGCGCAACAAGTCAGCGTAAGTCGCACCGCCATAGGCCGGGTTTTCCGCCACCCGACGTTCGCGCCAATCCAATTCCGCTTGCAGTACGTCGTCGGTTAGCGCCAGCTTTTTCATCTCGGCCCATTGCGGCAAGTAGGTTTCTAAAACCAACTGCTGCAAGTATTCAATTTTGCGCTGCGGCCCCAAAATCTCGCGCAGGGTTTTGCCGAGTTCCTGAATAGTGACGCGGTATGGGGTCGCGTCCAACGCCAAACCGGCGGGCGCGGCTTTGGCGCGGTTCAACAACTTCTCCAACCGCTGGTCCGACCACAGCGTCAACTGCTCATTGCTGACCGGCGCACCCTCTTCTAAGCCGAGGTCCAAGCGCGCCATCATTTCGTGCAAAATCGAATCGCCAAGCAGCTTGCGGAATTCCTGTTTGTTCAGCCCACGAGACTTCAACAACGCAGTCAGGTCGTAACCAGCTTCTTCAGCGGCAAGTGTGGCTTCGTCCAAGCGCTTGTCAACCAAATTGGGCGGCACAACCAATCCGCGGCGATCGGCTTCGCGTTCGACCAGTTGGATTTGCAAAATGTGCCGCAGCGCATCCATGCCCAACTGCTTGTTCTTGAACGATCGTCCAAGAAAGCGCTCGAACTGCTGCGTTTGAATGTGTCCGCCGTCCCAGACAGCGACGACCCCTTCAGGAATCTGGGCCGGCACCGGTTCTTGAGCAGGTGCGGCAAAGGTGGCAAGGAGGAGGGCGGTCAACATGGCCGTTCAGGATAGCGGCGACCCACCCTAGCCCGGTGGAGCCACAGCTAGCAATTCCCTTATCGGTCATGTTGCCACCCGGATTAGTTTTCCGCTCAAGCAGCGGCGCGATTGGGGTCACTGAGCCCCAAACGCTTGCTCCAACGCTGGAACAACTCCTGTAAAACCTCGGTAGAAATGGGTTTGGCGATGATCTGCACCCCGTAGCCGGGCCAGTTCGAATTGCGCATATTCAGTCTAGTTC
>CAYFOM010000050.1:0-28595 GCA_964344765.1 uncultured Planctomycetales bacterium | reverse complement strand
AAGGATAAACTAATTCAGGCTTTGGACTGGCTCCGTTTTCTCGGACCACCTCTTACCGCCTGGGCGAAACAAAAATGAAGAATGGCAATATGAAGTACGAACGTAACCAGTCGGGCAGGGCGGCTCATAATTAACTGCTAGCCTTCTCCTCCCTAATTTTGACGACAAATTCCTGCAAGGCGGCAACGACCTCCGGATGGTCGGCGGAAACATCGGTTTTTTCGCCGGGGTCGTTTTCCATGTCGAATAGCCAGACTTCGGGTTTGGGATCCAGCTTGCGCCATTCGGGGCGTTGCACGTGGAGTTTCCATTTGCCTTGGCGAATGGCTTGCAGTTGGTTGTCGCGGTAGAAGCGAATGACGCGTTGGTCGGCGGCGGGGAGGTGGTCGCCGATGAGGATGGAGCGAATGTCAATGCCATCCAGGTTGACGCCTTGGGTTGCGCCTACGATCCACGGACCATCACGTAACGGTGCATGCGTCCACATCGATAAGGTCGGAAGTAAATCCATCGACGTCGTCGGCTGACTGGAACGACTGCCGGCAGGGATGACGTCGGGCCAGCGAACGATGCAGGGAACGCGCATGCCTCCATCCCAGGTTGATCCTTTTTTGCCGCGCAAGCCACCGGAAGACTGCGCGCGCCATGGACCATTATCGGAAGTGAAAATTACGATCGTATTCTCGGCGATGCCGCATTCATCCAGCGCGGCCATCACTTGCCCTACCGACCAATCGATTTCCTCTATCACATCGCCGTACAACCCCAATTCGCTCTTACCCTTAAACGCCTCCGACGCAAAAATCGGCAAGTGCGGCATCGAATGCGCGAGGTACAAAAAGAAGGGTCGATCCTGATGCGCACGAATAAATTCACCCGCCGCATCGGTATAGCGCTTCGTCAGCAACGCCTGATCCGGGTCTTCTTCAATCACTTCCATGCCGCGATAGACCGGCAACGGCGGCGATTGAAAATCATTGTGCTTGTAGTGAAACCGATTCATATCGTTGGAGTACGGCACACCAAAAAACTCGTCGAAGCCGTGTCGCATCGGGTGGAATTCATCCTTATGCCCCAAATGCCACTTGCCGACTAATCCGGTGCGATAACCCGCCGCGCGCATCGCTTCGGCCATGGTCCATTCCTCGGCCGGCAACCCACCATCCGAAAACGGAAACAACACTCGATGCCCTAGCCCCATGCGATGGGCATAACGTCCGGTCAATAACTGCGCCCGCGACGGCGTGCATACCGGCGCCACGTAAAAATCCTTCAGCTGCATGCCGCCGGCCGCCAAGTGATCCAAATTCGGCGTCTCAAATCCTTCCGCCCCATTCACGCCGACGTCACCGTAACCCTGATCATCGGTAAAAATGATCACCACGTTCGGCACTTGAGGCATTTCCATGCCTTCCTCACCCGCCGATGGTCCGGCGCCTTGCCCTTGCTGGCAAGAAGTAGTCAAAAGCGCCGCAAATACAGCGCCAAGGAAAGTGCAATTCAAGATTCGAGCCACAGACACTTGAGGATCTTAGCACCCGGCAACTAAACTTCGCGGAATGCAACTCGCCACGCTCGCGATGTTGGTGCAGGACGCAGCCGCTGAAAACGGCGCGGCCGACGCCTCCTCCCCCGCCCTGCTCACCAGTTCGCTGGAAGGAATCCTCGGCATCACGCTGTGGATGGTGCCGATCGTGCTCGCCGCACTTGCAGCAGTTGCACCGCAAAAATCGCAGCGCTTTTACCCGCTGCTGCTGCCAGGTTTCATGGTCGCCATCTTCCTCACAATGATGTCGTGCGGCCGCATGTTCTTCGCCGGCTATCTACTAGCCGAAGGCGACATGGGCACGGCGATGTTGTCCAGCGAAGACTCGATGCGCTTCACTACCGCCGCCGCAGTCGCCTATTCCGGACTGTTCGCCGCGTCGATCACCGCCGTTTTATCGATGGTCGCCGCCTATCGCACCGAAGGAATGGCGGCGGCCTTGAGCTGGGCGGCGTTGATTGTCGCCGGACGCTACGCCAGCGACGGCATTTCGTCGGTCTTCGACCTATTCGCCGGCGACCCGTCGAGCGAGCGATTGGAGGCAACTGAAATCGCCCAATCACAAATGGACGCATGGGCCAGCAACCCGCTGATGGTCGCCGTCTGCCTGACCGTGTTTTTGATCTTGCGATTCATCGGAAGCAAAACAAACGCGAAACCTGCTTAAGTGATTCGGGTTCCCAGCACACCTCTGGAATCCCTCAAACAAGAATCACTCATGAAGAATTTCATTCGTTTGTTCCTGGTGGTGGCTGTGGTCTTCCTCGCCGTCCCTACCAACGACGCTCAAGCAGCTCCGCACAGCCCGACCGGCGCAATCACCGGCAAAGTTGTGGATTCCGCAGGTAACCCGGTTCGCGGCGCCACCGTTGACCTTCAAATCAACATGCGCAACGGAAATGTTTTTCATGCACGCATGAAAACCGATCGCGACGGCAAGTTCAGCATGCGCAAAGTTCCGGTAGGACGCGGTGTAGTCAAAGCGCACAAACAAGGCGTTGGCCACGGCAAGCAACGCGTCAAGATTGAGAAAGACAAGTTGACGCGGGTGCGGATTAAGTTCTAGCGCCGACGAGCACGACTTATCGAATTTTCACGCTCAGTCCGTTACTGAGTTCACAGGTGGTGGCGTCTACGGCTTGCAAATACACCATGCGCCCCACCGAACCCGCCGGAACCGTTGCCGTCATGGCGAAGGTTCCGGCACCATCGGCCGCTCCTTGGCCGATGACGGTAATCGGAAATTGCAGGTCCATCACCAGCGACCCGCAAGCTCCGGTTCCCACCAAAGTCGGTGCGTTGCCGGCTAAGGACAACGCCACTGCTACCAATCCAGAGGGAGTTGCGTTGGACACGGTCACTGTGGCCGTTTGCCCGGCGACGTAACCGACAATATCTAAATAAACACCGCGTTCAATGCGCGCCAGCGCCAGCGGATCGCAGCGGTGATCGGCGCACTCAAAACGCATGCTGCTGATCACATGATCGGCCGGCACGCCAAGGTTGGACAGGTCAATTTCGACGGCACGTACTTTTGCGTTCCATGGGCCGGCGCCACCGTTGTAATAATCGTGATCGGAAACGATGGTCGCGCGCGCCATATCGACGGTAAGCCCGGCGGTGTAGCCATCGTAATCGGAATAAACGGTGTAAATTCCGCGGTCAAAGGTCGCGTCGAGCATGACTAAATCTTCGCCGTAGGAGTTGCGCACGCCGCCGGCATAATCCACCTGGAAGACACTATTAGTATCCGGGTTGGCATAGCCTTGCTGGTCGATCGGCCAACTGGTCAGCGCCTGTTCTAATGTGATGAAGGCATCTTCAGTATTGATCCAGTCGTAATGGCTGCCGCCACCGCTGATCAAAGCCGCGCTATCGGGCGGAAGCAAATTCCAACCACCCAAGGTCTGCGCCGACGCTGCAGAGCTGTGGAATACACACAGCCAGAATGCGAGCAAGGTGAGGGGATGGAGGCGGCTCAAAGCCGGTTCATCCTAACTCAGTTTATAAGTTTGAGGCTACTGGACCGTTGCCGTAACCACATTACTGGCGGTGCATGAACCAAAGTCGAATGCATGGAAATACAGCACGGTGCCCGCAGCATTTGGTGGCACCTGGCCAGTCACGCTTAGCTTTCCGTTTGCCTTGGCTTGCTCCAAAGCCAACACAAAAATCGGTGTCGTCAGGGAAAACGGAACGACGCCGCAACTTCCCGTGTCGATCATCGTTGGCCCGGTACCGATCCGCGACATCCCAATGCCGACGACACCGCTTGCAGTTGCACCCGTTACTGAAACGGTTTCCGTTTGCCCGGCGTACAGATCTTCGACATGCAAGGTAAACGCCAAACGAAGTGCCGCCAATCCAATCGGGTCGCAAGCGTCGTTCAAGCTTTCAAACCGCAAGGAGTAAACCACGCCACCAGCCGGTACGCCCAAGTCGCTGAGATCGATTTCAACTCCAAACACATCGGCGGCAAAAGGGCCGGCGCCGTTATTTTCATAGTAGTAATCTCTGGAGGTCACAAGCACGCCGTGATTCATATCGACGTCGACCTCTGCGATGTATCCGTCGTATGCGCTGCGAATCCTATACGCACCAATGTCGAAGGCCGCATCGAGCATGACTAAGTCGGCGCCCGGAGCGTTGACGACACCGTCATAAAAATCGACCTGCACCTTGGTGCCACGCGGGGCGTTTGCAAAGCCTTGGTCCGCCACCGGATCGCTGCTCATCGCCTCGGAAAGCGTCACCGCTTGGTTGGCGACGTTCAGCCAACCAAATCCGCCGGCGCCACCGGCGAGGAGTTGGGCGTCATCCGGTGGGATTAACGTCCAGCTAGCGAGAATGGGCGGGATGAGAGCGTACACCTTAATGTCCGCCGCCGCCCTTCACCGACAACAGCGGCGTGAAGTAACGATAGTATACTTCGAGGGTTAGCACGCACATCGCGGTCGAATAACTGCGGTCGCGCCAATCGTCGCCGGCGTAGCGCGCGTAGATCGAGATCGGCTTCCACGAGCCGTCTTCGTCTTGGGCGTCGAGCAGCGTCTTCTTCATGTCGCCGTTCCAACGCTCCCAGGTTTCGCCGCCGACGCGGAACATGGCGAGCGAACCGTAGTACCAGAAGTACAAGTTACCTTCGGCCTTCTGCACGAACGCAACGTCACCCTTGTAGCCGTAACCGCGCGGCACGCGTTGCAAGGTGTAGCGGCGAGCGTCCTTGTAGTAGTCGCTGTTGATGTCTTCGCCGACCAGCGACGCGGCGAACAAACATGCCGGAGTGGACGCCGGCAGTGTTGGGTAGCTGGAGCTCAAGCGCGCCGGGTTGTGCGAGTAACGCACCCAACCGAAGCGTGGGTCGACGGAGCCGCGCAGGTATTTACGCGCGCGTTCGAAGGCGTTATCCGGTACGGTCAAGCCGCCGATGCGCGCGCTTTCCAACGCCATGACCTGCCACGACGACACCGAAACTCGCGGCCAACGGTCGTTCTGATAGCCGTCGCCATCGGGGAAGTAGTAACCCCAACCGCCGTCGAGTTTTTGATCCATCGAGCGGTGCTGCTTCTGCAAGATCCACGCAACCGCCTTTTCGAGCGGGATACGCAAGCGCTCGTTTTTGGTCAACGCGTAGCACTCGGCTAGCGCATAGGTGGCAATGCCGTGTCCATAGGAAGACGTATCGCCGAAGTGACCGGTTTGCGGGTCTTGCACGTTCAGCAAGAAGTCGACCGCCTTGGCCGATACCTGCGAATAGCCGGTGTTGGAATCCGGCGTGTGGTTGGCACCGAGGAAAGCCAGCAAGCACAGCGCAGTCTTACCGACGACGACGTGACGGTACTTGGCGTTCTTATCGCTGCGGCTACCCCAATAACCGGCATCGCTTTGCAGTCCGGCCAAGTATTCCAAGCCTGCGGCCACCGCAGCTTCGGTTTCGGCCGAACCACCGTGCTCTTCAAGCGCGATGTCCTTCTGCACGCCGAAACGGTTGCGGTATGGAGTGTGCTCCATCTCCGACGGCTCCTGAATCAACTCCGGCTCGACCGGGTTGATTTCCTCCATCGCCACCAACGGCGAGAAGCTTGGACCGATTTCCGGAGTCAGATCCTCACGATCCATTTCCGGCATATCCTTCACCGGGCCGGCGACGTCACCAAAGCGGCGCTTGGGTCCGTCGGCACTGGTAACACCGGCAAGCAATTCGTTTTCGAAGGCGTTCGGATCTTCCTCGGCGGGATTACCGCGCTTCTCGGCTTCCGGCAGCTCGGCCTGATCCGACAAAGCAAGCTCGGGCAAATTCGGATTACTGTCGGCCGTGTCAGGCGTGAACTCAGACAGATCGCGTTTCGGTCCGCTTGTCCGTTTGGTGCGATCGGGCCTCTTCACATCCAACTTCGAGGCCGACATGGTCACGTCGAATTCGGCCGACATGTCGTCGCTGACGGTATCCGTCTGCGTCAATCGCTCCGGCGCAGTGCTTTCACTTTCGGTGCGCTTGGCGGTGTTGCGATTACCGAGGTTCGCGATCAATGAATCCTCGATGGATTCGGACTCCTCGGTGCCCAACTGACCCAAAGCGACATCGGCATCCGGCAGCGATTCCAAGTTGACGTTCTCAACCTTCGGCTGCTCCGGCGCGCGCTGCGATTCGATATCCGATTGCGTACGCGTCGGCGCGGCGACGGCTAAGGCATCAGGCGATTGGAAACCGGAATCCGAACGCTCGACCCCCACTCCTGGCTCGAAGGTGGGTTGCTTGTTCAGGTCGCTATCCATCTCCGACTGCACCGGTCGCACGGTTTGGCGCTGCGGCCCTTCCACATCGCGCACCGTCGGCCGGAATTCGGCAGTTGGATCAGCAGTCGAAACTTCAAAGGTCGGCGCATCGCTGGAAATGCGCTCCACCGTCTCCGACATTTGCGCGACTTCCACCGGCGCGGTGTGTTCGCTCGGCTCGCCAAAACTACCGACGGCCATCAACTCGGCCGCGGTCGGTGCGAACTCAGGCGCATTCTCCGATTGACGTTCGACGCGTTCCTGAGCACGTTGCTCCATCGCCACCTCAACCTGCGTCGGATCGGTTTGAATCTCGACGCGCATCGGTGCGCCGGGCGTTCCGGTTTCGGTGCGATCCACCTGGAAATCTTCGGCAACGGCCACATCCAACGAAGCCGCTGCGTCTTCGCGCTTCTCGAAGCTCTCACTCGGCGCGGCAATGTCCGCGTGCGCCACTTCGGTCGGCGCAGCCTGCTCGCTGTGTTGCAACTGCACCGTGGTCTTCGCCGGCGAGTTGGCAGCAGGCGCCGACTCACCACGCGCAATGCTGACGCTAGGCGCAGCCTCGATGGATTCCGACATCTCGGAGCTTTCCATCTCGGCGCGTTCCGGAGTGTTCAACTCGGCGACCTCGCTACGGGCAGCTTCCAACGCACCACCGAACTCTTTGTTCTTAGCGCTAGTCGCCGCCGGCGCCACCGCCAGCTTGACCTTAAACATGGTCTCGCGCTCCGGCAGCTCCATCGGTTCGGGTTCCGGGTAAACCTCGCGGAACCAGTACAGCATCAACGCGTGAATGATCAGCGCGATCAAGAAACACTTATAAAGCAGATCAACCGCTTTCCACTTCTTCGCCAGCCAAGCAAGAATCGCCAGCAACACCAGCGAAGCCAGAATCAGGAAGTCAATCCAGCCAACCGGTCGTCCCGACATGCGGAACAACTCGCGCGAACGGGCGCGGTAGAGATCGGCCGAAGAGCCTTCTTCTTCGACGTAATAAAGCAGGGTAAAACCATCGGGCGACGGCGCCGGACCGCGCTCGTCGGCTTCGGTGTTAATGCCGCCTTGGTTTTCCGGAGGCAGCCAAACGCCGCGGTCGCGCACCGAGCGCCACAGGTCCCAACCACCCTTTGCGCCTTCCAGTTGATTCGACGCATAAATCAACGTGCGCGCATCGCCGACGAACGCAGGTTCGCGTTCATCAAACGGCGTGTTCAATCCTTCCATCGGCGCCGCCAACAAACCGGAAGCACCAGCAGGTTGCGCCAAGTAAAGATCGAAGTCGTTGCGCGCGCCGCGTTCGCGGTCGGATGCAAACGCAATCGCCAACTGACCTGGCACCGGCGCCGGGTCCAATTCATCGGCCGGCGTGTTGACCAAGTTGCCGACCAACGGCTCCGGCTTGCCAAAGCGGCCGTTGTAGTAAGGAATGCGCCAAATATCAAAACCGCCGGCACCGCCATCGCGGTTCGATGCAAAGTACAGCGCGTCGTTACTAAACGCCGGACTGCTCTCATCGAAAACGGTATTGACCTCGAACAGCGGCCGGGGTTCTTGCGGCTCGCCGTTCCAAACTTCGGAGATATAAAGGTCTTGGTTCAGCCCTGGCTGACCGCTGGCGAACACCAAAAACTGGCCGTCTGGGGATAGCGTCGGCCGCTGCTCATCTTCCGCCGAATTGATGCGGCTATCGAATGCGCGCGGGTCTTCCCATAGCGCGTAGCGGATGTTCTCCGGCTTGTGATCCACATAAACCTTTTCGCCGTCGGTCCAGCTGGTCGCGTCTTCCAAGTGCGGCCGGAAGCGAATGAATGCGAGAAAGAACCCGACGCCAAGCAGCGCCAGGACAATGACGATGTTCTTTCCCAGGTTATTCAAGGTTTTGTGGGGAGAGCCCGGATTCCGTTATGGAACGAGGATCAAAGCCCTCCATCGATGGTGGCGACCGACAAGTTGCTCAAGCCGGCGACACCGCACAGATTCATGCACTTAATGATGTGCTGGTGGATGGTCATTTTGTCACCGCGAATGGTGACCTGGCGATCAGGATCTTTGGTCGCAGCTTGGCGCAGCGTTGCCAGCAAACCGTTGTCGTCGAGCTGCTGTCCGCCAACGATGATGGTGCCGTCTTCCAGTACGTTGATGACCAACTCATCCGGCTGCTCGTCTGTAGTACCGATGTCCGACGCTTTTGGTAGATCCAAATTGACGTCGCGCTCCGGATCCATAAACGTCGTTGCCAGCATGAAGAAGATCAGCAGCAAGAACACGACGTCGATCATCGGCGTCAGGTTCAGGCCCTGGTCGTCTTCGGCGTTTTGGTCGTCGAAGTTCATCTACCTACTCCTGCTCAGCTTCCGAGGCTTCGGACGGATCCGGATCAACCGGCTGCGGTCCGTGCACCATGATTTCGGAAATCTCGTGGTAGTAGTGTTCGACGTTGCGAATGAACTTATCCACCCGCGAGCGGTACCAGTAGTAGAAAGCTTGCGACGGAATGGCGATGGCCAGACCGACTGCGGTGGTGGTCAGCGCCTGCGAAATACCGTTTGCCAGTGCTTCGGCGTCGGGTTTGCCGCTGGAGTTTGCCAACTCACCGAACGCCAGAATCATGCCCCACACAGTACCCAGCAGACCCAGCAACGGCGAGATCACCGCGACCACCAGCAGCGGTCGCAGGTTGGCACTTAATCGGCGTACTTCGCGCAAACCGGCGTCTTCTACCGCTTTATCGCGTTCCACCAAAGGGAACTCTTCGCGCTTCAGACCGGCGAGCAACACTCGCGCCATCGCGTGGCCGGCGTCCATGCACGCTTGCATGGCAGAGCCGCTGCCTTCGTGGTTCATGCGGTCAACAACGTTGTTGCCGAACTTGGCGCCGCCAATGGTGCTGCTGCGCAAGCTGATCGCACGTTCGACTGCAAATGCTACCGAAATGATCGACAGCAATCCGAGCGGCCAAATGACCGGACCACCGGCCTTCAGCATTTCGAACAGCGAGGTCAGGCCATCGGAAGTGGCCGGGGCAATGGCTTGGGGATCTTCAGTCATCATGGTTGTGTGTGGTTGTGACTTCGGTTAGATCAACGCAGGGCCTGTAACCGCTCTTGGGCTTTTCCCGCCCATTCGCCGTCGGGGTACCGAGTGAGGATTTCGTTGTACTGCTGTGCAGCGCGGTCGAAATCGTCCTGCTTCTCCAAGCAGACACCGGCGTAGTAAAGAGCCTCGCATACTTCGGCTTCGGTGCCGTACAACACCGATACCTTGAGGAAGGATGACAACGCTTCGTCAACCTCATCGGCGGCAAGCGACAGCAAGCCTATGCCAATGTGGGCGCGAGCCGAAAGTACACCCTTGTCGATGGCCAGCACGCGCTCAAAGGCCTGACGTGCGGCGCGCGACTTATCCAGTGCGGCCAACGAACGACCGCGCCACAATTCGGCTTCGGCGAGGTTGGCGAACTCCGGGAACTTGGTGATCAGCTCGGTCAGGATCTGGTCGGCGTCGCTGAAGCGATCGACCTGGAACAGGGCCATGCCGAGGCGGAACAAGTTCTTGGCGGTGACCTCGTGCAGAGGTTGGTTGGAACGCAGCGCGGCGAATTGTTCGATGGACTCGTTGTACTGGCCCAAGCGGAACAAGCATTCGCCGTAGAGGAAGGTGCCTTCGCCGGCCAGAGCGTGCTTTTCATGCTCCTTGACCAAGCGACCGAATGCGATCGAAGCATCGGCAACGTTGCCTTCGCGCAGCAAGGTGAAGCCCATCTTGTACTTGGCTTCGGCGCCGACCACGCATTCCGGGTTGTCGGCGGCAAGCTGGTAAGCATCAACGGCCTTCTGGCTTTCGTTCAGCGCGAACCATGCTTCACCGACGAAGAAGGCGGCTTCGGCTACGGTTGCACTTTCCGGCGCCAACTCGTGGGCGGTCAGCATTGCGTCGTTGGCGGCGTTGGGGTTGTCCTGGTCGAGTTCCAGATAAACCACTTCCACCATCGATTCGGAGGCGCGCTCCTTGCCACCGAATTGCGAAGCGACGTCGCTCAAAAACTGCGAAGCGCGTTGCTTTTCACCGGCGTCGCGCAGGGCCATGGCGACGGCTCGGGCTGCCTCAAACAACCGCGTTTCTTCAGGTTGGGTTACGGCGAAGCTTTCGAAAGCGGCAACTGCGCCTTCGGCGTTTTCCGACTTCTGCTCGGCCCAGATGCGCAATTCGAACGCCGACTGCTGCACTTTGGTCTTGCCTGCCTCACCGGCAACTGCGGTGACCTGGCGGAGGACGTCGGCGGCTTCGGCGTAGCGTTCTTGGTCGTACAAGCACCAAGCCAATCCATAACCACCGGCCGGAGCAAGGTCGTTATCGGGATACTTGGTCAGCAAGTTGGTGAACGCCTCTTCCGCTTGGGTGACGTTTCCGTCGCGGTAGTGGTTTTCACCGAGTTCCATCAACGCGCGCGGCGCCAACGCCGAATCGCCGTAACTGGCGACCAGCTCTTCCAGGCGCTTCATGCCGTCTTCGCCGGAGTCCATCCGACCCAAACGCAGCAGCAATTCTGCTTTGTGCTTGGATTCCGGATAGTTCTCGAGGTAGGCGAGCCAGACTTGGGCGGCTTGCTCTTGCGCGTCCATCTCGATCAAGCTGCGACCGTGCATGTAATGCGCTTCGTCGGCCTCTTCGGCACCGGGGTGGTCGTTGTAGACCACCGAGAAAGTGGCGGCGGCGAATTGGTACTCCTCCATCAGGTAGTGGCACCAACCCTTGCGTGACAGTGCGCGCGACCGGTGCTGCTCTTCACCGGTGGCGTCGGCGGTTTCACCGAAAACGGCGGCCGCTTGGGCGTATTCCTTCAACTGTAATAAGCCTTCACCCAAAGCCAACTGTGCTTTGGCGGTGTAAGGGCTATCCGGGAAGGCGTTCATCAGCTGGCGCGCCAACTCGGTTGCACGCTTAGGATCGCCGGCGTTCAGGCTGGCCACTGCGGCCGCATGCAACGAGTAATCGGATTCGGCTTCGCCATAAGCGGCGGTTGCTTCATCGTGGCGACCTAAGTCAAACAACAAGTCACCTCGCGCCGACGCCATCCGTCCGCGCAACTCGCCTTCAGGGTTTAACGCCAAGCCGGCTTCCAATGTTGCGACGGCATCCTCGAGGTAACCGTTGCGTTGTTGCGCTTGGGCGCGCCAGTAAAGCGCATCCGGATTGGTGCTGAGTTCTTGCGCCATGAGCACCTGCAATGCTTGTTGATGCTGCTCCGCTTTCAACAAGTGAATGCCCTGCTGCAATCTGGCTTCTAACTGGAAGCGCGAATCCGGGTATTCGGCCACAAGCTGACCGAAGTACATCGACGCCCGCGTGTGATCCTCGAGTTGGGCGGATGCGAAACCGGCACCGCGCAACGCTGCGTCGGCGAAGGGGCCGGTGTTGGCTTGGGTGTAGGACTGCAGTGCGCGAGTGGGGTCGTCGGACTCCAAGTAGGCCTCGCCAGCCAGGAACTGCATTTCGGGCACCAGTTCGTCGCCGGCAAAACGGGCCGCGAATTGCTCGGCGTACGAGATTGCGTCGGAGTAGTTCTTCAAACGGAAGGCGGACCAAGTCATTCCGTAGAAGCAGTCCTTGGAGTACTCCTCGACCTCCTGGACCTCGGCGTATCGCGGGATCGCGCGCTCGAACTCGCCGGCGCGGAACCACGACTCGGCCAACAAGAAGGTGACCGGCTGGACTAAGTATTCCTTATCCAGGCTCAGCACCATCTCTAAGGTCTGGGCGGCGGTGGTGAATTCCTGATTGGCAAGCTGACACTGCGCCAATCGCAAGCCAGACTCGGCACGGAATTCAAATCCGTCCATGAAGGCCAGCGGCTGGAAATTCGTTGCAGCCTGATCCAATTGCCCGAGTTCGTAGTAAGCCGACGCCAACCGATAGCGGGTGGGAACGGCCTTTTCGTGGTCGGGATAGGAATTGAGAAAGCTCTCCGCTTCGCGGACAACTTGGTTGTGCATGCCTTTCTCGGCGAGACCAATGACGAACTGGTACTGTTCGTCTGGACCCCCCTGAGGTGACAGGCACAGGGAGAGTAGGAGCAGCAGGACTTGAGACATTTAACGTAAGTGGTTCGCAGACGCGTAGAACCGACTAGGAGGAAGGACGGAACGTCGAGGATCAATGTTCCGCCATCGTTTTCCCAAAATCCCCACTTGGGCCCAGGGGATTCTGGCCTTTCCTAGTATCGACAACTTCCCACTTTATATGTCGTTCAATCAAGTGCGATGCATAAAAAAAAAGAGGGCTTCCTCCCCAGAAAGCCCCCTACATCCCCGAGAAAATAAACCGGCGGAGATCCGGGGAAATCCCGCGCCTTGCGGATTAATAGGTCAATCAATCCCCCTAGTAACAGCAGAGTTTTTGCGGATTCCGCGGTTTTTTATGAAGTTTCCGTTTGTATCCCCCCAGACACTGGAATCACTCTCATATCGCGGTCCGCATCCTCTTTTGGTAAGCGGATTTCAAGGATGCCGCTTTTCAGGGACGCGGTCACATTTTCCGCCTGCACCGGCGACGGCAGCGCCATTGCGCGAAGGAATTTCCCGTGGCGCAGCTCGGCGACGCGCAAGTTGGCGTCGTCCTCGTTGCGGGCAGGGATTTCGCCGGTAATTTTCAGCACATTCTTTTTCAATTCGACCTGCACATCTTTTTCGGCGACGCCAGGAATTTCGGCCTGGACGACAAATTCGGTCGCGGTTTCTTGCAGGTTCAGGTTCGGGCGCAGTTCCGAGCAGCCCGTTTGGAAGTCGACCGCCCCCGGCTCTTGGAACAAGCTGTGCGGGAAGCGAGAGAAAGGAAATCTACGGATCAGGTGGTGAGTCATGGTTCAGAAGTCGCGTTGCGCGACGCCGCCTTAAGCGCAAGCCATGTGCCAACGTCTGATAATTTTTTTCACTAGCCCACAGGGGTGTTTTTCGGATTTGTACGTCCGATAACCTGCCAATTCGTCAGCCGGACCGGCTACTCTGACAGGAGGTGCGACAAATCGGCACCCACCGGAATTTCCTCGGGCTCCTGCCCCTTGCGGAAAAGCAGCGCTGGGCAGTGATGCAGGATCAGCTCGTCGTCGCGGCGCATCAGCCAGCCGGCTTCCCACAGGCCGATCACCGGCCGATTGTTCATTTCGTGGAATTCCGCAATGCGCTGGCGCCGGGTCTCGCCGAAATGCTCGTGATAAGTGCCGTCCTCTTCCAGAATGTGGATTTGGCCGGGGTAATAGTGAGTGTTGACCTGGAACGGCACCAGGCCGATGGCATCGAAACTTGCCGGGTGCACAATCGGCATATCGTTGGTGGTCATCATCGTCGGGCAAGCCACGTTGGTGCCGGCGCTGACGCCCAAATACGGCAATTCGCCAGCGAAAACGCGACGGCGGATGACGTCCACAAGGCCATTTTGCTGTAAATGGTGGATCAGCCGGAATGTGTTGCCGCCGCCCACGTAAATCCCTTCGGCCTCCTCCACCGCGGCAACTGGGTCGCTGAGAGTGTGAATGCCGACAAATTCATAGTCGGCGTGATAGCCGGCTTTGACCATTTGCTCGACGTACAAGTCGCCGTCGTGCAGCGCGTAAGGCACAAAAAGCAGCTGCTTGATGTCGCCGAAATGTTCGCGCATCGCCGCGCAAAGCGCCTGACGTCGATCCTCTCCGCGGAATCCACCCGATCCGAGCATGACTTTCATGCGCGAATCTTAGCAGGAGGGCTCAGGCGCCCGATCACGTCGAATCCTGGATCGGCTGAATTACTGGTATGTTACAGGGAAGCATTGGGGGGCTATGCGGAGGCGGTCCCCCCATTCCCCGGCGGACCTGCCCCCCATGAATTCTCGGAAACAGTTTCTGGTTCTCGCATGCGCAATTGTTTTTACGTTGTGCATCGCGGTCGTGCTGATGCCGGGAGGGCTGGAAGGCGCCACCGTCGCTGAAGAAACCGCGACCACTGCCGCCAACGAGTCGGCAACCGCCGAGCAAGAACCCGGCCGCCGCGAAACCAGCGATGACCGCACCGAGGTGGACCTGCCCGATGAATTGGCCAACGCCGAAAATGAAATCGACGTCGAGGTCATCGAAGAAGAGAAATTCCTAACCGGCACCGTGCTCGACCAAGAATACAACCCGGTTGCCGACGCCTGGGTCATCAGCGACAAAGAAGCCGAACCGGTGCGCACCGCAGAAGACGGCACCTTCCAAATTGTGCTGCGCGGCGAGTTCAGCGCCGACGAAGGCCGCGGCTTGCATGCATGGAAAGAGGGCATGAGTTTGGTGCATAAGTATGTGCGCCAATCCGAAGGCACCTTGCTGGTATTGAAACCGGATGAAGGCATTGAGGTGCAAATCCTCGATCAAGATTCCAACCTGCCGTTGGCGGGCGCCAAGGTCACGATGCAAGTCGACGTTGAGTCGGATCGCGGCGAAGGCTTTTTTGACTTGCGCCGCTTCGCCGTCGTGCCCAACGAAATCGGCGAATCGGATGGCGACGGCAAAATCAAAATCCCTGATCCCAAGATCAGCAAAAACTATTCGCTGGAAATCACGCTGGAGGGCTTCGACCGTCGCACCGTCAATCATTGGAGCCTGCGCTATCAGAAAAAGATCTACATGGCGCGTCCCAAACAAACGCGCATGCGCTTCACACGCGCCGACGGTACTCCGCATGCCGGCGCACGATTGTGTTTTTCCTGGGAGCGCGAAATCGTCGAAATGGATGACGATGGTTGGGTGGACTTGCCTTCATCGGCGCGCTGGGGATTCTGGGGCGTGCAACTGATCGACGACAATGAAAAATGGGTATTCGATAACGTCGACGGCAGTCAAATCGTCGATGGTGCCACGTTGATCACGCGATATGAACGCCGCAAAGGCAAGCTATTCGTCGAAGGCGGCGAAAAGGCGAACAACTACGAGATTGCATCGTCGGGCAGTTGGTCGGGTTGGGGCAATGAATTTCTACCGGATCCAACCTGGAATGACGAAGCCTTGGATTGGTTGCCGATCAAAGCGAATGGCGACTTCGACTTGAATACTGGTTGGCAGTCCGAGCAGCCCTATTTGCATGTGCGCCGCGTCGGCAGCAAGGGTGTGTTGCTCAGTCAAAAGGTGGACGGCCCGGGCCCGCACCAGTTGAACTTGGCGTCGGCGGCGGTGGTAACGATGGTGGTTGAATGCCCCACCCCCGAGGTATTGGAAGGTGCCAGCCTCAAGATTGAAGGTCGCCGCGTCGACCACGAGGTCACCAAAACGTTGTCCGAAGGCAAGGCGGAAGCGCGATTACCGGTGGGCAAGTTCGACGTCGAGTTAATGCTCGCCGATCGCCCGCATGCAATCCCGCTTGGGCGCTGCGAGGTCATCGGCATGGATATGGAGCAGACCTTCTACTTCGATGGTGTGCGCCAAATCGCCGGCAAGGTATCGGCCGATGGCCAAGGCGTCTTCCCATGCTCGGTGCGCATTCGATCCAGCAAAGGCTTCTATGCCAAACTCGACACCAACCCTCAAGGTGAATGGGAACTAAAGGGTGCGCCACAGGATGACTTGACCGTCGAGATCTATCCCGAGAACCAATGGCTGACCCCGGTCGGTGAACCGCGCTTTGAATTGCCGCGCGGCAACAATCGTTTTGATTACGACTTGCCGGTTGGCTACTTGCTGATTTCGCCCGGCGATCTGCTGCCCGAAGAATTGGAGAAGCTTTCGATTTCGCGTCGGCCGCTTTCCAATTACCGTGGCGCGCCGCGTCCGTACAACCGCTCCAGCCGACCCAAGGATTTGGATTTCAGCAATGGTCCACTTGAAGTTGCAGTGGGCCCGTCGAACATTTATTTCTCGACCCGCGGCGTGCCGCTGGCGGAAACCGAAATTGCCATCGACGCTGGCGAAACCAAGACCTTTTCGCTGCAAACCGTGGCCACCACGGCGCTGCGATTGCGCTTGCGCGGATTTGAAAACAATCTGTGGGGCAGCTGGGGCGTTTCGCCGATCGACGTGCCGCTGATGCAGGAGTACCCGTCGTTCAAAACCCAGGACGTGCAAGGGGCGAATGAGCCGGGTCAAATCGGCAGCGGCAAGCATGTGCTCCCGGGCCGCTGGAAGGTTTGGGTACGGGCGCCATTCTGGTATTGGAATGAGTGGGGCAACGGTCAAATCGGCCAAGGTAGGCTGGAATTCGAGCTGGATGTGCGCGGCGATTGGCAGGATGTGTGGCTGCGATTAGGCGATGACGGCAAGATTCAGCAGGAAAAGCGCTGATTCCTCCACAGCTAGAGCTCTCGCCAAATGCAACAAAAGCATTCACAAATTGGTTACATATTGGCCCAATACGAGCCAAAAACTCACCGTGGCTCATTTTGAGACGCCCAAAAAGCGCGGAAAATCGCCAGATATCGCGATTTTGGCTTTGGCACGCTATGTGCATCCCTTTATGGCGTGGAGCGGATGTTTCATCCCCTCGTCTCATCTTTTCCGCTCCACACCCTCTTCCAATCCCCTTAGGAAGAACTCAGATTTTTCTGGGGCCATGTCAGAGTGAGTGCATGGGGCGCACAGCTCGTAAAAATGACTAGGCCCCATTTTTTTTTTGCCCTGCGCCAGGCTCGCGGCCGATCAATCCATCGGGATTTTGATCAGCGTATAAGCGGCGTAGTCGTGCAGTAGAGGCAGGCCGTCGCGGTTGCGTAGCCCCGGGCCGCGCAATTCGTGAACGTAGCCGGCACGCAGTCCGTCGACTTGAATGTCCAGCTGTAACCCATCGGCGGATAAGGCCTTAGGCTTGAGGCTCAATTCCTGGATATCCATTTCGTCGGAGCCGTAGGCGCTGTGGAGGCGGTAGGTGAAGCTGCGCATGGTCCAGTTCGACGAATCCATGGCAGTGGACTCCTCGACCGGCTGAGTGAAGGTCAGGCGGAAGCCGTCGACAGTGGCTTCCATGGTGTGGATCTCAAACGGCAGCTTGCCGGTCCAACGAATGCGGTCGATGCCTGCGGATTTTCGGCCCAGTCCGCCCCAGCCGCGGTCGGTTCCACCGGCCAGCAACTCTCCGTTCGGCGCGAACCGGATGCGGGTAATGCCGGAAACCAGTCCGCGGCGGAACGGGAAGCAGGCGCCTTGCCACGTTCCATCCACCTGCTCAAGGTGCACGCGCATGACCGAAGCTTGGTATTGATCGCCGACGAAAACCTGACCGGCGAATGGACCAAAGGTGCCTTCGGTCAAGTCCCACGCCATGCCCGACGCCGAGCGCCCCATCTTGTCGTACGGGAACCAAATGGCCGGCAGTTTGAAGCCGGGAATTTGCTTGGCGGCGTCGGGCATCATGATGCCGTCGGGTACCTCGCCGGGGTGCTCGACTTGCGACTCGGGCAGCTTGGCGGAACCAATGCCGTGAGGATGACCGTGGAAGTCGCCGGGCGTTAACAACGACATCTTGTTGGCGCCACACCACTCGCCTTGGTTGTCGGTGTAAAACACGTCGCCCCACGGGCTGACTTCGACGCCGGCCGGCGAACGCAAACCGCCGCACACCTTTTGGGTGACGCCGTCTGCCCCAACCTTGAACGCCCAACCGCGCCAATCGACACGACCGAATGGTTCGCCACCGAACGGCTTGTTGCTGGTCATCCAAAAGTTGCCGTCGTGATCCATGCGCGGCCCGAAGTTGTACTCGTGGTAGTTGCCGCTGATCGACCAGTCATCGCTGACAGTTTCAAAGGTGTCGGCACGACCGTCGTCGTCGCTGTCTTTGATGCGCACCAGCTCGCCGCGCGTCGCCGCGTAAATCCAGCCGTCGTGCAAGTACATTCCCAGTGGTTCTTGCAATCCGTCGGCCCACATGCGGAAGGTCGGTGAATCGGTGTAGGCGTTTTCAATCCACCAGATCTCGCCGCGGCGGGTGCACGCGAGCAAATCGTGCTCCCCCATCGGTTGCATACCGCCGGCTTCCACCAAAGCTGCCGACGGCGCCGGAATTTCGATGACTTCGTAGTAGTCGGATTCGGTCGGCAGCACCGGCTGCGGTTCTTGTGCGATGACCAGAGATGCGTAAAGGAGGGAAGTCAGCATTACCAAGTCATCCGGTACGAGGTTTGCGCGACGTATTGATCGCCTTCAGCAACCAGCGTCAACGGGATCAGGATTTCGCGCGCGTCGCCTTGGAAGCGCGGCAAGGAATCTTGATTGGGGAATTGAAACTTCACCTCATCGGCGAGTTTTGCGTCTGCCACACGAAGGTAGATGTTTAATCCTGGCTCAGTCGAAATCACGCGGAATCTGCGATTCAAGCTGATCGCCCCCGGTGCGACATGTGGTTGCCAACTTTCTTCGATCTGCAAACCATAGAACTGATAGCGGAACGTTGGAAAGCCATCGGCGTTGCGCGAATGACCCTTGTAACGCCAACCGGCCTCTTTGCCGAATTCGCTAGGCCAAGGTTCAGTGGCATCGCTGAGTATTGCCACGGCCATGCCAGCGGGAAGGTGATGCACCTTGCCGCCGGCGGGTTGTTCCAATTGCCCGGCACGACCTTGCCAAGTGCCTTTGGCATTCATGAAGTCACCCTGCCAAATTTGCCCGGTGCGCACGTTGTGCTGATCAAAAGCCAAGCTGACGCGTTGCGGGAAGCCAACGGCCAACACGCGCGCGCTTAAACCTTTCATGAAAGTGCCGAAGTAAATCGGCCGATCCACCGGCACCAAGTCGTATTCGCTTTGATCGACGACCAAACCCTTGGGCAATTGACCGGCGTGGCCCAGCGACATGTATTGCCAAATCGCATCGATTTGTGCGTCCATGTCGCCATCCAAAACATGAGTGACTGCCGACTTGCCGTTGAACCAGAACATCGGCATGCGCGTGCCCGGCCGCATCGCCGGCGGCGCTTCCATCCATTGGCGATACCACTGCGGCCGCAACCGTTGGTGCATGTCGGAAAGATCAGGACCTTGCACGCCGATGGATGGATAACCACCTGCGCCATGGCAAATGATGCAACTCAAACCGCCGACGCCAACGAGTTCGTGACCGGCTTTGGCGGTCTCGGCGTTGAAGGCTGCAGCGGCGGAAGTGTTATCGGCATCGGTGCCACCGCCGGTCAAAGCACTTACTGAAATCGCCTGCGCCAACGGTTTGGCTTGTTCGCCAAATGCCGGCATGCGCGTCACCATTGCCGAACGGATTTGCATGCCATCGGCCAACGCACCGGGCAGCCAATCGGCACGGAACTTAAGACCGGCGTCGGCGATATCTGGTGAGAAACGTCCTTCGTCGCCGAGGTCGTCGGTGGAGTGGAAGAACTGGTGAAGTTCTTCCGCCGGACCGCCGACGTCGCCGTTTGTGTGGCACTGCAAACACTGAAAGCGCTGCATGCCACGCTGCACTTGGCCGGCGGCGTGGATCGGTTGATGAAGCACCGCACGATTGCGCAATACATTCACCAATTGCTGGCGATGCTCGTCGGGCATGGTGTACTTCGGCGCATCGGTGGCGGATAAATCCAATGATCCGCCACGGCGAGGCGGATCGACGCATCCGGCTTGAGTAGCCGGCAATTCTTCCCATGCCATTGCAGTCCGCTGCGGCTCGACGCCCATGTCGTCATGGCAATTCGCACAACCCAACTTGCCGAACCAATCGCGGCCACGTTCGGCAGCGGCTTGGTCCAACTCCCACGCTTCGTACATCATCGGCATTGGCGCAATGCCGCGATGCCACAGGTCTTGCTCGGCCATCGTGCGCCAGTCAAAACCAGGACCGCGCCACTCCACTTGCAGCTCTTCACCGCCGCCGGCTTCGTAAAAGGTCACCTTGATCAGGTGACGTCCGGCGGACAACGAAACCGCTTGAGATTCCACTCGCTTCGGCGCATGATCGCCCCAGTTCTGCACCACCTTTTCTTTGCCGATCCACATGTTGGATCCGTCGTCTGAAATGGTGGCGAAAAAGTACTCACCATCGGAAGGCACTTCCAAATAGCCTTCAAAGACCAACCCGTAGTTTTGGCGCCGACTGCCGTATTCATGGTGGATCTCCGACGCCAAACCTTCTTCGCGCGGTTCCAGCTTGCTCCAATCCAATCCTTCGCCACTTTTCGCCCACTCGTTATTTTCGTAGTAGCGATACTTCAGCCCAGGTACCTGCTCGACTTTGGAATTGTCATATTGAAGACGCAGCAACCAAGCGGCGATCGCCGTCGCTTCGGCCTTGCTTAACCGCGAATCCGGCATCACTCCGCTCGGCCGCGCCTTCAGCGAATCCCGCAACATATCGCGCAGACTGGCAACACTGTATTTGCCGAATAGCGCTCGTCTTTCCAATCGGTCCTGATGGCAAGGCAAACAGCCGACGCTTTCAAACAAGCGCTGGCCTTGATCGATCATGGCGGTGCTGACCTCCAACGGTTGGAATTCAAATCCATTCTGCTGGTAAAGGAAGTGAATTAGCTCACCCGACACCTCAATGCGTTCGTCCATCGACATCGATCGCATGACGTCCGGCATACGGCTGTCGCGACTTCCGTGAACGCCGGTCAACATGCCCATCAAACCAATGGGTGTGACGCGTTCGCCGATATCCGACAACGACGGCGTCGGCCAGGTGTCGATGCGCTGCTCCACCTTGTCGTCGGCGCGATGACAGTTCAGGCAAGCGTATTGCGCGACCAAAGTTTCGCCGGCCCAATCCATGTCGGCGGGCTCTTGCAGGCTTTGCGCCATTGGCAAAGCCCACATCAATGCGAGCAGCGCGCCCATCAGACTTTGAACTCCACCCAGTCGTTGGCAGCCGACGACGCAATCGCCGTTTCAATGAAACGCACGCCGCGCAAGCCGTCGACGACGGTTGGGTAGGCGTCTTCCAAATCGTTTTCTCCGCGAATGGCGCGCGCAAAGGCGGTGTAGATGTTGGCAAAGCCTTCCAAATAACCTTCGGGATGCCCCGGCGGAATGCGCGTCAGCGACGCCGCCGAATCACCCACATAACCATTGCCCGGCCGACGAATTTCAGTCGGCTTATCCTTCCACACAATGCGCAAATCGTTTGGATGTTCTTGATCCCATTCGATGCCGCCTTCGCTGCCGTAAACGCGCAATCGCAATCCGTTTTCCCGACCGGCGCAGACCTGACTGCACACCAACGTACCGGTTGCACCGCCGTCAAGATCAAACAAAATCATCGCGTCGTCATCGACTTCACGCTGATTCACCATGCTGCAGCGACGCGCAAACATGTTGCTCATCTTTTGACCGGTCACGTGCTCCAACAAATTAAACGCATGCGTGCCGATGTCGCCTAACGCACCGCCCGGTCCACTGCGCGCCGGATCAACGCGCCAATCGGCTTGCTTCTGGCCATCTTGCTCGATCGGATCCACCAACCACCCTTGCAAGTATTCGGCATAAACCTTCAGCACCTTGCCGATGCCACCCGAACGCACCAATTCACGCGCTTCGCGAATCATCGGATAACCGGTGTAGTTATGAGTCACCGCAAAAACGCGTCCACTTTCCTCAACCGTCTTCACTAAGTCGTGGGCCAAATCACCGGAAATGGTCAGCGGCTTATCGCAAATCACGTGGTAGCCGCGCTGCAAAAATTCGACCGCCGGGCCGTGGTGCACGTGGTTCGGCGTCACAATCGACACCGCCTGAATGCGCTGATCCTCGGGCAGCGCCGACTCGCCGTCGGCCATGTCTTGCCAGCTCGCATAAGCCCGCGCCGGATCCAATCCCAACTCGCGTCCGGTCTCGGCACTTTTTTCGGCGCTGGAGCTAAATGCCCCGGCCACAAGATCAAATTGATCATCCATGCGTAACGCAATTCGGTGCACCGCGCCGATGAAGGCTCCGGGTCCACCGCCAATCATTCCCATGCGAATCTTTGCGGACATGCGGCGATTGTTTCATCGCCGCACGGTGACGGGTAGGAAAACGCCCGACTTTCATTTCCGAATTAGCACGGATGGTAAGTTGGAAGGCCGATTGCGGTCATGACATCCCCCCGCTTCCTCCCAATCCTTCGGCCCGCAGCTTGGTTTAGCGGCGCGGCATTCCTGCTGTTTACCACCGCGCTCACAGCGCAGAAAACTGGTGGCCGGTGGACCACGTTTCATCAGTGGAATGGAACCAGTTCCGGCGATTTGCTGGGGTCGGCAATTGCGTCGGCCGGCGACATTGACGGCGACGGATTCGCCGACGTCTTGATTGGTTCGCCCGGTGCTTCACCAGGTGGATTGAATTCAGCGGGATCGGCGCAAGTTTTTGCCGGAGTCAGCGGCACGATGATCGCTCAGTTCGATGGCCTCGCCGCAGGTGACGGTTTGGGTGCTTCGCTTTCGTCGGCCGGCGATCTCAATGGCGACGGAATCGCCGAGCTCATTCTTGGTGCTCCAACTGCATCGCCCGCCGGCTTGACTGAAGCAGGTTCGGTGTATGTGCACGACGGCGCAACGCTGGCATTGCTTTACCAATTCGACGGTGCAAGCGCAGGTGCTCATCTCGGTCGAAGCGTTGCCGGCATCGGCGACGTCAATGGCGATGGAACAGGCGACTTTCTCATCGGTGCGCCGCGCAATGATCCAACCGGATTCACCGACTGCGGCAGCGTTTGGCTTTACTCCGGCGCCGATGGCTCGCTGATTTACCAATTCGACGGTGCCGCCGACGGCGACTTACTTGGGCATTGCGTTGCAACCGGTTTCGACATCAACGCCGACGG
Organism: uncultured Planctomycetales bacterium; assembly: GCA_964344765.1. Lineage (GTDB taxonomy): Bacteria > Planctomycetota > UBA1135 > UBA1135 > UBA1135 > JACNIZ01. Next base: position 5,532 of record CAYFOM010000050.1, on the reverse strand, counting down.
TACCACCGACATGGTATTTGGATCGCCCGGTGCATCGCCCAATGGAAAAGCCGCCGCCGGTTCGGTGTTGGCTTACTCCGGCGCCGATGGAAGTTTGATCCGTCAATGGAACGGCAATCAACCTGGCGACTCCTTCGGCTTGTCGGCGAGCGGCATCGGCGACATCAATGGCGATGGCCGCGGTGATGTCATCATTGGCGCGCCGAATGTGGTCAGCGGCGCGGTGATCCCGCGCATCACTGGAGCGGTGTACATCAAGTCCGGCGCAAACGGCGCCAACCTGCGTTTGCATGAAGGTCGCGACTGGTTTGAGAATTACGGTTGGACTGTGGCGGCAGCTGGAGACGTCAACGCCGACGGCGCTGGTGATTACATGATCGGCGCACCGCTGGCGCAGACCGGCGGCATGTACCACGGCAGTGCTTATTTGGTTGATGGCGAATCCGGCGAGCTGATCCTGCAAGAAGACGGCGACGCCAACTTCGAATACATGGGCAGCGCCGTTGCCGGTTTGGGCGACATCAACGGCGTCGGTGCCGGCACGGTGACCGGTGCTGATCTGCCCGAATTCGCCTTTGGTTCCAGCCACGACAGCGGCGGAATGGGAACCGTCATCGTGCGCGGCGTGGTGCCGCAGATTTCTGCCGACGGCGACTCCATTTCGACGGCCGTCGGTGGAACGATCAACTTTTTCGTTGATTTTCCGGTCGAAAGTGCCGGTTTGGATTTCCGCCTGCTCGGTTCACAAACCGGTTTGGGCCCGCTTTATCGCCAGGGCGTTTACGTTCCGCTCACGCCGGGCGACGAGGTTTGGCGATATATGACCGAGCCTGTTGCGCCGTCGTGGTTCACCAATTCCATCGGCGTGCTCGACGCCAACGGCGACGCCACCGTCACCATGACCGTGCCCGTCGACGAAGGTCCTTACTTCTTAGGTGAGACCTTCTACTTCTCCGCAATCACCTTGCAGCTGCCGACCACACCGCTGGGTTCGACCGCTGCGGTGAAGGTGGAGTTCCTGCCTTAAGCCGCACTCGGCTGCCTCCAACTCAGCAAAACACTCGTCATGTACCGCATTCGCAAATCCCTCGCCGGGCTACTCGCCCTGTTCATGCTTGCCGCTCAAGCTGCGGCAACTTGGTCGATCTGCATCATTGATACCCGCACCGGTGAAATGTGCGTGGCATCGGCGACGTGTGTACCTGGATCCGACTTGATGCTGTGGACGCCGATGATGCTGCCGGATGTCGGCATTGCGGTTTGCCAAGCGGCGTCGCCTCAGGAAATGAAGGTGACGATGCACGACTTCATGCTGCTGGGTCATCCGCCGGCGCGATTGAAGAAGCGAGTGGATAACAAGTTCGGCAACGTTGGTGCGCGGCAGTACGCGATCATTGATATGGAAGGTCGTTATTTGGTCCACACCGGCGACACTAACGGCCCGTGGGCAGGTCACTTGACCGGCCAGGTCGGCGACATGATTTACACCATTCAAGGCAACGTGCTGGCCGGTCAAGCGGTGATCGATGAAGCCGAGCAAGCGTTGCTGAACACGCCTGGTGATATGTCGCAAAAAGTCATGGCGGCGATGGAAGCTGCCATGTCGATGGGCGGCGACGGCCGTTGCTCGTGCGACGTACGCTTCCCGGATTCGTGCGGAACTCCGCCGCCGAACTTCTCGCAGACGGCGACCATTGGCTACATCCTGATCGCGCGCGCCGGCGATTCGACCGGGCCGTGCAGTGGTCCAGGTGGCTGTGCGAATGGCGATTTCTTCATGCGTTTGAATGAGCCGAACCACATGCAGCCCGGCACCGATCCGGTGATTTTGCTTCGTGCTCAATACGACGCTTGGCGCATTGCCCAGCAGGGTCTGCCGGATGGTTTGAATTCGCTGGTGATTGCCGACACCGATTCGGTGAAGCCGGGTGGAGCCACGGTGAATTATTGGGTGGAGCTGTACGACATTGATGGCGTAGGCATTAATCATGGCGGTGCGACTTTGACTTTGGAGCATCGTCGCGGCTCGGCCGGCTTGGCGAGTTTGCAATCGGTCACCGACCACGGCGACGGCACTTACACCTTGGAGGTGCTGCCGGGATCGCAGCCGGGCTTGGATAAGTTTGCTTTCCGTGTGGACAGTGGTTCGGGTTACAACGCGCTGTTGATGCCGGAGCAGAACTTGTTGCATGAATCGCCGACGACGGCGCCGATGGGCGTGGGTCTTCCGGTTGGTGGATTGGCTGCGGTGGAAGAGATTCGTGCCGCACACGTCAGCGCCGATGGATTGCGCGTTTGGATGATTGCCAAAGATGGTCCGAGCAGCGGTGGATCGGGTAGCGGTGAGTTTCAGCTGATGCATGCCGATCGCGCGTCGTTGAATGTGCCATTTAGTGCCGGAACCGTGGAGGTGATTGAGAACACGGATGCTTCACGTATTGAGTCGTTGTTCGTTTCGCCGAATGAATTGGAAATGACGCTTTCGGCGCGCAATGAATTCGGCGTGGAAGATATGTACACCAGTCGCCGCGATAGCACTTCGGATGATTGGGCCGAGCCTAAAACTGAAACCGAAATCAACGCCGGCTTTGGAGATGGCAGTCCGTGGATTAGCCAAGATGGCCTGCAGATGGTGTTCACGTCGGGTCGCGACGGCCAGCAACGCGTTTACCGCGCCAAGCGACTGAACACCGATTCGATTTGGTTCTCGCCGTTTGCGATGCCGGCACTGACGTCGGCCATTGCCACCGGTAGCGGCGAAGCGATGTTCACGCGTTTTGATACGCGCGTCATTCACGCGGCGAAATACACCACGCGAACCGGATTGCGTCATGGCGACCTGAATGCTGATGACATTTATGAAGCACGCGGGTTGATGCCGGGCGAAGCCGTCAAAGGTGTTGATCTCTGCGGTGCTTTGAATGACGGCAGCATGTTGTGGCAACTGCATCCGGCGGCGACCTTTGGTGCCGGAGCGAACCAATTGCGTCAATGCGCCACGGCAATGAATAGCTTCACCGTTTCGCCGACGTCGATTAGCGCGGCTGCCGGTGGAAGTTTGAACTTCGACCTCAGCGCCGGTTCGGATTTCGCTAACACTGGTTATGAAATCCTAGTTGGCAATCCTGGTGCAAGTTTGAAATGGAACGGCCACATTCTGCCGATCCGCGCTAACTGGGACGCCACCGGTTTGATGCATAACCTGATCACTTCCGGTGATCCCAACTGGCAACAACTGCGCGGCACTCTTGACGCCGGCGGCAATGCATCGGTGTCGTTGAATTTGGCACCTGGCGCCATCGCCAACCCGAACCTGATCGGCGTAACCTTGGCGTTCTGCTTCGCCGCCGATCCCAATGGCGCTGGCTTCGTCAGTCAGGCTGGTTGGGTTGAAATTCAGCCTTAAGTCGAACTAGTGAATTAAGAGGTCCGACTCGTTGGTGGAATCATCCACCCAGTCGGTTCGTTGCCAATTCTTCGGTGGTAGATCGATCACACCTAAATCGACGTCACCGCCGACGTCGATGGATTTGTGATAAGTGACGACGTCGGTCCAAGGCATAGTTAAGTCGACTTGGGTTTGTTGTGGATCGACGATAAATACGAACTCGCCGTTGGATCGCGGCAGGATTTCGTCGCCGGTGGGAATTTCGATCGCGAGATTGGGCAGGTCGAGTTTGGTTGAAAGTTCGGTGTAGAAAAACTCAGGCACACGACCGACAGGCCTGAATCGTCCGCGGATTTCATGGAAGGGTGGAAGTTGAATCACCGGGCTGCGGTCGGATGCATGGCGCCATGGAGTGTCGAACAACACGCCCCAATATTCGACCTGCAAGTAGTACCAACCGTTTGGTTTGACGCCGGTGAGCTCGATTGAGCCGTCATCGGAATCCACAACGGCATCCACCCATTCGTCATACAAAATGTCGCGGCTGCCGGTGATTGGCTCCGGGATTCGATCCGGCTCATCCACCTGCGATGCCATCATCACGCGACCTCCCCGCAACGGCGTGCCGTCGGCTTTGAGAATGCGGGGGTGAACAATGACGCCTGGATCGGCATGAACCGTTGTGGTTCGCACGAAGGCGTTCAACCGCAAATCACCACTATTGATATAAGAACGATGCCGCCAACGAATTTCGCCGGCACCAAATGGAACCGAGGCAAATTGAATTCTGCCGTTGGCGTCGGTTCGCGTGCGTTGCGCATAACCTTGGATTTGACCCGCCTCATTGATGTTGGGCTTAGTCGGTCCCCAAAAATCAATCACACATCCCCCGGCAAACCGACTGGCATCCCCCACCTGCAATCGCACCTCGGCACCTTCCACCGGAATGCCGCGCAGATCTACCACCTGCAAATCCACATCACGCCCCCGTTGCATGCGGAAGTGATAGGAATGAAATTCACAACCATCGATATTCGTTGAATCCAATTCACCACGCCCGACATGAAATGATTGAAGGGCCCAGCCTTTCCCCCAGACGCCAATTTCAAAAGCATTCGACCGCGGCAATCGTTTCAACATCGCCGTCCCGTTTTCATCGCTGCGCGCAAGCGATAGGAAATGCTCCCTCATAGGAACTCGCGGCCATAGCTCGGTTCGTTTGCCCAAGCGAGCACCTACCCAAAGACCGGATAGTCTCTGACCGCGGTCGTCGCAAACTTGCACGCGGATGGAAACCCAATCTCCCTCCTCCACCGCAACCCTCATTTCTGCCGGAGCTTTCTGAGACATGTCAACCGATGGCTCCTGAGATGCTTCCTGGCGATCTCTTTCTTGCGCCACCTCACTCGGCAGGGGCTCTAAAAATGCGGTGGTCGAAAATTCTTCACCTCGACCTCCGCTGATGATGACGGTCAGCGCAGCTGCTAGCCCTATCAAGCTCGCGCAATACCGACCGGGTGGAAAGAGGTTCACATAATTTGTCTATCAAAAACTGTGCCACCCAACCGGCGGGAGCTCAATCGAAATTGATCTCGTTTAGGGTATTACGCTGGCAAGTACCGCGACCGAAGCAAAGGAATCACCGAAGTAGCGCGCCGATGAAACAGCGCTGAACCAAATAGGCATGCCTAAATAGGGATTGAGTTGACCGGGGTTTGCTTGGAACCAAGCAGTTGCGTTTCCGTTGGCGTCAAGCTTGCCACGAGTTTGGAAGAAGCCGCGTGGCGGACCATAAAACATTGCGTAGCTCAGCTTGTCGAAGTCCAAAGGGACCGGCATACCGAAAATACTCTCGGACCCCCGGCCTGCTGCTGATGCCAGCAAGACGTATCGGTTTCCCGCCGACGTAGCAGGGAAATCAATGTCGAATCTAAGTTGCCCACCGAGGGAGGCGGAAATGCTCTGTAGTTTAGGACTTAACCCCGGATAAAAGCTCTGCAAGAAGACCATGCCAGCGGGTCCATTCGAGAAATGCGAGCCCCCCAGGAAGTCGGCGCGGCCATCTCCATTCACGTCTGCGCCGCCACAAATATTTTCCACCTGATATTTGGTGCGATATCTTCCTCCATCACCAACAAGGATCT
>CAYFOM010000049.1:0-29055 GCA_964344765.1 uncultured Planctomycetales bacterium | reverse complement strand
ATTTTGACCGAAATGCACAACTCTGGGTGGCCCGATTTTCGGGAGGCAGATCAGCCGGTCACCACTCCGCCTTGTTGGATGTACGGCGAAGCGATGATGTAATCGGGAATGCCGTCGCTATTGACATCACCACCGGTGGCGAGGGTATAGCCAAATTGATCCGATTGGGTGGCGCCCATGTGATGGAAGTTGTCATCAAGTCCACCCCCAATGGTTTGAGCGCAAGTGGATAGCAGTAGATTGGTGTTTGCTTGGGCTGGCTGGCAGAAATGGGCCGCAAGCAAGAGAAGGACGGGGAGAGGATGTAGTTTCACGGGTGGCACGAAGTGATTGAGGGTGGATTGGAAAACCTAAGGCAAGATGGTCAATTCAAAGGCGATCGAAGAGTAGCGCCAAAGATCCAATCCATATCGACAAGCCATTGCCAAGCTGTACTCCGCGCCGATCAAAGAGGCCGGGATGACTCCAGCCGGTGCATTGAGTTGGATGGTTCCTTTGCCTTCACCATCCAAAGTTCCGATTCCGTTTTGGATGATCGGCGGCAAGATGCCCCAATAGGTTTGAGCAAGCAGGGTGTCAAAACTAAGTGGCACGTCGACGCCATTCGGGAACGAGATTGGACCGGTTCCATTCGTGCTGGCAAGTAATTGGTAAGTGTCGCCGGCAGCATCATCCGGGAAGTGGAGCTCGTAGGTGATTGCGCCACCCGCACTCTGCGAAACATCGTGCGCGGATGCAGTCACAAAGGGGTTGAAGCCAAAACCGGTGCAGGAGCCTCCGTACGACGAAACAGTGGAGTCAGCCGGACTGGTATAGAGCAGCTGGCGCGACGACATGGTTGCTCCGCCCAAAATGTTGGCGACGTGCCAGCCTGCGCGGCTGCCATTCGTGCTGGCGTGAATCGTTTGGATTAGACTGCCGTCAACGCCGGAATAGATATGAACCTCGCCATTGTCGGCATTACCGGAGTCGTAAAGAAAAGGCTCGCCGACCAGAATGTCTGGAACGAGGTCGCTGTTGAAGTCGCCGGCATTTGCAATGGAATTGCCTAAGGTGCCTCCGTCTTGTGTGCCTTCAACTCTGAGCAGCAAGGCTCCGTCAACGCCGGACCTGACTTCAAACGCGCCGTAGTGAAAATTAAACCCGGGAGAGCCGATCAAGACTTCGGAAATTCCGTCCTGGTTGATGTCCGGGAATGCTGCCACACTTCCGCCGTAGAGCGCTTCATCGTGAGCGCTTTCAATTTTCCAAATCACGCTTAGGTCAGCACCGGATAGCAGATCGACGTCGCCGGCCCAAAAGGAACCATTGTTTTCGGATTGTGGACTGCCTACGGCGAAATCGTTGATCCCATCTCCGTTGACGTCGCCTACATTGGCCATGGAAAACCCAATGGCGCTGAAGGATGCATCGCCTGTAGCCGTGGCAAGAGCAAGGCCGGTGGCGCCCGAGATCATTTGGATTTGCCCTTCGAACGCAGGACCTCCCTGGTTGAGGCGGACCAGGAAGTCGTCAAATCCGTCTTGGTTGACGTCGCCAGCTGCGCACAAGCTGTTTCCCATAGACACAGACGTAGCAGGGGTGACCTGCATGATTTCGGTGCCGTCGGCTCCGGAGTAAACGTGAACTCTACCTGTAAAAAGACCTCCTACTCGGGTGCTGGGGGCTCCGATCACAATGTCGTCGTATCCGTCGGCGTTGACGTCTGAGCCGATTGCAGCAGCATTGGCGAAGTATGTATCCGGCGTCCCGTAAAAGGTGTGCAGAATGCTGTGGTCCGCACCGGAGTAGACGTACGCGCCGCCGACCTCGTTGCCGCCTTGCTGGATGGATGTCGATCCAACGAGGTAGTCCAGAGTTCCGTCGCCGTCGACGTCGCCGCCAGTAGCGATCACATAACCCAATCGATCCAAGGCTTGGCCATCGTGATGGAAGTTATCATCCATTTTTCCGCCGACGGATTGGGCTGGGGCGGAAAAAACCAGGCTTGCAGTTGCTGTGGTCGAGAGGCACAGCAGGGCAGTAATCGAGAGCAAAGAGGGGAGGGGTTTGAGTTGCATGGGTGGGCGTGAAGGTTATTTGATGGGTATTGAAAACCCGTCTCAGATTCTAACCGTGCATTCGAAAGCCTAAGGGGAAATTTTGTTGTTGGTCAGGCTAGGATGACAGCATGGGGGCGTTTAAGGACGAGTTAGGTGCGGCGGCGATTGCCGAAATTGCGCTGGCGCTGCATGCTGCGGATGACGGATTTCCGCAGATGGAATTTCAGCGGCTTGCGCTAGATGGCTTGGAGGACTTGGAACTAAAGGCGCGCGTGATGCACATCATGGTGGCTTTGCGCGAGGTGTTGCCGCAGGACTTTCGACTGGCATTGCCTAAGTTGATTGCAGCCCTACCGTTTGGCTCAACCGAGGCCAAAGTTTCGGGCGCGCCGGATCACTTGCCGACGCCGGCAGGGTTGCGCGGTTTTGCCGCTTGGCCGGTGATTGATTTTGTGGGTGAGTATGGGTTGAGCGAGCCAGAGTTGAGCTTGAAGGCTTTGCCGAAAATGACGTCGTACTTTTCGGCGGAGTTTGCGATTCGGCCGTTTTTGATTCACCACGAAAAGTTGGCGTTGCGGCATATGAAAAAGTGGGCGGCGCATAAGGATCAGCACGTGCGGCGATTGGCGAGTGAAGGTAGTCGTCCGATTTTGCCGTGGGGGATTCGTTTACCGGGGTTGTTGGCTGAGCCGGACAAGGTGGTGCCGATTTTGCAGCAGCTGCCGAATGATCCGGCGAATTATGTGCGGCGTTCGTTGGCGAATCACATGAACGATATTTCCAAAAATCATCCCGAGTGGATGATCGCGCGGTTGAAGGAATGGGGTGGCACCGAGCTGCCGTGGATTCGCCACGCGCTGCGCACCTTGATCAAAAATGGTCACGCCGACGTCTGGCCGCTGCTGGGTTATGACCCCAAAGTGAAGGTTGACGTGACTCGATTCGGCGTTTCGCCCGGCCGGATTGAAATGGGGGAGTCCGTCGCACTTGAAGCCGAACTCAAACTCAAGCAGAAAGCTTCAGCGCCGTTGGTCGTGGATTATGTGCTGCATTTGGTGCGCGCCAACGGCAGCCGCAGCGCCAAGGTGTTTAAGTGGAAGAACACCGAGATGAACTCTGGCGGATCCCTAAAGTTGAAAAAGCGCCATTCCTTCAAGCCGGTAACCACGCGGCGTTACTACCCGGGCATGCACCGCGTCGAGCTGCAGGTCAATGGCCGGGTGCTCGCCGGGGCAGACTTTCAGCTTGGTTAAGCGCAGGGGCAAGCAAATTCAGCGAGTTTAATCTTCGGTTACAAACTCTTGCTAGCCTAGCTTGCAAGATGCTCGCGAAACGATTCATCGGAATTTTGGCGCTTAGCTGGCTGCTGGCTAGCGCGCCGTTGGTTGCCCAAGACGACGACTGGGGTTGGCAGGAAGTTGCCGCCGAATATGCGTCGATGCTGGAGGAGGAAGCCGCGGAAAATCCGCGCATGGCGTTGTGGACGTTGCGCAACATTCACATGGAAGTGGAGTGGCGTGACGATGCGGTTGAGTTGTTGGAAGCGATGGTGCCGGAGTTTGAAAGCGCGTCGATGCGCCAAATGGCCGAGCAGAAGTTGAAGAAGCTAAAGAACGGCAGCGCGCCGTGGCCGATGGATGAGGACCAGGTGGATGAAGTGATCTGGGACCTGCTCGAAGCCGACGGCAGTTCGGAGTTGGTGCAGGCCGGTGGTTTGAAAATCAGGCTGAACTTTCGCGACGGCATTCATCTGATGGACGGCTCCATCGTCGAATGGACCGCAGCGCGGAAGCGTCCTTATGTGCGCGCGGCGTTGGAATGGTTGCAGGTGCTGCGCGGTGTGCAAGGAGTGGACGAGCATGAGTTGACCATCGACTTCGTCGGCTTGCCGGTGAACTTCTGCAATGGCTTCGCTGAGGTGACTTACGAAGACTTGCGCAAAGTTGGCGACAATTGGATTCCGGCGGCGGGGATCATTTGTATCAACTCGATTTTTTATGAACGCGACACGTTGCTGTTCGAGGATTGGCGCGACGAGTTGTTTCATAACGCGTTGCATGAAATGGGGCACGTCTTCGGCGTCGGCTCGATGTGGAACTTGGCTGAATGGGAAGGCCAGATCGAGCCCTTTCACCCCCTGGATTTAGAAGACCCGGAATACGCCGACGAGGAGCCGGACCGCATTTTGCGCGAATGGGTGCAGTGGTCCGAGGCCGATGGCGGATTGATTTATCGCGGGCCGAATGCGGTGGCCGCGTTTCAGCGCGTGCATGAAACCGATTTGGACTTCGTGCCGATCAGCGAGGACGGCGGGCACTTGTGGGCTTACATGGAGGACTTTGAAGAGGACGAGCGCGTTAGCTCTGATGGCGAGGAAATTCCGAGTTCCGATTCCGAGTTGATGGCGCATCGCCATGTACTGAGTGAAATCACGATTGGCTTCCTTGATGACATAGGTTGGGAGGTGGATTACGATGCCTCGCAGCCGTTGGAGGAGTGGGAGGAGGATGAGGAATGGGAGGATTTCGATGAAGAAGATGCTGAAGAAAGCGCTTCTGCTGATGTGGATTGGCAACCGCAATCGAAGGGTGTGTTGAAACTAGTCCCAACCGGCGACGATGTTCCCAATGCTCTGGCCAAGATGTTCCCGAAGGAAGTCGACGTCTTCGGTGTGAAAGTCCTGGCCACCGCCGCAACCGACAGCGACAAAGTGCTGCACGCAGCAAGTCTGATGGCCGAATACCTCGACAACGATGAAGACGGCACGCCGGACAATGAAATCGTCATCGAGTCCATGCGCAGTCATCACGCCACCCTGCTGATGACCCCAACCGAAGCCGGATTCGAACGCATGATCCGCAAGCTCGACCGCGACGTCCCCGAAGTGCGCCGCATGATTTTCCAATCGCTGTACGGCTCGGAGACTCACCCCAACGGCGCTGCGAACGGCGTCTTCGACGTCGCCTATGAAGAGGTACTGCACCTCGTCACCCACGCCGGCTACTCGCGCGCCTACCCCGACGCCTTCGGCGAACACCCCGGCACCTTACTCACCGATGCGATGGACGTCGCCCGCGGCGGTCACTTCAAGTCAGTCCCGCGCCGCTACCCCAAAGATGCGTGGTACACCTATTACGACGACACCTGCGAGTACCGCTGCCAAGCCGCCGAGTATTTGTACTGGGGCATCACATCGCTACTCGGCGCGCAAAACCTACCCGGCCGCCTCGAAGACATCCGCCACGAATGGCGCTTCGACACCAAAGAAAAACTGCGGGCCGGCGACAAGCTGTTGTACCAGCTACTCACCGACCCGCAGTACCAGTTGCCGACGGTCTTACCCGACGGCAACTATCGGATGAACTGACCTACCAAATATCCACGCGCTCCGACTTCGGCTTCATCATCGGCGCGCTTTCATCCAATCCAAACGCATCGGCGAATTCCTGCAAGTTGGCGATCGGGCCAATTGCGCGGAAGTAGTTCGGCGAGTGCGGATCGGTGTTGACCTGAATCTTCAGCGCTTCCAAGCGCGAGTGACCGCGCCACGAGCGCGCGTAAGCCAGGAAGAACCGCTGCGGAATGGTGAAGCCATCGACTTCGCCGTGGAAATCGTCGCCCATGCGCTTTTGCAGCGCCATGTACGCAATGTGCAAACCGCCCAAGTCGGCGATGTTTTCACCCAAGGTCAGCGTGCCGTTGACGTGAGTGCCGTCTTCAATGGTGTAAGCGTCGAACTGCTTGACCAAGCCGTCGGCGCGGCGATTGAACTCGGCGAAGTCGGCTTCGGTCCACCACATTTTCAGGTTGCCGTCGGCGTCGAACTGCGCGCCGGAGTCGTCGAAACCGTGAGTGATTTCGTGACCGATGACGGCGCCCATCGAGCCATAGTTGCAAGCATCGTCGGCGTCTTCGCTGAAGAACGGCGGCTGCAAAATACCGGCCGGGAACACCACTTCATTCAACAACGGGTGGTAGTAAGCATTCACCACCTGCGGCACCATGCCCCATTCACCCTTGTCAACCGGCTTGCCGATCTTGGCCATGTTGCGCGCCATTTCCATGCGGCCGGCGCGCACCAAGTTGCCGTAGTAATCGTCGCGGCGGATCTCCAAACCGGTGTAATCCTTCCACTCATCCGGATAGCCGATCTTGTAGTTGAACGCCGCCAACTTCTTCAACGCCTGCACACGCGTTTCTTCCGACATCCAATCGACCGCTTTGATCTGCTCTTCCATCGCCCACAGCAAATCCTCAACCATTTGCTCGGCGCGCTCCTTAGCCTGCGGCGAGAACGCAACTTTGACGTACTCCTGACCGAGCGCTTCACCCAAGCTTCCGCTCACCACTCGCGAAACCGTTTTCCAACGCGGCTGCTTGGCCTCCACGCCGCGCATCGTGCGGCTGTAGAAGTTGAAGTTCTCATCAAAGAATTCCGGCGACAACGCACCAGCCGCGCCGGTGACCAACTGCCAACGCAGATACGCCTTCCAGTTGGCGATCGGCTCGTTCATCAACATGTTGCTGAGGTTCGGCCAATAATCCGGCGCGATCATGTTCAGCTCGTCGGCCTGAAAGCCCATCGCGCTGCACCAGTAAACCAGCGGGATCGCCGGGATCATTGCCTGCGCATCGGCGAACGACTTTTTGTTGTTGTAATTGTTCGGATCGCGGAAATCCATCGCGCCAAAACCGGCTGCCGACATTTCCGTTTCCAAGCGCAAAACCGTCGCCGCATCAGCATCGGCCGACGCGCGATCCTGACCGAGCAGCACCAACATATTGCTGATGTGCTGCTGATACTTGGCGCGCAACTCCACCGACTCGTCATCAGTCTTGGTGTAGTACTCCTTATCCGGCAAGCCGGCGCCGTCTTGCATCATGAACGCAATCGACATCGACGAATCAGTCGGGTCGGCTTCGACCATCACCCCAAACAAAGCGCTGACGCCATCCTTTTGCAGCTCGGGCAGCACTCGAATCAAATCGTTGACGTTTTGAATGCCGTCAATCTTCGCCAACGTCGGCTTCAGCGGCGCCGCGCCCAACTTGGCAATGCGCGCCTCGTCCATACCCGATGCAAACAAATCGCCGATCATTTGGCGAGTCTCACCCTTGGGCCCTGGATTCGCCGAGCTGTCCTCCAGAATCTTCTGCAAAATCTTCTGGTTGCGCTCGTGCACCTCGCGGCCCACACCCCACGACGAATACTCCGGCGGGATCGGGTTGGCTTCAGCCCACGAGCCGTTGGCGTACAGGTAAAAATCGTGGCCCGGGTGCACGTCTTCATCCATGTCATGGCGATGAATACCGTGCTTGAAAGTCTCTTTGTGCGCGGTTTCCACCGCTTCAGGGACGGGAATGCCGCCCTTGATGACCGGCTCTTCCGCCTGACCGGAGCCAGCGGCGCCAGTTTGGGCAACCGGCTTGCCCATGTGGTGACCCGGCGCATGACAGCCCGCCAGCACGACGGCACCTGCCAGCATCAACGTGGGGAGTTGGAGTGGTTTCATCGTGGAATTTTACCTATTCCTCGTAAACTGGCCCCGACATGTTGCGCTGGACCACTTGTATTCTCCTCCTGCTCTTAAGCGCCTGCTCAAGCGGCCTCACCGGCGCCGAGCTGCAGGTACTGACTTTCAACATTCGCTACGGCACCGCCGACGACGGCGATCATGCGTGGGAGCATCGCAAGGAGATCGTTGCCGATCTGATCGCCGGCGTCGATCCGGATGTGTTGGCGATTCAAGAAGCGTTGGATTTCCAGTTGGACTACCTCGCGCCGGTTTTGGCGGATTACCAAAAGGTCGGTTTGCACCGCGGTGGGGGAACCAACGACGAGTTCTCCGGGCTGTATGTGCGCAAGTCGATCAAGGTTTTTGAATCCGGCACCATTTGGCTGTCCGAAACGCCCGACGTCGTCGCGTCGAAGTCGTGGGATTCGTCGCTGCCGCGCACCGCGACCTACGCCAAGATTCAGTGGGATGGCCAGGAGTTGTGCATTTACGGCACCCACTTCGACCACATGGGGGAAGAGGCGCGCGCTAAGAGTTCGCAACTGATCATTGATCATGCGCCGGAGAAAATGCCGGTCATCGTCATGGGAGATTTCAACGGCGAGCGCGGCGATTTGCCGATGGTGCAGTTTTCGATGGCGCTTTATGAAAACGTGATCGAAGCCATGCAGCCGGATTCCAAACTCGGCACCTTCAACGGCTTCACCGATCCAACCGGTGGCCGCCGCATTGATCATATTTTGATCAATAACATTGAAGCCGGCCGCTGGCTCAGCATGCAGTCGGCGAAGATCCACGAGCAAAAGGTGAATGGCTTATTCCCGTCCGACCACTTCCCGGTGTCGGCAACCTTTGCATTTGAACTCGATTGAAATGGAAATTTGATCGCAAGAAATGGGTGCGTGATTTTTTCATGGCGCCGGTGTGGGTGGCTGCTACCGGAGGTGCGTTTCTAGTCTTCCTTTTATCCGCGTCCATTTCGTGGGATTTCTTCTTCTGTCCGCCCTCGGATTCGCGTGCTTTAAAGAAAGACATTGATTTGATCACGAAGCGAGTGGTCGAGCAGTGGTTGGAAAACGGCAAGCCGCCGGCAAGCATCAATCGCATGTTGGGCTTGCGCGGTTATTTGTACTCCACCGATTGGAGATATGAAGGCGTGGCAAGTTCCACCGGCATGCTCCTCGATCTAGAAATAGGGAACTATGCGGTTTGTGGGTGGGAGATGTGGTGTACGCGAACCATTGATTGGGAGGGAAGAGATCGTTACGTCGACCAAGAGAAGTTTCTTGAGGTCCTATCCCCAGAGGTACGCGAGACGGCGAATCACCTCATCCTCGTTTTGATGGATTCGTTCATCAAAGAAGGAAAGTTCCCTGACAAGGCTCCCCAGGAAATTTTGGCCGTAGGCTGGTGGTACCAAGGGCCTACCGCCGATGACCAAATAGCCAAATTGAGTCCGCTATCTGACCCTTTGCCCATACGTGGCCCAGTATTGGTTTTGGATTTTGGCGCCCCCTACATGGATACTTAAGGAGTATTCTTTTTCCATGCCTGTCCTTCCCCTCATATCTACCCTATTGCTCGCATCGTGCGCAGCGCCGCAAGCGCAGGTGCAACCCGGCACCAAGACGTTCAACTTTCAAACCGAGCTTGATGCGATCGTGTCGCAAAACAACGGTTTTGGCGGCGGTGTGTTTCGTGTAACCGCCGGACCGGAGTGGGTGGTTTGGGAAGGTGGATCAGGCAAGGCGATTCGCGGCAACAGTCAGAAGATTCAGGCGAATGCGTCGCTGGAGATTGCAAGCACATCCAAAGCGGTGACCGCGGCAACGGTGGTGCTGTTGGCGGAGCAGGGATTGCTCGATATGGATCAACCGCTCGGTCAGGTGTTGCCGGCGTCAGTAGTGACCGGACTGCACGTCGTCAATGGGCACGATTACGGACCGGAGCTCACGCTGCGTCAATGCCTCAACCACACCACAGGAATGGGGGATTACTGGAACGACCCGCCGTACGTGGTGCCGGGGGTCAATCACTTTCTGTTCCAATACATTGCCCACCCACAGCAATATTGGACGCCGGATGACATCCTCGCCTTCATTCCGCGTTTGGATCCGTGGTTTGCACCGGGGCAAGGCTGGCATTACTCCGATTCCGGTTACTTGCTGGCCGGCATGGTCATCGAACAAGTCACCGGCAAACCGCTGGAACAGGTTTACGACGAGCTGATCTACCAACCGCTCGGCATGACGCAAACCTGGCTGCATTGGCGCGATCAACCGCGCGGCGTGGTGCAAGAATCGCACCGCTACGAAGACACCGACGACATGTTCCCGCTGCGCCATAACAGCGCCGATTGGGCCGGCGGCGGGTTGGTTAGTACAACTCGCGACATGCATTTATTCATCCGCAGCATCGCCACCGGCGATCTGTTCACAAACTCCGACTCGCGCGCGCAAATGCTCGAATGGGTGGACACCGGCAGCGGTGGCATTGAATACGGCCTAGGCCTCTTCCGAGTACCGATGGGCTCCGGCATGGGCCGCGTTTGGGGCCACGACGGCTACGGCAATTCGTTCATGTACTACTGGCCGCGCCACGACATGACCTTCACCGGCGGCCTCAACCAAACCGAAGCCGACTGGTGGCCGCTGATGTGGGCGGCGGCTTATCAAATTCATCATTAACAAACGCGGCGCAAATTTCTGGCGACACTCCCGCGCCGGGGAGCGTTGCCTAGGAAATGCGCGTCTATGCTCTTGCTCTTTCCAGCGTAGTTTTGGCCGGATTCACGGCTATTGCTCAACAACCACAAAGTCCTCAACCCAAATTCGACCGAATCCCTCCGGGGGTCGCACCTGTTCACGCCGGAACCTATCACCCATCCACCGGTCTGACGCCTACGTACAGTAATGCAAGAATTGGGAATCGGTGGATTCTGAATAGCACTCTTACCAACTATTACGGAATTCCGGGTACGGACCAGGAGTGGATCGATGATGTCTTCCTGCATGACGAAGCAACCGATCACACCGATCAAGTCAATGGGTTTGAGTTCATTTACTGTTCCGCCGATACGAATCCAAATGGGACAGCGGTAACGATGAACTTTTATGAGGAGTCGATCTACTGCGGTGGGCCCGTGAATTGGCCGGTTTCCGACTGCAGCTATAACATCGTTGGATTGCCTGGAGGGAACAACGGGGCGCTAGCTTGCTGGACCGTTTTGGTGGATTTATGGGGTGTGGAATGCGACCTCGCGACCACTTCCTTCGGGCAAATGCGCACCGGCTGGGGGCAAGTTTGGAACAACAATACTACTGGTCCTTGGACCGCCACGGCTGGTGCCGCGAGTACTGACTATTGGACCTGGTTCGATACTACTCTTCCCAATATTAATGCCTTCCAAGGGTGTTACTGGAATGGCGGGCTTCCTGAAAAGAGTTTTTACCTCGATATGTTTGGAGGTCCTATCGACACCAATCGCTATTGGGCTGACGATCTCGGCGGCACATCGACTCCCTTCGACAACGGTTTGCTCGACGTCGACAATCAGGTCAAAGTCGGCAACACCGTGACTTTCCAACTCACTGATCCAAATAGCGTCGGCTACGACGGGATGCAGTTATTCCACGCCCGCGCACCGTCGTCATGGGCGATTCCTTACATGGGCGGCAACGTGCTGATTGAACCGGCAACGATGTCGGCGATGCCGATCGGCCCAACCAGCCAAACCTATACCATTCCAGCAGTAATGGGCGATCGCTACACCCAGGCAGCGTGTTTCCAAAATGGCCAACTAGTCGGCTTCAGCAACGCGTTGCGTCATCAAGCGCTTTAACAGCGCCGCGAATGAGAAGAAAAGCGCGACACATCATGGGACGGTGACGTTTCCCTTTCATGAAGAGAGCCCTGGTCACCTTCTTCCTGTTCAGCTCGCTTTTCGCTGCTGCCTACTCGCAAGAGCAAGCGCCTTCCAAGTCCGCCACCATCCAACTTGCGCCGGCGCCCAATTACGCGGGAACTTTTCATCCGGCACAAGGCTTTATCCCTGATGGAGGGCGATCTGCGCGAGTGGGGCCGCGAGTCATCTTGAACAACTCCGGCGCGGTTAAGTACTACACCTACTCCTACACCGACCAGGAGTGGATTGACGATTATTTCCTGGAAGATCTCGCCACCGATCACACCGAGCAGATCACCGATATGAGCTTTACCTATTGTTCGTCGGAATCCAACCCAAACGGGGTCGCCGTCACGATGAACTTTTATGACGAGTCCATCTACTGCGCGGGGCCGGTCAACTGGCCGACCGCGGATTGCGCTTACACGCTATCGGGATTGCCCGGCGGCAACAACGGGGCCGCTGCCTGCTGGATTTTGACCCTCGACTTCACCGGCGTCGAATGCAACCTCACCACCGACACCTTTGGTAACCAGCTCATGGGGTGGGGGCAGCACTGGCATAGTGATAACTCCGGCCCGGTTGTTGCCAACAGCTCTCCGGGTCGCACCAATTACTTCACTTGGTGGGATCATAGTGCGCCTAATGGCAACCAGTTCAATGGTTGCTATTGGTTCGGTGGCCACCCGGAGGCAAATTTTGGAATCACCCTGTACGGCGGCCCGGTTGATACCAATCGCTATTGGGCCGAAGACCTTGGCGGTTCGTCGACGGCTTTTGATAACGCTGTGCTTGATGTAGACGCCGAAGTCAAAAGCGGCAACCTCGTGACCTTCAACCTTGCGCCCCGCGTAGGCGGAGCAAGTTTCGACGCGATGCTGCTCGTGCACTCGAAGAACGCTGCTTCGGCCCCAATTTCGTACATGGGCGGCAATGCACTGATCGACCCGTCGACGATGATTCAACGCCCGCCTGGACCGACTAGCCAAAGCTACGTCGTTCCACCGGTAAGCGGTGATTACTACACCCAAGCCGCTGGAATTTCCGGTGGTCAAATTGTTGGATTGTCCAACGGCCTCCGCCACCAAGCACTTTGATGATTCACTTTAGCCTCATTCCTCTTTGTGCATTCTTTTTCGTTTCGCAACTGCCGGCTCAAGAACAAGCCAAGCTCGCGATGGAGTGGGAGCGAGCCGTCACGCCGAAGCATGCGGGGACTTTTAGCCCTAAGTTCGGTTGGCAGGATAGTGGCGAGCGAAGCGCGCGAATCGGCGAACGCTTAATTGTGAACAATGGCCAGCTATCCAACTACTACTCCATTCCCGGTGCCAACCAAGAGTGGGTGGATAACAACACGCTTTACGATCTCAGCACGGATCACACCGAGCAGGTCAATGGACTGCAGTTCCTGTATTGCTCGTCATCCACCAATCCGAATGGAGTGGCGATGGATCTCTACATTTACGACCATTCGGTGTACTGCGCCGGGCCGGTGAATTGGCCGGTAGCGGATTGCAGTTATGCATTGGCGGGTTTGCCGGGCGGAAACAATGGTGCTTTAGCTTGTTGGGCGATCACCGTGGACCTCTACGGTGTCGAATGCAATCTGACCTCCGACCCGTTGGAGCAACGTCAAATGGGTTGGGGCCAAGTTTGGGAAAGCAGTGATTCCGGACCGTGGATCGCCGGCGGAGGGTATGGAAACACTTGTACCTTCACTTGGTGGGATCGAGGCGCGTCGAATGCCAACGCATTCCAAGGTTGTTATTGGTTCGGCTGCATTCCCCATACGGGCTTTTACCTGCAACTCTACGGCGGACCCGTCGACACCAATCGCTATTGGGCCGAAGACCTAGGCGGCACATCCACCACACTCGACAACGGTTTGCTCGACGTCGATCTCGAGGTCAAAACCGGCAACACCGTGACCTTCCAGCTCAGCGACCCCGAGGGCGTCGGCTTCGACGGGATGAAGCTGGTTTATTCCACCCAGCCGGCGGCGTCGCCCATTTTGTTTGGCGGGGCCAACGTGCTGATCGACCCGAATTTCATGGCGGATCGGCCGGTCGGCCCGACCAGCCAAAGCTTCACCATTCCGCCGCTCACGGGGGACTACTACACACAGGCCGTCTGCTTCCGTGGGGGAACGGCGGTCGGCTTGAGCAACGCTTTGCGTCATCAAGCTTTGTAGGGATATTTGATACTGAGAAACAATCTCAAATTTGGGCTTGTGCCCGTGTGCCCTCGGCTTATTTCTAGGCCATGTCTAGAAGGGGCCTCATCCCAGGGGGAACTATAGGTGTTGTCGCCGCGCTCGTTTGGGCGTCGGTGACGGCACCATCTTTGGCCCAGGAACCTGACTCTTGGAGCGATGCAATTTCCTTCGAGGGCCTGCTGATTGGCGACTGGACGCGCAACTTAGGCGGCGGCGCCAACCCGCAGTCGTCGGCCGGCCGCTACTGGCTGTCGCTGCACATGGAAGCCGATTTGGAGCAGTTGTTTGACCTTCCGTCAACCACTCTCGGCACCGATTTGTGGCACATCGCCGGCGACAACGGTTCGATCGACGTCGGCAGTTTGCAGGAGACCTCCTACCTAGATGCCGAGCCGGATTCGCTGCTGGCGCAGTTGTGGATCCGCCACGAAGCGTGGGAGCAGGGGTGGACGGTCCAGATCGGTCGCATGGACGCCAACGAGCATTTTTACACCACCGAAGTCGGCGCCAACTTCCACAACGCCGCCGCCGCGCTGCCGGTTTCGATGATGGGCATCGTGTCGTATCCCGACCCGGTCGAAGGTGTGTTCCTGGACTACCAAATCGGCGGTTCCAGCTACCTCAAGACTGGAGTCTTCGATCCCGATAACCCAGCCGTTTTGGTCGAAGCCGGCTATCACTCTTTAGAAGGCGCCCACTTCGCCGCCGGCGGCTGGTACTACTCCGGCGATTTCACTTGTTGGGACGGCAGCAACTGTGGCGGCGCCAACGGTTTCTACTTCAGCGGCGAAGGCACCATCATTCCCGAGCACAATATCGACGGCCTCTGCCGCGTCGCCTTTTCCGACGACTCGATCAGCCCCTTCGGCCATCACACCGCACTTGGCGTAGTGTGGCGCGAACCCTTTGCAGCGCGCGAACACGACGAATTTGGGTTGTTGCACTTACACGGTGATTTAAGCACCGCACCCGGCAGCCCATTCACCGCCGGCGCCGAGCAAATTTGGGAAGGCTATTACCGCTTCGTCGTCAGCGACAACGTCGCCATCCAGCCGTGCGTGCAGTTCGTCAGCAATCCCGGCGGTCAATACGAAGACACTTGGGTGCCGTGCATCCGCGTCGAGGTGACCTTCTAGTCGGTCAAACTGTATACAGACAGTAAAGGAAGGTTAGGAAGCGGAAGGCGAGGATTGGGAATAGCGTCAGCGCGGCGAAGGCGGCTCCGCGCAACGCCGCTTGCAGGGTCGAAAAATCAAAGTTACGCTTCAGGGCGAAGGTCAGCCACATACCAACCGGCAGCAACATGCCAGCCGTGGTTAAAAATGCCTCGTTGCGGATCGCGTCGGGCAGTGCAGTGACGTAGGTGACAAATAGGCGCAGCGCAACGAACCACAACAGGAAGCAGACCACCAGCAGGAAGCACACAAACTCAACGCTGAGATGAAGCAAGATCGCCAGTGGTGGGCGGCGCGGTAAGCACACACCGATTAAGAGTAGTGCGAACAACGGCAACAGCACGAACACCATCGTGCGCGACGTACTATCCAGTTTGTCCTGAAAGCGGGGGATGTACGTCGCTTGGCTTTCTTGCGTTTCTTCCAACCGCTGCTGCACCCGTGCCAGCGCAAACTCCGAATGCGGTTGGCGCTCGAGGTGGCTTTGCATCGAATTTGCCAGCGTGTTGGCGCCGGTGAACGGTTGCAGCCAGAAGTACAGCAAGTTGCACAGCAGAAAAAGCTGCACCGGTCGCATGTAGCGATTGCGTCGGCCCCGTCGGGCTTCGGCGGTGAGAAGACCGGGCTTCGTCGCCAGGCTGATCAGCGTGCGCCAGAACTTGTTGTCCAGGTTGAAAAATCCGCCCAAGAACTGGCTGACCAGCACCCGAGTACGTAGATCTTCCTCGTCCAGCCGTTTCTCGCCGCAGGCAGGGCAAAAGGCTTGCATGCCCGAGCTTCCGCAGCTCGGGCAACAGGAATTTAGTGGCTTCAAGCGTTAGTACAGTGAGGTTGTTTCACCCGGCGCGTAGATGTCCATCAGCTGCATGCGGGTGGCTTGCAGTCGATCCATCATGATGCGCGCGACGCGGCGAAGCAACTCGTAACCAAGCGCCGAATCCTTCTCGATCTTGGCGTTCAAGCATGGCGTGTGAATGGTCACGGTCTTGACCGGACGGATCACGCGTGCGTTGAACTTCCATTCTTCACCGGGGAAAATCCACGACCACCCGAGCACCTTGCCGGCGCCGCGGGTCTGGATGACGATGGGAGCTTGTTCGCCCAGTTGAATCTCCAGCGAAACCGCGCCTTCCTTAATCAGGAAGAACTCTTGGGCTGGATCACCCTGATGGAACAGGTACTCGCCCTCGCCAAATTCGTCGCTACTGCAGCAACCGGATACCGTCTCGAGGTCGGCCTCCGACATGCCCTTGAAGAACGGATCTGCGGCCAGAATTTCAGTGTATTTAGGGTCCATTATTCGCTCCAATGAACGGGACTGGGACTTATGTCTGACTTAACCTAAATCGCTAGAAAATCCCACCCTATTCCTCGAATTAAGCCCTTCTAAATTCGGCATTTTGGGTTAATTCTTGGCGGCGGACCAATGGGTTCAGCCTTGCTAGTTCCGAGGGACTGCCATGAAAATACGGAAGGTAGATGCGGCCGGGTTGAAGGACTGGGTGGAAGCACTCATTCGCGACTTCACCACTTACGCTCCGCAGGCACAAGACGAGCAGTTTGCTTTCGACAAACTGTATGACGCTTCTGACCTGCGACTTGATTATGACGTCAGTATTCTTCCCCCGAAGAAGTACTTGCAACCGCAGCGCGAGGTGCTGCTGACGTTCACCACCGACGGCGTTTTTGAGTCGGTGATGAACAACGAGGAATTTGTCCTACTCGGAGTTCACCCGTACGACATGGTCGCCATCAACCAGATGGACAAGACCTTCGCCAAGGACAATCGCGACGAACACTATTTTGCTTACCGCGAAAAAGCGACCATTGTGGTGAGCGACGTCCAAACGGCGTCGGAGAATGTGTTCGCAGGGTTCATGGGAACGGCTACCGGAGCTGATTGCGTCGGCCACGATGTTTTGCTGACGCAACTGACCGATGGCACCACCATGATCGAAGCCAAAACCGAGAAGGGCGAGGTGCTAATGGAGCGCCTTGCTGCGGTCGAGGTCGGCGCTACCGTTGGAGGTGGTGGAGGCAATGGCGCTTCTTCGCCTACGGTTTCAGACGCCGACCTCGGACTGCGCGATGCAGTTTGGGCAGCGAATCGCGAACTTCTGCGCAAGCATGAGTTGAAGATGGATCCGCTGGATTTGCCCGAGTTGTTGGAGCGCACCTACGACCATCCGGTTTGGGAAGAAAAGGCCAGACTTTGCCACAGCTGCGGCTCGTGCAACATGGTTTGCCCGACCTGCTACTGCTTCGATGTTTCGGATGAGTTGAACTGGGATATGGAATCCGGTCAACGCATTCGTTGCTGGGACAGCTGCATGACCACTGCGTTTGCCAAGGTGGCAGGCAACCACGACTTCCGGCCACTGCCGGCAGCGCGGTATCGCCATCGTTACTTCCGCAAAGGCAAGTACGCTTACGACGCGATCGGCGAGATCACTTGCGTCGGCTGCGGGCGCTGCATTAGCTCCTGCACCACCCAGATTGCCAACCCCGTGGAAATCTACAACCGCCTGCTGGAGGAAGCGTGATGACCCAAACCGCAACTGCGCCTGAAAAGTCCAGCATTTACCTGCCGACGCCTGCAACCATCGTCGAGATGGAACGCATGACCGACGCGGAAATGTTTTACCGCTTCCGCCTCGATGAAGGCGACGACTTCAGCTACATGCCCGGCCAGTTCATGAGTGTGACTGTGCCCGGCATCGGCGAAGCTCCGATTTCGATCAGCTCGTCGCCGACGCGCTCCAAGCCCGGCGAACTGGAGATGGTGATCCGCAAAGCGGGTTCCGTCACTGGTGTGCTGCACAATATGGTAGTAGGGCAAAAAGTCGGACTGCGCGGTCCGTTCGGCACGACCTTCCCGGTCGACACCGAAATGAAAGGCCGCGATCTGCTGTTCGTCTGCGGCGGCATCGGCTTGGTGCCGGTGCGTTCGGCGATCCACTACGTGCTCGACAACCGCGACGACTACGGCAAGGTCACGATCATGTTCGGTTCGCGTACCCCGGCCGATCGCTTGTTCTTGAAGGACTTGCAAGATTGGTCGACGCGCCCCGATGTGCGCTACTTGGATACCGTCGACCAGATCGATCCGTCCGGCCCGGCATGGGCAGGGCGCGTAGGTGTGATCACGCGCTTGATTCCAAAGGTCGATTTCGACCCGGCGCTGACCACCACCATCGTCTGCGGCCCGCCGATCATGTATCGCTTCGTCATGAGCGAGCTGCGCAAGATTAGTCTGCAAGAAGATCAAGTCTTCTTGTCGTTGGAACGCCACATGAAGTGCGGCGTTGGCAAATGTGGACACTGCCAAATCAACGGACTGTACTGCTGCCAGTCCGGGCCGGTGTTCAAGTACACGGATGTGAAATCGGTTAAGGAGGCAATCTAATGGCCAAGCCGAGAATTGCAATCTTTGACCTCGCCTGCTGCGAGGGATGCCAGCTGCAGATCGTCAACATGGAAGACGAACTGCTGAAGCTGCTCGAGCTCGTCGATCCGGTCGAGTGGCGCGAGGCGATGTCGGATCAAAGCGACACTTATGACGTCGCCATCATCGAAGGTTCGGTGACACGGCCTTCCGACGAAATGCGCGTGCGCGACATTCGCTACCGCGCCAAGTACGTGGTGGCGTTGGGTGCTTGCGCGATGCTGGGTGGCGTCAACAAGCTGAAGAACAACTTCTCGCTGCAAGAGGTGAAGAAGGAGGTCTACGGCTATGAAGCCAACCAGAAGCAGTTCGATACCTTCCGCACTAAGGCGCTGCACGAGGTGATTAAGGTCGACTTTGTCGTGCCTGGTTGCCCGATCGAGGCGTCGGAGTTGGCGCACGTCGTCAAGTGCTTGCTGACCGGACGCCGGCCGCAGTTGCCGGAGCACCCGGTTTGCGTCGAGTGCAAGATGAAGGAAAACGGCTGCCGCTACGAGTTCGACGAAATTTGCCTAGGACCGGTTACGCGCGCCGGATGCGATGCGCGTTGCCCAAGTAACGGCTACTGGTGCTTTGGCTGCCGCGGCATTTTGCCCAATGCCAACATCGAAGCAGCGCGCGAAGCTGCCGCGCTGCATGGAAAGTCCGTGGATGATCTCCATAACAAGCTAGAGCTCTTCGGGAGCAAGTGAGTAACAGATGACGCAAACCGTTGACATCAATGTTCATCACATCACGCGCGTGGAGGGCCACGGCAACATCCGCGTGCGCGCCAAAGACGGCGTGATTGAAAAGTTGGAATGGCAGGTGCCGGAAGCGCCGCGCTTCTTTGAAGCGATGGTGCGTGGGCGCAAGTACGAAGACATTCAGACGGTGGTTTCGCGGATCTGCGGGATCTGCTCGGTGACGCACTCGCTGGCGGCGATCAAAGCGATCGAAAACGCGATGCAAATCCCGATCAGTGAGCAGACCGACAAGCTGCGCGTACTGACTCACTACGGCGAGCAGATTGAATCGCATATCTTGCACGTCGGTTACCTGGTGACTCCGGACTTGCTCGGGCAGAAGTCGGTGGTGCCGCTGGTCGGCAGCCATCCCGACGTGGTCAATGTGGTCATTGACCTGCACCGCCTCGGCAACTTGATGATGGAGAAGCTGGCCGGCCGCAAGACCCACCCGGTGCGTTTGGTCCCCGGTGGATTTGCCAAGCTGCCGAAGGCATCCGACTTGCACATGCTCAAGGCCGAGTTGGTCGCTGCAATTCCCAAGCTGACTGCGCTAGCCGAGGTCGTTGGATCGCTGGCCGGCGGAATTCCCGGATTCACTCGCGAAACCGAATTCGTCGCTTTGGTCAACAAGCCGACCTATCCGTTCTACCACGGCGAGGTCGGCACGACAGACAGCGACCAGGTTGCTTCGGTGCAAGACTTCGAAAACGTCGTCAATGAGTACGTGGTTCCGCAGTCCACCGCCAAGTGGGCCAAGTGGCACCGCGATGCTTACATGGTCGGTTCGCTGGCACGCTTCAACCTCAACGCCGACTACCTGTCGCCGCTGGCGAAGAAGGTAGCCGCCGATTTGGGATTGATCAAAGGCTGCTGCAACCCGTACATGAACTCGGTGGCGCAGGTCGTCGAAACGGTGCAGGTGGTCGAGCGCTCGATCGAGCTGATCGACGAAATCCTCACTGCCGGCATCAAGCCCGAACGCCCCGACGTCAAGGTGCAAGCCGGTTGCGGTGCGGGTGCCGTCGAAGCTCCGCGTGGAATTTTGTTCCACCGCTACGAGTTTGATGACGACGGCGTGTGCACGCGTGCGAACGTCAGCATTCCGACCAACCAAAACCACGGCAACATCCAGAAGGATTTTGAAAAGCTGGTACCGGAAATTCTCCATATGGATCAAGATGTGATCCGTCAGCAAATGGAGATGCTGGTGCGCGCTTATGATCCTTGCATCTCGTGCTCGACGCACTACCTGGATGTAGAGTTCATCTAGCTAGGTTTCTCGCAACCCCCTCCGCCTGCCCCCGGCGGTTCCCCTCAGCCACCATGAAAACCACCGCCCTCATTGGCCTCGGCAATTTGTTGATGTCCGATGAGGGCATTGGTTGTCGGGTGGTGCAAACGCTGATCGACCTTGGTTCGATCCCGCCCGACGTCGAGGCGATGGATCTGGGCCCCGGCGGTTTGACCGTGCTGCATGCGATTCGCGGTTTTGAGCGTGTGGTGTTTGTCGACTGCGCCTTCATGGGTGGCGAAGTCGGCGAGTTGAAGCGCTTCACGCCCGATCAAGCGCGCACGGTGAAGGTGCGAGGTCGCCAATCGCTACACGAAGGTGATTTGTTCGAGACCTTGGCGCTGGCCGATCGTTTGGGGCAGTGCCCCGGCGAGATTGTCATTTTTGGCATTCAGCCGCACGTGGTCGAACCGGGGGAGGAGTTGTCGCCGGAGTTGCGCGGCCACATGACCGAGTACATGGATGCAGTGTTGGCTGAATTGACGGGGGGCGGCGATGCATGAATTCTCAATCTGCGGTTTGCTGCTCAAAGCACTGACCGAAGAATACGACTCCATCGAACCACGACCGACCGGGCTGAAGTCGGCGACCGTGGTCATCGGCGGGCTGCATCAAGTTGTGCCCGACTACTTGCACGGCGCCTGGAATGCGTTGACGGCCGACACGCCGTACGCCGGCGCCGAGCTGACCCTTGAATTTCTCGAAATCCGCGGCACTTGCCCCGCTTGTGAGTGGGCAGGTACCATCGAACCGCCGCTTTTCGTTTGTCCGCAATGCCGCGCGCCCGGAATCGAAGTGGTGCAAGGCAAAGAGATGTACCTGAAAAAGCTGGAAGTCAAAACATGACCACCAAAGAGATCAAAGTCTACCGCGACCTGATGGGCGCGAACGAAGAGTGGGCCGCCAAAACGCGTGCGTTGCTAGCCGACAAGAGCGTGTTGATGATCAACTTGATCGGCAGTCCCGGTGCCGGCAAAACCACGCTGCTTGAGGGCATGGGCGAAATGCTCGGTCAAAGCATGAGGTTTGCCGTGCTCGAGGGCGACGTCGAAACCACGCGCGATGCCGAGCGCATTCAACAGTTGGGCGTGCCGGTCAGTCAGTTGTTGAGCGGTGGAGCCTGTCACTTGGAAGCCAAGTTGGTGCACTACGCGCTGCAGGATTTGGATTTGGACGAGCTGGATTTGGTGGTCGTCGAGAACGTCGGCAATATGGTTTGCCCGGCGGAGTTTGACATTGGTGAACATGCCAAAATCGCCGTGTTGTCGATTGCCGAGGGCGACGACAAGCCGTTGAAGTACCCGTTGTTGTTCCAGGAATCCAAAGCTGCGGTGCTGAGCAAGGTGGATTTGCTGCCGTACATCCCGTTCGATCTGCCGGCTTGCCGCAGCTACATCGAGCAGGTCAACGCCAGCTTGCCGATTTTTGAAGTCAGCGGCCTCAAGCAAGAGGGCTTGGAGGACTTTGTGACCTGGCTACGAGGCCTTGCTGAATGACCAGTCGGAAGGTCCTTAAATTCCTTCTGACTGGGGGTGCGGTCTATTTTCTGGCCATTGCCGTCGCTCATTTCGGCGGCTGGAAGATTCCGGCTCTGTACGTTTACTACAACGTTCCGTCCACCCACTACCAAGACGTCGCCATTAGTTTTCTGGCGTTCGGTTGGTCGGCGATTTTTTGGGCGGCGTCCCGCAACCTGAGCATTTGCTGGGCACCGGTGCTGATTTCGTTTGTCGGTTGGTGCGGGCTGGCTTGGATCAACCTCACCACCGATTTCAGCGCATTGATGCCCGAGCCCACAGTGGGCAAATATTGGCTGCAAACTTGGGTTTTGTTTCTTTACATGGCATCGATTGCCGCTTCGGCGTCTATTGCCCGAATTCCCTGGCGGATCCCGTTGTCGGATGGTGGGGCGCGCAGACGAGTGCAGTTTTTGGAAGCTCTGGCCAAGGTCGATTTGATCATTCAAGAGGCCCACGACTTGGACGAGCTCATGTCGGATACCGCGCAAGCAGTGCTTGAGATCTTTGAATGCGATCGCGCTTGGATGTTGTTCCCGGCGGATTACGATTCGCCGTCGTGGCGACTACCGGTGATTCGCACGACTCCCGAATACTCTCACACAGAACTAGAAGGAGAGGAACTGCCGAAGCGGCCTGAAGGTCGAGTGGTCGGCCAGCTGACGATGGGCAGCGAGGGTCCAGTGGGTTTTGGGCCGGGCAATGAGCACGATTTATTCCCTTATCACGTCGAGGAATATCAAATTCAATCCATGCTGATGTGCGGCGTGCGGCCGAAGAAAGGCAAGGATTGGGTGCTCGGCGTGCACCATTGCCGCGGCACGCGGGTTTGGACGTCGGAAGAGCGCAAGCTATTCAAAGAGATTGCATATCGCTTGTCGGGCGCTTTAAACAGCATGCTGTTTCTGCAAGAGCTGCACCATTCCGAAGAGCGTTTCCGCGAGGTGTTGGATGGCTCGTTGGACATCATCTATCAACTCAATTTGGAGACCGGCAAGTACGACTACATGAGCCCAGCCGTCGAGAAAATGACTGGCTTTTCGGCGCGGCAGTTCATGGAAGGGGGCTTCGAGTTTTCGCTCAGTCGTTTGCATCCCGACGATGCTCCGGGACTAGCCGAACACATCTCCGATGTGCAACAGGCAATGCTCAAGCCTGGTGTTTTGCCACCCATTTCCTACCGTTGGCTGCACACCGACGGCAGCTATCACTGGTTCTGGGATAACCGGGTTGCGATCGGCGACGGTAGCGGCAAAGCGGTGCGCATTGTCGGCAGCAGTCGTGATGTGACCGAGCAAAGAGATTTGGAGGACCAGCTGCGCGAGTCGCAAAAGATGGAAGTCATCGGCCAGTTTGCCGGCGGTATCGCGCACGACTTCAACAACTTGCTGCAAGCCATTCAGGGGTTTTCCGAGTTGGCACTCACCGAAGTCGAGCAACCCCAAGCGGTGCAAGGGCGCATTGAACGCATACTCGAAGCCAGTGACAAGGCGTCGGTATTGGTCAAGCAGGTGCTGGCTTTTGGTCGGCGCCAGGTCTTGGATATGAGAAGCTTAAACTTCAACCAAACCTTGGCGAACATGCTGGAAATGATCCAAGGTGGATTGGAGGAAAGCATTGAACTGCGCACCGACTTTGCCGACGGCTTGCCGAACATCGTTGCCGACGGCGGCCAACTCGAGCAAATCGTGATGAACCTGTGCCTCAACGCGCGCGACGCGATGCCGTCTGGAGGCAAACTGACTTTGGAAACTAGGCTGTCGGCCGATGGCGGTTTTGTTGCGTTGAGCGTGATCGACAACGGCCGCGGCATTAGCGAAGACGTCCGCAGCAAGATTTTTGAACCCTTCTTTACTACCAAAGAAGCCGGCCGCGGCACCGGGTTGGGTTTGTCGATGGTTTATGGATTGGTGCGCCAACACGACGGCCAAATCGAAGTGCGGAGTGTGCCGGGACAAGGTACGACCTTCCGTGTGTTCCTGCCGGTGACTGAGCACCATCCGGACCATCCGGTCGACTCGGCCTCTACTCCATCGGCCGATGGAAAGGGGCGTAGGGTATTGGTCGTTGATGACAATTTGGCGGTGCGTACCGTCGCCGAAGCCATGCTGGAGGATTGCGGTTACGCCGTTCAATCCGCGGCCAACGGCGAGGAGGCGTGGGCAACTCTGAATGAGTTGGACAACCCAATTGACCTAGTTCTTTGCGATGTGGTCATGCCTAAATTGGGTGGCCGCGAGCTTTTCGAGAAAGTGCAATCGGTGCGTCCCGACACGCGCTTCCTCTTCACCAGCGGTTATAGCCCGAAAGAAATTCATGCCAGTTTTATCCTGGAGTCGGGTTTGCACTTCCTGCAAAAACCCTACCGTCGCGACTCTCTGCTGAATGCCGTGCAGTTGGCTCTTGCATAAGTTTTTGACGGATTGATTCAGAAACGGGTTTGAGTTTGATATAGACTCATACCCATGAAATTCAATTCTTTAGCGTTCCCGGCAGTCGGGGCATTAGTTTTTGCACTCGGCTATTTCATGCCCGTGGCGATCGAAGGCGCCGCGCCACCCCCAGAAGTCCGCGCCTATCTCGCTGAACTTCACCTTCACGGCTCCCTAAGTGAAGGCAGGGCAAGCATGTGGCAACATTCCACCGCACCGGCGCGCGCCGGCATTGATTACGACGTGCTTTGGTGGACCGATCATATGGATCGCAATGCGGCGGTCTATTACCCGGTCACCGTCGATTTTTCCGAAGGAGATTTCACCGGTTCCTCGCAGACCGGGCCGGTGATGTTTAGACACGTCAATCCATTGCAGACCACTGCAACTGTGGAAGGCAGTAGTGATTTATACGGGCGGTATGTACACACAAATTCGGGCGGAAGTAAATGGAGTTACGGCGGCGGCGCTTTGGATGCGCGGGCGAACCATTACCGCATTAGCCTTTTCGCCGATCCGGAAATTAGGGTGGATCTGCGTTTGCCGCCAAACACCAACAGCGACGACGTCAACGTGGTGGTTCGGGTGACGCTATCCTCGCGCCCCGGCGATCCGAATTTGGAATCAGGGGTGGCGAATATTTTGGAATATCACAACTTTGATTTGGAGCCGCCGAAGATTTTGAACCACTCCAATCACAATACGATTTCCATTCCCAAGTTCGAGGCGCGTGGTGCTGGCTTTACCCAGGTTGTGATTCGGCCGCTGCAGGAATCGCTGGCGCATTTATACGAGGGGCCGGATCAAAGTATTCATGACATCCAAATTTATGCCGCGACGCGCAACGGCAAGAGTTTGCAGGTGGATTGGGATAATTTTGAACTGAATGTGGATCCGGCGAAGTCGGATGAGCAATCGTTTTATGCCGCTGAGCGTTTGTTGCACTCCGGGCAAGCGCCGTACAACGCGTTAACACAACACGTCGGCATGGAGTTGGCTGGGCCGACTTATCAGAAAATTTCGTCGGTTAGCACGCGTGATCATGTGGTAGCGCTGTACCGCGACACTTTCGAGAATTCGATTTCGGATCTATATGATTTCCTTGCACCGGAGTGGCAGGAGGGATGGCCTAGAACCGGAATTGATCAAGTTCGTCGCGATAACGGCGTGTCGATTCTCGCGCATATTTTTAGTACGCCGGCGCCGCCGTTTGAGATGGATAGGGAAAAGGTGAATTATTTGTCGGAGCGTGTATTGAGCAACCGCGCATGGGGGGCGGATGCCATCGAAGTCGGCTACAACTTGCGTGGTGCCTATTTGAAGACCTTCATCGAGGTGTGGGACAAGTTGTCCAAGATGCAGGTTTACATCACGGGTGTAGGTACTTCCGATCATCACAATTTGCGCCGATGGGATCTGCGCACCAACAATATGGGTTCATGGATTCGCAGCACGTCCGACAGCCCGCGTCACCTCGCCGACGCCATTCAATCCGGTCACGTGTTCTTCGGCGACCCGCTTCGCTTTGATTCCATTGATGGTGATTTGACGTTCAACATCAGTGGTGGAAAAACTCGGATGGGGGAGATCCGTCAACTCGCCGGCCCTCAACCGATCCGTTTCAAAACTGAAGTCGCCGGGGCAATGAGTCAAGACTCAATTGTTTGGGTGCATAACGGCGTCGTCGTCGACCGCCATCACATGCCGGCGGGTGCACGCACTGCTTTTAAGGAGCTCATCGTTAAGCCGGGCGATTGGGTGCGTATTGAGTTGCGCACCGACAACGATGAAATTTACCTGTTGTCCAATCCGATTTACTTCGCTGCTTTCGGCGATCCCATACCCGCCCATCGCAGACCGGCGTTGTAAGGGTCTTGGAATTCATCGGCGTAGACTTTTAGTCTTTGCGTGAGCAAGTCGCGGATGGGTTGATGCTCAGCGGATGAGTAGTAATTGATCAATTCATCCGGATCGAGCTCTAGGTCAAATAAGTACGGCTGATCCGACGCCGACACCACCAACTTGTAGCGGTCGGTGACCGCGGCCAGCCATCCTTTGTCGCCTTTGCCTGCTTGACGCAAATAGGCAATGCTCAATTCGGCTTCGTTGCTTTTGCCTGGGCCGAGCAACGAGGCGGTATTGCGACCCTGCATATCCGTCGGCCCAGCGACGTTGAGCATGTTGAGAATGGTCGGCATGAAATCCACCGTCGCCATTGCTTCGTGAACCAATTTTCCGGTTCCAACCAACTCGGGGGCTCGCACCACAAAAGCCACTTTTGCCGAGCCTTCGTACGGCAACCCTTTGTTTTGCCGGTGATGCTCGCCGCGCAAATCACCGTGATCGGAGGTGAAAACGACGATTGTGGAATCCAAAATGCCGTTGGCTTCCAACGCCGCATAAATTCGACCGACGTTATCGTCGATGCATTTCACCATGCCGTAATACTGCGCCATACCCATAAACCGCCCTTTGGGTTGCGCCCATTGCGGTGCGTGCTCGGCTTCGATGTCAAAGGTGCGCGGTGTTGCGTATTCCTGCTCAAGGAACAT
Organism: uncultured Planctomycetales bacterium; assembly: GCA_964344765.1. GTDB lineage: Bacteria > Planctomycetota > UBA1135 > UBA1135 > UBA1135 > JACNIZ01. Next base: position 2,238 of record CAYFOM010000049.1, on the reverse strand, counting down.
CGTGTTGTACGGCGCGCGCACCGTGTCGGGTCCGTGTGGATCGGGCAAGCTGAGCATATAACAGAACGGTTGCTCGGCGTTTGCTTCGATGAACTCAATCGTGCGATCGGTTAAAAAATCGGTGGCGAACGATTTTTGATCAGCGCCATCTACCGCGTAACTCGGCGCACCTTTGCCATTTCGCGCGGCGATGCGTGCTCCGGCTTCGGTCGCTTCAAACTTCTTCCAATGACCGCGATTAAACATGTAGCGGCGGTCGCTAAAACCAAAGTCGCGCTGAGGAGTCCAACCCGGTTTTGCGCTGCCGTCTAAGTGCCACTTGCCTGCGTATCCGGTTTTCCAACCGTTGCGGCGCAACACCTCCGCAAAGGTGACGATGTCATCAGCCAGCGGCACGTTGTTGCTGACCACCGGCGTGTGATGGGGGTATTTGCCCGAGACCAAAGTCGCGCGCGACGGCGAGCACACCGGCGAAGTCGCGTAGTAACTGGTGCAAAGCACTCCTTCTTTAGCCAGTCGGTCGATGTGCGGAGTTTCGACTACCGCGTCACCCCACATCAACGCTTGTTCTTTGCTGAGTGTGTCGCGATAACACCCAAGCGTTCGGAAGTTGTGCTCATCGGTGTGGATGATCAACAAGTTGCGTTTCTTACCCGACCCTGGTGGGACGGGCTTGGTCAGCTGAGGCTTTTTTGCCGCCGACTTCGCCTTCTTCTTCACGCCTTTGGATTTGCGATCCTTCTCATGCAGCGTGCGGTCGCCCCAGTCGCCAACCACGGCGGGCGTGCTGGCGAGCTCAGCAAACCCCTTCATCACACTCATTGTGACGGATTCCTCCGCCGCGAGGTCATTGGACTCGCTGACATCCTTGGATAAGTCGTAAAGCTCCCAAGCCGCACCCTTCTTCGGCCGCACCGCTTTCCAGTTCTCAAGGCGAACGGCGCGCTGACCGCCGAGTTCCCAATACAAATACATATGCTGTTCTTGCTCGCGCCCCATCACGTCGGCGCCGAATAATTCGGGCAGCATTGAGATGCCGTCGAGGTCGTCAGGTGTTGGCGCGCCGGCGAGTTCCGCCAACGTCGGGAAGGTGTCGGGGAAGTAACTCAGGTGATCGCTGACGCGTCCGGCGGCGATGCGCCCCGGCATGTGGAAGATCGCCGGAATGCGCAATCCACCTTCATAAACCTTGCCCTTTTGACCGCGGAATTCCACTCCGGTTTGCGGATTCACATTTGGTCCATGAAAACCGCGCGGATGCTCCTTATCGCGGAAGTAATCCTGGCCACCGTTATCGCCGGTAAACACAATCAAAGTGTTGTCGGCCACACCCAACTCTGCTAACAAATCGCGCAATTCGCCGACCTGGCGATCCAGCATCGTCACCATCGCCGCATAACGACGCGCCGCTTCCGGCCAAGGCTTGTCCTTATAAATCCCCCAAGCCGAATCACTATCGGGGATGTTGAACAACCCATGCGGCGGCGTAAGCGGCAAATAACAAAAGAATGGCTGCTTGTGATTTGCACGAATGAACTCGCGCGCCTCATCCATGATCACGTATTGCGCATAAGTCTCCCCACTCTCGCCGCCGGCGTTCCCTTTCAGCGGAACCTCCTCACTATTACGGATCAAATACGGCGGGAAGTAAGTGTGCGCATGAACCTGGTCGTAATAACCAAAAAACACATCAAATCCATGCTTCTCCGGCACGCCGCTCGAGCCGCGACCGCCGCAACCCCATTTGCCAAACCCACCGGTTGCATAGCCAACCTTCTTCAACGACGACGCAATCGTTTCCTCCTCCAATCGCAACGGCGTGCCGCCACCATTGGTCCGCACCGACGCATGCCCCGAATGCTTGCCGGTCAGCAGCACCCCACGCGTCGGCGCGCAAAGCGGCGATCCCGCCAAAAACTGGGTAAACCGAGTCCCCTCCGCGGCCAGCCGATCAATATTCGGCGTCTTGATATGCGGATGCCCCATACAAGACAGCTCGTAATACCCCAACTCATCCGAAACGATGTAAACAATATTCGGCCGTTCCTCTTTCGTACTCTGCCCCGCCGCACCAACCAAACCGGCGGTCAAAAGGCAGGCACTAGTCAGCACCAACAAGATTTGGAGGAAAAACTTGGGCATGCAACTAGTGTACGCCGCCCGCCCAACCTGACCGGAATTGCTACTGACTTTACCCAGTTAACCGCAATCCCCTCAAAGTCACACCTGGCAGGTTTC
>CAYFOM010000048.1:0-29699 GCA_964344765.1 uncultured Planctomycetales bacterium | reverse complement strand
AAGACAGGGCGGTTGCAGGGACGAGGGAATTTACAGAAAGGATGTTACGCTAACAGCTACCCAGTGGGTTGATATTTCTTTGATCGCACTTCCACGCGCCTAACTCGCAGAAGGAATTCTTCATCGCTGTGTTCAGCGTTTGGTTATACGGCGTGTGGAAATAACCCATCATCGCCACGCCCATCGAACCGCAGTTGTAACCGTCGTGGGCACCGCGCACATCGTCGCCGCCGCCGCGGCCCTCAAAAATATAACCGTGCACGTCGATCAAAAAGTTATAGCCGATGTCGCACCAGCCGCGGGTGTACATGTGGTAGGACTGAATCGCTTTGACGTTCGCCGCCGACGTCGACCAATTGGGACTGTTGTATTCGGATGCGCCGGCGGTGTGATGCATGGCAATGTGCGTCACCGTGCAAAAGCTCGGATTGCAAACCGCGGCGTCGGCATTCCAACTGCTGCGGCTATACACGGTTGGTTTTGGATAGCCCGATGGCGGCCCTGTTTCTTTGATCACCGGCTCTTGCAGCTCACTCTCCGGCCACGGCATCCACACAATGCTGAGTTCATCCAGTTCATCGATGTGCGGCAAAATCAATCGCACGGAATAACTGGCGGCATCGTAGTGGTGGGTCAACCCACTGACCAATCGATCCCCAGCCAAGCCGACCGCGCCGACGTGATCGGCACTCAAATCATGGCTTTCGATTATCGGATAAAGCGGCGATTGGCCGCCGTTGACGTCGTCCAACTGCACCTGCGCATCGATCAGCCGTCCTTGCCACCAGAAACCTACCGAGCGAATTTCAAACGGTGCGCCGATGATGTACTCATCGCTGTTTGCACTGCGAAATGCTTGCAAGCCGTCGGCGCTGAAGGTTTCGTGCTGCGGCGATAGTTGTGCCGCGATGGCTAGGATGGCGGGGAGTAGCATCTGGCCAGCATAGCAAGATCAACCTTGCAACAACTGGAGCTGCGCTTGAGCGTGCTTGCGCAGTTTTTTGACCGCCGGCGTGTTTTGGGTACGCGGGCGCAATAACTGCATCGCGTTGAGCGCGGCGCGATATTGCTTCAATGCTTCGGCGCGTCGGCCGCAGCGCCAATAGACATCGCCTTTTTGCACCAACCACGATTCTTGACGGCGTGCGTTATGACCCAGGCGATTGAGTCGTTGGATGGCGTCGTCGCAACGATTTAAGCGGCATTCCAAATCTACTGCCAGCAACTCCAACGAAACGCAGGCGCCGAGAGTAGAGATGCCCTGCTGCGCGCATTCCAACGCCGGGATCCAGCCACGCGATCCGAGCTCCATCAACGCTTTGGCGCGAAAGTGAAAGTGATCGGGTTCGGCTTTATAAACCAGATCGATGACGCGCTGCATCGCGTCGGCGGCTTTTTGCGGTTGGTTGAAACTGCGCCAAATGCGTGCGCGCAATTGCCAGGCGTCGGCGAGTTGGGCTTGCGTGGCTTCGCGAAACGGCGTGTTGCGGCGCACATGGTCCGGCGGGATGACGATGTCGAGTCGCTGCAAGGCCAGTAACGGTTGGTTGCGCGCGGTGTAGTAGTGTGCCTCTTCCAACCACAATGCAATCGACATCGATTGCAGCTTGCTTGCCTTCTGCAGGTCGAGCCGCGCTTCCGGCCAATCTTGATGGCGACGGTAAAGCTGCGCGCGTTCTAAATACAACGCCGGATTCGCCGAGTCTTTGGCGATGCGCTGACTGGCTTTTTCGATAAGCTCGTGGATGCTTTCGTGGGGCACTGCCGACGCCGCAGCCTGGAGCGTAGCCGTAAACGTGAACACCGCCAGCCCAAAAGCAAGCAGGGTGGTAACGAGGCGGCTATTGACTGGCATGCTCATTGCTTGAGTTCTTGCGCGGCTGGGCGGACAGATCCATTCCAATTAACGGGATCAAAAACAGTTTACCCGACCGATACGGTTGCTGGAAAACGGCCTGGTTTAGGTGCGAATCGTCAAGGAAATCGCAACGACCGGCGTGGCGATCGCTGATCAACAGAAATCCTTCGGGGTGCTCGGCTGCCCATGCAGGGATTTTTTTGAGGTCTTTGCGCACGTGCAAAGGCTGCTGCAAGCGGCCGAGAAAGTGGAAATCGCCGTGGTATTTACTGGCGTGCAGAATGGGAGTGCCCTGGTCCTGCAATTGACGAATGCGTTGCGCCATTTCTTCTACGTGGAAGGGTTGAATCCACTTCGCTGGCGCGAGCAGCAGGGTGACTGCAAGGGCCGTGGGAATCCCAAACTGGAATCCAATTCGGCGGCTTTTCAAATCTTGTTGGTTTGGCGTCGGGATCGCCAGCGCCAATGCAAGCAACGGCATCAGCGGGAGCAAGTAGTGCGGTTGTTTGCCGCTCATCAACATGAATACAGCAAACGGTAGGATCGCCGACATCATGAACCAGCGCTGAATCGGCGTCGTCAGGCTTCGGCGCATGCTCTGCCAGAAACGCGGCACAAAAATCCAGGGTAGGAACAGCGCGAGCAAGATGGGGAAGTACCACCACCACGGATGGTCGTGCGAAAAACTGTTCTGCATGCGGCCGGCGGTTTGGCCCCAAAGCAGGTCATCGGCGTAGGCTTGGCTGCCGTGATGGGCGGCGGATAATGCCCAACTCAGCGCGATGGCTGCGGCGGTAAGGACGGCGGCAATGAGTTTGAGGAACCAGGCGGTTCGAGCTGGAGCCTGCGGGCCTAACGGATTGGAATTTTGCTGGTGATTGGGGGTGTTTGCAAAAGGCAAAAACGGCGCGAGGATGGCCATCGGCAATACGTAAAGCAAAATCACCGGTCCCTTGCAAAGAATGCCGAAGCCCATTGCAAGCGTGGTCAAGGTCCAGCCGCCGCGCTCTTGGCGGAGTGCGCGCACGATACCCAACCAACCGACTGCGGCAAAAAATGCCATCAGTAAGTCGAACAGCAGCATGGTGGAATAAAGCGGCCATGCCAAGCTGCCTAAAAGTAGGGGGAGCGGAGAGCGAGTGTTGAGTTTGGCGGCGATGCGCAGCAGGACGGCGAAGGTGGCGATTGCGGCGAGCGCGGGGAGTAGGCGCGGCCACCAGGCGTTGACGCCGAAGACTTTCCAGCCGGCGTTGATCAACCAAAACAGCAATGGCGGTTTTTGTGAATATTCGCGGCCATTCAAGTGCGGGACCAGCCAATCGCCGTTTTGGTGCATTTCCCAGGCAACCGCCAAGTAGCGCGTTTCATCCAGTGGTAGCGGCGGGCGCATCCACAGGCTGATCAGCGCCAACGCCAGGATGGTTGCCGCGGCCGGTAGCCAATTGCGCAGGAAGGTGGGTTGGGCCGGCGGCTTGCTCATGACCCGGACGCCGTCGCCATGCCTGATTTTTTAATTAAATGCAGGTTGCGCAAATAGATCAACGTGCCAGTGCTTTGGCCGACGATGATGACCGGGTCGCGATCGAGCACGCCATAAGCCAACAGCATGAATGAGCCGGCGATGCTGATGTACCAAAACGACAGCGGGATGACGCTTTGGCCGCGTTTTTCGCTTGCGATCCACTGCACTAAAAAGCGCATAAAGAAGACCGCTTGGCCGGCGAATCCAAGCAGGGCGAGTGGGCTTTTGGCGCGGCTGAGGACGTCGCTAAGCCAGCTGGGATCTGGGTCAGCGGGCAGCATTATGGAGTTCCTCGACCTCGGGTTCGGCGTTGCGACGCAGCAACCACATCACGCCCATCAAATCCCAGATGCCGACCCAGGCGCGATCGAGCACGCCGTATTTGGATTGACCGCGTGTGCGTTCCCGGTGCGAAACCGGAATGGAAACGCTGGTGCCGCCGGCGCGCCGGATCAGGGCGGGGAGGAAGCGGTGGATGTGGTTGAACCACGGCAGCTGAAGGAATAGCTCGCGCGGGAAAAGCTTGATCCCGCAGCCGGTGTCCGGGGTGTCATCGCGAAGCGCGCGGCGTCGCAATCCATTTGCGAATCGCGAGGCGAACTTTTTGGCGCCGGTATCACGTCGGTCGACGCGGTGGCCGATGGCCATCCACTTTGGAAGCTTGGGATTGCCGACGCCCTCCAAGTTTCGGCATTCCTCTGGCCGTGCAGCCCAGAGTTGGGGCAGGTCGGCTGGATTGTTTTGGCCGTCACCGTCTAAGGTTGCGATCCAGGGGAATCGAGCCGCGCGAATTCCGGTTCGCAAGCCGGCGCTTTGGCCACTGCGCCGATCGTGGCGCAACACACGCAACGCTGGGAAGTCGCGCATCAGGATCGGCGTGAGTTCGTCGGTTTCGTCGGTGCTGGCGTCGTCGACGAGAACGATTTCAAATTCGACGATTGGGTCCAGCGCATCAACGGTTTCCTGCAGCAAATCGCGCAGGTTTGGAGCTTCGTTGAGGACCGGAATGACGACCGAAATCATGCGTGGGGCGGAGGGGGAAATCGACAACCTCCGTCGCTAGAATAGCGTCGCAGCCACGTATTTTTCAGCGTGGATCCTCCACCCAATGTCGACCCTAAAGATCGCTCAAACCCCCGTTTTAGTCACTGGAGCCGCCGGTTTTATTGGCTTCCATACAGTTCGGAGGCTGCTGCGGGCGGGTTACGAGGTCGACGGCGTCGACAATTTGAGTGGTGCCAGCGATCCGTTGTTGCAGCAGGCACGGTGGCGCTTTTTGAGCGGGTTGACGGGATTCCGGCCGATTGAAATCGACCTCGCCGATGGTGTGGCGATGCAAAAGTTGTTCGAACGCCGCCAGTATGGGCAGGTCATTCATCTGGCTGCACGCGTAGGTGTACGAGATTCGGTTCGCAAGCCTCAGGCCTATTTGCAAAGCAATTTGCAGGGTTTCCTCAACTTGCTCGAAGCTTGCCGACGGGTGCCGTTGCGCCATTTGATTTACGCTTCGTCGAGCTCGGTATATGGTGCGCGGGAAAGTGGTCCCTTCTCCGAAGATTCGTTGACCGATGAGCCGGTGTCGTTTTATGCGGCGAGCAAAAAGTCGAATGAACTGATGGCTCACGCGTGGTCCGAATTGCACGGCATTCCGGCAACTGGGCTGCGCTTCTTTACCGTTTATGGCCCGTGGGGCCGTCCGGACATGGCGATTTACCGCTTTGTGCGCGCCATTCTCAGTCGCGAACCCATTCGCTTGTACAACCATGGACGCATGCGCCGCGACTTCACATTTATTGATGATGCGGTCGACGTCATCGAACGCTGCATGACGGCTGCGCCGGCGTCGACGCGGTTGCTGAATGTGGGTGGCGGACGACCGGTTGAGCTGGGTGAGCTCATCGCGACGATGGAGCAAGTATTAGGTTTGCAAGCGCAGGTCGAACATTTGCCGATGCAAGCCGGCGACGTGCCGATGACTTCGGCGGATACGCGGCGATTACGGGAAGTGTTGAACTACGTGCCGGAAACCAGTCTTGAGATCGGTCTTCGGCGCTTCGCTGATTGGTTCAAAAACTATCACGGGTACTCACGCACCCAACTGAAGCGCGAATTTGCACGACGGTGACCTTACTCGACCACCACCACGACGTCACTGCTACCGAAATTCATATCGTTTTGCAGGCGGCTTATCGCGTGGAGGCGGGGGTGATTCAATCCTTCGACTTTCCGCCGTTGAAACGTACCGCCGACGATATTTCCCAGAGTACAACTCAGTTTTATGGATTGCGCGAAAACGGCAAATTGGTTGCCGTCGTCGAGGTCAACGCCAGTGAAGAGCCGTCGTGGTTAGATGCCGTCGCTGTGCATCCCAAGTATTTTCGACGAGGCTTTGCCAGTCGATTGTTGCAGGAGGTTTGGAAGACTCTGCCTAACCGCAGTTGGCGCGTGCAGACCTCTGCACTAAATGGACCTGCACTTCAGTTTTATCGGACCGCGGGTTTCTTGTTGGATAGCCGGTTTCGTACAGACTGCGGTTTCGACATGGTGGTGTTGAGGCGTTAACGTCGTTGGACTGCGCGAATCAAAGCATGGGCAGCTTCGATGGCAACCAGCGTATTGCCTGCTCGGTTGAGGTGAACTCCGTCGGTAGTCAAAACGCCACTTGGCCATTCCCCTTCGGCTTGCTCCGACTCTGGCTCACTGTCATTGCGCTGAGTGCGGAAAATGCTGAGATTGGCCTCGAATGCGCGATTTAAGTCGCAAAGCGCCACGCCTTCCTTAGCGGCAACCCGTCTGGAAATCGCTGCGTACAGTTGCAGCGGGGTATCGAGTTCATTCGTTCCAATCGGACCTTCGCCGATCACGCTTGGAGTGGCAAGCACGACATCGGCACCGGATTTTTTCAGCGATTGAATCAGCTTGTGCAGCCCGCCCTCATATTCCTCTGCGGGAGTGCCGCTTCCCATTTGTGAATGCCAGACATCGTTGATGCCGATGTAGACAAAAACCAGCGTAGCTTTTTGATCGATGACGTCGCGCTGGACTCGCTCCAACAAGTCGGGGACTTTATGACCACTGATACCGGCAGGGATGACGGTCGACGTTGGCATGTGGATCTCGAGTATCTGGCGAATTTGATCCACATAGCCGCCTAGTTCGTTGCCGCTTTGAGTAATGGAGTCTCCCAAGAAGGCAATGCGCTCCTTCTTGTGGATGGATTGGGCAAGGATGCGCGCAGCTTCCTTTTGCCGGAGTTGTGGATCGCGATCGCCGGCGAACAACCAATCCAAGCAGCCTTTGGGACCATAAGCATCTACCCATGAATCATGGCCGATGCCTTCCAGCTCGAAGTATTCCACGTTGAGCTTCAGCTTCTTTGCCGCCTCGACCATGACGCGCGACCGAGCCGGTCGAACCACTCCGTCCGAAGATCCGTGCCAAGCCTGAATAGGCAATCCGGCTAATCGCGAAATAGATTTTTCATCGCCGCCGCCGCAAACGGCAACTGCGTTGGCGAACCAATTGGCATGGCGCATCGCCAAATCCCAAGTCCCATATCCGCCCATCGACAAACCGGTCAAATGAATGCGATCGCGGTCCACCGGGTGGCTGTGAACCACCTCTTTTAACGCTTGAATCGCCGCCCGCATCGAAGGCGTCGGTTGGTCGGCATTGGGAGTGGATTTTTCATCCGACCAATTCACCTCCACCCATGTTTGATCTTCCGGACACTGCGGCGCCAAAACAAAACACGGATACTTCTGCCGATATTCCGCCGACGCCATGCGCTCCGGAAAATGCTTCCACTGCGCTCTATTGTCGGATCCACGTTCGCCGGCACCATGCAAAAACAGCACCAACGGATACTTCTTGCCGGCCTCGATTTTGGCTGGCGGCAGCAGCAAAAAAGGGAAATCGGCTCCCTCAACTTCAACCTTCCCGTGAAGGCAATCCTGGTGTTGAGCTGGCATGGGGGAAAGGGTCAGCAGTGACGCGAAGGAAATGTGCGCAAGGCGCCGGAGCAAACGGGGCATGTGCCAAGAATAATGGCTTAGATGCAAGGAATCGGACAAGTCTATGGGTTTCGATCGATCATAAGGATATAGATGTCTCCCAATCTTCTATTTGTTCCGTCGCCGATTTCGCCAATTGCAAAATCAAGGCTTGGGTTTACCGGCAGTTATGGCCAACCCTACGCTCCTTTTGACAGGCGGCGTTATTTCAGGACTGATCGCCCTGACCGTCCTGGTTCCGACCGACATTCAGCAACCTGGTACCCAACCCTCCGAGGTTTTTTCGCTGCAGCGGGTCAGCCAGTGCGATAACTGCCACGGCAACTACGCCGCCGATCATGAGCCCTTTGCCACCTGGGGCGGATCGATGATGGCGCACGCCGGGCGCGATCCACTTTTCTGGGCAACCATGGCCGTCGCCGAGCAGGACTTCGCCGGGTCTGGTGATTTATGCTTGCGCTGTCACGCGCCTAAAGGCTGGTTGGATGGTTTTTCCGAGCCTTCGGACGGAAGCGCGTTGACCGATCAACATAGCGACGGCGTCGAGTGTGCGCTCTGTCATCGAATGACCAATCCGGATCAATCCGAGCACATAGGTGTGCAGAATCCACCCTTTATCGCACATTCAGGAGGACCGAATCCTGAAGCCTTCCTCGGGAGCGGGATGTACGTCCTATTTCACGCCCATGCCCGCTTTGGACCCTATAACGATTCAACCGCCAATCATGGAAGCGTGAAGTCGGACTTCCATCGCGAGTCCGACATCTGCGGAACTTGCCACGACGTCTCCAATCCGTTGGTGGGGGACCTCGCCCACAATAACGGCGCCCAGATTCCGCTGCCGCCTGGCGCATCGAGCGGGGTGCCGGGAGGGCCGGTGGAAGATAAAGCTGCATTCCTTAACCCTCCCTACAGCTACGGCATCGTCGAGCGCACCTTTTCCGAACATCAAGCCAGCGCCTACCGCGATTTGCCGGTGTCGATGTATCCGATGCTTTCCGATGACTTGCAAGACGGCATCCTCGACGCCGCCTACCAGGCCGCTCAACTCGCCGGAAACGGGGGCGACTTTGAAGACGGCACCACGCGCTACTTCAGTTGCCAAAGCTGCCACATGATGCCGGTGATCGGTAAAGGCGCGAATCGCAATGGAACTCGAGTGCGTACCGACTTGGCGGTGCACGATTTGGCTGGTGGAAGCACCTGGGTGCAGGACGCGATTCAGTATTTGGATCAGCGAAATCGCCTACGGTTGGGCGGCGGCATGAGCTCTCAGCAGGTCCAGCAAATGGAGCGAGGCCAAACCCAAGCGCGGTCCATGCTGCAAATGGCGGCAGCCCTTAACGTCGACGGCAACCGATTGCGCGTTACCAACCTGACTGGACACAAGCTGATTTCCGGCTACCCGGAGGGTCGGCGCATGTGGTTGCGCACGCATTGGTATGACGTCGCCGGCAACTTGCTGCGCGACGACGGCGCATATGGAGATAAGCAAGTTCAGCATCGCGGCCAGTCGATGACCGTGCGCACCCTTTTGGATGCCAACACGCGCATTTATGAGGCCAAGCCCGGAATCAGTCAAGAATGGGCGACGCAACTGATCGGTGTAGGTGTGGATCCTGGATTGGTGCTTAATTACGACCCCGGCAATGGAGATCCGCTCTTGAAGTTGTCCGATTTGGCATCGGGAAGCTTCGGCGAAGCGATGGAAACCTTCCACTTTGTGCTCAACAACACGATGATCGCCGACAACCGCATTCCGCCGTTGGCGATGTCTTACGACGAAGCGCAAAAACGCAACATTTTGCCGGTTCCGGCGGATCAATACGGCGCCCCAGGCCCGGGCGAGTCCTACGACTACTATGACGAATTCCGGTTGCGGCCACCGCGTGGGGCGGTTTCGGCGCAGATTGAATTGCTGTATCAGTCGACCAGTTGGGAGTACATCCAATTCCTCGACTTGGCCAATGATGGCAGCGTGTCGTTCCTGGCGTCGACCGGTGCCGACTTGCTTGAGGCGTGGTTGCATACCGGCATGGCCGAACCCGAGGTCATGGCAACAGCAACCTGGAGCAAGCCGCCGCTGCCTTATTTCCTCGCACACTAGGGGCACGTCGCACCTTGAAACGCAGTGGCTCCAATTAGTGCACCGAGACTGGGCCGGTCTACAATCGGCCCATGCTGCTTTCCCTCCTGATTGCACTGCTCCCGCAGGCCGACTCCCACCATGCGGACACGGCCCAAGCTACTGCACTTGCCCAAGCCGCCCACGAACGCTGGGTCGAGGCGCTGCAGAAGGTGCCGGCCGACCAAAAAGCTGGTTTGAAGTTCCTGCTTGAGCACATGCCGGATGGCGACCGAAAGTCGTTAGACGTCGACTTGGTGCTGGAGAATGTGGACTACGCCTACAAAGCGTGGCGCGAAGCGGCGTGGGCGGATCGTGTATCGGAGGAATTGTTCTTCAATCAAATTCTGCCTTACGCCAACATCAACGAACGTCGCGATCGCTGGCGCAAGGATTTCTACGAGCGCTTTTCACCGCTAGTGGCCGACGCCAAAACGCCGTCCGAAGCTGCGGCGATTTTGAACAACAAGGTGTTCCCGTTGGTCAAGGTGATTTACAGCACCAAGCGACCGAAGGCGGATCAAAGTCCTTATGAATCCATCGAAGCGGGCATGGCTTCCTGTACCGGACTTTCGGTGTTGCTGGTCGACGCTTGCCGCGCCGTCGGCGTGCCGGCGCGTTTTGTAGGCACACCCTTATGGGCAGACGGCAGCGGCAATCATTCGTGGGTGGAGATTTGGGATGGCGGCTGGCACTTCACCGGCCCCGCTGAACCTACTGGAATGGATTTAAACAAGGCTTGGTTCACCGGGCGTGCGTCGGAAGCCAAAGCCGATGACCGCATGCGTTCGATTTACGCCGTCAGTTACAAACGCACCGACACCGCGCTGCCGATGGTTTGGAAACCGGATGCCGATTCGGTGTACGCCGTCAACGTGACTCATCGCTACGCCAAGCCGAAGGCGGTGGAGGAGGGCAAAGTACGCGTTCGCATTCGCGCTATAGGGCCTGATGGCGAACGCGTTGCCGTGCCGGTGCAGTTGAAGTTCATAGGTGAGCGAGGGGCGAATGCTTCCGAACTGCAAACCGAAGGCACGACCAAGGATGAGTCGGCGGATGCCAACGACCACCTAATTTTCACCGTTCCGGCAAAGGGGACCTTAGAGCTCAATACCGAGCTTGGCGTTCGCCATCACACGCTGCATGTCTATGTGCCGCCGGATGGATCGCTGATCCAATTTGACTTCGGTGAAAACGGCACCGCGGAGGTGTTGACTCCGCGCGATTTGATTTGGGATGAGTATCTAGCCAAGTACCGCCGGGAGCATGCTGCAGAAAAGCCGGAGGCCGACGTCGACAGGTTGGGCATGCGCAGCGGCGTGCTGAAGGAAGGCGATTTGGATTTCAATTACGCGTTCAAAACCTTCGGCGAAAAGCCCAAGGAAGGTTGGAGTTTGTACATTTCCATGCACGGTGGCGGCGGCGCACCGGCCGAGGTCAACGATCAGCAATGGCAAAACCAGAAGCGTTTGTACGAGCCGGACGAAGGCATTTACCTGGCACCGCGCGCGTCGACCAATACGTGGAATTTGTGGCACCAGGCGCACATCGACCGCTTTTTGGATCGCTTAATTGCCAACTTAATCGTTTTCGAAGACGTCAACCCTGACCGCGTTTACCTGATGGGTTATTCGGCCGGTGGCGATGGCGTCTACCAGCTCGCCCCGCGCATGGCGGATCGCTGGGCGGCGGCGGCGATGATGGCCGGTCACCCCAATGATGCCAAGCCGGATTCGTTGGCGAACACCGCATTTACCTTGCACATGGGAGGCGAAGACAAAGCCTATAAGCGCAATGAAGTCGCCGAGCAGTGGAAGCAAATGCTCGCCGAACTTGCCGAAGCCAACCCTGGCCAATACGTGCATTGGGCCAAGATTCACGAAGGCAAAGGCCACTGGATGGACCGCGACGATGCTGCCGCTGTGCCGTGGATGGCCGGCCACAATCGCGACCTGCGGCCAAAGCGCATCATTTGGCGGCAGAGTGGAACCACGCACAACCGCTTCTATTGGTTGACTCGCGACAACCCTAAGGGCGGCGAACGAATCGTCGTCAGTCGCGCCGGCAATCAATTCACTATTGAAGAATGCACTGCTGTCGGTAAGTTGGGCATTCGTTTGGATGGAACCATGGTGAACTTTGGCGAAGACATCGTCGTCATCCGTGGCGAGGAAGAAATCTTTCGCGGGCGAGTGCAGCCAAGCATGGACATGTTGCGCAAAACCCTCGCAGAACGCGGCGATCCCCGCGGCATGTGGGACGCGGAGATCGTCGTTTCCTTGGACTAGCTTGGTTCGTTACAACAACGATTCGCCACTGGAAACCAGCGTTAGGTGAGTGCCGCCGGTGCTCGCCGACAAGCTCACGCCTTCAGGCGGATTGGCTAGCGTTTGCGGGTGCGCATGGAAATTGAAGTGGTCCAAGTCATCGACTTGGTTCACAACGATCAGCGCACCATTGACGTGAGCCTTATCCATGTCATCCATGCTGTTCCAGAAGCAGAAACCATGGATGTTGATGTTGTCTCCACCGCCCTTGACTTCGCATGCCGGCGCAATGAGGCCGATGTGCGGCGCGGCGCCGGTGCCGATATTGCTTTTATCGATGCTGACGGTATTGCGTTTGCCCGAACGCACATCCCAAGTGGGGGACACGTAAACAATCAAGCCGCCGTGCAGGTTGCAGTCATTGACGTTTAAGGTGTCGCCGGGATCCATGACCACGACCACCGTGTCGTGGAAGTTGGTCTCGCTGAGTTCCTCCACTCCGTAAAGAATGATTCGACCCTCGGCGGGTTGCAAGTAAGAGTCTAAATTCCACTCGGGCATATAGAACGGCGTGTCGAGAATGACCTTTTCGTAGTTGCCTTTCCAGTGTTTCTTGTCGGTGAATTGGTAGCTCTTTTTATGGATCTTCGTCTTCTTGATTTTGGTGTTCCCCATGTTCTGCTCGTTCAAAGTCCAGGTCGGGTTGCCAAAAACATCCAATTTGTAGTCGTAAACCGAGCCACTAGTGTCGGCGATGAAGACGTCCGAATTGAAGTGGCTCTTATAGATGTCGACGTCTGACGTGAGGATGTAACAGCCGACGTCATCCAATGCACTGCCGCCGCCGCCACCATTGGTGACGGTGAAGGTCATTTGCAAAACGCGTTTGCCGTCGCCGGCACGGCCTTCCGAGGTGACGTGGATATAGGTCGTAGTTTCGCTGCCGCCACCGTTGCCGCCACCGCCGTTGCCGCCACCGCCGCAACCGTCGTCGTCATCCTCTTCGTCGTCATCGTTGCAGCCGCCACCATTTCCATTTCCGTTGCCATTCCCATTCCCGTTGCCATTCCCATTCCCGTTGCCATTTCCGTTTCCGTTGCAGTCCTCGTCTTCGTCATCTTCATCGCAATCATCATCCTCATCACATACTTCATCATCTTCGTCGCACTCGTCATCACCGCATTCGTCATCGTTATCACAGTCGTCATCGCAATCATGGGCGCAAATGCAATCGTCGTCGCAGTCCTCCTCGCAATCGTCATCGCATTCATCTTCACAATCATCCTCGCAGTCACCGCTGCAGTCGTCCCCGCAATCACCGTCATCTTCGTCGCCCCAGTTATTGCTGTCCTCAGACACATTGATTGTGACCATGAACATCGAGTCGGGAAGGTTCACCCAATCGTCGGTTCCGCCCCAATCGGTATTTCGAACCAGTTGTAGCCGTGCATGCTGCAATCCGGCCTGCGCGGCCAGCTCTGCTCGCAAGGCATCCTTATCCAACCGCTGATTCGCCACAGTTGATTCCACCGAAGCGAATGAACTCAGCGATAAATAGGCAAGCCCGGATGAGAGTAAAAGCACAAAAACCAATACGAAGCCGGATTGGTTTTTTCGATTGAGCCCTTTATGGATACGCATGTTCAGGCAGTCTCCGACGGCAGTAGGGAAGAACGGAGGGCGGATTTCCCCCTCGTTCCCCTTTAGCGATCGGAAGCCCCTTTGACTAAAGGACTTTCACTCGATTTGCGCTAAGCACGCCAATTCTTTCCTAGCGGCTAATTATTCAATTGATGTACTCGCCGCTGTCCAAAAATTCCAATCCGGGTTGATCGCCGGCGAAGCTGATGCCATTCGGCATGTTACCCATCGTCGGGGGGTGTTGATTCATCACCATCTTGCTGCAATTCACGACCTCATTCACGACCACCAACGCGCCGTCGATATGCGGGCGGTCCAAATCATGAATGGAATTCCAGAAACACAACCCATGAAAGTTCGTCGAACTATCCGTACCGGTGATGCTGGCAGTCGGTGCCATCAGGCCGATGTGGGGTGAGCTGCCGGTTCCGATGTTGGAACCATTCACAATGACCTGATTTCGCGCTCCCGATCTCAAGTTCCAATCGCTAGGGGAGTACACAACCAATCCACCATGGAGTTGGCTGCCGTCGATGTTCAAAGTCTGGCCTTCTTCCAAAACAACCACCACGGTTTGACTGGTATTCATGCCGCTGATTTCGGTCACACCGGTCAGGATCAGGTTGTTCTCCGTGTCCTCCAGGTAGCTGTCCAAATTCCACGCCGGCATTTTGTAGGGCTCCTCCTCGATGAACACGGTCGGATTGCCGTTGAAATAATTGGCATCGGTGTATTGGTAAGACTCATGGTTGACTACAAAGCTTTGGAAATTCAATGCCCCCAGGGGGTCGGCATTGGGAGTCCAAAATCCATTTCCAAATTCGTCCACCGCATAATCATGGATTGCACCAACCACGTCGGGGATCAAGACGTTGCCATTGATATGACCTTGGCGAAGATCCAAATCCGAGGACAAAAAGACCGCCCCGACGTCACCCATCGATCCACCATCCGAAACGATGATGTCCATTTGCAGCACTCGCTTACCATCTCCGGAACTGCCTTCGGATTTCACGGAGACTTGCACTCCGGTTGTATTTTGATTCTCAACCAATTCGGTTTGGACCAGGAAGGCTGCATCCCCCAAGTCAACCCAAGCCCCGGTTCCCTCCCAATAGGCGTCTTGGACCAGCATCTTTTTTGCGTGGGCCAATCCGGCTTGGGCGGCTAAATCGGCTTGCATGCCGTCGGCGCTTTGCCGCTGGACCGCGAGCTTGGACTCTGATGCGCCGAATGCGCTCAGTGCCAATGCCGTCAAAACTATGGCAATGAGCAGTGCGAAAATAAGAACGATGCCTTTTTCGCGGCTGGAATTGAGGTCGGGGCGGATTTTCATGGTATGGGAGACTCCATCTCCTTATCGGAGGAGAAGGATCCCACTTAAGTTTCCCCGAAATTAGGAAATGTCTTCGCCGCCGGTGACCAAATTGATTTCCGGAGTTCCTTCGTTGAATTGAATGCCTTCAGGCGGGTTGTCAATTACGTTGGGGTGGCCATGCATATTGAAACTATCCAAGTCATCGACCTGATTGACGATGATCAAGACGCCGTTGACATGACCTTTATCCATATCATCCACGCTGTTCCAAAACGACCAACCATGAATGTTGATATGGTCGCCGCCGCCTTTCACCTCACACGCAGGAGCAATCACGCCAATGCCGGGCGAGGAGGGGCTGCCGATTAAGCTCTTATCGATGCTCACGGTATTGCGCTTGCCACTGCGCAGGTCCCAATCCGGTTCCACGTAAACAATCAAGCCAGCATGAAGGTTACAGTCATTGACGTTGAAAGTGTCACCCGGGTCGAGCACGACGACTACGGTGTCGTGAAAGTTCATCTCACTGAGTTCTTCCACACCGTAGAAGATAATCCGGTCGTTGCCCGGGATCAGCCAGCTGTCTAAGTTCCAAGCCGGCATATAAAACGGCTCATCCATCGTGACCTTGCTATAGCTGCCCTTGAACCAGTCATTTTCGCTGTATTGATATGCGGTATGGTTTACCTTGGTGTTGGAAATAAAAGTTGGTCCTAGATTGTCCGTGTTTAGTGTCCAAGTTTGGTTGCCGAACTCATCGAGCTTGTAGTCATAAACCGCTCCGGCCTGGTCCGCAAAGTACATATTTGTGTTGAAATGGCATTTGTTCATGTCCACGTTTGAAGTCAAAATCCAACAGCCGACGTCTTCCATTTCGCTTTCGCTGCCGGTGATCTGATACTCCATCGACAACACGCGTTTGCCGTCGCCGGAGCGACCCTCAACATCAACCACTACATTGCTTCCTTGCGCAGTGGTCGTGACTAAGAACTCCGACGTCCCAAGATCCACCCAATCGCCGGTTCCCGCCCACGACGGATTGTTCAAGATCATCTTTTTGGCGTGCTCCACGCCCGCCTGGGCAGCAAGTTCGGCTCGAACCGAATCGGTTTCTTGGCGCTGGATGGCAACCTTGGATTCGATGGAACTAAACGAACTCAATGACAGATAGGCCAGGGCTGTGGTAATCAGCAGCACCATGATTAAGGCAAAACCGCCTTGTTGAGCTTGTCGATGGTGGGGTGATTTTTTCATGGTTTTCGTAAGCGTGTTGGGAGTGCACGACGAGGGCCTGGTTTCACCCTTAACGGCCGGTTAGAGGGAAAAAATCACTCTAAATATGCCAATTCCTACGAATCCACAGCTTTGCGCACCCAGGTCGAGGCGGCAAGGTCGACGAAGGGGCCGGCACCGCCTGCGCCGGCTTCTTGACCTTGGTTTTCGCGCAAAGTCCATTTCAAAGCCACTCGCGAAATATCACCGACATCATTAATTTCGGTATCGATCTCGAAGCTGGTAATCCCCGTTACGACTTCTTCGCTTAGCGTGTTATCGCTCAAAGTCAAGATTTCCGTCTGCGCCGACCACGACCAAATCCACTCGTCGTTGTTTAAGCCAGTGGTCAAGGTCATTGTCCAGCTGGTTTCTTCACTGCCGGAGATGGCAATCGACGTGGCATACCGACAATCCTTCGTGATCCGCTCGAGGGTTCGTCGGGCATGGACTTGGGTATGGACTCGCGCATCACCCTGCCGCACGACTGCGTAAGTTTCGGACGTGCTGAAAAACGCACCCATCAGCAACACCATGGCAATGGTCATCGAAATCAACAATTCGACCATGGTGAAGCCACTGCGTCGGGTGAGCCGGCGTATTTTCATTCGTCTATTACGGGTTCGGCGGTTACGGTGCCGCTAAGGGGCGAGCAGCTGATGATCCAGGTGCTATCGCCACCACGCAGCAGCACGGAAGCGGCGTCCGGGCTACGCCCTTCGGCATCAAAAACAAAATCGGAAGTGGCGCCGCCGTTGGCGAAAAAGTTGACGCCGTCACGCAGGGAACGCCACCCATTTTCATCAGAGTCACTCGTGATGACGACGTCTCCAGTGTCGTCCTCAATGCGCCAGCGGCGATTGATGGCATCGATGTCCACCGTAGTGGTTCGCCAAGTGGTGCGTGCCCAGGACCGGCCGCGGGTGATGTCGGCGACCACTCGGCGCACATCCGAGCTGACCGAATCCGTGCTTTGGATTACCGGTACGGCCAACCCCAGCATGACCAGAGCGATGGTCATGACAATGAGCACTTCCATCAACGAGAAGCCGCTTTGCTTTAGATGTCGACGATCAACCATGATGCCTCCTGCAGCTTGCGGCCGTGGGCGTATGCGGTGACGGTGACCAAGCGTGTGCTCGATTCGCCGGCTAGAACCTCGGTTTCGGGGTCGTCGTCATCCACCGGCTGCACGCTGATGTTTAACGTCATGTCCGACGTGTCCGGGATGTCGGTGCCGTCGGCGAGGACGGGTGAGGTTGTGGTGCCGTCCAACGCATCCATTTCGGCGACGGTGTAGCCGTAGGTAAATTCGCGGTATTCGCGGATGGAATCGACAGCGCGCGCTGCTTGTTCGGTACCTCCAAGAGTGCGGAGGCCGGATCGCAGCGACGCCAGGGCTGTGGTCGCAACCAGCACGATCAGCGCAACGGAAACCGCAACTTCAATCAGCGAAAAACCGCCGTTCCCGCCGCCGTATTTGCGGCAGGTCGTGATGCGGGAGAGGCGGTTAGTTTTCATCAGCTGATGAACTTGGAGAGTTGCAGGATCGGGGTCATCAGCGCCACAACGACGAAGCCGACGACCAAGCCGGCGATCATCACGGTGGCCGGACCCAACAATCCGGTAAAGGTCTTCAGGGCGGCGTCGGTTTCCCGGTCGAGGAAAACCGCAGCCGTGCGCAGGCTCTCATCCAATGAGCCTGAAGTTTCGCCGGCAATCATCATCTGCATCAGCGCCGGCGGCAGGTCAGCTTCGGCCAGCGCGCTGTGCAGCGGCAAACCGTCGCGTACCACCTCGCCTGCCCGCACCCACATCTTCTGCAGGTTCGGCAACATGGCGACGTCATGGGCATGCTCCAGACCGGTCAATATCGGTACACCGGATTCAAGAGTCGATGCCAACGTGGTTACCGATCGCGCAATGTATGCCTTGTGAATGAAAGTGCCGATGATTGGCGTGCGACTCAGTGCATGGAAGGCAAGTCCACGGAAGCGCTGGTTTTTCATTAAGAAGATCAAGCCAGTGATCAGCGAGGCGGCGACAATTGCCGCAGTCATGGGCGATCCGCGCAAGAAAGTCGATGCCGCTAGAACGATCTTCGTCGATCCCGGAAGCGCGTCGGGTTTGGCCATCAACATGCCTTCAAACTTCGGCACAAGCCAAATCAAAATGCCGGTGGTGATCGCTGCGGTGAAGAACAGCAAGAAACCGGGGTAAGCCAAAGCGCCGATGATCTTGCCGCGCAAAGACATTTGCTTGCGCACCAATTGCACCGCGCGTTCTAAGGCTTCGTCCAGCGCACCCGCTCGTTCGCCGGCGGCGAGCAAGTGGATGATGTAGCTTTCAAAGCAGTTCGGCAAACAACTCAGTGCATAACTCAAATCGCTACCACCTTCGACGATGGTCGTGATTTTCATCAGCACCTTTTCCTGCTTGGCGGTTTGCGCATGCTCGATCAATGTGCGCAGCGACGCCAGCATCGGCACGCCGGCTTCGAGCATCGCTTTTAGCTGGATCAGAATGTAAAGCGATTCTTTAGGGCGAATGCGCAGTCGGTGATCCACCAATGCCGAATCCTTCGAAGCGGATTTCTCTACCTTGGTTTCATCCGTAGAAGCCGAAACCGAACCGCCCAGGGCCGATCCCTCGGTGGTTTTTCTGACTTTTAGGATGCCAAGGCTCACTCTACACCTCCATTGCGCAGGGCTTCCTCGAGTGTGGTCGCCCCATCATTCACTCTGCGGATGCAATCCTGCAAAAGTGAAGTCATTCCCTGGGAACGCGCTAATTCGGCCGTTTCATCCGTGGTGGGGTTACGCGCAATCAGGTCGCGGACTTCTTGGGTGGCGGAAAGAACTTCAAACGCGCCACGGCGGCCGGCATATCCGGTTCCCCGGCAGGCGGGGCAGCCGGATGCTGCGTAGTGTTGCGCCATTGGATCCAACCCGGCCTCGGCAAACTTGTCCAAAATTCGCTTCGGGTGCACGACCGGAGTTTTGCACGAATCGCATAACCGTCGTACCAGGCGCTGGGCCATCGCCATACGCAGCGTTGCCGAAACCAAGAACGGCTCGATGCCCATTTGAATCAAACGCGTGGCCGCGGAAGGGGCGTCGTTGGTGTGTAGCGTCGCCAAAACCAGGTGACCGGTCAAAGCAGCTTCGACGGCGATCTCGGCGGTTTCATGGTCACGAATTTCACCGATCATGATTACGTCCGGGTCTTGTCGCAGCAATGCGCGCAGGCATGTGCTGAACTTCAATCCGGCTTTAGGATTGACCTGAGTTTGATTGACGTTCTCAAGCGATCGTTCGACCGGGTTTTCTACCGTAGAAATGTTGATTTCCGGCGTGACGATTTCGGCCAGTACCGAGTACAAAGTCGTCGTCTTACCCGATCCGGTCGGCCCGGTGACCAGAACCATGCCATGCGATTCGGCGATGGATTCACGCACCACATCCAAGTCGCGTTCGGCGAATCCAAAGACGTCGAGTTTTGGGCTTTTTTCGGTGCGGTCGAGGATACGCATGACCGCTTTTTCACCGTAGACGGTAGGCAGCGTATTGATGCGCAAGTCCACGTCGCGACTTCCGCGGTGGAAGTGGTAGCGACCGTCCTGCGGCAGTCGTTTCTCCGAAATGTCGCAGTCGGCAACTACTTTGATTCGTGCAACTAAGGACGAACCTTGATCAGGGTGGATGTGCTCCACCTCGCGCAGGCGTCCATCTACACGGAATCGAATCAGATAACTGGTTTCACCGGGCTCAATGTGGATATCCGACGCGCCCTCAATCAACGCATCCATCAACGTTTTCTCTAATCGTTCGGCGGCGGAAACGCCGTCATCGACGTGATGCACGGTTTCATCAATCGCTTTGCTCGCCGAACGCTGCACCAAGTCCAAGCCGGCTTGGATTTCCGAGGGCGTTGCCACCGAAGCAACCACGCGCATATTCGTCGCGCGCCGCACCAGGTCCACCGCATAAACGTTCGACGGATCTTCCACCGCCACCGCCATGACGTCTTCAATCACCAAAAACGGCAACACACCATGGCGGCGCAAATCGTTGGTGGAAACACCATGTTCGATGCGCACATCCAAAATGCCGACGCGCATCGGCGCCACCACCGGCAATTGGTGCTGGCGGCCGTAGACATAAGCCAAGTCGTCTTCGGTAACGAGCTTGGCTTCGATCAACGCGCTCTTCAAACCGATGCCTTTTTGCGCGGCTTCGGTTTTGGCAATATTTAAATCCACATCATTGATCAAACCCACGTCCAACAAAGCGTCGGTTAGGTTGATCGGTAATTCGGACTCCGGAACGATTTCCGAGTCCTGGGAAAAAGGAAGTCGGCGAGTTTGGCCTAGAGCCTCGCGCGCCTGGCGTAACGGTTCGGAGGGGTTCTCAATTTCCGTCGTCACACCGTCCAGGTTGAGCTGCTCGACGCCGTTGACCAGATATTCAAATCCGCGCGAGTCGAGGTCATGGACCTGGGAACCATCAAATACGACGCGCCCTAAACGCGAACATTCCTCGAACAACCCTTCCAGTTCTTCAATCCTGGAGATGTTGATCGCGTCCGGAAGTGGGATGGGTCCGGTAGCTTTGCTGGTAGGGGGGGTATGCATCGCTACCCCCTTTTCGGCCGCTAAATCAGCCTATTGAGCCAATTTCTGTTTGACGTGAGTCAGCAACAATTCGGCCGCTTTCAGCCCTGGGCGCATCTGATTGGCAACCATGAGAGAGCCATGCGCCTTTTGCCAATCTTTTTTACCGATGGCGATTTTGGCCAGCAACATGTGCTCGCGCCAAGTGAATTCACTGGCCGGCAGGTCATCCAAAATGGTGATGGCCTCTTCGAGGCGTTCCTGATGCCACAGCACGCGAGCCAGCCCAACTTTGACGTCAACATCGGAGGCTGGGACTTGGCCCAAAAAGCGATACAAGCGCTCTGCGCCCGCCCAGTCTTGTTTCTCCTCTGCGATTTGTGCCGCTACCAAAATCGGATCGGTGCTGGAGTCGTTGGCCAGCGAGAGTTCTTCGGTAATGATACGCGGAGTAGGCAGGTCCGGGTCCAAGTTCAGCGCACGCATATAAGCTTCGGCCGCATTGGTGACGTCGCCGGCAGCCAAGAACAAATCGCCCAGCATCGCGTAGGTGTATGGGTTGTTCGGATGCGTGATCTGCATCTGCTCGACGAATTCGCGAGCTTCTTCCATGCCGCCGGATGATGCGTAATGCAGCAACATCGCGCGCGCTAGCTCAGGGCTCTTGGCGATGGCTTCCCAGTCGGTTGCCTTCTCCAACTCTTCGGTTGCGCGATCGAACTGATCGGTTTCCGCAAGTGCGGCGGCGTAGACCAACGAAAGGTCCAGGTTGCCTGGAGTCGATTCCATACCCTGTTGGGCATAAGCCAGCGAAGCCTCGGCGTCGTTTTCAGTCAAGAACAAGCGCGCCAAGGTTGCATGAGATTGCACGTCGGTGGGGTCGAGGTCGCAAGCCTGCTGAAGGTAGCTTTGGCTTTCTTCGGTCAGGTTGCGCTCGAGGGCGCGGAAGGCAAAGGTTCGC
Source organism: uncultured Planctomycetales bacterium (assembly GCA_964344765.1). Taxonomy (GTDB): domain Bacteria; phylum Planctomycetota; class UBA1135; order UBA1135; family UBA1135; genus JACNIZ01. The sequence goes on along the minus strand of CAYFOM010000048.1, from coordinate 8,110 downwards.
AAAATTTGGCTGCGCGATTGCTTCCATTCATCGACGGACTGTTGCTGGGCTTCGGCGTGAGCTTCGGCTTGGCGCTGGCTATCGGCTTGTTGAGCATGATGGGGGATCGCTGAGCTACACGCCGGCAACAGCAACATTAGGCCGGCGGCAAGCAGGCCGCCCGGGCGGCGTGCATGATTCAACACGGTTGTGGACAGGTGGTCGCTCATTCTTCTTCTCCCGATGCGCGTAGGATTTCCAACGCATCCATCAGCTCTTGTTCCGCATGCTGATCGGCCATCATCTCGCGGTGACAGTGCTCGGCCAGCAGCGCTAAGTCTTGATCGGCCGGCATCGCACGTAGACCCCATTCGGCTTTGGCCAGAGCCTTCTTTGGATTGCCGGCGGCAAGTGCCATCGCCGCTTCGCGGTACATTTTGCGCGCGTAGGATGGACGCAAGTATCCATGGTGCGAAGCTGCCAACTGTGCACGGGCTGCGTTAAAGCGAGCCTGCACCAAGTCGGCGCGGCGGCGCAAATCGTTGTCACCGACCACGTGCGGGGTCAGCAGCACGATGATCTCGCGACGCGTTTCCTGCTGAGTTTCCGAGCGGAAAAAGGTGCCGACAAAGGGCAACGATCCCAGCAACGGAACTTGCGAGGTATCGGTGATGTCTTGCGTTTCCATCAAACCACCGATGACAACAGTGTGTCCGCTGCGCACCATGACGTTGGCAGTGACCTGCGTAGTAATTTCTTCCGGCAAACCGCGGTCGTTAATGATGCCGCTGGAGTTCTTCGGGTGAATCTCCATGCGTACGTAGCCGTCGTTTGAGATAAACGGGCGGAAGACCAGCGACGTACCGACGTCGAGGAATTCCACGCTTTGCAGAGTTGCGGTTTCGTTGGCGGTTGTCGTCAGATAAGGCAAGCGCTGACCGACCAATACCTCGGCGAGGTGGCGATTCACGGTGAGGACCTGTGGGTTGCTCAACACCGTTGCATTGCCAACGCGTTCCAACGACTCGATGAACACGCCGATTTGATTGCGCAAAATTCCGATGTGCAAACCGTCGGCGATTGGGTCGGTGAAACCGCTGGTGCGACCGCCGAATAGCCAATCATTTTGACCTACCGAAACATCATCCAAGTCGACGCCGTCGGTAATGTTGGATGTGCCGCCCATCGCTTGGAAGTCGATTCCCGACAAAGCGTGGAAGTCCACGCCCATCTTGTTTTCTTCGCTCAGCGTGACCGACAAGATGGTGGCTTCGACCAAAACTTGCAGCGGTGGAACATCAATTTGTTCGAGTAAGCCTTCGACGCGCTCCAAAGTTTCTTCACTGGCATAAAGCAGCAAGATCTCCTGGGAGGCGTGCGAATTGCCCCCGAGTTTTTCGGTGACTTGAATACCTTCCTCGCTACCCGGACCGGCGACGATCACCTCGTTGCCATTCAGCATGGGCGTAAGCATGGTGACCACATCTTCCGCCTTCAAGTGATTGAGGAAGACCACCGTCGGTTCAAAGCCGGTGCCGGCGGCGATGGTTTCCACTGTGACCTCATCTGCCGAAAGGATGCGCAAGAACCCGTCTTGGCCAATGAAGGTGTAACCGTTGGTCGCCAGGATTTGCAGCAGTGCAGTGGGAATGGGCGCTTCGTACAAATTGATCGTGACCAGACCGTCGACGTCGTCGCCGTAGACCAAATTCAAGTTGTAAGTCGTGCTGAATAACTCCAGAATCGAGCTAAGCTCTTGATCCTTGAAGTTAATCGTGATGCGCTCTTCCGGGTCCAAATGCCGGAACGGCAACGCCGCAGCTTCAGTCGCCGGCTCTTGGGAGGACGGCGCGGACTCCTGTTCGCCAACTTCGCCCTGCACAGGATCTTGGGTCGTGGTTTCACCCTCACCCGTAACCGGCTCTTGGGGTGGCGTCGGCTCAAGGTCGGGCGCGGCGGTTGTTGTCGGCGGATCTTGAGGAGCCGGCTCCTGCGCCATGCCGTTCCAATTGCAGAACGCCGCAAGCAATGCGGTCAAAGCCAGATGGGAACGGAGTTTGGGGCGAATCTGCATGATCAGGGTTTGTTGTACTCCAAGTCTGGAGGTGCCATTCGAAGTACGGTCAAGCGGCCGTCCGCCCACAGGTCAACCTCCCGCGAACGCACGGCTTTCACCAAATATCGGCCGATTTTCTCGCCTTCCTGAATGTGGCGATCGCCGAAGAAGGCGACCTTGCGCGGTCCAAGAATGGCGGTGCCGGAAAGGATCAGATCGGTGATTTCGACCTGCTCGACGACCTCCGGTGCAAAGTTGGGGTCGTTTTCTTCGTTGCCTCCATGCGGCAGATTGAAGTCGCCGTCCATGCCGCCGTCGAGCAACGATTCGGGCAAACCTTCGGCAGCTTCGGCAGCGGATCGAGCCGCCTTTGCCGATTGCTGCAGAGCCACACGGGCGGCCGCTTTGCGTTGAGCTTCGGCACGACGACTGGCGATGACCTCCGGAGTGAGCGGCTCGGCCTTCTCCATGCCCAAAGGCACGCGCCATTGATCCAATCGATCCAACGCTTCCTTAAAGGTTTTGATCGGCTTCGCGGTTCCGGCGGCCAGAGTTGCGGATGCTTGCGTCGCCTTCGGCTTGCCACCGCTAGTGGGCGCGCCGCCGGTCGTAGTCGCCGCCGCAGTTGGCGCAGCATTGGGGCTAGGCTTCGGCTTCTTCTTCTTGGCTTCATCATCGCCGCCGAAAATCATTGGCCCCCAGATATAAAGCATCGCGGCAAAGCACAAGCCCAGCGCAGCAGTCTTGCCTTTCTGCTTCTTCATCTGGTCGACGATCGAAGGCTTGGAACTACTCATCCGATGACCTCCGGAGCCGGACCACCGACCAATTCCACGCCAGCATCTTGGGTGCCGTCAGGTTGATCCAAATCAGTGAAGTCACCAGGCCCTTCCGGTACTTTCGGAATGGTGAATTCACCCGAGAAGTAGGCGAGGTGCTTGCCGGTGGATTCAACCAGGTCGTAAACCACCGTCACTGAGTTAAATCGAGCTCGATGATCGCCGCGCTCCAAGTAGCGCAAGAATTCATGCGCTTGCCATGGAGATGCACTGCCGGCAAAGGTGTAAGTCGGCAACGCGTCTTCGTCGCGCATGGTTTTGGATTGGATGGTCAGCTCGACTCCAAGACGACGGGCCAAATCCAATACCCGGTTTTGCAACAAGATTGGGTTGAGGTGTGAGCCCAGACTGATGAGTTCCAATTCAGCCTGCGGACGGAATTCAATCCACAGGATTTCCAATTGGTCGCGTTCTCGCGACATCTTTTTGTTCATCACTCCCTGCTTGTCGGCGTTTTGTTGCAAAGCCATCGCTTCCGCACGGCGCTCCTTCAGTGGTATCACACCCCATTGGATAAAGGCCGCCGGAATGACCAGGAACATCAACCAGAACAGCAATTTGCGCCATGACATCAGCTAGCCTCCTGAATCTCAGCCTTGCTGGCTAGTTGATCGGCGTCGCCCACCAATTGGATGACTAAGCGAGTTGCCGGCCAGCGGTTTTCCACCGCTTCGTGCGACAAAATGGTTGCTTCGTAACCGGTGTAAGCGGCGAGAATTTCGTCGACAGCGGTTGCTGTTTTTTCGTCCAACGCGATGACGTCAACGGTGAGGACCAACACATTGCGTTCGATGGTGACGCCTTTGTCTTTGGTGACTTCAATGGCACTCTTCCATTGCACCTTTTCCACTTCCACCGACGCTCCCAACGCGCCTTCCAAACCGCTGATCATGTTGGCGCAAGTCGGCTTGCCGAGATGGCCGGTCAGCGGGTCCAAGCGCGCGGCGAACTGGTTCATTTCGTCGTAAATGCGCAACAGTTCGGCTTCGGCCTGGCTCGCTGCCGGGTCGGGGGCGTTGGCGCGATCGGCTTCGCGTTCCTGTGTCGTGACCTCCCAATGAAAAGCGAAGGTGCTTGCCAAGCAAACCGCTAAGTACACGCAAATGGTCAGCAAGCGCCGCGTCGTACGACGGCGTTCGCAGTGGGTGCGGAAGGGGGCGTCGCCTAAGAAGTCAGCCGTTTTCATGCTGCACCTCGCAGGGCCAAGCCCAGATTTGCGCACCACATGTGTTGTTCGCGGAGAATTTCAGCCGGCGCGCCGATGCCCAACTTGGTGAACGGGCGCGCGACTTCGGTCGGCATTTTCAGGCTTTGTTCCAGCAGCGTGTGCAAGCCGGGCAAGCCGGCGGCGAAACCGGTCAGTTCCAGCGAAGCCACCGAATGGCCTTGGTTGCGGGCGTGGAAGTGGCGTAAACAGGCGCGTACTTCATGCGCCAGGTTGGCCGACTCGACGCGAACCGCACTCATTAACCGCGTGCCCTGTTCCTCGGCCATTTCCTGCAGCGTGTGCATTTGACCTTGCGCTTGATCCAACAACGATCCTTGGTCGTCGGAATCGCTATCCATCATGAAGCCGGGCGCCATGCCGATTTGTCCGCCCTGATTGCCGGCGTCGACGCCGTCGTGCATGGTCTTCAGCAGCAGACTTCCGTCGCGCTCCATGGTTTTGAGGAACTGGATTTCGCCGTCCAACGCAATGCCGAAGTAAGCGTGGTCCAGCGCCAGGTGCAAAAACGCCCAAGCGTCGTTGATGTCTTTGTTGGCTTGAATCAATGCGCGTGCTTCGGGGAAGGCAGAGATCTCCAAGCCGACCGGGCGGAATCCCAACGCCTCGCTGGCAGCGGTGCAGCGGCGCATTTCCGATTGTCCCAGACACAGCAGCAGGAACTCATTGCGTTCCTGATTGGTGTCCAGTTCATCGCTCAGCGGCAAGTAGCGATAACTAATGCCCTCGGTATCTTCCAAACTCTTCACCGCAGCCTCTTCCAGCGTCGACTGCAAGCGATCCATCTGCGGCCGCTCGACCGGAATCACCGACATCGATGCGCGTTCGGTGGTCGTCGCCATGCAGACGTCTTTGCCCATCGCTCGACTCTTCAATCCCGAAGCCAGCGACGACGCCGCTTTACTGTGGCGCGTGGTGCCTTGACCTTGAGCCTTCAGGCCTAGGTTCACATTCCAGCCGCCAGGACCTCCGGTGAGTTGCAAAAGCCTGGTTTCGAGGCTTCCGAAGTGAAGTGCCACCGGGCTGTAGCGTGTGACGAATTTCAAGGCGTGGAACAGGGCAGCTGGAGGACCCGCTCGCCGGCGGGCAGAAGTGCGGCGCCGTCGGCACCGCAGAAGTACACACCTTTTTCGTCGAAATCAGGCTCTTAGTTGAGCCAATTCAAGATCGCCAGTGCGAGGGCGACGAAGGACAAAGCGGCAAAAAGCGCGGGGATGGGCCGTTTTTGCAGGGGATCGTTCACAGGTCGAAGTGGGGGATGCCATCGGGGGTAGTACCGGACGAATTGGCGCGCAACGTGCCGGTATCGGCCCAATAAACCCAGCCAGTGGTGTCGTCGGCTTCGGCGAATGCGACGCCGGGTTGCACCATGTGGACCGAGTTGAGGCCGTTAAATGGGTTCTGTGGGAAGCCCTCGGTGATGTAAGGGCCGTAGTAGTAGCCACTTGTGCCGACGGCGGCAGTGTTGCCGTCTTCGTCGCTGGCAAGCAGCAACTGGTTCTCGAAGGTCGATGCAGACCACGTCGACGTTGCGCCGTCGTAGCCGGGGACTTGCTCTTCGTGTTGGAAGGTGTAGTAATCGACCGCCGTTCGAATGCGTTGCAGCTGTTGCTCCAACGACGCCACCTCGGCGTCTTCCATGGCCTCGGCAAAACTAGGAATAGCCATCCCCGCCAAGATGATGAGGATCGCCATGCCGATCAGCATTTCGATCAGCGTGAAGCCGGCTTTGAGTTGTTGGAGTGGTCGCCGCATCGGATTGTTTTCCAAATCCTCTTCGGCGATGGCCGGGAGCTACATAAGCAATTTTGTTAACCCAGGTTGGGCTGGGTGTGCGCGGCGATGCGATTAAGCCAGTGCTCGATCTGCCCACCAAAGGAGTAGGAGCACCAAAACACAAGCAACTCCGATTGCGGGCCTACCGATGTAATGCGGGTAGGGCGGTTCCGGTTGACCCTTGCGCAAAGCGCGCGCATTGCGGAGGCGTCGCCAGAAGAAATAGAGGATCCCTATGGGCAGCGAGGCGACGAATCCCAAAGCGAAGCCGGAGGAAATTGGATGCTCTACATCCTTATAAGCGAAGACGACTTCGGTACCGCCGCCGCCGGTGAAGATCATGAAAGCTAAGCTGCTGCCCAATGCAATCCCGATGCACAACCGGAAAATGGTTTCCGGGAGCTGATTGCTGCGCATGGCGTTTTGCACGCGTGCGGATCGAAGATGCCATTTCATAAGGAGAGCGGTTTAGAACATATTGGATTCCGCCAGCCACAAAATGGTGAAGGTGATGGCGGCAGTAATGGCGATTGCCGGGCGGCCAATGTAGCGCGGCATGGTGGGTTCAGCGGAGCGCGATTTACGCGCTTGGCTGACTCGCAGTTGGTGCCAAATAAAGAGCAGGATGTTGATCGGCACCGATGCAAAGAATCCGAATGCCGCTCCCGTGGTGAGCGGGTGATTGGGGAAATAGCGCTCGATTTGGACTTCGGTTCCTGGGCCGAAATAGAGAATCATGCCGATCCCGCAGCCGATACACATGCCTGCGCTGAGTCGGAAGAAGACATCAAAAAGTGGCGAACCACTGCGGATGTGATTGCCGGCTTGCATGGCTTGACCGTGCAAGGTCTTGTAGCCGGAACGCACCGCCGGCTTATACGGAGCCACCGCGCGCAGCGAGTATTTGCCGACGTTTTTAGGCTTAGGCTTGGCTTCTGACGCAGTGCCCGCCTCGTTGTCTTCGCTTGCATGGCGGTGCTGCCAATCATTTTCGTCGGCACTATTGTTCGGGGAGGTGCCCAGAACTTCACCGTCGGTGTGCACGCCCAAACCCAGCACGGTTCGGTTGGCGTAGTTGAAATAAGCCACCACTTGATTGACCTCGAGGATCTCGCCATCGCTGAGACCGGCTGCACGCATGTGTTGCAAAGCTTCATCCGCCATTGCCTGAGGTGCCATGGTCAACGCCTCGGCGTACTGCAGCATCGCAATCTCAGCCTCGCTGAATTCACCTTGCCATTTGTGGCTCAGTAAAGCCACTTTGATGCGGCGGCAGGTGTCATCATCGCCGACCAACTTGGCGAATCCAGCAAAATGATGATCGACACAATATTGGCATTCATTCAGCGAACTGACCCATACGCCAATCAATTCAAGCGTTCGTTTGGGCAGCTTGTTGCCGGTGTGATGCAGCACGGCTTTATAAAGAGCCATGTGCCCCTGAAGTGAATGTGGTCGCAGCGAATGAGCCTGCAAGATGTTGTCGACCTGACCATTTTTACCTGCAATGCGCCGGTAAAGATCGGCCAGCTTGCCGCCGGCGTTGGCGGGGGAAATGGTTTGAATCCAGGTCATCGGTCCATAGTGTAATTGGGGGTTGAGCGGGAATTAAATCCCATTGAAGCGATTATGCATGGTGCGCATCATCGGCCGATAAGCCGAGCGAAACGCCCGCGTGCGGCGGCGATAGCGGCTGGGGCGTTTACGTTTGTAACTCTGCCGGCGCGCGCTTGCAGTGCGGCATTCAGCGAGGATGCGGTCGACCAGCTCTTCGATCTCCATTACGGTTGCGTCGGAGTATCCCTTGGATAGGAGTCGGCGACGCAATTCCATCGACGGTTGTTGCGGACGCAACGCCAAGTTTTCGACGTAGCTCAGCATTGCTTGGGTGGCGGGGTCAAATTCTTCGCCCCAATTGCGGCTGAGGATTGCTTTGCGCAACCGCATGCTGGTTTGGCGGTCGACTCGCTCGCCCAGTCGCTGGGTGTAGCGTGCCGATTGCGCCGGGTTCCCGCAGGACCAACTTGCCCATAAGGCAATGAGCAAACGAGTTTGCACGTCGAGTTTGCCGGGTTGTGGGGGTGATGTGAGATTGCGGTTCATGGCAAAAGGTTGTCTCTCTTTGATTTGGAAATACGGTTAGAATATTTTGAAAATCCGTATGGCTATGCAATGATTCATACTGACTTTACCCAGTTAACCGCAATCCCCTCAAAGTCACACCTGGCAGGTTTC
>CAYFOM010000047.1:0-29724 GCA_964344765.1 uncultured Planctomycetales bacterium | reverse complement strand
ACAGGGCGGTTGCAGGGACGAGGGAATTTACAGAAAGGATGTTACGCTAACTTCATTGACTGAGGGGCGGTCACGGCTATCGTGAGCCGATCTGGTCGTTACAGTTTGAATAATCAACTCTCGGACATCCAAGATACCGCCAAGGCAGGGCTGAAGGACGCGTAACAAACGGTCGTCATACTCAGGATGACCTTTGGCTTTAGAAGGGGGCACTGGAACAAACACACAATTTTCGACCCAAGCCTGCGGCAAAGCCGTGCCAATTTCAGTACTAAAATGCCTGATCGCAGCTTCCTTGTGTCTCCATTCAGGCCGCCCTCTTCGTAAAGGGGACTTTTTAAAGTTGTGAATTAGATGGTTCGTTTCGGAATAACTATATCCCTTCTTGCTGAAATACTCCCTTAAATAAAAGCACTTATCAGTAGCCGACAACCTAGGGTGATCGCTAATTGAAAGCAGGTCAATGCGCTTTACCTTCACCGAGGACCCCCAATACATCCGACAAGTCGCGAACTCGATAGGCTCCTAATTTCTCAAATTTTCGGGGCCACTCTAATTCTTTGTTTTCGAAACAACTGTCCAAAATGAAAAGCTTCCTCCCTTGTCGAAGAGCGGCCTTGGCCTGGACCAAAGTCCCCGAGGTGTTTCCTGCCTCTACAATCACGGTTGCTAAGGTCATCGCCGACATTGTCACGTTCCTTTCTGGAAAAAATGCCCTGTTCCACCTCCAATCCCTTTGCGAATACCTCAATATTGGAATTTGGCTCACAACGAGGAATTTCCTAGCAATCTCCTCCTGAAGTGATTGGTTTTCCTTGGGGTATGAAATCCCTAGGGGAGTCCCGATAACCCCGATGGTCGCGCCACCACACTCCATGGCCGCCGTATGCGCTTCGGTATCAATTCCTGCGGCAAGCCCTGAAACAATGGTGTAGTTAGCTTTCACAAGCCCGCGAACTAACTTCCTGGTTCGGGCTTTCCCTATTTCACTTGGATTTCGCGTACCGACAACTGCAACAGACGGGCTTTCAAGCCAATCCCACGCTCCTTGGTAATAGAAGAGTTCTACTGGGTGTGCAGCATCCCTAAGATTGTCCAAGTATCCAAAACCGTGGCTAAGCTGAACCCCAAATTTGACGACTCCTAATTCCTTAAATTGAGCAATTACCTCATGTGCCCTCTCCATGGCAACCTCTTCTGGCACGAAATGAGAAGGTAGGGCATTTGGAGTATCACGAAACCTATCTGCAATTCGTTTAAAGGTAGCCCCTTCATCGGCCCAAAGAGCTTCGTGGGCCCCCATTTCACGGAATGGTTCCAGCGCAAAACCCACTTCCGGCCGGCTGTTTTCGAACAATTCCCTTTGCTTCATTTTCTGAGGCTAAACCTTGAGCCTGAACAGCCTCAGAATACTGAAATCCGGTCGTGCTGCCAAATTTCGGCTGACCAATCCAATTTGGAGAAACCGAATAGGTGATTCCCATGGCGACAATATCCTGAGCTCATGAAAACCGCGATCATCGGTGCCGGCGTCATGGGGCGCACGTTGCTGTCGGGGCTGCAAGCCGCCGGCGGTTGGGATTTGGTTGCCAGCACGCGTCGGGAAGCCACGGCGCAAAGCGTGGCCGAGGACTTCGGCATTCCGACTTACACCGACAATCTTCAAGCAGTGGCCGACGCCGACTTGGTGGTGCTGTGCTTGAAGCCGAAGAACATCCTCAAGGTTGCAGCTGAACTTGCCCCCACGGACGGCGACGGCAAACGCTTGAATGGTTTGCGCGAAAACGCTGCCGTCATCAGCATCGCCGCCGGGGTGGGCCTGGATGATCTCGCCGCAGTTTTGCCCGCCGATCAACCGCTGATGCGGGCGATGCCGAATACGCCGTGCCAAGCACGCGCCGGCATGACGGTGATCAGTCCGTCGGCAACTGCCAGTGACGAGCAGGTTGGTGCGGTACAACGCATGTTCGAAGCCGTAGGCCGCGCGCTGGTGCTGGAAGAAGAGCACATCAACGCGGTCACCGGGCTGTCGGCTAGCGGCCCGGCCTTCCTTTACCTGGTGATCGAAGCCCTCACCGACGGCGGCGTGATGTCGGGCTTACCGCGCAAAGTGGCGGTGGAGCTCGCGACGCAAACCACTCTTGGGGCGGCCCGCATGGTCCAAGAAAGCGGTCAGCACCCGGCCGCGCTCAAAGACGAGGTCACCACTCCGGCCGGCTGCACCATCAGTGCGCTGCTGCGTATGGAGGACGGCGGTTTGCGCAGCGTGATCGCTCGCGGCGTGGAGGAAGCTGCACGCCGGGCTGGAGGATTGCTAGGCCGAGACCAGTAGGCTCGGCCAGCGTGGGGAGGAATGGAAAAAGCGGCCGACTAGTCGTCGGAGCCGCTGGGCATCTGGAAGTCGCGATCCATTACCGTCTTGCGACGATCTTTTTCGGCTCGCGCCATAGCATCATCACAAAGCTGGGCAATCAAGGCGCTTAGCGCAGGAGCCACGTTGCCGGCCGTATTCATGCCGGACTTGGACTTGATGTACTTCTTCAGTTTGGAAACAACGATGAGTACCTCGGTATCGCTCATTCGGGACCTCTTCGGGTGAGTCTGTGAACTAGGGCATGGGTCAAGACCGCCTGCGCCACTAAGCGGCCAATTTCCACTCTAACCGGAATCTTCACATATTTCAGCCCGCGGCAAGCCTAGAGTTGCTAAAAATCGAACAAATAGATGGCGCAAAGTCCATTCCCCTACCCTCACTTAGGGGTTATCTTGCGCCAGATTCCTACGCCACACACCAACATAACCAGTGGCAAGAGGACCGATGTGCCATGAGCTCGCAAACGCCACCTGATCAGGCGCCCCTCTTCGCTGCCTCAAACGCGGCTGAACCTACCGTCCACGACCTGCCGGAACACATTCTGGAAATCGTCTCCGACTCGGGAGAGGGTGCCCAGAAGTGCGGCCAGAGCTTTGGTTCGGTGTCAGCCAAGATGGGCAACGGAGCTTGGACCGTAGAAATCATTCCGGCTGAGATTCAGCCTCCCCCACGCTCTCCTGCCGGCGCCTCTGGCGTTCGTATCCGCATTGGTACGGAAGCAGTTACGAACTGGGGCAACAAAACCAAGTTCGTCATCGCCTTCAACGAGCAGGTGCTGCTTTCGCGCCACCGCCAAGACGCTTTGGCCGATGACGCGGTGATCTTGCTCGAGAATATGTGGGAGAACCACGACGACGAGAACATCCGCAAGGAATGGGCGGCGGCGATGGAGGAGCTGTCGAGCAAGAACTACCAAATCAAGCTCTGTCCGCTTGAAGAGGAGTGCTTGAAGATCGTCGACAACCCGCGCCGCGGCAAGAACATGTTCGCGCTGGGTTTGATGACCTACCTTTATGACCGCGACTATGAGCGGGTCTGCGCGACCATCGCTCACCAGTTCCGGCACAAGGCTAAAGAGGTGTATGAGCGCAATGTGGAGCTGCTCGACGCCGGTATTCGCTGGGCGGAGGAGAATTTGGACTTCCGCTACAACGTGCCGACCAAAGAGGTCACCGAAGACCTGGTTGTGATGAACGGCAACACGGCGATGGGCATGGGCGCGGTGGCGTCGGGCTTGGAAATGTGCTCGATGTACCCGATCACCCCGGCCACGTCGGTATCTCACTATCTCAGCGAGATTTACGACGACATGGGCGGTATCGTCCACCAGGCAGAAGACGAAATCGCCGCGATTGGCGTGGCCATCGGCGCTTCTTACGCCGGTCGCGTCGCCTTCACTGTGACTTCCGGCCCCGGCATGGCGCTGAAAACCGAATTCCTTGGTTTGGCCGTCATGACCGAAACTCCGCTGGTTGTCGTCGACGTCCAGCGCGGCGGTCCGTCCACCGGCCTGCCGACCAAGGTCGAGCAATCCGACCTACTCTCCTCTCTTTATGGCTCGCCCGGCGACGCACCGAAGGTCATCGTCGCGCCTGCCACCATTGAGGAGTGCTTCCACATCATGGTTACCGCGCGCAAGATCGCCGAGGTCTTCCGCTGCACCGTGATCGTGCTGTCCGACGCCAACCTGGCCACCGGCGTGCAACCGTTCCCGCGCCCGGTGCTCGATCCGGATTGGCAAGGCACCCAGCCCGAGCTGCTGCCGGTGCCCGAGGGAACTAAAGCGATGGACTGGGATCCGGAAACCGGCCTCAGCCAGCGCATCATCCCCGGCCAAAAAGGCGGCGCTTACATCGCCACCGGCTTGTCGCACGACAATAACTCCAAGGTCAGCTACGACCCGTACGTGCACCAGCACTCTTGCCAAATGCGCAGCCGCAAGTTGGCAGTGTTGCAAAGCACGCTGCAGCCACCGGAAGTCATCGGCCCAGAAGACGCCGACTTAATGCTGGTGGGTTGGGGCTCGACCAAGGGTGCCATCGAAGAGGCGGCCGAAAAAGCCCGCGCCGAAGGGTTGAGCGTGGCGACGACTCACCTGACCTTCTTGTCGCCCATGCAACCGGGTATTGGCGACATCTTGCGCAAGGCCAAGCAGGTCTGCGCCATTGAAATCAACTATAGCGACGAGCCGGATGATCCTTACATCACCGAAGAAAACCGCCGTCGCTCGCAATTGGCGATGCTGCTGCGCTCGTCGACGCTGGTCGATGTCGACAGCTGGTCGCGTGTGCTCGGTCAGCCGCTGTGCCCGGGTGACATCCTCGAAGTCATCAAAAACAAGCTCGCTTAAGGAGATCCAGACATGTCCCTGATGAACTGTTCCCTGCTGAGCTGCCCGTCCGAAGATGACCGTACCTTCGGTATGGACGACTACGAGGGCCCGACCCCTCGCTGGTGCCCCGGTTGCGGCGACCACGCCATCCTGACCTCGGTGCAGCGCTTGCTGATCTCCGAGCAACTCAAGCCGGAAAACACCGTCTTCACCTCGGGCATCGGCTGCTCCAGTCGATTCCCCCACTACCTGAAGACCTTCGGCTTCCACTCGCTGCACGGCCGCGCCCTTCCGGTTGCCACCGGCATCAAATTGGCGCGCCCTGACCTCGACGTTTTCGTCGTCATGGGCGACGGCGACTGCTGCTCGATCGGCGCCGGCCACTGGATTCACGCCATCCGCTACAACATCGACATGACGGTGTTGCTGCTGGACAACAACATCTACGGCCTGACCAAGAAGCAAACTTCGCCGACGACCCCGCAAGGCCTGAAGTCCAACACTCAACCGCGCGGTAGCTTCCTGCCGCCGTTGAACCCGCTGGTCACCACCTTGGGTGTGACCAACGCATCGTTCGTCGCGCAAACCGCCGACTGGATGCCGTCGCACTTGGCGCAAACGCTGGAAGCGGCGCACAACCATAAGGGGTTCTCCTTCGTGCGCATTTTGCAGCGCTGCCCGGTCTTCACTCCGGACGTGTTCCAAGAAGCGGTCATGAACCCGGACAACATGGAAATCTTGGTCCACGCGGATGGAATTCAGGACCCAACGCTGGAGAGGGTTTACAAGAACCAAGTGTTCCATGATCCGCTCGATCTGAACGAAGCCCGTCGTCTGGGCAGCCTCGACGACAAGGTCCGCGTCGGCTTGTTCTTCCGCGACCAATCCTTCCCGCAATACGAAGTTCTTCGCACCGTGCCCAAGCGCACCGCCGAGGAAAAGATCAACCTGCTCAACGCCGAACTCGATCGCTATGCCGTCTGACAACCTCACCGAACTGGTCCTGGCCGGATTGGAAGGCCCGCGCAATGCGTTCACTTCCAACTTGTCCGCCGCCGCCGAGCAAGTTCGCGGCACTCTCGCCGGTCTGTCGGCCGACGTCGAAACGCGCAACGATTTGCTCAAAACGCAGCTGGGTGGCTTTGCCGCCGGACGCATCAACATCGAGAAGTTCTCGACCTTCGCCGATGGTCAAAAATCGGTAAGCGCCGCCGCGGTTCCGGCGTTGAAGGCGGCGCAACAAGCGTTGCTGGAAATGGTCGAAGCCGGCAAAGAGCTGAACAAGGTACGCGTTGCCGCCGGTAAAAACGTGCGCTGTGGCGTGCGTCGTGGACTGAAGAAAGTCGGTCGCGCATTTGGTGCCGCTCGCGTCATCGAAATGGCCAAAGCCGGCACTTACAACGAAGCCGAGCACGGCCACATGCTGGAAGGCTTGGACTTTGGCGAATGGAATCCGGCCGAACGCGCGATGGCGCCGCCGCTGGTGGTCCACGTCAATGGCCGTAGCTTGCACACTGCTGCGCTCAGCGAATTCATGGATGGCGGCGTCAAGCTGGTGCTGCTTATCGATGGCCCATGCTCGCCGGCCGTACTGGCGCGTTTGATCGCGCCCGGCACCTTCGTCATGCAATGCGAAGATGCTTCCGCAGTGGATAAGTTCGCCGAATGGAATGGACATGGCGTCGTCGCCATCGTTCCTCCTGGTTCGGCAGCCTTCACCTTCGCGCCGATCGCTGGCCAATCACTAGCTGATTCGTTAACGATCACTGCGCTGCCCGACGACGCCAACTTGTCGCCGCTGGGCAGCATGAGCGTCAAGCAGCAAGCCGCCGAACTCGAGTTGCTTGCAGCCTTGACCGGGGCTAACGCCACACCACAAGAAGAAAACGATGCCCCGCCGGCCAACCCGGTGGATCAACTCGCCGCCTTCTTGCTCAACAAAGCCAATCTGGAAGAAGTCTAAGCAATCCAATGTCGGCCACGCCGATTCTGGTTTCCGCCGCCATCCTCGGTGGCGTCAGCACCTTTTTTGGTGCTTGCATCGCGTTTGCTAACCGCAAGCTAAAGGTCTGGGAAGACCCCCGCATTGGCGAGATTGAGGAGCTGCTGCCCGGCACCAACTGCGGTGCTTGCGGCACGCCCGGATGTCGCGCTTTTGCCGAAGCGCTGAACGACGGCGACCGCGAACCTGCGGGTTGCACGGTGATGGGCGAGGACGAGCGCGAAGACGTCGCCAGCTTCCTTGGCGTTGATGCCGGCGAGGCCGACAAGGTCATCGCTCGCTTGCTGTGCGCAGGTGGCTCGGATGTTGCGGTGCAAAAAGCGCAATACGCCGGTCACGAAACTTGCCAAGCGGCAACGGCGGTTTCCGGCGGCGGCAAAGGCTGCACTTGGGGCTGTCTAGGCCTCGGCGACTGCGATGTGGCGTGCGATTTCGACGCCATTCATATGGGAAGTGACAACCTTCCGGTAGTCGCGCCTGATCTTTGCACCGCATGCAGCGATTGCGTCGACGTTTGCCCGAAGGATTTGTTCACGCTGATGCCGATCAACCAAAAGTTGATCGTGCAATGTAAGAGCCTGCTGGAAGGCAACGAGGCTCAGGATTTGTGCGATGTCGCTTGCACCGGCTGCGGCATCTGCGCTAAAGACGCCGACGAAGGCGTCATCAAAATCGTCGACAGCTTGGCTGTTGTCGACTACCAAAACAATCACAAAGCCGCTCCTAAGGCGGCCGAACGCTGCCCCACCAATGCAATTCTTTGGGTGAACGGGGCCCAGTTCCCGGATCAACAGATCCACAAAAGCGGCATCGAGGTATGAGCACTCCCACCTCCGACTCCAACTTCACCCCTAAGTACCCAGGCATTCCTGTGGCAACCGATGGCAGCGACGCCATCGTCACGATGGAGACGTCAGCCAGTGAAGCCGCTGGTGCTTACCCGATTACTCCGTCTACCCAAATGGGTGAAGGATGGGCTGCTGCGGTTTCGGCCGGTAAGACCAACGTCTTTGGCCGTCGTTTGCTGTTCTTCGAGCCGGAAGGCGAACACGCTGCTGCTGCAGTGACTGCCGGTATGAGCTTGGTCGGCTTGCGTTCGACCAACTTCTCCAGTGGTCAGGGCATCGCGTACATGCACGAATCGCTGTACGCCGCGGTCGGCAAGCGTTTGACCTACGTGCTCAACATGGCATGCCGCGCGATGACCAAGCACACGTTGAACGTGCACGCCGGTCACGACGATTATCACGCCATCGACGACACCGGCTTCTTCCAGATGTTCGCCAAGAACGTCACCGAATCGGCCGACATCAACCTGATCTGCCACCGCGTTGCCGAGTTGGCGCTGACGCCTGGCGTATGCGCGCAAGATGGTTTCTTGACCAGTCACTCGATCGAATCGGCGATCTTCCCCGAGAAGGAGTTGATTCGTGAATTCCTCGGTGAATCGTCCGACATCATCGACACGCCGACGCCGGCGCAGAAGCTGGTTTATGGCGAAAAGCGCCGCCGCATCCCGGAACTGTATGACATGGATTACCCGGCGATGCTGGGTGTGGTGCAGAACCAGGACAGCTATGCCCAAGGTGTAGCCGCGCAGCGCCCGTACTACTTTGATCACGTCGCCGAGTTGACCGACATGGCGATGGATGAGTACTACAAGCTGACCGGGCGCAAGTATTCGCGCGTCATGGGTTATCGCCTGGATGACGCTGAGTACGTCATCGCCGGTCAGGGTTCGGTGACCGAAAACGCCGAAGCAGTGGTCGATCACTTGCGCAGCAAGGGCATCAAGATTGGCGTGATGAACATGACCATGTTCCGCCCGTTCCCGGCGGATTTGGTGACGTCGATGTTGCGCGGCAAGAAGGCCGTGACCGTGCTCGAGCGTTTGGATCAGCCGTTGGCGGTCGAAGCACCGCTGCTGCGTGAGATTCGCGTGGCGATGAGCCAGGGTGTGGAAAATGGACGCGCCGGTGAGCCGGTTCCGTATGCCGGTTTGGCCAAGTTGAGCAGCGATGACGTGCCGGACTTCTACTCCGGCAGCTTCGGCATGGGTTCGCGCGACTTGCAGCCCAACGACATCATCGCCGCGGTCGAAAACATGATGGATGGCGGCAAGCACTTGCGCCAGTTCTATCTGGGTATCGACTTTGTCAAGCGCAATACGCGCCTGCCGAAGTTGCAGATTTGGCAGGAAGACCTGCTCGAGGCTTATCCGCACATCGAAAGCTTGGCGCTGGATGCAGCCGAGCGAGTCGACCTGATGCCCGAGGGCAACACTTCTATTCGCGTGCACTCGATCGGTGGCTGGGGTGCGATCACGATGGGTAAAAACCTTGCCGTGACCGCGTCGGAATTGCTCGATCTGAAGATGAAGGCGAATCCGAAGTACGGCTCCGAGAAGAAAGGTCAGCCGACCACTTTCTACGCATCGCTGGCACCGGAAAACATCCGCCTGAACTGCGAACTCGCCAAGGTCGACGTGGTGCTGTCGCCCGACCCGAACGTGTTCCGTCACTCGAACCCGCTAGCCGGTATTTCGCGCGGTGGTTTGTTCATCATTCAGTCGGAACTGAGCCCACAAGAGTTCTGGAACACGCTGCCGCGCATGACGCAGCAGCACATTCAAGACCTCGACATTCAGGTCTACATCCTCGACGCATTCAAAATTGCCGCCGAGGAATCCTCGAACGCCGACCTGCGCTACCGCATGCAAGGCACCGCGTTCATGGGTGCTTTCTTCCACGCCGCACCGATGGTGCACGAAGCCGGTTTGGAAGAAGACATTTTCTTCGACGCGATGCATAAGCAGTTGAAGAAGAAGTTCGGTCACCTCGGCGATGCCATTGTTGCCGACAACCTGCGCGTGATTCGCCGCGGATACGAACAGATCGTCAAGCTCGATCCGAAGTCCTTCGACAACGAAGGCGACGAAGGTGCACCGCCGCCGACCATTCCCGATCGCATGGTCGCGGTGAAAGCCGACAAGAGCCCGTACCACTCGGGTCGTTTCTGGGAGCAAGTCGGTTCCATGTACTCGACCGGCGAAGACATCATCGCCGACCCGTTTGTGGCAACCAGCTCGATGCCGGCCGTGTCGGCAACGATGCGCGACATGACCAACGTGCGCTTTGAGGTACCGGAATTCATTCCGGCCAACTGCACCGGTTGCGCGCAATGCTGGACGCAGTGCCCCGATACCGCGATTCCTGGTTTGGTCACCTCGGTCGACGACGTGCTGAAAAAAGCTGCCGACGCCGCGGCCAAGACCACCAAGATTCGCCGCTTCTCAACCGTGGTCAAGCCGCTGGCGAACGCCTGCCGCAAGATCATGAAGAGCGGCAGCTTCAACACCTTCGCCGAAGTGTTGGCGCCGGCATTTAAGAACACCGTCGAAAAGATGGGTTTGGCGCCGGATCGCCGCAAGGAAATCGAGACCGAATACAACGCCGTCTTCGAAGTGATCGCCGACTTCCCGCTGGCCAAGACCGGCGCCTTCTTCGATGGACCGGAAGGTCAGAAGAAGGGTGAAGGCGCGCTGCTGTCGATCACCATCAACCCGGAAACTTGCAAAGGCTGTAACGTCTGCGTTGACGTCTGCCCGGATGGTGCGCTGGAAACGGTGAAGCAGACCGACGACATGGTCGAAACCATGCGCCGCAACTGGGACTTCTGGAAGACGCTTCCGGAAACCGACGACAAGTACATCAAGATTGCCAACATGGAAGAAGGCATCGGCGTGCTGTCGTCAATGTTGCTGAAGAAGGAGAACTACTTGTCGATGGCAGGTGGTGACGGGGCTTGCATGGGCTGCGGTGAGAAGACCGTTTTGCACTTGGTCGTCGGCGCGCAGCACGCATTGCTGGCACCGCGCGTTAAAGCGCACCTGGCCAAGATCAACGGCATGATTTCCGAGTTGGAGGGCATCGCCAAGGATTTGGTCACGTCGGAGATGGAGTTGGAAGAACTGACCTCCACCGACGGCAAGGTCGACATTCCGCTGGATCCGCGCAAGCAAACGCGGGTGCAACGCATTGCCACGCGCATCAAAGAGCTGAAGCACCTGAAGTGGTTGTACGAAGAAGGTCCGAGCGGCAATGGTCGTGCACCTTTGGGCTTCACCAACTCGACAGGTTGTTCGTCGGTTTGGTCCAGCACCTACCCGTACAACCCTTACCCGTTCCCGTGGGTCAACCACCTGTTCCAAGACGCACCTTCGATCGCCATCGGCATCTTTGAAGGTCACATGCGCAAGATGGCGGATAGTTTCATCACCATCCGTCGCGCCGAGCAGGAATTGGCCGGCGAGTACAACGCCGAGAAGTCTGAAGAGGAATTCGCAACCTTCGATTGGCACAAGTTCACCGACGATGAGTTCGAACTGTGCCCGCCGATCATCGCAGTTGGTGGCGATGGCGCGATGATGGACATCGGCTTCCAGAACTTGTCGCGCTTGATGGCTTCCGGTAAGCCGATTCGCGTCGTCGTGCTCGACACCCAGGTTTACTCGAACACCGGCGGTCAGGCTTGCACCAGTGGTTTCACCGGTCAGGTTTCCGACATGGCGATGTTCGGCAAGGGTCAGCACGGTAAGACCGAGGTGCGCAAAGAGCTGTCGCTAATCACGATGGCACACCGCGGCGTTTACCTGCTGCAGTCTTCACAGGCCACGGCTTCGCACCTGATTGGTGGTGTGCTGCGCGGTCTGCAATCGCGTCGCCCGGCGGTGTTTGTGTTGAACTCACCGTGCCCCACCGAGCACGGTACTGCCGACGACTTGGCCGCCAAGCAAGCGCGCATGGCGTTGGAATGCCGCGCCTTCCCGAACGTGGAATACGATCCGGACGCCGGCGAAACGCTGGCCGATCGACTCAGCCTGGAAGGCAACCCGGCGCAGGAAGACGACTGGCCGACTTACACGCTGAACTACTTGAATGACGACGGCAAGTCCCAAGAGATGGAACTGCCGATGACCGTCGCCGACTGGGCAGCTACCGAAGGTCGCTTCAAGAAGCACTTCCGCCCGGCCAAGGAAAGCGATGACTTGGTGTTGTTTGCCGAGTACGTCGAAATGAGCAAGGACGACCGCGAAGGCGTCAACCCGTTCATCTACGTATTGGATGCCGCACAGAAGCTGCGTCGCATGCAAGTTTCGGAAGAGATGGTGCTGCTGGCCGAAGATCGCTTGAACTTCTGGACGCAGCTGAAGCAGCTTGCCGGTTTGGAAGTCGCCGAATCTGCTCGCGGAAGTGTCGAAGCCGACATGGAAGACGAGTTGGAAGCACGTATCAACCAGGTCAAAGCCGAGTACGAAGCCAAGATTCGCGAACTGCGCACGCAGTATCCGCAACTGGTGGCTCGTCGCCTGGCTGAAGCCCTGCTGCAAACCGGAGATGGTTCGCAAACCGTCGCCGAGGTGCTGCTCAAAGCTCAGAACGCACCGGTAGAACCGCTGGCTGAGATCAACGTCAACGAATCGTTGTTTGGCGTCGGCAATGGCGCAGCCCCGGCTGCCGCAGCTCCGGCCCCCGCCGAAGCCGCACCGGCCGCTGAAGCTGCACCGGCGGAAGCGCCGGCAGTGACCGCCGTCGCCGAACCCGAGGAGGATGACGACGACGATGACATGGCGATGGAAGCCTACATCGAGTCGGAGCGCTGCACCTCGTGCAACGAGTGCACCAACCTCAACGGCAAGCTGTTCAAGTACAACGATCTGAAGCAGGCGGAAATCGCCGACATCAACGCCGGTACTTTCCAGCAGCTGGTCAAAGCAGCCGAAGCCTGCCCGGTGGCGATCATCCACCCGGGTACGCCGGTGAACCCCAAAGAGCGCGACTTGGACAAGTGGATCAAGCGCGCCGAGCCGTTCAACTAATTAGCTTCAGCCCCACGCCACCCCACCCCCAATGAAGCTCAAGGATTTCTTCCGTAACGGAGTTCATCCTCCTGAGATGAAGGAACTGACCGCCAGTTCCAAGACGCGACGCATTCCGTTCCCGTCGGAGGTCATCCTGCCGCTTAGCCAGCACATCGGCGCGCCGTCGATCCCGCTGGTACGCGAAGGGGACCACGTCGAGCGCGGCGATGTGATTGCCGAAGCAGGCGGTTTTGTGTCGGTGCCGTTGCATGCATCGGTATCGGGAACGGTCAGCAAGATCGCGCGCGCGCCGCACCCGAATGGGTCGTACGTCGAAGCGATTCACATTGCCACCGATCCTTTTTCGGCGCAGACTCCGCGTCCGCGCATGATTCCGGATTGGCACGATCTCGACGCCAAACAACTGCTGTCGGCAATTCAAGCCGGTGGATTGGTTGGACTTGGCGGCGCGGCGTTTCCGACGCACGTCAAGCTGTCGCCGCCGCCGGATCAGAAAATCGACGTGGTGCTGTTGAACGGTTGCGAATGCGAGCCGTACCTAACCACCGACCACCGTTCGATGGTCGAGTATCCGGATCGCGTGCATTTAGGCACGCGCATCATGATGAAGGCGTTGGGCGTGAAAAAGGCCATCGTCGGCATCGAAAAGAACAAGCCGGATGCGATTGAGATCATGCGCAAAACGGTGCCGCCGGATTTGGATATTGAAATCGTCGGTTTGACGGTGAAGTATCCGCAAGGCGCCGAAAAAATGCTGATCAAAGCGCTGCTCGACCGCGAAGTGCCCGAAGGCGGGCTGCCGATGCACGTCGGCGCGGTGGTGCAAAATGTCGCTTCGGTGGCGACCATCGCCGAGATCTTTGAAACCGGTCTGGGTTTGGTCGAACGCATCATCACCGTCACCGGTCGCGGCCTCAACAAACCACGCAACCTGATCGTGCCGATCGGCACTAAGCTGCGCGATTTGATTGCCGCCTGCGACGGCCTGACCGACGACGCTGCAGAAGTCATCATGGGCGGCCCAATGATGGGTCCGGCGCAAGGCAACTTGGATACGCCGATTCTGAAAGGAACCTCCGGTGTGGTCGTGCTCAACGAGCAAGAAGCCCAACCCGAAGCAACTTACCCATGCATACGCTGCGGTCATTGCCTCGATGCATGCCCGGTGTTCTTGAATCCGCAAGCAATGGGTGCGCTGGGATTAAACATGGAGTACAAGGAAATGCAGACCGATCTGCACCTGGATACTTGCATGTTGTGCGGCTGCTGCTCGTACGTCTGCCCGTCGAAGATTCCGCTGAGCCACATCTTTAGCGTGGCCCGCGCCCAACTGGCCGGCGAAGCTGCCAAAGAACGCGCCGCTGCGGCAAAGGCCGAAGCGGAAGGTAAGAGCAAGGAGGTAGCGAAGTGAGCGACCCGAAGTTCTTAGTTCGTGCCACCCCCCACCTGCGTGGACCGGAAAGCACGCCGAAGATCATGTGGACCGTGGTCGCCAGCCTGATTCCGGTGGTTGCGGTTTCGTTTTGGTTCTTCGGCCCGAGCGCGCTGCTGATTCAAGCGGCGGCGGTGCTCGGCGCGCTGATCCCCGAGTACTACACCGGCAATAAAAATACGCTGCGCGATGGCTCGTGCGTGATCACCGGCGTATTGCTCGGCCTGACCTTGCCGCCCGGCATGCCGCTGTGGATGGCCTTCCTCGGCGGTTTCTTCGGCGTTGCTTTCGGCAAGCTGATCTTCGGCGGCCTCGGCCAAAACGTATTCAACCCGGCACTGCTCGGTCGCGCGTTTTTGCAAGCCGCCTTCCCTGTCGCCATCACCACTTGGCCAAGCAAGCCGGAATCGTGGTGGGCATTACGCGGCGACAACTTCGCCTGGCCACTGATGAGCCCCGAAGTCGTCGACGGCAGCACCGGCGCCACACCGTTGGGCTTGTTTAAATTCGAGAAGCAAAGCACCGACTTCCTCGACCTGCTGCTCGGCACCACCAGCGGTTCGGTAGGCGAAACCGGCGGCTTGGTGATCCTGGTTTGCGGTCTGTACCTCGCCGGCCGCAACTACCTGAACTGGCGCATTCCGGCCAGCATCATGGTGTCGGTGTTTACCTTCGCCGGCATCTTGTGGTTGTTCGACAGCGAAAACTTCGCCAGCCCGTTCTTCATGCTGTTCTCCGGCGGCTTGATGCTCGGCGCTTGGTACATGGCCACCGACATGGTGACGTCGCCGACTACGCACAAAGGTTGCTGGATTTTCGGCATCGGCATCGGCTTCCTGGTCGTTGTCATTCGTACTTGGGGCGGTCTGCCCGAAGGGGTGATGTACGCGATCTTGTTCATGAACGCCTTTGTGCCGTTCATTAACCGCAAAACGCAACCGCGCGTGTTTGGCCAGCCCGAGCCTGAAAAACGCGGCCTGCCGTGGGCGAAAAAAGGAGGTCAAGCATGAGCTCCGACGTCAAAGCAATGGCTGCTGATCAAGAAGCTGTGACCCAAGCTACGGGCGATCAAGCTGCTACCACCAACCCCGGCGCTGACGACGGCACCTCGTCGTTCCGCATCGTTGCCACACTGTCGGTCGCCGGCATCTTGGCCGGCGTGTTGCTGATCTTTGTTTACCAAGCCACTCTGCCGGCGATTCTGGCCCACAAAGCCGAAATGCTGCGCCTGTCGGTCAGCGAAGTGCTGCAAGAACCGGCTAGCTACGACACGCTGTACTTGGTCGACGACAAGCTGACCATGGACTTGCCCGAAGGCGCCGCCGAAAAGGACTTCGAAAAAGTCTTCCTCGGCCGCGACGCGAACGGTGCACCGGTCGGCTTTGCCGTGGTGCACAACCGCGCCGGTTTCCAAGACCAGGTCAAAGTGATCTTCGGCTACGACCCGCGCACCAACAAGATGATGGGCATGAAGGTGCTGGAGAGCAAGGAAACTCCGGGCCTCGGCGATGCCATCGAAAAGAACCAAGACTTCGTCGATCAGTTCACTCGCACCGAAGCGCCGCTGGTCGGCGTCAAAGCGGGATCGGGCAGCGGCGATGTGCATGAAATCGACATGATCACCGGCGCGACCATTTCGTCGAAGGTGGTGGTCACGATCATTAACGAGGCCTACAAGCGTTGGCAGCCGATGCTCGAAGCCTATCTAGCGGAGGCGGGCCAATGAGAGAAACCACTCCAAACCAAGACTTCTTCCGCGGAATCTGGAAGGAGAACCCGGTGCTGATTCAAATGCTGGGTCTGTGCCCGGCGTTGGCGGTAACCAACTCGGTTGCCAACAGCTTGGGCATGGGCGGGGCGACGTTCTTCGTGCTGTGCGGCTCCAGCCTTCTGGTTTCGCTGCTGAAGAAGTTCATCCCCCACGAAGTGCGGATCTCGACCTACATCTTGATCATCGCCACCTTCGTGACCGTGGCCGACATGAGCCTCGAAGCTATGGCGCCTGGGGTGCACAAAGACTTGGGTGCATTCATCGCGCTGATCGTGGTGAACTGCATGATCCTCGGTCGCCAAGAAGCCTTCGCCAGTAAGAAGCCCGTCGGCCGAGCGCTACTCGACGCCGCCGGCACCGGCACCGGCTTCATGATTGCCCTGCTAATGATGGGCTCGGTGCGCGAATTGCTCGGCGCCGGCTCGCTGCTCGGCGTCAACGTCATGGGCGAGAACTTCGAGCCGTGGGTGGTCATGATCCTGCCCGCAGGCGGCTTTTTGACCTTGGGATTCTGGCTGCTGGGACTTAATTGGTATCAGGAAAGGAAGAAGGCGCGGCAGGTGCAAGCACCGGAGCCGGCCGATGAGCGGAGGGCCGCGTGATGGGAGACCTAGTCTGGATCCTGATCTCAGCGATGATCGTGAATAACTTCACGCTCGCTTACTTCCTTGGCTTGTGCCCGTTCATGGGCGTGTCGGCGCGCGTCGAAACGGCGCTGCGCATGGGCCTGGCGAACATTTTCGTGCTGACGATTACGTCGTTATGCGCTTGGTTCCTGAACACCTTTGTGCTCGAACACGCGCCGTTTTTGCGCGTGATTTCGTTCATTGTGGTGATCGCGTCGACGGTGCAAATCGTCGAAATCGCGATCAAAAAGTTCAGCCCGACCTTGTTCCAACAGCTCGGCATCTTCCTACCGCTGATCACCACCAACTGCGCCATTCTCGGTCTGGCCATTTTCCAGACCAACCGCGAATACGGCTTCCTGCAAGGTCTGTTTTTCGCATTCGGTGCGGGCCTCGGCCTGACCTTGGCGCTAGTCTTGATGGCCTCGATTCGAGAGGACTCAGAACGAGCCAACGTTCCCAACTTGGCTCGCGGAACCGCTCTGGTGATGATCATCGCCGGCAGCCTTTCCCTCGCTTTCATGGGCTTCGCCGGTCTCGGCAGCGGCTCTTGATTTCCAACCCGCGGCCGCGCGCCACGGAAACCACACGCAAGAACAAACCTTACACATGGACCATCTCTTCGGCATCCTCGGCCTTGGCCTGTTGTTCGGCTTGTTCACGTTCTTACATCTGAAGAACGGCGATGCCACCCCTACCAGCTGTGCCGGAAATGGGAGTTGTGGAAAGTGCCATAAGGGCACTTGTGAGAACTCTGATTAACAGGCCGCGAATCCTTCGCCGTCTGCCAGCCTTCTCCCGCAACCTCCCGCGCGACCCGCAGCTTAATCTCCTAGACTCCCGACTAACATGTCCGATTACGTTAAGGAACTCCTCGCCAAAGTAGAAGCTCGCGATTCCCATCAGCCGGAATTCTTGCAAGCGGTCGGCGAGGTTGTTGGCTCGCTCAACCCCATCCTGGAGCGTCACCCCGAGTACCGCAATGCAGCTCTGCTTGAGCGCATTGTCGAACCGGAACGCGTCCTGATGTTCCGCGTCCCTTGGATGGACGACGCCGGCGGCATTCACGTTCAACGTGGTTTCCGCGTGGAATTCAACAGTGCGATTGGCCCGTATAAAGGCGGCCTGCGCTTCCACCCCAGCGTGAACCTGTCGATCTTGAAGTTCCTCGGCTTTGAGCAGGTCTTCAAGAACAGCTTGACCACGCTGCCGATGGGCGGTGGTAAAGGCGGCAGTGACTTCGACCCGAAGGGCAAGTCGGACAACGAAGTGATGCGCTTCTGCCAGAGCTTCATGACCGAGCTGCAGCGCCACATCGGTCCGGATACCGACGTGCCGGCAGGTGATATTGGTGTGGGTGGTCGCGAAATCGGCTACTTGTTCGGCCAGTACAAGCGCTTGCGCAACGAGTTCACCGGCGTGCTGACCGGTAAGTCTTTGAACTGGGGCGGCTCGCTGATTCGTCCGGAAGCCACCGGTTACGGCACCGTTTACTTCGCAGCCGAAATGCTGGCAGTGAAAGGTGACTCGCTGGAAGGCAAGACTTGCTTGGTCTCCGGCTCGGGTAACGTGGCTCAGTTCACCACTGAGAAGATCAACGAGTTGGGCGGCAAGGTCATCACCCTGTCCGACTCCGGTGGCTTCATT
The DNA here is from genome assembly GCA_964344765.1 of uncultured Planctomycetales bacterium. Taxonomy (GTDB): domain Bacteria; phylum Planctomycetota; class UBA1135; order UBA1135; family UBA1135; genus JACNIZ01. Next base: position 11,659 of record CAYFOM010000047.1, on the reverse strand, counting down.
CACGATCCGGAAGGCATCTCGCCCGAGAAGCTGGAATGGGTCATGGACCTGAAGAACAACCGTCGCGGCCGCATTAAGGAATACGTCAACGAGTTCCCGGGTGCAACTTACACCGAGCTCGATTCGTCGCTGGATCACAACCCGCTGTGGGCGGTCAACGCCGACTGTGCGTTCCCGTCGGCGACGCAGAACGAGATCAACGTCAACGATGCCAAGAATTTGATGAAGAACAACGTCGGCTTGGTGGCCGAGGGCGCCAACATGCCCACCACTGCCGATGGCGTCGACATCTTCCTCGAGAAGGGCATTCTTTACGGTCCGGGCAAAGCCGCCAACGCTGGTGGTGTGTCGGTTTCCGGTTTGGAAATGAGCCAGAACTCGCAGCGTTTGGCATGGAGCCGCGAAGAGGTCGACGAGCGCCTCAAGGGCATCATGAACAGCATTCACACTTCGTGCTTCGAAGCCGCCGAAGAATACGGCACTCCGGGCAACTACGTGAATGGCGCCAACATCGCCGGCTTCCTCAAGGTTGCCAACTCGATGATGGACCAGGGTTTGGTTTAACCAACTCAGGCTTTAGTTTGCGGACGGGGTGTCTTCGGACGCTCCGTCCGTTTTTTGTTTGATCCACCAGGGCATGGTGCGGACGCGCCCGGTCCGGGCCGAGGTGGAATAGACCGCGCGAACTGTTAATCTTGAGAACGGTGGCCGATAAACCCACAACCATTCAACCGAACCAGCCTCAGGCGTGGATGCAGGGCTTTGAAACCCTAATGCCTTATCGCATTCAGGAGGTGGTGTTGGTATCGAGCTTGTACGACGCGTTCATCCTGCAAGAGGATGGCCAGCTATCGGAGTTGCTGCATGGCGGCCGCGCTGTGTTCGGCGACCGCGGCCCGAAAATGGTTCGCGTCTCGAATGCAAGCGAGGCGTTGGATCGCGTCATGCATTCGGATAAAAACGAACTGGTGATTGTGACGCCGCAAATGGGCGGCATCAATCCGGTGAGTTTTGCCGAGCAGGTCAAACAACACACCGGGTCCACTCCGGTCGTGTTGCTGGGTTATGACACCGGCGCGATCGATTCGCTGATGCGCGACGGCGGCGCCAACGTTTTTGACGAGGTGTTCTTGTGGACCGGTGATAGCCGGATTTTGAATTCCATCGTCACGCTGATGGAAGATCGCCGCAACTGCGTGCATGATTGCGAAGTCGTCGGCGTGCGCTCGATTTTGCTGGTTGAAGATTCGCTGAACTTCTTGTCGGCGTATTTGCCGTTGCTGTACGCCGAGATCCAGCAGCAGATTCGCAGTGTGTTGGAAGAATCGGTCAACACCTCGCATAAATTCCAGCGCGCGCGCGCCCGGCCGAAGATTTTGTTGGCGCGCGATTTGCGCACTGCGGTCCAGTTGTTCGAGAGCCATAAGCAGCATTTGCTGGGCGTGATCACCGACATCACCTTGCCCGGCACGCGTCATGCTCGCGAACTCGACGACGCCGCCGGTCGGAATTTAATCGAGCACATGCGCCGCGATTCGCCCCACTTGCCGGTGATGGTGCAGTCTTCCGACGCGGTGAATGCGCAACTGGCATTTGAGTTCAACGCAACCTTTGCGCAAAAGGGCTCCAACCTGCTCCACCAGCAGGTACGCGAGTTTTTGCTGCAGAACTTCGGCTTTGGACCGTTCCAATTTCGCGCCGCCGACGGCAAATTGATCACTCAGGCGCGATCTTTACGCGAACTCGAAGGAGCGCTGCGCGAAGTCGGCATCGAGTCGATCATGCAACATGCCCGCGGCAATCATTTTTCGACGTGGCTTCGAGCACGCACCGAGTTTGCCCTGGCCGACAGCTTGTCCGACAAAGGTGTCGATGATTTTGAAGATGAGGAAGACGTCCGTACTTACTTGGTGAGTACGTTGTACAAAGCGCGCAAAGAAGCTCTGCGCGGCGCGATTGCTGATTTCGATCGCAATACTTTCGACGACACGGTGAACTTTGCTCGCATTGGCAATGGTTCGCTGGGCGGCAAGGCGCGTGGTTTGGCGTTTATCAATCGCACCCTGCCGCATTATGTGCCGGACAGCGAGTTCAAAGGCGTGCGCATTCACGTCCCGCAGGTGGTGGTGCTGACTACCGAGATTTTCGATCGGTTCCTGCGCCGCAATCATTTGCATAAGGTCGCGTTTAGTGAAGAGCTGAATGCCGAAGAACGCGCGGCGCGGTTTTTGCGCGGCCGTTTGCCGGGTGGATTGCTATCGGACTTGCGCGTGTTGCTGCGTCACTTCCAAGGACCGTTGGCGGTGCGCTCATCGAGCTTGCTGGAAGACTCGCACCACCAGCCCTTCGCCGGGATTTATGAAACGGTGATGATTCGCAACGTCGGATCGTTGGAGAAGCGGCTGACCGAATTGTGCCGTGGAATTAAGAGTATTTACGCGTCGGCGTATTCGGATCGTGCGCGCGCGTATATTCGCGCCACGCCTTACCGCCACGAAGAAGAAAAGATGGCGGTGATCATTCAGCCGGTTTACGGCAAGAAGCGCAACGGTCGTTATTACCCAAGCTTCTCGGGCGTGGCGCGCTCGCACAACTTCTATCCGCACGGCCGTTGCAAACCCGAAGACGGCGTTTGCTCGGTGGCGTTGGGGTTGGGCCGCACCGTGGTGGCCGGCGAAGGCGGACTGCGCTTTTGCCCCGAGTACCCGCACAGCTTGCCCGAGTTTTCGTCGGTGGATGACATCCTCGAGAACGCGCAGCGATATTTCTATGCCATCCCAATGGATAACGAAGCTTCCGACGGCGCCGATACCGTCGAACGATTCCAGCCATGTCGCTTCCCGGTGGAGATTGCCGATAAAGACGATGCGCTGCACCCGATGGCGTCGACATGGATTCCGGCGGATGGTCGCATTGCCGATGGCGTCGGTAGACCGGGTACGCGCTTGGTGACCTTTGCCGGGATTCTGAAACACCAGACCTTCCCGTTGGCGCCGTTTGCATCGTCGTTGCTGGAAATCGGCGGTCGCTCGATGGGATGTCCGGTCGAGTTGGAATTCGCGGTGAATTTGGATCCGGATGATGGACTGGGGCCGGAAATTGCGCTGTTACAAATCCGGCCGATGGCGGTGTCGGAGGCGTCGGTGGACTTCTGTTTAGAGGACGTGGATTCGGACCGCGTTTTGTGTTCCAGCCATCGCGCATTCGGCAATGGGTTGATCAAGGGAATTCGCGATGTGATTTACGTCGACCCGGAAGAGTTTGATCGCGCCCTCAGCCGCGAAACCGCCGCCGATATTGCTCAACTCAATGCGGTGCTGAGCAATCAGGGCAAGCCGTATTTGCTGGTCGGCCCCGGGCGTTGGGGATCGAAGGATTCGTGGATGGGCATTCCGGTGGAATGGGCCGAGATCAACGGCGCGCGTGTGGTGGTCGAAACAGGTTTTAAAAAGTTCCGCGTGCAGCCGTCTGAAGGTTCGCATTTCTTCCACAACTTAACGAGCTTCCGTGTGGGTTACTTCTCGGTGAATCCGCAAATGGATGAGGGTTTGCTCGACTTGGATTGGCTGCGCCGTCAGCCGGTGACGCAAAGCGGCGAAAACGGCTTGCGCCACCTTGAACTCGACAGGGAGCTCGAGATTTGGATCGACGGTTCCGAAGCGCACGGAGTGATTTTGCGGCCGGAAAACAGTTAGGGCTCCTATCATGGGGCCTCCCATTCAATCTTTATGATTTCCGCTTTACTCGCCCTTCCCCTGTGGGCGGTTTCCGCCGCACTCCCCCAACAAAGCGCCGCCAATTTTGACAAGGATCTGCAAAAGATTCATAAGTTGATGGACCAGCGCCGTTGGGCCGACGCCGACCGTCAATTCAAGGCTCTGCTCGACAATTTCAAAGGTCAGGACGTTGCCTTTGCCAATCGCGCGGTGTTGATCGAAGACGCGCGCCGCATCCGTTTTTGGATCGACGCCAATGTTCCCGATGCAAAGACTTTGGTGTCGGGCGATCTGCAAACTTATAAAGCCGGCGAAAACGCCAAAATCAAAATTGTTTACACGCCCGGGAACATGGGCGATTTCATCCAGCGCCGCGGCGCGGTGACTCATCCGGCGCATTTGGACGGACCGTTTACCGTCAAAATCGAGGGTGCTTATTATCCGCACAACCAGCCGCCGTTTTTCAACTTCGGTAATTGGGGTGATGATGAGATTGGCTATCAGGTGTCATTCGGCATCGCCCCGGATGGACGTGGCACTTATTTCCCTGGTCGCATTTATGAGTACCGCGGCGACGACGAAACCGAGCTGGACGAACGCGATTCCATTCCGGCGAAGGCGTCGGAGGAATTCACTTTGGAGGTGAAGGTTTCCAAATCAAAGATCACGGTGAAGCAGCAAGGCAAAACGATTTTGTCGGCCAAACGTGATCGTGAGAGTGGATATGGGTATTTCACCATTGGCGGCCTGCAAGACGCCGGCGTGACTCGAGTCGAGTTGGTCGGTGAAGTGCAAACCGGCTGGATCGATGGATTGATCGACGATGCGCTGTCCAGTCAGGTCGAAGCCTTTGACGCCAGTTACGATCCATCCATTGCTTTGCCCAAATGGCTTTTTGCCGAGATCGATGTCGCCGCCGAAGATCCTGGCGCCGACCGCACGGTGCCGGCACCCAATCCGGTCAACCTGCACCGTGCGTGGAAGCAAGTCGGCTTGGCGATTCGCAAAGGCCGCACCGCTGCGGCGATTGATTGGCTGACTGATTTGGATGAGGACGACCTACCCGAATCGCACCGCGCCTATTTGCTTTGCCAGCTGCATTACCAATTGGGCAACATGGATCAGGCGTTGGAGCAATGTCGTTTGGTGTTGGAAGAGGACCCGATGTTCCTGCCGGCGCGGCTCGACGAAGGGCACTTGCTTTACAGACTGGACCGCGAGAATTCGTTTGAGGTCTTAAAGGACGTCGCCGAAGACTTTCCGAATACGTTGCGGCCGAACAAGGAATATTTGACGCTGTTGCTGCTCAGCGGCCGCGATCTTAAAGCCAAGGCTTTCGTCAATGACATCGCGTCGAACAATCCGCGCAGCCCGGTCTTGGATTCACTGAAGGCGATGTTGGTCAAAGCGGAAAACGGTCCGAATTTCGCCAAGATGACCGAATACAGCACCGAGCATTACGTGGTGCAAACCGACATGGACCGCGAGGTCTGCATCGAAGCGGCGAAGCTGCTCGAGCAGATGTATCGCGGCTATCGCTTGCACTTGGAAAGTTCGCCGGAGAAGGATCGCAAGAAGTTTCGCGTTTACCTGTTCTCGGGTGAGTCGAATTTCCAACACTATGCCGAGGATGTGTTCGGCGGCGGTCACGTCAGCGCGGCTGGTTTGTATTCGCCGGTGTTGAAGCAATTGCTGATCTGGAACCTGCCCGATCGTGAAGAAATGTTCAACACGTTTCAGCATGAGGGATTCCATCAGTATTTGGACCGCATGATGCCTGACCCGCCGGTGTGGTTGAACGAAGGCATGGCCAGTTATTTTGAACACGTTGAATACGTCAAAGGCAAGTGGAAGGAAGGTCAGAAGGATTCCTACCACGTCGCCACGCTGCGCAAGAAAGGTTTGATGCCGCTGGCGCAGTACGTGCGCCTCAGCCACCGCGAATTCCGCACCGAAGAGTTTGAACTGCGCAACTACGCCCAAGGCTGGCTGCTGACGCACTACCTGCGAAACTCCAATCGCAAAAACCTCGAACTCTTCCGCCAAATCTTCGAAGAGCTCTGCGAAGCCGAAGACGGCCAAGCCTGTGTGGACCGCATCCTCGCCGACGTCAACCTCAGCGCGATGCACAAGGAATTAGAGAAGCACCTCGCGGCGATGTAACCCCACCATCGACCTCAGCGGTTGTCTTCCTCAAGCATCCAATCTGGAGCCTCACTTACTTGGAATTCGTAAAACTGGACGGATCGGACCCCTGCTTGCGCGGAAAGCTTCATGAGAGAATGTGCATCCTGAAAGGACATTCCCTTCGCAACCACAAAGGCAATGCCGCCGTCTTTGGATTGGAGATCATTCACCGTCAAAGGCTTCCAATCCTCTTCTTCGAAGTAAGGATTGATCATTTCCAAATCCGACGCGCCCAAACTATCGTCATAGACGAACTCCCAGGGACCGTCTCCTGAGGTTCCTTTCACGATCACAGTTGGCCCGAAAAGGCTTGGTCCATAGGAGCCTGACAGCCAAATGAACTCATCTCCTATTGGCACTCGAATGAAAATCCCTTTATCCAACCGATCCCGTCTCCAAAGATGTTGAGTTAGGTGGCGAATGGTTGAACTTGGCTCCCAGCTTCCCAGTGTGAAGCATTGAGGATTCTTGTACCTCCTCGGCCAGTCATGGATTTGGTGATTTGGAATTACTGAAACCTCAAATCCGGACCACTCTTGGCGCTCAGCTTGGCCCCTGGGATCTACTTCAGAATCGGCAGCTTCTCCACAAGCAAAAAAGGTCAGTCCAATAGGGATAAACGTGCAAAAAAGGGCCCAGCGCGAGGCGACCATGCCTCACTCTAACATTCCGTAAAAATCTTCTCTGGAGTCGGCGAAAGTCGGTCCTATGATCGGCCACCATGTCCATCGACTTCCAGGAGCATTTTGGGGTTAACGCTGGCTACGCCGAACACCTGTACGAGAGCTGGAAGGCGGATCCCAGCCAGGTGGATCCCGAGTGGGCGCGCTGGTTCGAGAGCGTAGCCCCGGCGGCGCAGGCCAAGGGCAGCGCGGCAACAGCTACGGCGGCCGATTCCAAAGCCGAAGCGCGCATCGAAATCGAGCTGGAAACCGAGCACGTCGTCCGCGAGCAGCTCAAGGGCGTGGCTGGGCGCATCGTGCAGAACATGAATGCCAGCCTGGAGTTACCGACGGCGACGTCGGTGCGCACACTGCCGGTCAAGGTGCTCGATGAGAACCGCAAGGTTCTGAACTCGCACATGCAGGTCCGCGCGCTGGGCAAGGCCAGTTACACCCACATCATCGCCTACGCGATCGTGCGCGCTCTGGCCGAGCAGCCGAATATGCAGTCCAGTTTCGAGACTGCCGGCAAGAAGAATTTCCGCGTCACGCCGAAGCAGGTCAACCTCGGCATCGCCATCGACGTGCCGGTGGCCGGCGGACGCCAGCTGGTCGTGCCCAACATCAAGGGCGCCGACCGCATGACTTTTAAGCAGTTTTACGACGCCTACCAAGACGTCGTCGCGCGCGGGCGGGATGGCAAGCTGACCGCCGAGGATTACGCCAACACCACGGTCACGCTGACCAACCCGGGTGGGTTTGGTACCGAGATGTCGGTGCCGCGGCTGATGCAGGGCCAAGGTTTGATCGTCGCCACCGGCGGCATCGGCGTGCCGGTGCAGAACCGCTTCATGGCGCCGGAACAACTGGCCGAGCTCGGCGTCGGCCCAGTGATGACGGTGACCAGCACCTACGACCACCGTGTGATTCAAGGTGCCGAATCCGGCTTGATGCTGAAGCGCATGGAGGAACTGCTCGACGGCGCCGACGGCTTCTGGAACGACGTGTTTTCATGCATGCGAGTGCCGTGGACTCCGTTCCGCCCCGATCGCGACCACCACGGCAGTGCCGACGAAGATCCGGCGACGCTGCACGCGCGCGTGTGGATGATGATCAACGCATATCGCGTGCGCGGGTGCCAACTGGCTGACTTGGATCCGTTGGAATACAAGTCCGACCCGCTGCCGTCGCTGGATCCGACCTTCTACGGCTTCACCATTTGGGACCTCGACCGTCACTTCAAAGTCGACGGCATGTGCGGCCAGCAGCAAATGCGGTTGCGCGAGATTTTGGAAGTACTGCGCGAGAGTTACTGCCGTCGTTGGACGGTGGAGTACATGCACATCGTCGATCGCGTGCGCAAGCATTGGGTGCGCGAAGCGGTGGAGATGCATCGCCATGACGATGTTTTCGATTTGGATCACCGCAAGCGCATTTTGCGCCGCTTGATTCGCGCCGAGAACTTCGAACGCTTCTTGCAAACTCGTTATCCCGGCAACAAGCGCTTTTCGTTGGAAGGCGGCGACATGCTGGTGCCGGCGTTGGCCGAGATTTTGGACCGTGCGGCGGCGCGTGGTGCCAAGCGCGCAGTGATCGGTATGGCGCACCGCGGGCGTTTGAATGTGTTGGCGCACATTCTGGGCAAAGATCACGAGCAAATTTTCCGCGAGTTTGAAGGCGTGCTGCTGCCGCTGAAAAACGAAGGCAGTGGCGATGTGAAATACCACCAGGGGCAGCGCGGCGTTTACCGCACCAATAAGGGTGAGGAAGTGGAAGTCATTCTTTGCGCCAACCCCAGCCACCTAGAAGCGGTGAACCCGGTGGTTTGCGGCGCGGTGCGCGGCTATCAAGACGCCGACGGCGATACCGAGCGCACCGGCACCATTGGAATTTTGGTGCACGGCGACGCGGCGTTTACCGGTCAGGGCGTGGTCGCCGAAAACCTGCAGATGTCCGGCTTGCCCGGCTTTACCACCGGCGGCACCATCCACCTGGTGGTCAACAACCAGATCGGCTTCACCGCCGGTCCGCGCGATTTGCACACCACTTATTACTGCACCGACATGGCAAAGATGGTGCAAGCGCCGATCATGCACGCCAACGGCGACTTCCCTGAGTCGGTGCTGCGCGCCTGCCATTTGGCCGTTGATTTCCAGCGCGAATTTGGCGAAGACACCGTCGTTGACATTGTTTGCTATCGCCGTCGCGGTCATAACGAAGGCGACGAACCGATGTACACGCAGCCGCAGCTGTATCAGCGCATTGCCGAGCATCCGACGGTGCGTGAGAATTACATCGGCTTGCTGCAGCGGCGTGGGTTGATGACGGCTGAGGAATGCCAAGCCTTGTCGGACGAGTTCGATACCGAATTGCGCGAGGCGTTGAAGGCAACCAAAGAAGCCGAGCAACCGGAGCCGCCGCGGGATGAGATCATCGATCTACACGATGGCGATGATCGTGACTGGAGCGACCAACCTTCCGCCGAGACTGGCTTACCGCGCGAAGACTTAGTCGGCTTCATTGAAAAGTTGAATGCAATGCCGGACGACTTGGTCGTGCACCCGAACCTGCTGCGTCAATTGCACCGCCGCGAGCGCATGGTGCATGGTGAGCGCGCGTTGGATTGGGGATGTGGCGAAGCGGCGGCGTTTGCGTCGGTGTTGACCGCCGGAACGTCGATTCGCTTGGCCGGCCAGGACAGCGGTCGCGGAACTTTCTCGCACCGCCACGCAGTGATTCGCAACCAAGCCGAAGCGTCCGAACACATTCCGCTGCGCGCGATGGCCGCTGAAAACGGCAGCTCCTTCGAAGTGCGCGACAGCTTCTTGAGCGAAGAAGCAGTTTTGGCATTCGAATACGGCTACGGCCTGGCGCGGCCCGATGTCATGGGCATCTGGGAGGCGCAATTCGGCGACTTCGCCAATGGCGCGCAGATTCCGATTGATCAGTTTTTGAGCAGTGGTGAATCCAAGTGGAATCAGCGCATCGGCTTGACCCTGCTGCTCCCCCATGGCTACGACGGTCAGGGTCCGGAGCACTCGAGCGCGCGCATTGAGCGCTTCTTGACGCTGTGCGCCGAGGGCAATTGGACCGTTGCCAACTGCACCACCACCGCGCAATTCTTCCACCTGATGCGCCGTCAAGCGCTGCACCTACCGGAAGGCGGACGCAAGCCGTTGGTGGTGTTCACGCCGAAGTCGTTGCTGCGTGATCCGCGTGCGGCAAGTGCGATTGAAGAGTTGGAATCGGGATGTTTCCAGGAGTTGATGCCTGATCAAGCCGCCGGCGATAACGTGAAACGCGTACTGCTGTGCTCCGGCCGCATCTACTTCGAACTGGCCAAGCGCCGCGAGGAACTAGGCCGCGATGACGTCGCCATCTTGCGTTTGGAGCAGATGTACCCGTTCCCGCGCGCTGCGCTGCATGCCGAGTTGGCGAAGTACGGCAATGCCGAGCTGATGTTCGTGCAAGAAGAACCGTCGAACATGGGGCCGTGGGGTTTCGTCCGCCACCGCCTGCAACTGCTCGGAATCGACGCCAGCTACGCCGGCCGCCCATCGGCAGCTAGCCCTGCAACCGGCTCGTACCGCCGCCACCAGGCGGAAGAGGAGTACATCCTCGAGCAGGCTCTGGCCTAATCTTTGCATTTGGCTCGAACCACTTGAGCCCCCTTATCAATCACCAACCCAGAAAACCAAAACTAAAATGCCCTATGTTTCATTCTCTCCACAAGGTGACCTCGATGCCCTCTTTGGTCAAAAAGTTTGCCAAAGCCTCCCTATATGCATTAAAAATTTGAGCTTGTGAGTCCTCGAAATGGGCTAATTCGGCTGGACGAAGCTCTGATCCCTCCGGGAAGGGAGCCATCAAACTTCCATCTCCTTGCTGCCGGGCTACTATGTCGGCGGTGAATGCATGGAAACTTTGTTCTAGCCTAGCCCGTTCGCCAATCCAAGTATAGAAAATCCTTTGTACCTCTTCAGTTTGTTGCGAGCTTAATGCAATCTCCTTTTCGGACAAATATGAAAGTAGGCAATGCGGCTTAACCCCGAATGGATCACCCTCAAAGTAAAGTTGCTGTAAACCACGCCTTGTTGGAGGATCTTCCCGTTCCCAACGCTGAAGAACTCCAGCAACAAAGATGGCCTCCGGGCCACCCAGTTCTCCCAGTTCCGCCCAATCTACTCTATTTGGGAACTTGCCAAGAGTTTGTTGAAGTTTCCGGTCAAGCTGCTGAAGTCTCGCCAATCCATCTTCAAACCCCGCACCCCAATTTGACCTTGCCGGTGCGAATATTTTTTCAAACTTCGAATAATATGAATTCAGCCGATCAGTGTCTGCCCACCAATCGACCTCAGGATTTGCCGCTTCTTTTATTGAAACGCCCTGCCTACCACCCTGCACGTCAACTTCACTCCTGTCGAAAGGAGTATGAGGCGCATTAGTGCCCACTCCCTCAGAGGCCAACGAATCAACTGGGAGTATCCCATCGTCAGAACCAAGGGTTGTGGTTCGCTCCGAAAAGGCAATAAATGCCGCCCCGACGAGCAGGGCGGCAAAAGGAAAGACTATTCTTCGTTTCATTGATCAGAGTCTGGGGGCTCAATTACTACATTGCAGTTGCCACACGAAAATTTGGCGGAAACCGTGCCAATATGCTGCCATGCCGTGTAAACAGTATTTCCATTTTCATCGACTGTTTCGGTTCGAACAAAAATATCGTATTCGGGGTTTGCTTCCTTTGTGCAATTTGCCTCTGCTCTTCCAGCAGGCGTAGTAATTGTTGAACTGCCCACGGGAGACGCAACTGGTCCATTTGGGCCAGTTGCACCAAGTTGAAAGCCAGACCACCATCCACCACTGTAGCTAACGTTTAGGGTATAGGAATAATTCCAAGCGCATTCTGCCGGGGCAGTGCAGGCAGGAGGTTTATCACAAAAACCTCCAATGGATCCTGACACGTTTACGGATCCAGAAATACTGAAGGTTGAGTTTCCACCGGGCGCAGAAGTTGTCGAGGCTTCGTAAGTCGCCGGACATTGAAGTGGGTCGATTAACGGAGCCAATTTCCATCGCGTTTTAGTTTAAGTTCAG
>CAYFOM010000046.1:0-29955 GCA_964344765.1 uncultured Planctomycetales bacterium | reverse complement strand
AAAAACTCGGAGTTCGCGCCGGTGAATGGAACTTTATGTTTCTCAAGAGTTTGCACCACCTCAATACCCGGACTTTCTTGATCCTCGGCGCCATCGCATAAGTTAAAGAAAAGGTCGAAGCCTTCTTTAATGCGTTTCGTAACCAGCTCAACCGAGGTGTATTTATCCTCGAGCACTTCCAAAGACCAGTCCGCATCGGGCAAATAGGGCCGCGGATCGCATGGCCAATCGTCATCAGGCAAGGGGAGGTCGTCTAAGTCTTGATTGGTGAGTAAGCAGATGCGCAAAACGTTTTGGGAGGAGGGGCGTACGTCAAGCCTTCTTCAAGCCTAACCTTATAGCTAAGTTATGCAAATTACTTCTATGCATACCAAGCTCTAAGGCTGCGTGCGACCATACACCGTTATGACGTTCCAAAGCATTGAGAATGCATTGACGCTTATAGTTTTCAACCTGTTCGGTTAATGGAACACCGGGTTGGGGCAAGGGAGTTAAAGGTTTTAACGCCGCCTTTTTGACAGCCTCCTCGGCTTCCACCCTTTCTGTACTCTTAAAGAAGTCTTGGCCCAAATGTCTGGGACGAATCCAAACCGGCTCCCCTTCCTTGCTCCGCTGAGCGGCTTTCAAAACGGCTCGCGACACTACGTTTTCCAATTCGCGGACGTTCCCGGGCCAGGAATACTTCATCAATGCTTCAGGTGATCCAGCGTGAAGACGAACCGGGCCAAGCCCGAGTTGACGCCTCGCTTGATCGCAGAAGGAGCCTGCAAGTAGCGGAATGTCTTCTTTAATCTCGCGCAAACGCGGCGTGTGAATGCGGCAAACGTCTAAGCGATGCAACAAATCTGCGCGGAAGCGCTCATGTTGAACTTCGACCGCCAAGTTGCGATTGGTGGCCGAAAACACGCGAACATCGACCCGTAGCGTTTGATCGGAACCCACTCGTTGAATTTCACCGGTCTGCAATACCCGCAACAGCTTGGGCTGAATCGAAAGCGGTAGTTCACCGATTTCATCCAAAAACAAGCAACCGCCGTCGGCTACTTGGAACTTGCCCCGCCGTTCGTTGGTGGCTCCGGTGAACGCGCCTTTGACATGGCCAAAGAGCTCGCTTTCCACCACCGATTCGGGCAACGCCGCGCAGTTCACGTAAACCAAGGGTTGATGAGATCGCCACGATTCAGCGTGTAGAGTGCGAACTACCAACTCTTTGCCGGTTCCGGTTTCGCCGGTCACCAGAACCGGGTAATTGGATTGCGCAAACACACTGATCTCATCACGCAGGGTTTGCAATCGAGCGCTGCGTCCGATTAAGCCGCCGCCGCGGCGTTCAAGCAGATCATGCACGAGATCTTGGGCTACTTGGCCATGGTGCCGCGCGTTTTGCTCAAGCACGTCCATGATTTCGGATGTATGTAGGGCGGCTCCCGCCAACGCACCTAATGCGGCAAGCAGCGGTGGACTGATGCCGTCAAATGCGTTGGAGGTCAGCGAATCCAGCGTTAAGGCTCCTACCAACTGATTCTCTACCCGCAAGGGTATGCCCAAACAGGCGTGGATGTGATCGGACAGGTTGGGCGCTTCCTCGACCAATCCATCGAAGGGATCCGGAAGCGGACTGTTGATCGGGAACTTGGTTGGATTGGGATTGGCGCAAACCTCGGCCAGGCGTGGATGGTCGGCCAATGCGAAGGTACGACCTAATGCGTCAGCGACCAACCCATGCGTCGCCATGGGCATCAGCACATCGCCCTTCAGTCGAAGCAGGGTGACGGCATCGGCGGGCAGGACTTGGCGTACCGCTTCGACTAAGCGCTCGTAGCGGTCTTGACTTCGCAAACTGTCATTCAAGTCCAGCGCAATCTGCACCACCAGGTCAAACTCTTCGCTCGTTATAGATTTCACAACTCGTTACCTTTTCCACAACTGTCAAGTTATCCATTCTACAACTCCATTCCATCACTCAACCCCCTTTAAGGCTAAATATCGACAACTGAGGCGAATCGAGTTCTCCTTCTCAGCAAAACCCGATTGGCACGGCGATTGCCTTTATAGAAGCCCCGCATAGCCATGAGCCTCTCTCAGTCCATCGCCGATTTCGTCACCATCTTGGTGGACAAGCATCACCGCAATCTGCGCCGCAGCCTGCCCCTGCTTCTGGAGCTGGCACCTGCATGGGAGCAGATGCATCAGCACTGCCAATCCCCCACTCAGGTGTGGAGCCGAATCTTGGCGTTGTGGTGGGCCGAAGTCGAGCAGCACCTGGACAAAGAAGAGGCCTTCATTTTCCCCGCTTGCATCGAGGGTCGCGGAACCCACATCGCCGGCCAACTGCGCACGCTGGAGCAAGAGCACAAAGACCACCGCCAAATGATGGAAGCACTCGCGCAATCCATCGAGCACGGCCACGACTTGATTGCGGATTGCCAAAAACAGCCTTCCGAGCAAGTTCCATTCATCGAAGACGCGGTTCGGTTTAGCCGCGAAGCCGATTTGATGCTCCAACAACTCCAGGAGCACATTGATCTCGAGAACCGGGTGTTCTTCCCGCTGATTCTCGGCCTCGACAGCTCAGTTCACTGGGAAGTCGACCAAACCCCACATTCCCCCAACTAGCATGCTCACCAAATCAGCAGCAAAAGCATTTTTCCTGGGTGGAACCGCACTGTGCAGCATTGCCTTCGTGCTCCTAACCATGGACACGCTAGCGCAATTCCCAGAGCGATCCAACGAGGAACAAATGTCTGAATCCGTTGTTCGAGGTCACCTGATCTGGAACAAAAACAATTGCATGGGTTGCCACACCCTGCTCGGCGAAGGTGCGTATTACGCACCCGAGCTCACTCAGGTCGTCAAGCGTCGTTCCGACGTCTGGATCACTGAGTTCCTCAAGGACCCCGAACGCATGTTTCCGGGTCGCCGCAAGATGGTCAAGTACGACATGTTCGACCCTGCTGAAGTCGGCGAAGCCGAAGCCAAGCAGAACACCGGCGACGTCATTGCTTTCTTGCATTGGGTTTCCAAGATCGACACCAACGGTTTCCCAGCTGAGCCAGACATGGCCGGCCCGACGACATCGGCAACTGCCGAAATCGCAGCTGACTCCGCACTCAACGCAGCACCGGATTACTTCAAGTCGGTTTGCGTAAGTTGCCACACCGTAGAAGGCCAAGGCGGGCTTGTTGGCCCGGCACTCGATGGAGTCGCCGATCGCTACGACGCCGACTTCCTGCGCAAGTGGGTTTCCGATCCACAAGCCGTCAAACCCGGCACCGCCATGCCGAACCTAGGACTCAGCGACGAAGACCTTGATGCCATCGTCAACTTCCTCGGCACTTTGAAGGAGAACTAAAGATGCGCTTCGAAAGTCAAAAAATCGCTTGGTACTTCTTCGCCGCCTGCATGGGCCTTTTCCTGCTGCAGTTGATCTACGGCTTCATCCTCGGCTTTGACCGCATGGGGATGGACGGATTGCATGAGTTGATTCCATTCAACACGGCACGCGCCACGCACACCAACTTACTCGTGGTCTGGCTACTCGCCGGCTTCATGGGTGCGGCGTACTACATCATTCCGGAGGAATGCGATCGCGAGATTTGGAGCCCCAAACTCGCTTGGGTGCAGTACTTCTCACTGCTCGTTGTCGGTGTAGTCGCCATCATCGGCTACCACCTGAACCTTTGGGAAGGACGCAAGTTCCTCGAGATTCCGCGACCGCTGGACTACTTAGTCGTCGTTAACGTACTCGCCTTCCTCTACAACATCCTGATGACCATCTGGAAGGGCAAGCGCATGACCACCACCGCCATGGTGCTGTTCTTCGGCTTGCTGACTGCCGCGCTGCTTTACCTGCCCGGCATGTGGACCTTCGACAACCTGGTTCACGATTCCTACTTCCGTTGGTGGGTGGTTCACCTTTGGGTAGAGGGCGTTTGGGAATTGATCATGGGCGCGATCCTGTCGTTCTTGCTGATCAAACTCACCGGCGTCGACCGCGAGGTCATCGAGAAGTGGCTGTACATCATCGTCGGCTTCACCTTCCTCAGCGGCATTCTCGGCACCGGCCACCACTACTACTTCACCGGCGGCCCCGGCTACTGGCTGATGATTGGTGGTGTGTTCTCGGCACTGGAACCGTTGGCTTTCCTAGGCATGGCGCTTTACGCCATCGCCATGGCTCGCCGCGGCGGTCGCAAACACCCGAATAGGATTGCGTTGTCATGGACCATCGGTTGCGCGGTCATGAGTTTCGTCGGCGCCGGCGCGCTGGGCTTTGCTCACACGCTACCGCAAGTCAACTTGTGGACCCACGGCACGCTGGTCACCGCAATGCACGGCCACATGGCATTCTGGGGCGCATATGCGATGCTGATTCTCGCCTTGATCGCCTACGCACTCCCCGAAATGACCGGCCGCTCCAACTACAAAGGTTGGATGCCGGAGTGGGCATTCTGGTGCACCAACATCGGCATGATCTGCATGACTGGAGCCTTCGCCGTCATGGGCGTGGCTCAGGTTTACCTCGAGCGCAAAGCCGGCATGGATTTCCTCGACGTGCAAGAAGGATTGGAAATTCACGCCTTCGCGCTCATCCTCGCCGGCGCCCTGTTCACCTTCGGCGTCGTGCTCTACATCAAGAACTTCATCTCGTACGGCTTGCCGTCGAAAGAAGCTTCTGAAGCCCCGCAGGCTTAACCCTTAACGCTTCGCAAGGAGCAACCTAACCTCCATTGGATAGCAAGGGATCGTGACCGAACAACTCATCACCGCCACCAACGCCACCACGACTTCGATGAACTCTCGGCCCGCGATCCCTTACTACCAACCCGTCGCCAACGAACTCGACTTGTTCGATCACTGCTGGCGCCAACGCCTACCGCTGATGCTCAAAGGGCCGACGGGATGCGGCAAGTCGCGCTTCGTCGAGCACATGGCGGCCAAGCTCGACTTGTCGTTAACCACCGTCGCCTGTCACGACGACACCAGCGCCGCCGATTTGCTGGGACGTTGGTTGGTCCGCGGCGGCGACACCGTTTGGCAAGACGGCCCCGTGACTCGCGCAGTTCGCCAAGGCGGAATCTTGTACTTGGATGAAATCGCCGAAGCGCGCCCGGACGTCGTGGTTGCGCTGCACCCGCTGACCGACCACCGCCGACGCATTCACCTGGAAGCGCACGGCGAAGAGATCCAAGCTGCCGACGATTTCATGTTGGTAGTTTCCTTCAACCCCGGATACCAGCGCGGTTGGAAGGAGCTGAAGCCATCGACCCGACAACGTTTTGTGGCCGTCGGCTTTGACTACCCCAACGCCGATCTTGAGGCTCAAATCGTCGTCGGCGAAACCGGTTGCGAAGCAGCTTTAGCCAAGCGCTTGGTGAAACTAGCCGGCAAGCTACGCGGGCTTGATGAACTTGGCTTAGCCGAAAAAGCATCGACCCGCCTGCTCGTCGACGCTGCCCGCCTGATCCAATCCGGCCTGCCGCCGCGTGCCGCCTGCGTGGCTGCCATTTGCGAACCGCTCTCCGACGAAACCGACGTGCTGCAAGCTCTGCGCGAGGTTTGCACATTGGCCTTCTAAGATCAGCTCGCCTTAAGGCTGAGATCAAGTGATCCCATGAGCAAGCGCTCCGAACCTCCGGAACTCCACCTGGATTTTGCCGAGGAATTTTTTAGCGCGGTTTGGAAACGTTGGCGCAAACGCAAGCTGGATCCAGGCGCGGCGGCGGCGCGGTTTGAAGAGTTGGAAATTGCGCTGACCGCAGTGGTGCAAGCATTCGCCAGCGATCCGGATCAAAGCATCTTGGTCAAAGTGGCCGAGGCTGAAGCCAGCGGTGGCGTTCACCAGCAAGTTGCGCTCATGCCGAAGTGGGTCGCCCTTAGTAGCGACCCTACGCTCAACCACGAGTTTTTCTTCGCCCGTGCCGCTATCGCCGGTGCGATGATTCGTATGGGAGCAACCCCCGAAAGCGAAACGGGGTTCCTTAAGTTTGCCGAGCAAACCATCCATGAAGTCAGCTCGGCTCATCAATCGTTCGGCGAACGCGTTCAGCAGGCGGCGCGGCTTGAACTGAGCATTCGACCCCAGCCTCAATTGCTCGCAGCAGATCAGCAAAACTTAGAGGTGCTGCGTCAACGTAGCTTGCAGCGATTAGCCGGCATAGACGAGCCACTGCCATCTCAAGCCAAAGTGCGCGGACGCCGCGGCAAAGGGCGTTCGGCCCCGATTCTACTGCTCGGTGGGCCGCTAAAAGGAAGCGAACTTGCGCAAGCACAAGAATTACAACACGCCGCTGAAGAGGAACACATCGCCGCCGACGCTTCGGAAGTGGATGCGCCCAAAAAGGATCACGTCAAACGCATGTTGTTTGAAGAGGATCCCTACAAAGCCAACATGCCGGAGCACGCGTTTGAAAAGGTAATGTTCGCGGAAAAATACGACGGCGGACAGCGTCGATTGGATGGCGAAGATGACATGGACGAACAGCAGGACTCGCTGGATGCCGTCGACTTGCGCGAACTCATTCGCGGTGGGCCAGAGGTTCACAGTGTTTACAAGGCAGACATTGACGGCGGCAACGAAATCCCTGACGTCGGCGCCGCGCCACCCACTCAAGGCGGTGTGACCTATGACGAGTGGAATGAAAAAGAGCGCGGCTACCGCAAGAATTGGGTCACCGTTTTCCCAACCGAAATTGAGCAAGCCGACGCCGCCGCCGGTTTGCAGTTAAGCAAAGAACTCTCGCCGATCATTCAACGTTGCTTACGCCGCCTGCAACGCAAACGCACCGAACGCATGGCACTGAGTCGGCAGCTCGATGGCGATTCCATCGACCTTGCCGGAGTGGTCGATGACCACTCTACTTTGCGCGCAGGGCGGTCACCAAGCGGCCGGGTTTACATCCACAAACCAAAGCTGCATCGCGATCAAGCAACCAGCGTTTTGCTCGACATCAGTTTGTCGGCAGATAGCTGGATCGATAATCGGCGAGTCTTGGATGTGGAACAAGAAGCCGCTTGCGTACTCGGCGAAGTCGCCGAAAGCATGGGCGACGCGCTGCAAATTTTGGCTTATGCCAGTCACACTCGAAATCACTGCCGCGTGTGGCAAGTCAAAAATTGGCACGACAGCTGGGCCGCCGGCCGCGCGCGTTTGAGCACGTTAAAGCCGCAAGGTTACACCCGCATCGGCCCGGCCATTCGCCATGGCGCAAGTGAATTGATGAATCATCCGGCGCGGCGCAAACACTTGATCTTGATCACCGACGCAAAGCCCACCGACTTTGATCGCTACGAAGGTAACTACGGAATTTACGACGTGCGTCAAGCCGTACGCGAGGCGCGACGGGGTGGCATCGGCGTGCATGCACTAGGCATCGACCCAAAGTCGGCCGCCATCCTGCCGATCATGTTTGGTGTAAGCGGTTGGAAATTGTTGCGCAGCCTGACCGATTTGCCTGAAGGCTTGCTCGCTGCATACAGCGAATTGGGATGACTGCCTCTAGCCCTTCACCAGTTGCCACACAGCAACCTTCGCCAATCGCAGACCCCAAGCCGCGTCCGCTTCCCGGCGACGCCGCATGGTGGATGTTTCTCGGCGCGGAGTTCGTCACCCTTTGTTTGTTCTTCGGCTTGTTCGCGATCATGCGAAGCCACAACATCGAGGACTTTCAAGCTTCCCAAGCGGAGCTCAGTCCTACACCTGCGTTTGTCAATGCGCTGATCCTGATCACCAGCGGCTACCTCGCTGCGCGGGGTGTGAATGCTATGCAACGCAAGCAAACCCAAGCATGCGCACGCTGGTTCCATGCCGCCGCAATCCTTGGCCTAGTCTTCCTCGCGATTAAGTCATGGGAATACTGGCTCAAACTCGAGCAAGGCATCTTCCTTTCCACCAGCACCTTTTACTTCTTCTACTTCTTCCTCACCGGCTTCCACTACCTTCACGTCTGGCTAGGCGTCGGCTTCTTATTTTGGGTGGCGCGACGTTGTCATCGGTCCGCGCAAATTTCCGAAAGCTCGCCGACGGATTCAGAACAAATCGCAATCCGTCGCAACGCCGAATCCTGCGCTGCATTCTGGCACATGCTCGATTTGGTTTGGGTGATCTTATTTCCGCTGCTCTACTTGTCATGACTGCGAACACTCAAGCTCGAAGCCTCAACGCCACTTGGCTTGCGTTGACGATCATGACCGTCGGCAGCTACGCGCTCAGCGAGTGGGAGACTTCGCCAACTCTATTATTTGGCCTAGCTTGGCTGAAACTGGCACTGATCACCGCGGTGTTCATGGAACTCAAACATTGCCGCCCCATCTTTCTGCGCAGCGCGCTCGCGCTTTACACCCTAACCTTAGGCGTGATCGCACTAAACTCTTAGCGCATGACCAGCAAACCTGGATCTTGATCGCGCGGCACCAAAACATTGACGGCACCCGGGAAGTAATCCGCTGCCAATTCGCTCAGCTTCGCCAAGTGCTCTTTGTTCGACGTCAACGCCAGCACGTAGAACTTCCACATGCGTTGGTACGACTGCTCAAGATCAGCCAAGCGCGGAACGTGCTCGGCATATTGGCTCAACGGCGCCAGCTCGGCTTCGCCCGGCCACTTAACCAACATGCGCGCCTGCTTCAGCTGCATCTTCGCCGCCGGGCAGTACAACAACACCGGCACCTCCTCGCCAATGCGCTTGGCCAACTCAGTGGTCAACTCTTGCTCAACCTGACGGCGTTCACCAGCCGAGCCTGCACCGAAGAAGCGCTCGATCATCGGCTCTTGCATTTCCGGATTGGCATAAACCGGGTAAACGGCGGCGCGCTTGGGAATGCGTCGGCACTTGAGGGCGTCGAGGTAAACCGCTAATTGCTTTTGCTTGACCGGGTCGTCGACCTTGGTGTTTTCCAGTAAATCCAACATTCCGGCGTCGGTGCTTTGCTGAAGCTGATCGAAGCTGATCGCGTTTTCCAACAACACGATCTCCACCGCCTTGGCGACCAACGCGCCGGCAGCAATCTTGGCGTGGTGGTAATAAACCCTCTCGCTGAAGTAATAGCGCGCTTCCAAACAGCGTAAAATTTCCGACAGCAGCGCTTCCTTCAAATAGCCGTTGCGGCCGAGGTCAACAAACAAACGCTGCGACTTTCGATCGACGCGGAACATGTTGAAGATGCGCGGATCGTAACCGAGGTGCAGACCGGTGAACATCGCGTCGCGCGCTAGATAATCCAGCATGTCGGCGTCGATGGTTCCCGAGACCAAGCCGCGCCAATGCTGCGGAACCGACGACGCCAACGGCGAACTGCTCGGTGCCAGAATCGCTAAGACGTCATCGCGCACGCCGGTCTTCGCTAAAGCCCGTCCCAAGCCGGTGGCGTCGCCAAACATGGCTTCGAAACGATCGGCGTTATCGTGGCGTGGCAGCAACCCGGTTTGGTCTTCAATGTTGTGACCAAAGGGCAAGTGAGTGGAATCGTGTACCAACGCCGCTAGGCGAATAATGCGCAATTCATGTTGATCAAAACCGCCATAACCACCACCACCTTCGCGATCACGCACGCTGTTGATTTCGGTGACCATGCGCGACACCAAATGCGCGGTGCCGATCGAGTGCTCAAAACGCGAATGCTGCGCGCCGGGATAAACCAGATAGGCCGCACCCAATTGGCGCACGTTGCGCAGGCGCTGCATTTCCGGCGTGTCCAGAATGGTCAATTCCTCGCGCGTCAACGGGATATCCCCGTGTACCGGATCGCGCATCACATTGCTGTACTTCAACATTAGTGCCGCTCTGCTCCCCGGCGTCCGCCGCCTTTCTTCCGAGTAGTGGTTTTCTTTTTGCGCACCGGCTTGCGTCGCGCCGACGTCTTCTTTTTGCGCGAGACCGGTTTCTTTTTCATCGCCGGCTTACGCGAACCATAAGCCTTGCCTTTTTTGCTCTCATCGCCACCATCGCCGGATTCAACTTCGGCTGGATCATTCGAGCGCATCGCAATCGCAACCAGCTCATCGCGCTCGGCTCGCGTTAGCGGACGCAAACCCCCACGGCGCACACCTTTCACGCCCAAGCTGCCAATACGCACACGCTTCAAGCGCTTCACGCCAAACCCATGGCGCGCAAACAAACGCCGCACTTCGCGGTTACGCCCTTCGCGAATGACGATTTCCACCATCGTCGAACCGCGCGTCTTGCGAATGATCTTTACGCTTTCCGGCACGATCTTGACGCCATCCACCCAAGCACCCTGGCGCAGCCCGGAGATATCGGCGGCCTTGAGTTGGGACGGAATCATCGCCACGTAAGTCTTCGGCACGCCGAAGCTCGGATGCATCATCATGTGAGCAAAATCGCCGTCGTTGGTCAGCAACAACAAGCCTTCGCTGTCTTCATCCAAACGACCCACCGGGTAAACCCGCGACGGTACCAAGTGATCAACCAAATCACCAACGCGCGGACGCGTCTCGGCTTTTTCGGCAGTGCAAAGCACGCCGCGCGGCTTGTAAAACAAGTAGTACAAGCGACGCACGTCTTTGATTTGCGAACCGTTGACCTTAACCACGTCATCGGGCATGACGCGGTAGCCGGGTTCCATCATGATCTCGCCGTTGACCTCAACGCCGGCATCCAACACCAATGCATCGCATGCCCGACGCGAACCGACGCCGCGTTCGGCCAACCATCGGTTCAAACGAACGCCGTCACGGCGCTCAACCACAGCGGACTCGGGGCTATCCGTCCCCGCAACCAGGGCAAATGCATTGCGTCGCTCGGCTTGGCTTACTTTGGGTTTGCCGCGGCCAATGTGTCCGCTTGGGACGCGCTTGCCTCGTTTTTTCGGGGGTTTCCTACGACTCATTTCAATTCGACCGCAGCGCGGCCACTTCGCTACAGGGCAACTGCCTCGAGCAACTCCAAACCAGCTTCGCCGGGATGAACATGGAACTCGCCCATGCGCGCCGGGATCAGCACGACGTCACCGAGTTCCAGCTTGCGTGATCCACCGGCGTCGGAATGAATTTCACCATCGCCTTTCAACACGCACAAAATGCGGGCAAAACCGTGCGGGTGGTGGTCGGCGGTGGAATGTATGCGCACCAAGTGCATGCGGAAGTAATCGCAACTGGCCAGCGACGCGACTTGCGCGGTGGGCTGCACCGCATCTTCCGCAACCGTCGGAAATTCACCGCGCACTGCCTTCGGCGGATCGGCGTCGTAATCGACGACGGCCAATGCTTGTTCCACGTGCGTTTCCCGCGGCTCGCCATCCAAGCCGACGCGACCCCAATCGTACATGCGGTAAGTCACGTCGGAAGTTTGTTGGACCTCGCATAGCAACACGCCACTGCGGATCGCGTGCGTGGTGCCTGCTTCAATCAGCAAGCAATCACCGGCATCGACTTTGGTTTCTTGCAGGTGATTCAACACCTTGTCGGTCGCGGCATCGGCTTCCAAGCGCTGACGTTGGGTATTCGGCTTTAAACCGGCGATGACCGAACCTGCACGAACGGGATCTTGTTGATCTCCACCCGCGCCCTCGGCGTCCGCCGAATCCAAAATGAACCACGCTTCGGTTTTGCCAATCCCGGTCGGTGACAATTCGCCATCGGGCGGATGGATTTGCACGCTTAAATCCGCGTCGGCATCGATGAACTTGACCAACAACGGAAAGCGGCCGTTGGGATCGGGCCGTGATTCGCCGAGAATGGCGTCGGCATGATCGCTCAGCAGTTGCTGCAAGCTGGCGCCATCAAAAGGGCCGCCGCGCACTGCGGTTTCCATGCCGGGGTAATCGCTGAGCTCCCAAGTTTCGCCGATCGGATCGGAGCCGTCGGCTTCAAAACCGAGCATTTGCGCCAAGCGCTGTCCACCCCACACCGTCGGTTTGGCGATGCGCTGGAAAAAGAGCGGCTCTTTTGGGGCTTGCGGGCTCATGACTGCCGCACAATTTAACACGGCGTCGGCATTAGCGCCGCACCCAGGCTCGCGGATTCGCCGATCGCTTAGCGCCGCTTCCGCATCGCGCGAATCACCTTCGACAATCGCCCGCGCCGACGCCGACGCTTGCGCTTGCGCTGCAATCCGCTGACATCCAGGTTATGCGTGGCCTTCGACGATTCGCCGGCGGCCCGCATGTAGTGCTTCCAAATCCGCCCATGCGGCGGCTGCGAGCCGTGCAAGCGCTGCACGACTAGGTGGGCCGCTTCGTGAATCAGAACCGGCCGTACTTCTTCCGGATGCCGCGCCAGCAGCAGCGGGTTGAGCTCAATCAGCATGTCGGCGAATACCGCACGGCCGGCCGAGGTGCGCAGCCGCGGATACCAGCGCCAGGTGATTGCCGTAGTCAAATCCAGCACGTCCCACAATTGCAGCACCGCATCCAACTCCATTTGAATGCGCTCCGCCGGCCATTCTAGGATCAGCCCGGCGACCTCCGGATGGGCGCGCAGGAACTCGGGGCTCAAGCCTTGCGACCCCCGACCCAAATCGCGCCGATGGAATTGTCGTCGCGCAATTCAACCAAGTCGGCGCGCAAGCCTTCTTCCAAACGACCGCAGTCGCCGAGTAGTCGTCCCGGGACTTCGCAGCCCATACGCACCGCCTGAGCTAGAGTCAGCGCGCCATCGCGCACGCGGCGCATCAGCAATTCCGGCAGCGAATCCAGAGTGCCGCAAAGTTCATCTCGGTTATTGCGTGCCACCGGTCCGTCGCGGTGGGCTTCTTGACCGCCGGCATCAAACTTTTCGGCCGGCAATCCGGCGTGGCTGAGGTTGTCCGACACCGCCATCAACTTCTGCTTCATCGCCGGCGTGCTCGCCCACAAACGCAGCGTTTCTGGTGCCACATGAACCGCATCCGGAATCACCGCGACGTAATCCGACCGCCCTTCCATGGCGAATCCAATCGGCCCCGGTTCGCGCGCGGTCAGCGGTAAAACGCGATTGCCCAAATGCGTCATCGCCAGCGGGCCGTTTGCCGCAGCGGCTTCGCAATGCACGTACTCAGCGGCGGAGTGACCGACCGAAACCATGACGTCGGCGGCGCGCAGAACTTCGGCAGCATCGAGTGCGCCTTCGAGTTCAGGTGCCATCGTCGACATCTTGAGCCAGCCGTCGCAGGCTTTGACGAAGCGGTCAGCGTTTTTGGCGTCCGGCGTCAGCAAGCCTTCTTTGGGCAGCGCACCGGCCATTTTTGGGTTGATGAACACACCTTCGACATGCCAGCCGGCAAAACGAGTGCGCACGCCGCGCAACTTTTTCGCCGTATTCCAGCGTTTGGCCGCGCCGCGAATGCGCGCCAACGACAGCGGATAAAAGCCCGCCAATGCCGACGTGACCCCCGCCCGCGCCAATGCTCGCGCCATGCGGTCAAGGTCGATCGCACTATGGGTGGCGGCGCCGACACCGGCATAGCCATGGATCAAAGTGTCGACGAACCCAGGAAGAATGCGCGCTTTGCCCCAATCATCGATGCGGGCGGCAAACTTTTTAGGTGGCTTGCCTTCGCCGACGCCCTGCAACTTGCCGCGCTCCCACACCAGCCAACCCTGGCGAAAACGGCCGCGCAACCAGATCCGTGCTTGAATGCCTTTCATGTTTCGGAGAGCGCCGCGGCGCCCATCGTGAACTCAACCAATATAGGGCCTTATGCGCCCGGTTTATGCCACCAATACAAGGAAGTGCTGCCGTAATCGCGTCGTTCGATGCCGGGCAGCATTTCGCATTCGTCTTCGCGCAGAATTCCTTTGGGAGTATGCACGACAGCGCAGCCAGCGGGGTTCATCAGAACGGCGATGTCGCAGAAAAGTTGCCACACGCGTTCGCGCTTTTTGCCTCCACGCTGGAAGTCGGCATAGGGCGGATCGAAGAAGACCAGGTCCGGCGCGGGAATCTCGTGGTCGGGTACGCGGAAGGCGTCCATGCGCAGCACGGTTAGGCGGTCGTCTACGCGCAGCAACTCGGCATTTTTCTTTAGCTGATTTACCGCTTGTGGATGTTTTTCCACCGCGTACATGTGCGCCGCTCCGCGCGACAATGCCTCGAAGCCAAGAATGCCGCTGCCGGCGTAAACGTCCAAAACCACGGCATCTGGAACCAAGTCGCGGAGGTGATTCATCACCCCTTCGCGAGCCCGCTCAACCAGCGGCCGCGTGGCGGTGACGTCGGGCACCTTTAAACGGCGGCCGCGATGTTCTCCGGCAGTGATCCGCAACATGGCGCCAGTAGAATAACGGCGCAATGCCACGACTCCACGTCAACATTGATCATGTCGCCACGCTGCGCCAAGCGCGCCTTTCGGACCAGCCCGATCCGGTACTGGCAGCGGGCATGGCCGAACTGGCCGGCGCCAACGGCATCACCGTGCACTTGCGCGAAGACCGCCGCCATATCCAAGACCGCGACGTACACATCCTGCGCGAGACCGTCAAAACCATGCTCAACTTAGAGATGGCGCTGACTGACGAAATGATCGACATCGCGCTTGAGGTCGAACCTGATCAAGTCTGCATCGTGCCCGAAAGCCGCGAAGAATTGACCACCGAAGGCGGCCTCAACGTCAGCGCCTGCTTCAAAAAACTAGAGCAAGCAATTCCTCGCTTCAAAAAAGCCGGCATCGACGTTTCCCTATTCATCGACCCGCTCCCTGAGCCCCTAGAAGACGCCGCCCGCCTTGGTGCCGACTACGTCGAACTCCACACCGGCGCTTATTGCAACGCCAAAGGTGACCAACGCGAAGCCGAGCTCAAGCGCCTAGAAACCGCCGCCACCTACGCCCACGAACTAGGCCTACGGGTCAACGCCGGTCACGGCTTGGACTACGAAAACGTCCTCCCCGTAGCCCAACTCCCGTACATCGAAGAACTCAACATCGGCTACGCAATCATCTGCCGTTCGATTTACATCGGCCTCGATCAAGCAGTAAGGGAGATGCAGGATCGGATTCTTGCGGCTGCTCCGGAGTAGTTGCTGGTTGTGTTTTTTCTGGGTTCCACTCCGGGGCTTCGAAGTCAGCAAAGCTGACTAAGCGCCCCGGAGTGGAACCCAGAAAAAACGAAGGAGCAACTTAGGCTCGTCGCAGCAGAAACGAGCCCACATTAAGAAATGAAATAATTTGGATGTGGCATTCTGAATCCACCATCCAATCATTCAAATTATTTTTATGGGAGAAGGGGAAGAAGAACTCGAGTTCGTCCCCCACATCCACATGAATTGTGTTTCGTGCCTCTTGTCGCGCCGCCTGTATTTTGTCGTCCGTGCGACCCGGGTGTTGGAGATGAGTCTCGCTCCGGGGCGCTTAGTCAGCTTCGCTGACTTCGAAGCCCCGGAGCGAGACTCATCTCCAACACCCCATCCACCACATAAAACAAAAAAAGGACCGCGGCAAAAACCGCGGTCCCAATCCAAGTAGAGGAAAACCTAGAACTCGAGTTCTTCTTCCTCTTCACCACCCATGGCTCCACCCATCTGCATCTCAATCATCGGGGTGAGGTCCATAACGGCGACGTCGTCAGGCACGACGAATTTGAAGGCAGCTTCGCCAAACTCAGCCATGTTCTTCATGACCTTCAAGTTGCTGAAGTCGACCTTGATCTTGCCTTCCTTACCTTGGATAGCTTCGATGGCCATCGGCAGGTAGTTCTTGCTGCTCAGGGTAATGGCGAAGGATTCACCAGGACCTTCTTCGCCTTCAGCCATCGGCTTGGCCATGGTCAGAGTGACGGTGCCTTTTTCGGCATCGCGAGCGACCTTCATGCCCGACATGGCGATTGCCTTGTCGATGGAGGAAGCGTTCAGCGCGCCCTTGGCGTCGAGCACCGGCATCGGCGACTGCTTCATGCCTTCGGCGATCATCTTCTTGACCAAGTCCAGGTTGATCTTGCCGTATTCCATCGGCATGTCCGGCACGTTGGCGTGGAAGTACAGGAAGCTGCCATCGGCAACCAGCTCGAGGCCAACATTCTGGCTCTCTTCACCTTGGGTCATTTCAGCGTTGATCTTGACCTTAAAGTGAGTGGCGTCGCCGAAAGCAAAGTTGCCGTTGGCGTTGACGTCGTTTTCACCTTCCTTACCGGCGATGGCGAAATCGAAACCAAAACTCTTGGTAGCCAGAGCGGCAATGCCTTTGGCCAATGCGGACGGCTCGTCCTGGGTAGCAGTCGAAGCGACGGTGCCGGAAGCACAGCCACCGCAGTCGCTGGCCGTATCGGAGCAACCACTAGCTTTCTTGTCGCCGCAGTCGCCGGCTTTTTTGTCGCCGCACTCTTGAGCGGTCTTCGTGGAGCAATCGCCCTTGCCTTTGTCACAGGATCCTTGGGCGGTCAATGGGTTCGCAAGCAGCAGACCGCCGGCGAGGATTACGAGAAGGTTACGAAACATGTTTTCTCTATCTGATGAGAAGGAATGAGGGAGGGCTATTTTACCCGCGGGCTAGGTTTACGGTCCAATAATGGACTTGGAAGGGTCTTTTTGATCAGCCATTTCCAAAAAAGCCCCAGAGCCAGGCAAGCAGCAGCACGCACTGGGCGGCGCCGAGCATCATCTTGAGAGTCTTGCCAAGGAGGGTGCCGAGGAAAGCTCCCCAGCCGATTCGCATGCCGTCCTGTCTATTTCGTGCGGCGAAGGCAATTTCAAAACCAAAAGCGCCGGCAAAAGCACCAAAAGCTGCGCCGAGCAAGGTTCCGAGGATCGGAATGGGGATCAGAGGAGTGAAGAAGATGGCGCCGACGATCGAGCCGATGAATGCGCCCCAAGCCCCTGATTTGGATGCTCCGGATTTGCGCGTTTGGCCGAGCATCGCAGTGAATTCGAGGATTTCGGCGACTACGGCCATGCCTAGCAACACGAAAAACGGCATCCAACCGAGGCCGAGGGCTGGCGCAGCAAGCCCGCATGCGGCAATAAGGAAATTGCCGGGCAAGCCGAACGCAATCAGCATGAAGCCGAGAAAGGAGCCGGCGCTTAGGCCTAGCTTGGCGAGGAAGATCCAGAATTCGTCCACTGGGAATCAGGGGGAGAGGTTGGCATGGAGGGGATGGCGCCCTATCCCTGCCAATTTGGCGCTTAATCGCGGAATTTTCCGCAGTTATGGCTGGCGCGACGCCAATTTTACAGGAATCAAGTGGGTTTTCTCATTGGGAACGCTGGCACATCGCTTGCGGTTTGGCGGCGGGGGAAACTCAAAAAAATGCAAATCGAACAATGGACTCAAAAGACTAGAGAGGCTTTTCAAGCCGCTCAGATGCGCGCCCAGGCCATGTCGCATGGTGCAATTCAGCCTGCGCACGTGCTGCTCGCGTTGATCGAACAATCCGATGGACTAGTTCCAGGGCTAATTGGCCAATGTGGAGCATCGGTAGAGCAAGTGCGAAGCCTAGCCCAAGCCGCCCTGGCCAAAGAGCCGCGCATGCAAGGCCAGGAATTGGCCATGGCGCAAGCCACCGCGCACCTAATCCAAACCGCCGACGCCAGCCGCACTGCTGCCGGCGACGACTTCCTATCCACCGAACACTTGTTGATTGCGCTTGCCGCCTCCGATTCGGAGCTCGGCAACGGGTTGGTCGCGCTTGGGGTGACGTCGGAAGCGGTGCGTGCGGCAGTGAAGGAAGTGCGCGGCGATCGCAAGGTCACCTCAGACAACCCCGAGACAACCATGGAAGCGTTGGCCAAGTACGCGACCGATCTCACCGAACGAGCGACTGAGGGGGCGCTTGATCCGGTGATCGGTCGCGACGATGAGGTGCGTCGGGTAATGCAGATTTTGTCGCGCCGCACCAAGAACAATCCGGTGTTGGTGGGTCAGCCGGGCGTCGGCAAAACTGCAGTGGCGGAAGGGTTGGCGCAGCGCATCGTTGCCGGTGATGTGCCGAGTGGTTTGAAGGACAAGCGGCTGCTGGCGTTGGACCTCGGCGCGTTGTTGGCGGGGGCGAAGTATCGCGGTGAGTTTGAAGAACGCTTGAAAGCCGTGCTTCAAGAAGTACAGGACGCCGCCGGTGAAATCATTTTGTTCATCGACGAGCTGCACACCATGGTCGGCGCAGGTGCCAGTGAAGGTGCGATGGATGCCGCCAATTTGCTCAAGCCGGCGCTGGCTCGGGGGGAGCTGCGCTGCATTGGTGCGACGACGTTGGACGAGTTCCGCAAGCATGTTGAGAAAGATGCGGCACTGGAACGGCGCTTCCAGCAAGTGTTGATTCAAGAGCCGAACGAAATGGAAGCCATTGCCATCTTGCGTGGTCTGCAGGAGCGTTATGAATTGCACCATGGCGTGAAAATTCAAGACGCCGCCTTGGTTGTAGCCGCGCGGTTAACCAACCGCTATTTGCCCGATCGCCAATTGCCCGACAAAGCGATTGATGCGATGGACGAAGCCGCTTCGCAATTGCGTTTGGAGTTGGACTCGATGCCCGCCGAGCTGGATGCGATGGAACGAAAAATTCGCCAGTTACAAATTGAACGCGCTGGTCTGGAAGCTGAGGGCGGCAATGATGCGACGGCGAAGATTGCGAACATAGAGCAACGGATCGCCGAGGCGGAAGAAGAGGCGTCGGCGTTACGCGCGCGTTGGCAGAACGAAAAAGCGGTTTTGGATCAGATTCACGAAGCCAAAGCCGAAATGGAAGCACTGCGCACGCAGGCGGAACAGTTGGAACGCGAGGGGCGCTTGGAGGACGTCGCCCGGATTCGTTATGGCGACTTGCCTGCGGCGGAAGCGCGGATGAGCGAGCACGAAGCCAAGTTGCGAGAGCTTCAGGGCGACGGTGGAATTCTGCGCGAGGAGGTCGGGCCGGATGAGGTCGCGCGCGTGGTGGCGGCATGGTCGGGCATTCCGGTGGCTCGCCTAATGGAGACTGAGCGGCAGAAGCTGTTGAAGCTAGAAGCGCATTTGCAAAAGCATGTGATCGGTCAGGATCATGCGGTGCAAAGCGTGGCGGATACGGTGCGTCGTGCGCGCGCCGGCTTGCAGGAAGAAGGGCGTCCACTGGGCAGCTTCTTGTTCTTAGGGCCGACCGGTGTGGGCAAAACTGAGCTGACTAAAGCGTTGGCGTTGGAGCTGTTCGGCGATGCCAATTCGATGATCAGGCTCGACATGTCGGAGTATCAGGAAAAGCACACAGTTGCGCGTTTGATTGGTGCGCCTCCGGGTTACATCGGCCATGAGGAAGGCGGGCAGTTGACCGAAGCGGTGCGACGCAAGCCTTACAGCGTGATCTTGTTGGATGAAGTCGAAAAAGCGCACCCGGATGTATTCAACACTCTGCTTCAAGTTTTGGACGACGGACGCCTTACCGACAGCCAAGGTCGGACGGTGGACTTCCGCAATACGTTGCTGATCATGACGTCGAACTTGGGCGGTGCGTTGGGTGCGACCGAGGTGGATGAAACGAGGTACGAGCAGCGCTATTTGCAAGCTTTGCGCAGTCACTTCCGGCCCGAGTTCTTGAACCGCGTTGATGAAACACTGGTGTTCAAACCACTCGCCGCCGAAGCCCTGGCGCGCATTGTCGACTTGCAGCTGAAACAGGTAGCTGCGCGGTTGGAGGCCAGTCATCAACTGACGTTGGAGGTGGATGATTCGGCGCGCGACTGGTTGGCGACGAAGGGCTACGACCCGGACTTCGGTGCACGTCCGCTGAAGCGCGTCATCCAGCGCTTTTTGCTCAACCCGCTTTCGCAGCAAATCCTTGCCGGTGCATGGGATGGCTGCACCAAGATTTCCGTGACCGCCGACGGCGATCAGTTGCGCTTGCAGGCGCTAAACTGCGCAGATCGTGGCATTGGAAATTCTGCGCAGCATGGATCCGAAATGGCTGGTTAATTCCTGGCTGGTCATCGATCCGGAAACTCAATCGGCCGTGCTCATCGATAGCGGTGGGCCGGTCGGTGCAATCGATCGGAGACTCGCCGAGGTCGGTGCGTCGCTGAGTCACGTGATTTGCACGCACCGCCACCCGGATCACATCGGCGGCAATGATTATTACCGTCGGAAGTACGGCGCGGTGATTCACGGACCGGAATTGGAGCGCGAGGTTATCGGCAGTTTGGACGTCGGCTTGCGCGGCGGCGAGGAATGGATGGTCGGTGGAATGCGCCTCAACATTCTGGCCGTTCCCGGTCATACCGCCGGACATTTGGCAGTGTGGATTGACGACCCGGAGCTGCACTTATTCTGCGGCGATGTGATGTTTGCCGGCAGCGTCGGCGGCACCGTCGGCGTGGGTTCGTCGGGCTATGACGATTTGCAGCACTCGATCATGAAAGTGCTGATGGCGCTCCCCCAACAAACCCAGGTGCACCCCGGCCACATGCAAAGCACGACTTTGGCACACGAATGGGAAACGAATTCCATCGTGCGTCATTGGCGTGGACTGCCGCCGGAGCACCCGCCGCAACCGTGCACGGTATTTGACCGATCCGCGGTTCTTTTGGTCGAAGCAAAGGACTACGATGGCGGCACCAAATGTTTGATCCGGCGCGACGACGGCTCGATGGACGTCGTACCCGGCTCCAAGGTCGTTCGGAGTTAACTGCGACCCGCCCACCACTCAACTGTGATCCGCATCACCAACCTGAAAAAACGCTTTGGCGACAACGTGGCGCTGGGCGGGGTTTCGCTTGAGGTCCAACCAGGCGAGGTGTTTGGCTTTGTCGGTCCGAACGGTGCCGGTAAATCGACGCTGTTGAAGTCAGTGCTGGGCGTGATTCGACCGGACAGTGGTGAAATCGTCGTCGGCCATGGCGGCGAAGAGATCGATGGAATCGCCAATCCAGTCGGCGTGCAGCGTTTGATCGGTTACTCGCCGGGCGAAACTTCGCTGTATCAGCATCAGCGTGCGGCGGCTTTTTTGCGCTTTGCAATTTCGTTCCATCCGAACGCGGATTTGGATTTGGGTATGTCGCTGCTGGGTGAATTCGGCTTGCCGCCGCAGCAGAAAATCAAAGGCTTCAGCCACGGCATGAAGCGCAAGCTTTTGCTGACTCAGGCGCTGGCATCCAAAACGCCGATTTTGATGCTCGACGAGCCGATGGAAGGCCTCGACCCCGACGCCCGCCGCAAGGTGGAAGCCATGCTGGTCGACGTCGCCCGCGAAGGGCGCACCGTGTTTTATTCTTCGCATGATTTAGCCAGCGTCGAACGCATTTGCGATCGCGTTGCTTTCTTGCGCGGTGGTTTGATTCTGGAAACCGGCAGCATCATCGACATCCTGGAACGCGCCAGCCATTTCCTGCACCTGACTTTCGGCCGCGACATGACTCGCGAGCAACTGCCGACCGGCGACGGCGTCGATTGGCAAGGCGAAGGAACGCGTTGGCGCATGAGCTTCACCAGCAATTTGCAAAGCGCGCTTGAGTTACTTCCCGGATTGCCGATCACCGGCATTCGCGACGGCGCCGGTCGCCTGGAAGACGTTTTTGAATCGTTGTACGGACCGGAAGTTACTTCCAACTCGGCCGCCGAAGCCAACGACTCCCCCACCACGGAGGACGTCGCATGCTAGTCCGGCAAATGTTGCGCGAGCATATGTTCCTGGCAGTCGGCTATTTGATGCTGCTGTCGGTGAACTTCTTCGGTGCGATTTGGTTCTGGCCGGGGTTGCGTGAAAACCTGAACGAGTTGGCGGTCATCGGCAAATTGGTGCCGATCCAAATGGTCCAGGACATGGTGTACATGGTCCAGGAGCATGGTTACTGGGCGTACTTCGGCTTGCAGCAGCTGTACAAAGGTGCCGGTATTGCCGGCATGGTGGCTGCGGCGATTTTGGGCAGTTTGATCATTGCGCGTGAAGTCGACAGCCGTACCGCCGAATTCCTGTTTTCGCGACCGGTGTCGCGCGTGCGCCTGCTGCTGGTGCGCTGGGCGACCGGACTGGCGTTGGTGCTGGTCCCGTTTTGGCTGACCACATGGATCGGCGTCGGCGCGAGTTCGCTGGTCGAGGAAAGCGTCAACGGCAGCCATGTGATTTTGGCGACCGGCTATCTGTCGATCTTCCTGGCGATGGTTTTCACCGTGACGCTGGCGATGTCGACCTTCGCCGACCATCAGCTCAAGCCGGCGCTGATCACGATCGGTTTCATGTTCGTGAACTTGGCGATCTACATGGTCAAGACGCTGAATGCCTATTCGATTTACAAGCTAATTGACTTGGATCGGCTGATCCCCATCGCCGTCGAAATCTACCCGACGCAACCGGCGATTTGGTTCGCCGTGATCACCGTGGCGGCTTTGGGGGTCGCCATGCGCCGCATTTCCGTCCGCGACTTCTAAAGCCAGGGCAATTTTCAGAATTGCGCCCTGGTGGGTTGTCATTTTCGCGAATTCCCGCTGAATTTCGCAGAAGTGCTCGTCGTTTTTTGCAGATTCTGCACTTATCCACGGGCACTAGCGGTATTCTATGCCAACTTCAGCCCGCGGAGGGCTCCCCATGACGACCAAAACCCCTACCCCATCTTCCGACGTGGAAACCGCCTGGAACCGTCAGTCCATCCTCAAGCACATGCAGGAGAACGATGTTCGCTTCCTGCGCCTGCAATTCACGGACATCACCGGCACCAACAAGAACGTTGAGGTCCCGGCCAGCCAGTTCGAAAAAGCACTGGATGGCGAAATCATGTTCGATGGCTCGTCCATCGAAGGCTTCACCCGCATCGAAGAGTCCGACATGCTGCTGAAGCCCAGCTTGGATTCCTACCGTGTCGATCCGTGGGATAGCGCCGGCGTACACCACGCCTCGCACGGCAGTGTTGCGTCGATCATCTGCGACGTGTTCACCTCCGACGAGCGCGCATTCGAAGGTTGCCCGCGCGGCACGCTGAAGAAGGTCGCCGCTCAAGCCGCCGAAATGGGCTACGCCATGAACTGCGGACCGGAAGCTGAGTTCTTCCTGTTCCAGCGCGGCGAAAACGGCGAAGCCACCACCGAAACGCACGACTCGGCCGGTTACTTCGACCTCGCGCCGATCGACCTTGGCGAAGAATGCCGTCGCGAAATCGTCATCGCATTGGAAAAGCTCGGCTTTGAAATCGAAGCCGCACACCACGAGGTCGCCCCGGGCCAGCACGAAATCGACTTTAAGTACGACGACGCGCTGATCACCGCAGACCGCTTGACCATGTTCCGCTTCGTGGTGCGCCGCGTTGCTCGCGACATGGGATTGCACGCAACCTTTATGCCGAAGCCGATCTTTGGTCAGAACGGCTCGGGCATGCACGTTCACCAGTCGTTGTTCCGTGGAAGCGAAAACGCTTTCTACCAGGAAGGCGCGGAAGACGGCGGCATCTCCGACGAAATGCGTTGGTACATCGGCGGCTTGTTGGCTCACGCCCGCGCGCTGGTTGCAATTACCAACCCGACGGTGAACTCGTACAAGCGCTTGGTACCAGGTTACGAAGCACCAACTCACTTGGCTTGGTCGATGCGCAACCGCTCGCCGTTGATCCGCGTTCCCGATCGCCGCGGCGTCGGCACTCGCGCCGAACTGCGCATGCCCGATCCGTCGTGCAACCCGTACCTGGCATTCGCCGCAATGTTGGCTGCCGGCCTGGATGGCATCAAGAACAAGATCGAGCCGCCGGCTCCGGTCAGTGGCAACGTTTACCGCATGAGCAAGCGCGAGCGTTCGCGCCTGAAGATTAAGAGCTTGCCGGGTAACTTGGGCGAAGCTTTGGATGCGCTTGAGAAGGACAAGGTGCTGAAGGAAGCACTGGGCGAGCACACCACTTCGCAGTTCCTGACCGCCAAGCGCAGTGAATGGCAGGACTACATCGCTGCGGTTCACCCGTGGGAATTGGAGCGCTACCTGACTTCGATGTAAGTCATCGCGGATCCCCGCAACGCAACGCCGAGCAGATTCGTCTGCTCGGTGTTTTTGTTTGAAGGGGCGGGCCCTTGCGGTGGCGTTGACATTCCGTTCACAACTGATCCTGTCGGCGCACTAACCTTAGGAAATGGCGGATTCGCCAAAGACTCCCTCCCCCAATCCGCAAAGTATCGGATCCAGCGCCCCGCAATGGTTGGGCGCGCTGACGGCAGTAGTTTTGATTGCCATTGCATGGAGCCCTTTATTTGCTCCGAATGATTACGGCCAACGCGCGCTGCAGAACAAGATTCAAGAAATTGAAAACCTCGCGCTGGGGTTGTGGAACGAAGAGCTGGTGCGACCTTGGGATGTGGAGTCTCCGCTGGATGTTCCGATGCAGTTTGAAATTCGGCCCGAACACTGGCTTGCCGCGCAACCGACTTCCGACACCAAAGAATTCCATCCCGTCGATCTATATACCGGCGCCCATCCATCCATCGTGCAATTGGTACGCGAGGCGGACGCCGCCGAGTTGGAGAAACAAGATTACCTTGCGGCGATTGATCAAATTCAACAAGCGTTGGTCGTTCAAGCGGACTATGAAATTAAGGCCGCGCTGCGACTTCGATTACTTCAGCTTAATTTGAAAGCAGGTCGGGCCGATGAAGCCCGCGCAATTTGGAATGACCACTGCATGGAGTGGACCGGCAGTGAGGTACAGGGTTCCACTTCCATAGTTTTGCTCGCCTTTCTCGCAGTGCGCGATTCCTTGGGCGACGACTTACCCGCCGCTGTGAATCACTTAATTGCGCGATTTGCCGACGGCGGCATCGTAACCGCTAGTGAAACCGTGCGAATTCAATTTGGAATCCCGAATCCGCCATCTATGGAGCCGGCACTGGCTTTATTCGACTTCGATTTAAATACCAAGCTTTGGGTGGAATCGTTGCTGGCATCGGAAGGTGAAGCCGACGGGATCTCGCCAGACCAGTGGATGCAGATCCCACCACCGAGTTTGCGCATTGCGGTTTTCCAACATCTATGGATTCACTCCATTCGAAACTTAATTAGCGACTGGGATTTACCGGCGAGTTTTCCGAGCAAGCAGCTATTTGCCTTTGATGGCGGCATCCTGATCGTGCAGCAGAACCCTCAAAGCGAAGAAATCCGCGTGGAGGTGCATTCGCAACAATACTTTGCCGCGAAACTTGAGAAGCATTGGCGAAGCTTGGATTTGCTCAGCGATGAGTTTCAAATGACTCTAGCTCAGACTACTTCGGGAATCGCCCTTCCCAAATCGCCGTTCATACTTGGCATTCGCCATCCGGCGCCTGATGACTTTGTGCGGTCAGCCAGCAGACCCATTCGGTTGTTGCGCACGGCGGTTACCACTCTTGGTTTGCTTTGTGCGGTTGCCGGCATCGTCATTAGTCGCGCGCTGCAACGCCAGCAGAAACTACAAAGGCTGAAGACCGACTTCATTGCCAACGTTTCGCATGAGTTGCGCACGCCGGTGTCGTCGATTTTGTTGATGACTGAAAATTTGGAAAGCGGCTTGGTGACGGATGAAGCCGCACAAAAGAAGTATCACGGATTCATTCGCCGAGAGGCGAATCGCTTGCGCAGATTGGTGGATGATGCGCTGGACTTCTCACGCTTGGAGCGCGGTTTGGAGCCGGAGTTCCGCATGCAAGCGGTTGAGCTGGAACGATGGCGCGTTGACCTTGAGGAAGAGCTCGGACAATGGGCGGTTCAAAACCGCGCCGAAGTTGAGGTGACTGGTGATTTCGGCGAATCCATGGCAACAATGGACGCCGATGCCATGCGTCGTGCCGTATTGAATCTAGCCGACAACTCGTTACGCCATAGCGGAAGCAATCGGGTGCAGTTGAGCTGTGCAGTTGTGAATTCCAATGTGCAACTAACCCTGCGCGACTTTGGCGAAGGCTTGCCTGAAGACGCATTGCAATCTGTTTTCAAGCCGTTCCAGCAACTCAAGTCCACTTCCATCAAAGGCAAGGGTGCCGGCTTAGGCCTTGCCATCGTCGCCAAGATTCTCGATCAACATGGCGGCACCGCCACCGCCGCCAACGCCAAAGACGGCGGCGCTTTATTCACTCTTAGCTTCCCCCTACCACCGCAGTCATGAATAGCAAACCGCGAATTTTAATCGTTGAAGACGAAGACCCGATCCGCATGGCTCTTGCCGATGCTTTGCGCAATCAAGACTTCGACGTGGTAGAAGCTGCCGATGGCGACCAAGGATTTGATCTCGCATGCCAAGTTTCACCAGACTTGATCCTGCTCGACCTGATGATGCCCGGCCGTGACGGTTTCGCCGTGCTGAAAGGCATTCGCGAAAAGCGTATGACTTGCCCGGTGATCATTCTTTCTGCGCGCGGCGAAGAATGGGATCGCATTCAAGGCTTTGAGTTCGGCGCGGATGATTACATGGTGAAGCCGTTCTCCGCAAAGGAACTGATGTTGCGCATTCAAGTTGCGCTGCGACGACAAGACGGACAAACTCCCGGTCTCGTTGAGAGCGACGATGTGCAAACCTTCGGCAACGTAACCGTCGACTTCGCCGGCTACTGCTTGGAACGCGACGGCCAGCAACATGGACTCTCGCGCAAAGAACTAGATCTACTTTCATTCTTCCTTCGCCACCCTGGCCAAACCCTAGAGCGCAACCACCTATTGGATTCCGTCTGGGGCGCCGACGAATTCCCCACCACGCGCACCATCGACACTCACGTCCTGAAGCTGCGAAAAAAGATTGAAGACCAGCCCGATTCCCCGCGCCACCTGCTGACTGTCCATGGCGTCGGCTACAAATTTATCCCCAATCCTTCGTTGACATCTAGTTGACTTATTTTTCAGACCGCAATGACAACTGCAATGCTCAATCAAGCGATGCTTAAGCTCATGAAACGAAACCGACTCACTTCCGCACTGGCGCTCGCCGCTCTGCTGACGGCGACAACGCCAACCCTATTCAGCCAGTCCCCCGCAGATGGCAGTCAATCCAACAGCTATTTGTGGACCGGGCAGATCATCGAGGAAAACGGCTCATCACTAATCATCGAAACCACTCCGAGCATGGAGGACATCGATGCCGCGATTGCAGATGCGAGCCACATTTGGCAAGTAAGCCGCAATGCAGAACAGGCGGCAATTGCATTAAATAAAGCATGGCTAGTTGCTCATCATGTTGATATCACCGATAGCGGGCTGCGGCAAAGAATGGTTGCCAAAGCCTTATTGGCGAGGGCTGAGCATCAAAACCGACTTGGGGCGACGGAACAAGCCATCGAATTCCTTTCCAATGCACACCTAACTTTGCCCACAACCTATGAAGGCAAAAACGTTGTTTGCCTTCCAGCAAGCCAGGAAGTTCAGAACGAGCTCCATGCGGCATTGAACGACTCACTAGTGGTCGCACTACGGAACGGTTTTCAGCAAGACATTGCCAAGCGCAGGGGCGGCCGCATTCATGGCATCTTGCCTACAGAGCGAGAAAACTACTTGGACAAGAAGTTTGGCCTTCCGGTTCCGGAGGTATTTAACTTCGTCAAGCGCAGCCTTTCTACTGGTGACTCTGCCGCCATTCGTGAATTGGGAGTACGCGCATCTTCGTCCTTGGTTCACTTTGTCCTTGTTGACCTTGAAGAGGAGAATAGTTTCTTCGTAATCGATCCGTTGACCCTACTAGTTCAGGTGGATGCACCGCGCGCCGCGCAAACGATGATGGATTGGCTCGAACGCGGTGACCAAGGCTGGCGTATGCGCATAAGTGAGGCGTTTGCCGAGTTTCCGGATCCTCATTACGGTTACGCTCGCAATATCCGCAAAACAAGCTGCAAGCCTGAATACTGGGCAGACCTCCTTGGCGTGCTTTATGCCCATCCTGACACCAGCGCCCACTTTCAACCAGTCGCCAAAGATTTTCTTCGCATGTCTGCTTACAACAAGGGCATCGATAACCACCTGCAAATGCTGTTGAACAGTGAGTCCACGAACGCGGCTAAAGCTGCAATGGAAATGCTCGACTTTGAAGGATTAGCACATGAGTTTTTGCCGACCCTTAAGCTTGCTCTTCACCACAACCACCCCGATATCCGCCGTCATGCCTCGCGCATTATTTTGGAATCACAGTTTGATGCAACGTGCTTAAGAGAAATGGCTGGTGTTGAAGATGAAGAAATCCGTGCAAATGTCGCCCGTTCGCTTCAGTATCGCACGCTTCAATATTACGCACATCGCAGAAGTGAAAATCATCGCATCTACCCAGGCCCATCCGAAGTTGGGCGCAAAATTCTGATTAAATTATTACACGATGAATCCGATGTCGTTCGAGCGGAAGCCATTACTGCGTTATTCAGCCAGAATTGGGAATACGGCAATCCAAAGCCATACCTCACTGTTTTAGAGAGCAAAAGCCCGCAAAAGCTAGTAGCACTCGCTCGCTTCGACTTTGAGGGACCCGCCATTCAACGAAAGGTGCACATCGCAATGGCGAAGTCTTCACGCCCAGAGGTGCTCGCTGCTTTCGACCAAGCAGTTGTGAGCTACAGATTTAACCGTTTCTTCCCAGTTTCAATGGATGCCTTAGGCGAGCGCTTAAAGAACTCGGTGCTAAGTTTTGGACAAAGCTCGAATCCAGAAAATCCTCAGAAAGACAATGTTCAGGATGGACTCTGGCTGCTCAAACAGTTGTCTGAAATTCACGAATTCCTCTCTGATTCTGTCCGCCTGGCGGTTCAGGGAGGCTACTTCAAGCACTTCGATTACTTGGAGAGTACGGGGAAGGTCTACGACGGCTTGGATTCCGAAGCCGCTCTGCTCGTATTGAAACACGCGCCTTCGAGTTCCAATAATCTGATCAAATGGGCTATTCCACCGGTCAGGAGAGCGGATGGTGTGCATGAAGAGGAGCTAGTGAAGATCACTCAGGATGTGGAACGCCCGCTCAAGGCTAGGCTCGCCGCGTTAAGCATCCTGATCTTGGAAGGAGCCAAGGAAGCAGAACAAGCGGCATATCAAATTGCGCAAAACATGAATGCCAAACCCACTAGCTGGGATTTGGAATTCCTTCAGCAAGTTCGGTTCCCGAACCCGGACCGTCAGGAAGCATTCCTTTTGGAGTTGGCTCCATATTTCGCTCAAGCACCGGCATTCGTCACTCAGCTGTATCGCGAGTTCGATCGAACCCACAACCCGGCGCAATTCCTGCCCATCCTACTCCACCCGGATTGGAACGCCGAAGAAAACGCACTCGGGCTTTACAGCGTGGCCGGTCATGTGCTGAACGATCTGCCCTCCATTGCTCCGCACGTAGACCACATCGACTACCTGCTGCGGAACAACGTTCCAACGGCTCAGTTCATCGAAGGACTGCAACGCCATCGCGAACCCAAATTGCTGATGGCATTCAGTCATGTCGTTTGCGATACCGAAGCTCATGAAAGTGCGCGCTTTGCCGCGGTAGCCGCCCTTATGGC
The DNA here is from genome assembly GCA_964344765.1 of uncultured Planctomycetales bacterium. GTDB lineage: Bacteria > Planctomycetota > UBA1135 > UBA1135 > UBA1135 > JACNIZ01. The sequence goes on along the minus strand of CAYFOM010000046.1, from coordinate 670 downwards.
TTACCAGTCCACAGCAGCCGGCAAAGAACTCACCAACTGCCTAGCACAGGTCAGCCATGATGGCGTGGTTTACGCAATCCGCGAAGCGCTGAACACCATGAAAGAACAGCGCGAAGCCATGCAGTATTGGGAAACTGCCGACGGTGGATTGCCGAACGAAGGGGCGGCAATCAAAGAGTTGCTCGAAATGCTGAAGGACGAGGATCCGGAAATCCGCGCTGCGGCAATTCAGTCCCTGGTGCCATTCCGCAAGCCGGAGCTGCTGCCGCGCATCATCCCGCTGCTGAAGGATGAAAGCGTAGAAGTCCGCGACGCAGCCAAGAGCGCAATTCGCAAGCTGCAGGAAATGGAGCCAGAAACTAGCGAAGGCTAACTCAGCTGCGAAAAAAGTAGCCTGGGGAATAATCTCTCCCCAGGTTACTTTTTTATGGGACGGGTTCACCAAGGGAATCGTTAGCCTTTCTAGGCTACTACTCATCGCTCCAGACTAATTCCCAACATGATTCTTTCTACTACGACATTACTTTCCTTTTTTGCTGCAGCCCAAGTCGGCGGCGACTGGAGTGAAGTCTTTTCCAGTTCCTCCCCTGTGCATTATCAAAACCGTCACGGCGCTGCTGACTTTACCCAGTTAACCGCAATCCCCTCAAAGTCACACCTGGCAGGTTTC
>CAYFOM010000045.1:0-30005 GCA_964344765.1 uncultured Planctomycetales bacterium | reverse complement strand
AGCCGGTGTTGGTGGAATCAAACATGGAAGATCCAATCGACAACATTCCGGTCGAAGTAACCGGAGAACCGGACTTCACAGCGGACTCGCCGTTCGACGACATCCAAAGCAATAATGCACTTGGTATTGGACCAGGTGCAGGCGGCAAATATGGAAGGCGCGGCGGCGGAGGTACCCGCGGTTCCGGAAGTCCAACCGATAAAGCAGTGCTCGCCGGCCTGGAGTGGCTGCGCGATCACCAGAGCGAGGATGGTTTCTGGGATTGCGATGAGTTCATGTACGAAGACAAGCACAGCGACAAACCTGCCAGCGATGGTGCAGGGGATGCAGTGAATGACGTCGGTGTGACGGGTTTGGCGTTGCTGGCGTTTTTGGGTCACGGCAATACCACCAGCAAAGGACCGTTCCGCGAAAACGTCGCGATGGGTGTGAATTGGCTGCGCGACATGCAGGACATGACGACTGGTTTGATTGGCGAAGAAGTCGGCAATCCAACGCTGTACAACCACTCGATTGCGGCGATGGCCTTGGGCGAAGCTTGCGTCATGGGTAAGTCGATCACACTGCGTCGCAACTTGCGCAAAAGCACCAATCTGATTTTGAATGCGCAGAATCCTTACAACGCGTGGCGTTACAGCTTGGAGCCGGATAACGCCAACGATTCTTCGATCACCGGTTGGATGGTGTTCGCGCTGAAGACTGCTGAAGACGCCGAGGTCGGCGTGCCTTCTGATGCCTACCACGGCGCCAAAGAATGGTTCGACACGATGACCGACAAGGGAACCGGCCGCACTGGTTATGCCTTTGGCAATGGTGGTGGCGTCGGCGGTCCTCCTTCGCGTGTGAAGATTTACCTCGAACGTTTCCCGCCGGAAAAATCGGAAGCGCTGACTGCAGTTTCATTGCTGTGTCGCATCTTCATGACCGACAGCGACAAGGTCAAAAACTGGCGCGACCACGAAGATTACGAACTGTTGCGCAAGCAAGCTGACCTGTTAGCGAGCAAGCTGCCGGTTTGGGATGAAGAAGGTGGCAGTTGCGATATGTACTACTGGTACTACGGCACCTTCGCGATGAATCAATGGGGCGGCAAGCACTGGAAGAGTTGGAAGAACGCCATCGAAAAAGCACTGCTGCGCAATCAGCACGGCGGCGACGACAACCTCACCGGCTCGTGGGATCCGGTCGGCCCTTGGGGGGAAGACGGCGGCCGAGTTTATTCGACCGCAATCTGCACTTTGATCATGGAGGTTTACTTTCGCTACGCCCGTGTACTCGGCGCGCGCTGATCATGAAGATATCCATCGCTTATGGCCTGATGGTTGGGGCAATGTCGCTGCTGGCGGCATTGCCCATTTTTGCGCAACCGCAGAGTCAGCGGTTCAACATCAACACTCCCGAACTCAAGGCGGAACACTTGGCGGGTCAATTGTTGCGGCAACTGGCCAAGCAACAATACGACGACGGTTCGTGGGGTTACTCCTCGCAAACCAGTCGCCGTGCATCGGAAGCGACGCGTCATAACCACCGTGTGGGAACCACCGGATTAGCGGTGATGGCTTTCCTCGGTCAAGGCAGCACGATGAGCAAGGGCTACTTCCGACCAAACGTGCGCAATGGCATCAAGTGGCTGCGAGACGTGCAATCGATGCATACAGGATTGTTTAGCAATCCCGACGGCGAAGGCGCGCTGGTCGCACATGCCATCGCCACTATCGCCATGGCCGAAGCTTATTACTTCGACAAATCGCCGCTACTCAAACGCAATGCACGCAAAGCAAGCACGGCTATTTTCAATTCCCAAGTCCCCTACCAAGCATGGCGGCGAATGCCGTCGGCAACGGGGGCTTGCGATGTGATGACAACTTCATGGATGGTTCACGCCTTGATCACGATCCAGGATTGCAACATCACAGTCCCCGACACCAGCCTGTATTCCGGAATTGATTGGCTGGTGTCTCAGCCGGGCACTGACGCCAGTAGTCGCTGGCTATTCCTGCAACTCCTGCGACCCAAGCCCGAGTTTGCCGAAGCCGCTGGCTGCCATCATCTCGCATCCTACATGCAAACGCGCGTGGACCAAATCCGCCGCAATCCCCCCAAACTGAACCACCCCGAAAGTGACGCCCATCTTGAACAGGGATACTTCCTCAGTCAAGCCATCCACCACTGGGGCAACCCAAACTGGCACGACCACCATCGCGACACAATCCTCCGCCACCACCGTGGCCAAAAACCCACCATCTTCCACCTACTACCGGCCCGCACCCTCGCGCTGTAGACCCTAATCCTGCAAGCCCGCTACCGCTACAAACCGCAGTACCAGCCGTACATCCCCACTCCGATGCACAAATGAAAACGACGAGGGCTTTCACCCTCGTCGTTCGTGTTCGGGACGTTCAGCTAAAGCTGATTAAGCAGTCTTCAGCGAGTTGACTGCGCGCGCCAGACCGGCCTTCTTGCGAGCGGCGGTGTTCTGGTGCAGCTGGTTCCACTTGACGTTCTTGTCAATCAGCTTGGTTGCCATGTGGAAGTTCTTCTCGGCGGATTCCAGATCCTTATCTTCGACGGCCAACAGCGTCTTCTTGATCCAGGTACGCATGGCGGAGCGGCGACCGCGGTTACGCTCGCGGCGCTTCAGGCTCTTCTTGAGCTCAGCTTTGGCGGATGGAGTGTTCGGCATTTCTAACGTCCTATGTCCCGAAAACGGGCCGAGTATTGTAGCCGAGCCAGGAAATGCCGCAAGACTTTACTCCTCCTTCGGCGCCTCATCTTCAAAGCTACCGCCACGCGCTGCTTTGAGGAAGGCATCGGGGTCGTAAGCGACGTCTGCGGCCGACTCGGCTTCGTCGTAACGCTTTGTGCGCAAAGCCTGTTCGGCGGCCAGATTCTTGCGCATGCGAACCGCCTCGGTGTCGCGTGGGTTGGCGGCCAGAGCCATCTCCAGGTACTCCAGAGCACGGTCGACCTCGCCCTGGGCGGCGGCCAGCGCACTGGCGCGCTTGGCAGCGTCGCAATCGGCCTCGGCCAGCGCGCCGAAGGCTTCCAGCGCCGCACCGGCGTAACCCGCCCGTTCCAGCGCATCGGCCCAGGCAGCCCCTGTGGCCAGCTTGCCAGGGTTCTTGATGAACGCCCGCCGCAGCTGACGCGCCTCGGCGTCGGCATTTTTGGTCAATTTGCTGAACTTAGCACCCAAGCCCGACGGCCCCGCCCCTAGCTTGCCCAGGATTCCGGATTTGGCTTTGAGGCTAATCAGCGACCGCGCCAGCAGACCGGCGGCGTTGGCATCGCCGGGGGCGAAGTCGAGCACTTGGTCGCAGAGTTCGATGGCGAAGTCGGCTTGGCCGCGAGCGAGCGCCTGCTCGGCGCGGTCGAGGTGCTTTTTCAGGTCCATAACGGTTTGTAGCGGGCGGACCGCCGTCGGTTGCGGCGGAACGGGTATTCTAAGGGCAGATCGATGATGGAAATCGTCCTCTACCCAGACCCTCGACTGCGCGCCAAAAACGCCCCGATTGAGCAATTCGACGACGAGCTGAAGAAGCTCGCGCGGGAAATGCTCGATCTGATGTACGAAACCAAAGGTGTCGGCCTCGCCGCGCCGCAGGTTGGCGTCAATAAACGACTGATGGTGTTCAACTCCGAAGGCGACCCCGAGAAGCCCGAGCTGGAGACCATCTTGTGCAACCCGCGCATCGTGCGCAAAGCCAAAGCCAAGGTGTCGGCCGAGGAAGGCTGTTTGAGCTTCCCCGGCATTTACGCCCAGGTCGAGCGGCCCGACGGCTGCGTGGTGGTTGCCCAAGACGTGAACGGTGAAGAGTTTCAGCTCGAGCTCGATGATTGGGCTTCGCGCGTGTTCCAGCACGAGTTCGATCACCTCGAAGGCGTGCTGTTTCATGATCGCTTCTCGCCCAGCGACAAAACGCGGCTGAAGCCGTTGCTGCGCGACTTGGAAGCGGTCTACAAGGAGAAAATTGCAGGTCTGTAACCGTGCGAATTCTTAACGGGCTGGGCGCGCTGCCGGATTTGGAGCGCGAGCAAGGCTGCGTGGCGACCGTCGGCGTTTTCGACGGCGTGCACCTTGGACATCTGGCCGTTTTGAAGAAGGTGATTGAACGCGCCGCCGATCGCAACGTGCGCCCGGTCATGGTGACGTTTTCCGGTCACCCTAAATCGGTGCTGCTCGGCCACGCACCGCCGACGATCACTAGTCTTGAGCATCGCTTGTTGTTGTTTGAGCGCGCCGGCATTCAAACTACTTTGGTGCTGCCGTTCACCGATGAGCTGCGCGAGCTTCCGGCGGAAGATTTTGTGCGCACCATTTTGATCGACGGCTTGGGCTTGCGGGAATTGGTGTTTGGTTTCGACTCGAAGTTCGGCAAGGACCGCGGCGGCAATCCCGAGTCGCTCGGGCCGTTGGCGGCGGAGTTGGGTTTGGGAATTACCGAAGTTCCTCCGGCGCGCGAATCCGGTCGCGCGGTTTCCAGCACCTTTATTCGCGAGGCAGTGACGTTGGGCGACCTGCCGCGGGCGTCGGCGTTACTGGGGCGGCCGACCAGCTTATTGGGAACTGTGGTACCCGGTGATCAACGTGGCCGACAGTTGGGTTTTCCGACGGCGAATCTGCGTTTGCATCATGAATTGCGTCCGCCGAATGGGGTTTATGCAGCGCAGTTGCTGCGGCGGGGTGACTTGTTGCCGGCGGTGGTCAATATCGGCGCGCGTCCGACTTTTGATGCTGAAGGCACGCAGGTGGAAGCGCATTTGCTCGATTTTCACGGCGACTTGTATGGTGAAGTCTTGGAAGTGTTTTTGCTGCAACGCCTGCGCGAGGAGCAAGCTTTCTCCAGCGAACATGCGCTGAAGGAGCAGATTTTGAAAGACATCGAAAAGTGCCGCGAGGTGCTGGCCGATCCCCCGCCGCCGACTGCGGCCGACTTTTTGCGATTAAGTGACGAGTGATTCGATGGCAGAGAGAAATTCAAATCAGCTTTTATTTATGGGATTGTTGGTCGCGCTGTTTGCCGGCGCTTATTGGATGGATTTGTTTGGTGTAGATGATCGCGATGACCGCGAGGCGAAAGCGATGTTCTTCGACGGCAAAATGCAGAACGCTGAAGTCGACGCTGCGCCAGGGGAAACGCAGGATCCCGCACGAACCATGGCCGCCGCCGGTGAAAATGCCGACGCCCAACCGGGCTTGATCGTTGGCACATCCAAACATCCCCACCAGGTCACGCTTCGGTTGGTGGATGAATACGATCAGCCTTTGGCCGACGCGTTGGTGGTGCCGTGGCGCGGTGAGGAATTGATAGCTGCCAAACGCGCGAATGGCGACGGCGTGGTGGTGTTTGAAAACCTCAACGGCAGCGGCGGATTGGTGATTGATGCACCCGGTTGGTATCCGCAATTCCTTGAGCAAACCTTCGCGCCGGGTGAAGCCATCGTTCGAGTCCTGACCCGCGCGATCATCGCCGGACGGGTGGAGTTCTTTGGCTCGAGGCAGGAAAAAACCCCATTCCAAATCGGCGTTTATCCCGTCCCCCACTTGGACATGGGTCCGTTCCCCGCTTCATTGAAGGATGCATTGGAAGCATCCGGCATCGACCCCTTCGGTGGAAAGTTGCAAGTCGAGCATGACCTGACCTTCCAACTCAAAGGAGTGCCGGATAAGTGGTCCGGCCGGTTAAGAGTTCCGCATGGATGCCTGGTGAAATCCTTCGAAGGTCCCGGGCAAATTCCAGAAGACGGTGCCAATTTCATCGAACTTGTCCAACCGGATGACCGATTGCGATTTGAATTGGTGAAGTCTCCCGAAATTACCGGACGGGTGGTGACGCCCGATCTAGCACACGGAGTTGGAGGAGCTGGGCTCAATGCATTCTTCCGCTTCCCGGGGCCCAGTGATTGTGGAGTTGGTGCCACGACCGATGAAAACGGATACTTCCGCATTTCGCTGCCCGCCCCCGATAAAGCAATTGTGGATGCCTATTGCTTAGACCCCGATGGCATCGAAGCGCTACCCGTCCGGATCTGGCTGGATGCTCATCAAGACTGGGCTGGCAATTATTTCGAATTCGACATGCGCGACCAAGCCGATCCATGGAGCTTGGGCGATTTGCCGTTGCAGGACATGCGCAAGCAGGCAATCCTAGTGGTCGATGAATTCGGTGAACCGATTGAAGGCGCGCTGGCGTTCACCGAGGTCATGTCGGAACCCACTAACGCCGCGGGCGAAACCGAAGCGCTGTTACGCGAAAATAATCGAGTCATCGCCGTGGCCGCCGATGGCTACCAAACCCAAACTCAGACGGCTGAACCAGGTAAAGGCGGCGCGATGCGTTTCATGCTCGAGCCGGCGGTGGAACTGTTGGTGAAATGGCGGTTGCCAGAAGACGGCAATCCAATGGCGATGAGAGTTCGCGTCCGCAGCGAAGGCGATGTATTCGCTGCACAGCGTGAACACCGAAGCTGGAAATTGCGTCGCAAGTTCGGTGAGCCAATGTTTAGGTCGGGAAGTTTTGGCGAAGCAGCCAAAGGCCAGTCTTCTTGGGTCAAGTACACGCCGAAGGCCGATCAAAACGAGTTCAGGATTGTTGGACTCGCACCGAACACGCGAATGCGAGTGCAGTTAATTGGCAGGTTAGGTTCGGTGATGGCGCAATCCGAACCGCTGATTCTCGGTCCGGGTGAAAAGCGCGAAATCACGCTGCCGGAGATCAACGATCTGGCGACTTTCACGTGCCGAGTGATCGACCCCACCGGCCAACCGATTCCGTTTGCGCGGGTGGAATACCGGGTGGCCGACGCCGACGAACCCACATCGGGCGAGTCAGTCACCGGCAGTGACGGCGAGTTTCAAATCGAAGGAATTGGCGAAGTCACGCTGCACCTGACCGCCAGCGCCGGCTATTACAAGGACTCCACCTTGAAATACATCCGCATTTTCTCTGGTATGCCGCCGCTGGAAATCACTCTGCAACCGAAGGTGCCGTAGCTACTATTTCGGCGCTGGATTCGCTCCCCAACGCCGATGACCTCCATCCTCCCCTCGCTCGCTGTGGCTACCGTTTTGTGCACGGTTGCCGCCGTTACGCCGTCGGCGGAGGGCGCGAGTGAGGGCTTCAATCGGGCCGGCAACAAACCGGTGCCGCTGAAGCAGGCGGAATTCATCGCCGCCGATCGCGTGCCTTACGAGATCGAGATCCCGCTACTGGAAACTGGTCCGGCGGATGACAAAGGGCGCGTTTTCAGTTTGAAGCCGACCGATGCGTGGTTGCCGACGCAGCGACCGATGGTGGATTTGCTCAGTACAGTGCGGTTGGAACGCAAGAAGAAGGAGCTGCACATCTACTTCGAGGGGCGTCCGCGTCCGCTGAAGGTCAAAGGCGGTAAAAAGCCCGGCGTGGTCGAGTTCAATATCGCCGGAATCGGTCCGGACGGCGACGGATTGCCGATGCCGGTGTTGTTCTACACCAAGCAAGAGCAGTGGTTCGCCGCTCCAGCTTCGGTGGCGCGCGCCAAGACTCAACACGGCGTTTTGGAAATCCTCGACGTCGATCTGGATGGCAGCTTCGGCAGCGGCGGCGATTACTACGCATGGCGCAACGGCCGGCTGCGTTTTTGGGGCGACGATCCGCAGGTTCATGCGGATCACGGCTTGCATCGCATCGAACTTAGCGAACACCGGACCAAGTACCAAGTTGCGCTGACGGCAATACCCAACGCCGATGGGTCAGCGATTCCGCAGTTGCCGGAGGACTTGGACCCCGACATTGGCTACGCATGGTTGCGCACCAACGAGCTGCGCAATCACGTCGGCCTGGAGCCGGTGGCGTTGGACCGCAAACGATTAGCCGCGGCGCAAAGTCACGCCGAGTATTTGCAGCTCAACGGTCCATCCGGCTCGAGCTCCATCAACGTACACGACGAAGATCCCAATCTTCCCGGCTACACACCTGAAGGCAAGCTCGCGTCGGGCGGCAATGTGAAATGGGGAAGCGGCGGCTACAAGCTGACCACGCAGCCCGATTACGAATTTGCCACGCTGTTCCACCGCAGTGAGTACATCTATCCGTCAACCACGATGGGCACCGGCGCCGACGGCGGCTACTCGGTGGTTTGGATTGAAAACGCGCAAAACGACAACGCGCGCTGGCTCAATCACCACAAATTGCCCAGCCGCTGGGTCATGGTGCCAGGCCCCGGTCAGGTCGACGTCCCCCGCCGCGCCAAGCGCGACAATCCGATCCCCAAAAGCGTGCCCGATTTTTATCAGGCCGAGCGCGGCTGGCCCATTTCGGTGGCAACGTCCTACAAGTACGGCCAACTCACCGACGTCAGCTTGCGCTTGTTCGATGCCAAAGGCGCCGAAGTCGATGGCTATCCGATCAACATGGGCGACGCTGGCTTTGGTGCGCCGGGTTTTCAGGCCCACTACTTATTTGCCGCCAAATCGCCGCTGGAATCGGAGGCCAAGTACCGCGCCGAATTCCGCGCCCGCTTGAAGCAGGGCGGTCGTGAAATGCGTTACGACTGGACTTTTCAGACCGGCAAGTAGCTACAGCGACTTAGTTTTACGAATGGTCTCGACGATCAGCTCGCGCGCCTTTTCCTTGCCGGCCGCCCAATCGTCTTTGCGCTGATCCACCAGCGCTTGAAGCTTGGGAAGATCGTCACCTTTGACACCCTTCGGCGGATTGGCGGCGAGTCGTTGCATGCGAATGACAAGCTCTTCGTAGCGCGGTGAAAGGAATCCGGTCTCCAACGCTTTCAAACCAGAAGTGAATGCTTTCGGATTGGCCACACCCAAACCGGAGATGGCCTTAGCCACCGCTTTATTGTGCTTACCGGCCAACGACTGCGCTTTTTTCATCGCCGGCTTCCAGTTGTCGTGGTCGTAAAACACCTCGTTCATCGCGGTGAACTGACTGACCCATGCACCGAAATTCGGCTTGGATTTCAGCTTGGCGGTGTGAGCTTCCAAATCTCGCATTTGCGCCTGCGCGATCAAACCGAATCGATCCCAACCGGAATCGAGCAGATTCTTCACATCTTCGGCGTCGTCGCCTTTGTACTTCTTGAGCATCTTGGCGCTGCGATCCAGCAACATGCGCACCGTGGCTAGATCGGGTTTCTCCAATTCAAGCTCTGCGTGGATGATCTTGGCGGCGGTTGCCGGATCGTTCACTGTCACCTTATCCAACCAATCCATCATTTGGCTGACCTGATACGGCAGCGGCCAGTGACCGGATTGCTCGGTCAGACCTTCCACCGCATGCAACTTGACCATCGGATAATCCTCGTCGCGGTAAATCTGCGCGGTGCGGAAGGCGCAATTGACGGTGACGACGGCGTCGGCAATGCCGTGCACGATGCCGATGGCGACGTCACGGCTTTGCTTGCTGTGGCGAACGCTGAGCACGTTTCCGGCATGCGGCACGATGCCGTCGACCAGGTCGGGGTATTCACCGGCGAACCAGTAGCAGAAGAATGCGCCTTGGCTGTGACCGTAGAGGTACACGCGATCGATGTCGTAAGCCTTGCGGAAGTCCTTGATCAGGCCGGCAATCTGCTCGCCGTTTTCCTTGTTTTGAATGAAGTTGAAATTGCCGCGGCCATCGGGAGTCATGCCATCGGGCGCAACGACGATGTCATTCGGCCGCCACTTGCCGGTTTTGATCCCCGGGTAGTTCCAAAACGCCCACCCCCAACGCAAACCGGTACCGTGCAGCATCAAAATCAGCGCCGGTCCGCGCCCTTCCACCACTGCCGACGCCTCGCTGGCACCATTGGCCTCGGCGGCCTTTGCTTGATCCGCCTCGGGAACCGGAAGCCGGTACCAATAGGGTTGGTCTTCATCGGACTTCCACTCCAGCACCTTTCCCGCCGGTGCATCGGGCCCCGGCGCAACGACCTGATCGGCCTCCTTTTGCGCAGCTGCCGGCGCGGCGAGCGTGATTGCAATAATCCAGAGCGGCAGCCCCAGCCTAAAAAGCGAGCGAATAGTTGCCATGACCCCATTATTCCGCCGTTTTGCCCTCGGTTGACCAGACTTCGGTCAAATCTTTGCCCCAAAACCACCTAGCCGTCAGCCCGCCGACCTGCTATTCTTTTCGCCCTCACCAAGGGGAGATAGCTCAGTTGGTAGAGCAATGGATTGAAAATCCATGTGTCGGCGGTTCGATTCCGCCTCTTCCCACCAAAACACGAAGCCTGACGTCAGCGATGACGTCAGGCTTTTTTGGTTCACCCGGAGAGACTCCGGAGATTAGGAATCCATCAACCCTAAAGGGCGACGACGTTACTCACCTTGTTGGTGGTCAAATCCAGAGCCTGGACGTGAACCAAGCCGGCAGCGGCGGGCGGGACGTATGCCTGGAAGCTGTGATTGCCGTTTGCGTCCATGGTGTAGACGCCCTGTTCGGTCAAACCATTGCTGCTTAAGCCGGTGGTAACCAAGGTGCCGGAGAAGGAGTTCCACACTTGCTGGCCGCCGGTGCCGAAGGCATACATCAGCGAAACCTGACCGAAGGGTGTTGGCGAAACGAGCATGACGTCGTTCATGTCATCGGGAACGCCGTTGATGGTTAGACCCATTTGCTCGCGGGTGAACCAAGAGAAGAAGGTGTAATCGAACCATGGAAAGGGGTGGGCACCACCACCGGTGTAGCAAAATCCACCGGGGTACGGGTCCCTGGTGTCTCCACTGATGGCCATATCGAGGTCGGTGCAGGACACGTTCAGGAAGTAAGCCTCTGGACCGGCGTTGGCGGTCACGGGTACTGGCGGCCAGAAGACGGTGACCCACTCGTCGGGATAAGCCCAAGCAGAACCCGATGTAATCATGGTGCCGCCGGAAGCTGGATTGCCATCCCACAGCTCGACGGTGATGGTGCCGCCGGTTCCGTAGTAATGCAATTTGAATGTAGCTCCAGAGCAGTTTGCCTGGGTCGGCTCGAAGCTTTGCACCAAATTACCTTGGTTAAAAAAGGCGATGGGCAATTCGACGATCGGTTGGGCAACGTCAATGACTTGGGCCTGCGCCGAGGAGGCCATACCGATGGCAAGGAAGAAGGGGAGAAGTAATTTCATGAGTGGCGTGGTGAAGTTATGAGTGTTTTTTGCACCCAAGGATCCAACACCTTACACAAAACGGACCCCCGAAGTCTTGGCACATCAGGCTTTCTTCTTTTTCAGGGCGCGAATAACATCGGCCGGCAAATCATGAGTTCTCCTGCACCTAGCCGCTCGCTACGCCTCTGGCTTCCGGTGCTGTTATTTTTCCCGCTTTATGCGGCTCACTCGGCGATTTTTGGGCCGTGGCTGATCGACGACGCCGGGATTTCCTTCGCCTATGCCCATAATTTGGCCCACGATCACGGATGGGTTGCTCAGCCTGGATTGGAAGCTGTCGAAGGGTTTTCCAATCCGCTCTGGACCCTGCTGATTTCGCCGGCCTTTCTTCTCAGTTCTCCAAATGCATTTGCCGCAGTCAAGGCTCTGAGCCTGGTCCTGGTCTTTTTCACCTTTGTGCTGATTAGTCGACTGAATCACGAGCTATTCGGCGCGACCTATTGGAGAGATGCCGCCACCTCGGCGACCCTCGGCTTTGCCTCGGTTTGCACCAGTTACGTGGTATGGACCTCTTCCGGGTTGGAGAACGCACTATTCGGCTGCCTAGTGATTCTCTATTGCTTGCTGGCAATTCGCTATGCAATGGACCCCAATAGGCGGACCGGCAAAATTGCATTTTTCGCAGGCATCTGTGCAACTCTTTTAGCCCTCACCCGACCCGACGGCCTAGCCTTTGCGTTTGCATTTCCAACCGTACAAGTTTTATTAATTTGGAATGGGCGGACGCCTTGGTGGGCGGAAAAAAGCCGACTACTTAGCTTTACCGGTGCTTGGCTAGTTTCACTATCCATCTACATCGCATTCCGCTATTCCTATTTCGGCGACATCGTCCCCAATACCTTTCATGCCAAGGGCGGCCCGACCTTTGAGCGTTTCGTTAAATTCTTAGCGTTTTCCAAAGGGCATATGGTCAACTCATTCGAACTGCTGCAAAGCATGTTTGGTTGGGCGACTTGGCCGGTGTTGGCGATAACGCTTATTGAGGTTTTGCACATCATTGCACGACGACGAATCACGTCTCAAGCGATCTACTTACTTCCTTTCGTGCTTTGCGCCTGGGCTATTTACTGCTTATTACCGCAAGACTGGATGGCCGAATTTCGATTTGCGACGCCGTTCCTACTGCTCTTTCCGATGCTGGTATTTGCTTTATTTGCAGAGATTGCACGATCCGCTGATGTTGAACCCGCTACCGCTAAGATTTTTTACTCGCTAACTCTGGTGGGCGTACTCGCAATCGCAACACCGCCATTCCTCAACCGGACCAATCAATTTGTCGAATCCCCAACCATTTCATTGCGCAGGGTGACCGAGCAAGTCGCATTGAAATTTAATCACTACGCAGACAAATTAAACCTCGTCGACGCCTCGCTGCTGACTCCCGACCTGGGTGGATGCTTGATCTACTCCAAGCTCCAAATTCACGATTTGGCCGGTTTGTGCGACCGCGATTTTGCACCGTTAATGCGCACTGAAAAATGGGCTTTGGTTGCAGATCGGGTTTTGGAAATCCAACCCACATTCGTCCATGTACACGGCGCGTGGTCGCTGCGATCTGGATTATTTGACGACCCACGATTTGCGCAGCTGTATACGCCAATCCAAGCGCAACCATCGCTCTGGGGTCGGACCAGAAGCTTAGATCATCTATTTGACGGCGATTACGTGCTGACATCTGCTCTTTCGCCCACTACAGATCCAACCAAGTGGCCGCAGGAACTCATCGAGGAACATACGCCACTCACAATGGAACAAGCTGTGGGCTTCCCGCGATCTCAATAATGCAAGGATGCCCCGATCGGCATCCAATGGTGGCTGGGTTAACATCTTCTTTCCATGGAAAAGAACTTCGCCAACGTCTATCAAGACTCCCAGCGTGCCGACTCCTACGCCAAGCTGGAGTTCCCGGGCACCTACTGGTTGGCGTTTCGCGATCTGCCCGGTATTTTTGAGCAATATGTCAACGGGTCCAAAGCGCTTGATTTTGGTTGCGGCGCCGGCCGCTCCACGCGCTTCCTGCGGCAACATGGTTTCGCGCCGCTGGTTGGAATCGACATCGCCGATGAGATGTTGCAGCTAGCTCAAAAGCAAGATGCCGACGGTGATTACAGATTGGTTGAGGATGGCGACTTAAGTGCTCTGGATGACTCTGATTTCGATCTCATCCTCGCAGCCTTTACTTTCGACAACATCCCTTCGCGCAAAAAGAAGGTCACTCTTTTCCGTCAACTTCTCAACCGCTTAGCCGACGGCGGTTGCATCGTCTGCTTAGTTTCTTCACCGGAAATCTATTGGCACGAATGGGCTTCGTTCACCACGAAAGACTTTCCTGAAAACCGCAACGCAAGCAGCGGCAACAAAGTCAAAATCATCATGCTCGACGTTGAAGATCGTCGCCCGGTCGAAGACATCTTGTGCGACGCCGACGACGCTCAACCTTGGGTTAGTGAAACCGAGGTGGCGCCATGGACGATTTATGTGCTATCCGCGGTCTAGGCCTTGCGACTATTGAATCACCATTTTGTGGACGGCGGATTTGCCGGCGCGATTAGGACTTAGCGCATCGAAGTAGGCTTGCAACACCATGTCGTATGCTGGCGGCGTCGACGGAATGCTGACCAGGAAGGTTGCATCGCCGTTAGCGTCTGAAGTGGTGGCAAGCGTGGTGTCGATGTTCATTACGTTGAGCGACATTCCGTCCAGACCGGAGATTCCTGAGTTGTGACCCAACCCGTCGTAACCATACGCGAGCTTGACGGTGGAATTGGGTTGGGCGCCATTGATTTGAATGGAGACTGTATGTCCGCTCTGACCGACGGTGGGGCCCTGAATCTCAAGGTCGTGGATATCGAACTCCACCAGATAGGTGCGGAAGGTTGTGGCATAGATGGACGAATTGCCAACTTCCTGCTCCATCGGAACGCCGTAGTGACTACGAAACACACCGGGGTTGCCGTGATAGGAATCCGAGCTTGAGTAATCAGCCCAGCGAGGATTTGGATCACCAGAAATCGGGCCATTTGGCTCCCAAGAAGTATCACCAGTTTCGACTACGACCTGGTCATCCCAATCGGTTTGTCCTTCGCGGCGGACTGCATATCCAATCGACAAATTCTCGGTGATTGAGCAGCGGTTATAGCTAATGCCCATATTGCCGTCGATATCCACAGCGACGCTCGGGAAGATGTAGTGAGCCGCCGCACCATGTGCATCCTTTATTGTGCCACTGGAAACCAAGCTCGGCTGTCCGGTTGACGGCCATCCATTCAGGTCGATTTCATACCAACGCGAAACTACCAGCCCATTGCCGTTATCCATTTCGCCGACGTGATGGGTTGCATACAGCTTGCCATCGTGCAGCACCGACGACTTGATTCGCTCATCGTTAATATCCAACGGCTTGCTCATGTTCATCGCTTCGACCATGAAGTCGCCGTCGTTTGGAAACTCGAATTCAGGAATATTCACGAAGGTTTGCTTCCAGCTCAGATTACCGGCTGGATCCCATCTTGGGCTGGTCAGCAACAAACGCGAGCGGCTGCCTGACACCGCGGCGACCAAAACAATGTCATCAGAATTGGGTGCGGAGAAGGGTTGGGCAATGCCCATTGCCTTTGCCGCCACGGCTGTTTCCGCCCACACCATTTCGTTGGCTGGATTACCGCCGGGTGCGAGGGAGGCCAGTGGGATGACTCCGACGGAGTGAGAGCGACCGACAAAATTCCCTCCGGCGTTTTGGAACCAATCGGCGGAGAAGATTAAATTGTCGCCGATGATGGCTAGGTTTGGAAAGTCTAGGCTCCATCGCGTGCTTAGTAGATCGTTCATTACCGACTCAAGCTCCAGGCGATGAATCGTCCAGCCACTCATGCTTTGCGGATTGGAATCAGTCGAGATAGCCAGCACTAAATACTGTTGATGATATGCGCCGTTTAAAACCTCAAGCATCGCTGCATAAAACTTGCCGGTCTCCTGCGAGTAATGAATGACCGGGTCAAAAGGGTCGGACACATTTCCGCTACCCGGACCCACCCATTGGCTAAGTGGGATTTGGGTTCCGACCGGATTGCCCGTTTGATTGTCGAGAATCATCGCGCCCCAATTCGAAACCGCTACCGTTGAGTAAGGTCCCACTGCAAGCTCAGCGTCCATGGGCCGAGTCCAAGGGTGGACGTCTTCCTCCCAGGTGAGCTCGGGCTCGAAGCATGGGATCGGGCCCAATCCGCGAGTCGACACCACCGCTTCGGCCGATGCACCGGATTCATTGGTTGCGCCCCCGGTGTATTGAACTTCGCCGCCAGCTTGAGGAGAGGCGAGCGCGACGCTGCTGAACAAGATTAGATTTATGAACATGATGAATTAAAAGCTGAGGGGAATGGCAACGCTGGCGGCGAGGTATTCAGTGTTTCCACTGACTTGGCGCGTGGCGATGGCGGAGATGTAGAAAGTTTTGCCCTGAAATTCGACAGGCGGGGTTCCGGACGGACCAAAGTCGAAGCCGAATCGCCCGATGCAACCTTGCTCGGGATCGGCATCAATCCAGCTATCCTCAAGCGGCTCAAGGTTAATGCAAACTGGGTGGTAGCGACCGTTCAACGTGTAGTTGAAATATTTGTCACGCTGCAGCGGTGCAATGATGTCGCCGAGCAAAGTGGCTCCGGGATTCATGGAAGTGAGGATTCGGATCTCGTCGGCATCGGGCATGGAATTTCCAAAATCTACAATGATCTTTTCCACATCTTCACCCACATTCGTGGATTGACCATTAGCATCCAACGCCCACATAGCTGGACTAAACTCCAGCGCGACGGATTGGTCACCGTCCGAATTGCAACCTACATAAATTTCCGAACGAGCATTGCCGTTGTTATCCGGAACCCAAAATGCTTGGCATTCATTGCCTCCGATAATGCGGTGTTTCCCTAGTGGTTTACTGATTGCATTGAATGGGTTAAATAGGGAATGAATGATGACTGTACTTGTGCTGGAGTCGAACATCACCAAATCCGGAACTGCATCCCCATCCAAATCGCCAACAGTTTGCAGAACGCCGCCGACGTCCATCTGCACACTTAAATCACTATTCTTAATCCAAGAGCTCGTGCCCGAATCCCATTCAATGACGTCGATGTTATTGCTACCGGTAAGAACGTATTCTTCTGTTGGCGAATTCGGAAGAATATTGCCTAGGCTGGCGAATCCCGTACCGTTGAAACCCATGTGATAGATCTCTTCACGAGTTCCATCATCGTGAATGGCCCAAAGGGATCGATTGTCGATATACCCAATCTCGGCTTTCCCATCCCCATCCATGTCACCAAGGGGTCGTGCATAATGAAAAATTGAAGGGTTGGGATCAACAATGTGGATGACTTCGCGGCCAAGCGCGGCATCCACTACATGGATTTGAGCGTCAATAAATGGCGAATAAATTATGAGGATGTCACCGGATCCGTCGCCATCAAAATCTCCAAGGTCATATACGTGTTCAGGGAAAAGATCAAAGTTCGCGCCCAGCCCTCTCCACAGTGAGTAAGCGGGGCCAGGGTATGCGCCCATATCCGTGGCAAACATCACCGAGTTGGCATCCTCAATGGGTACAAAAGGAGTTGGCTCGGTTCCCTTGAAGATTTCCCAAAAATCATCGTTGTCCACGTTCGTACTTGCGATTTTTCCACGCTGATAAACCGAGATACTTTCTAATGGGACATCGACGCGAGTCCGAAGCCAAATATTTGCATCCCACATAAATTTGTAATCACAACCCGCCATATCCCATTTTCCGTCACCGTCGTAGTCGCCAACTGCAAAGGAATAAATTTGACCGTCAGGGAAATACAATGGCCATGGATCATCCGCGAGGTCGCCAAAGTGACCCTCCTTTCGCACAAAATCAAGAACGCCGCCCTTCGCACCACCTATTTCAGGTTCGGGGAATTGTGCGGCCATAAAAAGGCTAAGAGTAATTAAAGCAAGCATGGTTGATAGATGCCGCCAACTTCAGTACCCCTATTACTTTTCTCAATAAATTTAAATCCACACGAACCCTGGAGACAAAAAAAGGGAGGTGGACTTGAAAGCCCACCCCCCTTTTGAGAGCTAGTTGGAAACTATTCCGAATCCTTCGGCTCAGTTTTCTTCTCTGCCGGCTTTGTAGAACCAGCCATCATCGCGCTGAGGTCAGGCATGATGGTTACGCCACTGGCAGATTTCTTCTTGCTATCTTCCGCCTTCGGCTCCGGCTTGGATTTTGGCTTGGCCTCGGATTTTGCTTCAGGCTTAGATTCGGATTTCGCTTCAGACTTGGATTCGGCTTTCGCTTCAGACTTGGATTCGGCTTTCGCTTCAGACTTAGCTTCAGGCTCCGCCTTCTTCGCCGCAGTCTTTTTACGGGTGGCGCGCTTCCTGCGAACAGGCTTGACTTCGTCACCTGAGTCGGCTTGATCGGCCTTTGGCTTGTCGTCCGATGACTTCAAGTCCAAATCAGTCTGCTCAAGCTTGCCTTCCGATTCTGCCGGCTTGCGACGCGACCGCGTGGTCTTGCGCTTGGCGCGTGGCTTAGCCTTTTTCTTCGGCTCAGCATCGTCCGCCTTCGCATCCGCCTTCGATTCGGCCTTCGCATCAGCCTTGGATTCAGCCTTAGCCTCCGACGAATCCGCTGCCTCTTCCGCCACGACCTTCTTAGTCCGACGACGGCGACGCGGACGCCTTGCCTTAGTCTCGGAATCACCTTCCGCCTTCGGCGCAGCATCTTCATCGATCTGTTTAGCCTCGGCATCCGCCTTGTCCTCGACATCCTTAGCCTTGCGATCTTCGGTGACCTCCGGCCAATTCGGCTTCTTCGCGACCATGCCGGCCGGGATCAGCGGCTTCTCAGGTTCGGCAGGCTTGCTCGGCTCTTCGGCCTTCGCATCCGACTTGGCTTTGTCCTCAGACTTAGCCTCGGCCTTCGCAGCGGAATCACCATCACCCTTCAACGGCTGAATCGGCAACTCCTCGCGCAACGCCTCGGAATCACCATCGGCCTGTGGTTTGGCAGCTTCAGCGGCTGGCTCGCCCGACGTACGACTACGCGAGCGACGACGGCGACGGCGGCGTGGAATAGCGCGACCCTCTTCCAGGTCCACCTTGCCCAAGCGCTTGGCCGGTTCCGGATTCTCAAGCGGCTTCGCGTCTTCCGGCAAGGTCTCGATTCCCTTCTCTTCGACAGCCATGCCGCCGGAATCAGGCTTTGAGCTCGACCCTGAAGCAGGTGAACGACGTCGGCGGCGTGAGTTTCCACCCCCGCCTTCACCATCGCCACCGGCCTTAGAACCACCGCGGCCACCAGCGTTGCGCTGCTGCGACGACGTCTCCTTCGGCACCTTGTGTTGCTTCGGCAAACGCTCGCCTTCGGGAACCTCCAAGAATTCGTCGACGTAATTCTCGACGTCGTCCAACGACAGCAACGTCATGTCGAGCATGTCCGTCGCCCGTCCGCGGGTCGAAGCATCCGGCGTTTTGATCAACACCAGGCCGGCACCTTTTCGATTGGTGCCGAACACTTTGACCAAACCGCGGAAGCGCGCCGAGTAGTCCTGCCACTGACCGGTTTTGCATTCCAGCCACAGCAGGTGACCGTTGATGCTCGCCATCAGATCCGCCTCGAACTCGTTGCCGGTCGGCAGCGTGCCCTTGACGTTAAACAAGACCTGGAATTGTTTCGGCTGCAGATGCCCGCGCAGTCGCTTGCTCAGCAACCACACCACGTAGATTTCCAACCAACCGCCTGTCAAGAACTGCTGCGTTTCGCCGTCCTTGGTCGGAATGACCCGCAGCTGTTTGCGCGGCGAGCGATGGTAGTAAAAATCCTTCAGCATGCCGTGGCGGTACAGCAAAGTACCGAGCTGCACGGCGGCCGAACGTTCGGCTTCGGAGTAGCCCTCGATGTCGACTCGCGTGGTGCGGCCAGTGGCCACCGCACGCTTCATCTTTTCGTAGAAGTTGGCCAGCAGCGAGAAGTGCTGCCCCAAGTGACGCGCCAAGTGCTCGAAAGCCTCATTGCGCGCAAGGTCGTCTTGGCCTTCGAAGACCGTGACCTTTTGTTTCTTCAAGTAGTCGACTAGCGGTCCCGTCGGAGCGTCGTCCGGCGGTACCTTGGCGGGACCTTCTTTGCGGCCCCGTTCGGAGAAGGAGCCACCACGCGAGCGGCTGCCTCCAGAGCTTCGACCACGACCTCCGCGACCTCGACTTTCTCCCCGGCGGGAAGACTGTGGAGATTCTTGGAGGGCTTCTCGAAGCTTTCGGATTTCATCTTTGAGGTCCCGCAGCTCTTCAGCTAATTCCTGAGCGGCTCGGGCATCCTCGGGGGAACGTGGCGCGACATCGTCGCGGGACGCTCCCTTGAAGAGGCGTCTGTACAAGCCCATACCCCTATATTCTGCCCGGTCGGGCGGCAGTACACAAGCCCTGTAATACGCCCATACAACGGTACGCAGAGCCGGCTAAGCTGCCGACGTGATCCTCACCGCCCTGCTGAGCCCAGCCTTGGTTTGCACCATGCAAAACCCGACGCCGCCCGCCACCGACCGCCCCACCAATCACCTCGTCGGCCAGACCAGCCCGTACCTGCTGCAGCATGTTCACAATCCAGTGGACTGGTATCCATGGGATTCCGAAGCATTGCAGCGCGCGAAGGACGAAGGCAAACCGATATTCCTGTCGATCGGTTACTCGGCTTGCCACTGGTGCCATGTGATGGAGCATGAGTCGTTCGAGAATGAAGAGGTCGCTGCATATCTGAACGAACACTTCATTTCCATCAAGGTCGATCGCGAGGAACGGCCGGATCTGGACGACCTCTACATGGCCGCGGTGCAGCGCATGACCGGTAGCGGTGGCTGGCCGATGACGGTTTTCCTGACCCCGGATTTGAAGCCGTTTTTCGGCGGTACCTATTTCCCGCTGGAGTCCAAATACGGCCGCACCGGCTTTAAGGATCTACTCCATAACATCCACGATGCATGGATGCACCGCCGCGACGCAGTTTTGGCGTCGGCGGATCAGCTGACCGGCATGTTGGAGGTGGAATTCCCGGATGCCGCGTCCTCCCCACTGCCCAACGCCAACGAGCTGGCTCAACTGCGCAAACAGTGGCTGCCCGAATTCCGCGAGCGTTTCGACGCCACCTGGGGCGGCTTCGGCAACGCACCCAAGTTCCCACCCTCCGGGGCATTGCTCTACCTATTGCAGGACGGCTCGCCGTCGGCAGTGGAAATGGCGTCGTTCACGCTGCAAAAAATGGCGGCCGGCGGCATGTACGACCAAATCGGCGGCGGCTTTGCGCGCTATTCGGTCGACGAGCAGTGGCTGATCCCTCACTTCGAGAAGATGTTGTACGACCAGGGCACGCTGATTCCGGCGTACTTGGATGCTTGGCGGATTACCGGCAACGACGACTTCGCGCGCATCGTGACGGAATGCTGCGACTACTTACTCAAGGAACGCATCGATCCGGCCGGCGGCATTTGGTCGGCAACCGACGCCGATTCTGAAGGCGAAGAAGGCAAGTTTTTTGCTTGGACGCCGGAGCAGCTTGAGGCTGTGCTCGGCGAAAAGCGCGGCCAATTCGCCGCAGCCTGGTACCACGTCACTGAATCGGGAACTTTTGAACACGGTACCTCGGTGCTGCAAGCGAAGACGTCGGCGTTGAAGGTTGCGCAACAGATGGGGATGGATCCGCAAAACGTTGGCGCTGACTTCGGTGGCGAAGGCGTGAGCTTGGATCAAATGCTCGCTGAAATTCGTCAGGCGCTTTATGAGGCTCGTGAAAAACGCGTGCCGCCGGGCAACGACGACAAGGTGCTGACCGCTTGGAATGGCTTGGCCATTCACGCATTGGCTTGGGCCGGCGCGAGCTTGGATCAGCCGCGCTACCTGGAAGCCGCCGAGCGCGCTGCCGATTTTGTACTCGCCCAAATGTGGCGAACCGAATCCACGACCGGGGATTCCGATGGCGTCGATGCGTCCAAGCGATTGCTGCGCTCTTGGCGGCAGGGCAAAGCCCAGCATCAAGCGGTACTGGAGGACTACTCCTACTTCATCCGCGCATTGTTGTCGCTTTACCAAACTACCGGCGACCACAAATGGCTGCAGCACGCAAAAGAACTTGGCGAACAAATGCTTGCCGATTTCTGGGACCCGGAAACCGCCATTTTCTGGGACACCGACGGAGCTGATCCGACGGTTTTGCACCGGCTGAAGTCACCTTGGGATGGCGCCATTCCGTCGCCCAATGCGATTGCATTGGAGTCGTTGTTGGGTTTGTACGCGATGACCCATGACGAAAAATGGCGTGAACCGGCGCTCCAAGGGCTGTCGGCGATGCTGCCATTCGCCAAGCGCGGCCCCAGCGGCTTTTGCTACACGCTGCGGCTTTACCAGCTGGCGGTGGATGAACCGACGGTCGCCGTGGTGATCGGCAATGGCGACGCAGCGGCGATCAACCAGTGGCAAAGCTCTCTACTCCGGCGGCCGAATGGCGTTGCCGATTGGTACTTGTTTCGCAAGACGGCGGATGAGGGCAGCACCAATCCGTTGTTGACCGGGCGTACCGCACTGGATGGCAAACCGACCCTCTACCTATGCACCGGCGCAACCTGTTTAGCGCCCACGAACGAGCTGCCGAAATAGTCGGCCATAGGCTGCAGGGCCAAGCATCAAACTTGCCGATCCAGTGACGGATCGGTGACCAAATCGCATATTCAAGCTCCCTATAAAAGGCGAGCTTTGCGACAATGCGCGGATGGTCACCGCGACTCTACTGTGCAAGGAAGAGGTGCAAAAACTCTACCGCGAACCGCTGCTGGACTTGGTGTTTCAAGCGGCGCAAGTGCATCGGCAAAATCATGATCCGCGACGGGTGCAATGCTCGACTTTGCTGTCGATCAAAACCGGCGCGTGTTCGGAAGATTGCGGCTACTGCTCGCAGTCGGCGCATCACAGTACCGACCTAGAACGCGAAAGCTTGATGTCGGTCGATTCCGTGGTCAATGCAGCTCGTAAAGCCAAAGCCGGTGGCGCTGATCGCTTTTGCATGGGCGCGGCGTGGAAGTCGCCGCGTGAAGGTCGCGGCTTTGAAGAAGTTCTGCAAATGGTGCGCGAGGTGCGCAAGCTTGGGCTGGAAACGTGCGCGACTTTGGGCATGTTGAGTCCGGATCAGGCGGCGGCGTTGAAAGATGCCGGGTTGGATTTTTACAACCACAACTTGGATACGTCAGAGAGCTACTACGACAACATCGTTAGCACGCATAGCTACGAGGATCGCCTGCAAACCTTGAGCCTGGTGCGCGAAGCCGGCATGAAGGTTTGCTGTGGCGGCATTTTGGGCTTGGGCGAATCGGAAGAGGATCGCGTCGACTTGTTGATGCAGTTGGCGAATCAAGAGCAGCCGCCGGAGTCGGTGCCGATTAATGCGCTGGTTCCGGTTGCCGGAACGCCATTGGAAAACATGGATGCTCTGCCATGGGAGCAAATGGTGCGCGCGGTTTCGGTTGCGCGGATTTTGATGCCGCATACGCAGATTCGGTTGTCGGCCGGGCGCTCCAAGTTAAGTGAAGAAGCGCAGGCGATGTGCTTCCTGGCCGGTGCAAATTCGATTTTCCTCGGCGATCAATTGCTGACCACACCCAATCAAAGCAAAGCAAGTGACGCGTCGCTATTTGCCAAGTTGGGATTGGATGGGATTCATGAACGAATTGAATGCTGATTGGAACCGCGAGCTGCAAGAATTGCAGTCTGCAGGTTTGTACCGCGAGTTGAAGCAACCTGCGGGTTTGGATTTTTCGTCGAATGATTACTTAGGTCATTCGCGCCATCCTCAAGTTGTGGCCGCGGCTGAACGCGCGCTGCATCAATTTGGAGTCGGTGCGCCGGCTGCTCGCATGCTGCGCGGGCATACCGAGGTTCACGCCGAGGCGGAACGCATTGCCGCGCGATGGCAGCGAACGGAAGCGGCACTCTTAATGCCGAGCGGCTATCAAGCAAACCTTGCATTGCTCAGCACCTTGCCGCAATCGGGCGACGTCATCTTTAGCGATGAATTGAATCATGCATCGCTGATTGACGGCTGTCGCATGAGTCGCGCTGCGGTGCAGATCTTTGCGCATAACGACGTCGACGATTTGCGTCGATTGCTTACTCAAAACGCCGCCGAGAAGGGTTCATCTTTGAAGACCTCCGATGCAAAGCCGGCACGCAAATGGATCACCACCGAACGCGTGTTCAGCATGGACGGCGACCAGGCACCGGTGGACCAGATCCTTCAGCTTTGCGAAGAGTTCGACGCTTACTTACTGCTGGATGAAGCACATTCCGCCGCGCTGTTGCCGGTACTGCCGACGCATCCACGCTTGGTATCGCGGATGATTACCGGCGGCAAGGCTCTGGGTGTAGGCGGTGCTTTGATTTGTGGTTCGCAAGCATTGATCCACACGTTGATCAATCGAGCGCGCAACTTCATTTTCACCACTTCCAATACTCCGGCCGCCGCCGCCGCGCTGAGCGAATCGATTCGTTTGGTGATGAAGCAACCGGAACGAGTGGAGCGCATCCATCAAAACGCCCAGCTCTTGCGTTCGGCGTTAAAAGGAGCCTGCTTAGACGTGCGAGGTGAAGGCCCGATCGTGCCGGTCGTATTTGGCAACCCGGAACGCACGCTGCTAATTGCCGAGCAACTGCAAGAGCAAGGCTTCGATGTACGCGGGATTCGTCCGCCGACGGTGCCGCGCGATAGTTGTCGATTGCGCATCGTGGTGCATTCCGATCACACGCCGGAGCAAATTCGGAGCTTGGCAACCTCGCTGATCCACATCGCGCAAGCAAGCAAGCCCTTGGTGGTTTGCGGCACCGACACCGACGTAGGAAAAACGGTGTTATCGGCATTGATGATGTTGCAAATGGAACGCGCCGGACACAACGCGATCTATTTGAAACCCGTGCAAACCGGTAGCGATTCCGACACGGCTAGCGTGCAACGATTGGCCGGCTTAGCCGATGAGCAAATCGAGCAACCTGTGGTTGAACTGGACTTGCCCGCGTCGATCGATCAAGCGGCGGAATTCCAAAACTGCACGGTTAGCGCGGAGGAGGTCGTCGGCGGGGTCCGCGCCAAACTTGCTGCGATGCAAAGCAAGGAATGCATCGTGGAACTCGCCGGAGGATTGCTGGTACCCCTCAACGCCAAGCAAAGCCAAGCCGATGTTTTGCAAAGCCTCGGCTATCCGGTTGTGATCGCCGCCCGCGCCGCACTGGGTACGTTGAATCATACGCTGCTAACCGTAGAAGCACTGCGCCACCGCAACATTGAAATTCGCGGCGTCATGGTCATCGGCGGCAAGCACCCGGGTAACCTCAAGAGCCTGCGCGGAATCTTGACCGACTTGCCGGTGATTGAAGTTCCGCATTTCGATCACCTCGACGTGCGCCACCTTCGCAAATGGATCGCAGAAGGCCATCTCGATGTTGTGATTCCGGCAGCCAAGAAGCTCGACTGCGAATCGTGCGAACCCGTTCAGGCAACCACTTAAGTTTCGAAGCGATGACCCAAAACTGGCAGCAAAAAGATCGCCACCTTTGTTGGCATCCGTTCACCCAACACGATCTGGACGACGACTTCCTCCCGGTAGTCGGCGCCAAAGGTGCGTGGCTGGAGCTCGCCGACGGCGGCAAAATTCTCGACGCCATTTCCTCGTGGTGGGCCTGCTTGCACGGCCACGGCCATCCGGAGTTGGTCGAAGCCATTCGCGCTCAAGCCGAAAAATTGGATCACGTCCTCTTCGCCGGCTGCACTCACGAAGCAGCGGTGAATCTGGCTGAAAGCCTGATCGACCTCGCCGCGCCTTTGGCCGATGACAACCATCGCTTAAGCAAGGTTTTCTTTTCGGATAACGGTTCCACCGCCGTCGAAGTCGCGCTCAAAGCCGCCTACCAAAGCTGGGTCCGGCGCGGCGAACCGCAGCGCACCTTGTTCTTGTCACTGGAAGGCAGTTACCACGGCGACACCTTCGGCACCATGTCGCTGGCCGAACCCGAGCCCTTCTTCGGCGAATTCGGCCCGTTCTTGTTCGAGGTGGTTCGCGTACCGGCCTGCGCCGACGCGTTGGAACTTGCGCTTCAAGCCAATCAAGATCGCGTCGCTGGTTTTGTTTTGGAACCGATGATCCAAGGTGCTGCCGGCATGAAGATGCAATCGGCCGATTTTGTCGCCGCCGCGCGCAAGCTATGCGATCAATTCGGTGTCTACCTCATTGCCGATGAAGTGATGACCGGTTTTTGCCGCACCGGCAAAACCTTCGCGATGGAACACTCCGGCGCGTGCCCGGATTTGATGGCGCTCAGCAAGGGATTGACCAGCGGCACCATGCCGTTGGCGGTGACTTTGGTCAGCGAGCAGATCTATTCGGCGTTCCTGTCGGATGAACGCAGCAAAGCCTTCTTCCACGGCCATACTTTCTGCGCCAACCCCATCGGTTGCGCGGTTGCCGATGCGTCGGCTCAATTAATTCGCCGTGAGAACACGCCGCAAAAACTCACTCAACTAGGCGCGCGCATTTTGCAGCATGTGCAAACGCTAACCGAGCAATTGCCGGCGGGCGCAATCGCCGACATTCGCCACCTTGGCGGCGTCGTCGCGGTGGAATTCAGTAGCGGCGACGGCGGCTATCTGTCCGGTCTAGGCGACCACCTACGCGATGCATGCAAAGCCCACCCACAAGTTCTGCTGCGACCACTCGGCAACGTGATCTACGCGATGCCTCCGGCCTGCACCACTAACGACGAAGCCGATATCATCGGCCGCGCAATGTGCGAAGTTTCGATGCAGGCGTGGCAAGCCGCCCAAGTTCATGAGCCGGCCTAAGGTAGTCGTCATCGGTGCCGGGGCGGCCGGCATCACCGCTGCAATCTTTGCCGCCCGTGGTGGCGCCGAGGTTGTGGTGCTGGATGCGTCGGCCAAACCGGGAACTAAAATTCTGATTAGCGGCGGCGGACGCTGCAATGTGCTGCCGGGTGAATTTAACCCCAAGGCGTTTTACAGTTCCGGCTCGGCGAACGTTCTTAAGCGTCTGTTCAAAACTTGGCCGCACGCTGCAGTGCGCAGCTTCTTTGAAGACGACTTGGGTGTGGGATTGGTCCTGGAAAGTGAATCCGGCAAGCTCTTCCCGCAAGCCAACCGCGCCAAAGCAGTGCACGATGCGTTATTCGGCGCCGCCGAAACGTTAGGCGTGACTCTGCGCAAGAGTTGGCGCGTCGCACGCATTGAATCGAGCGACGGTTTCCGCATTCATAACCAACGCGGCGACGTCGTGACCGCCGATCGCATCATCGTGGCAGCTGGCGGTCGATCGGTACCCAAAACCGGTAGCGACGGCAGCGGCTACAAGCTTGCTCAGCAACTTGGGCATGAGCTGATTCCAACTTACCCAGCGCTGGTTCCGCTGACCACCGCCGAAGGTTGGTGGACCGAGCTTGCCGGCTTGTCGGTGCCGGTGCAATGGTCTGCGTGGCATCAACAAAAGCGCAAAGCCGAAGCTACGAACCAACTGTTATTCACCCACTTCGGCTTCTCCGGCCCGGCGGCCTTGGACGCCAGCCACTGGTACGCGCGCGAGGCATGCCGCATTCAAGTCGCGTGGAAAGGCTGGAGCCGCGAACGCTGGGAGCAGATTTTGCGCGGCAGCAAAAAGACCATCGGCGCGGCAATGGTCGGACGCTTACCGAAACGATTAAGCGCTGCAATTCTGCAAGACTGCCAAATCGACGCTGAGCAAAACCTCGCCCAGTTCCGCAAGGACGACCGCAATCGATTGCTGAACGCGTTGACGGCATGGGAGCTGCCACTCACAGGCACACGAGGTTACGACTACGCCGAAGTCACCGGCGGCGGCGTGCCATTGGCCGATGTTGATCCGTCAACGCTGCAAAGCCGCCGCACACCAGGTGCATTCTTCTGCGGCGAAATCCTCGATGTCATCGGTGACATCGGCGGCCATAATTTTTTGTGGGCTTGGGTCACCGGCAAATTGGCCGGGACCCAAGCCCTACGTGGTTTGAATTAACAGTTGCGGGGTGGTCGCCCCGCGATTGCTTAGAACTCTTCGGCTTCGAATTCGCCAGTCGACAACATGCCGAAGGTTTCCAGCATCTTCAGCGCCGCCGGAATGCGAATCAGCATGTGGGTAGCCAAACGACCGAACGGCGCGTGGCCTTCGGAGTAGAAGCCTTCCGGCGTTACCACCGAAACCGTTGCCGACGATTGCATCAGCGCGCTGACCACCGCAGGTGCCGGCAACATGCCCAAATCCAGCGGAAGATCGTCACCGGCTAACTCGTGCAGCAACGCGTTGCCGTCGGAGCGCAAGATTTCGAAAGCTTCCGACATCATTGCCGCACTGAGGTACTCGGCACCATAAACCTCGGTGACCGGGTACTTGGCAAACAACGCCGCGGCGCCGCGGAATTCCGGTTGGGTGGCGAGCACTTCGTTGGTCTCCGGACCCATTGATTCAAACACGGTCAAGCGATTGCCGCGCACGGTCAGCAACACTTCCGGTACGCCAGGGCCAAACATCATGCCTTCGGCCAAGGCGTCGGCGAGACCATCAGGAAGACCTGCTTGCAGAATCTCGGTGACCTTTTCCGGGTTGCGCGCTTGCAGCCAGAAATCGCCGGGCAAGCCGCGCTCGTAATCGTCGGCGCGGGCGTTGCTCAAGAACACCGGACCGGTTTCGGCCAGCAACGCAAAAACCATGTCCATAATGCCGGCAGCTTCTTCCGGCATTTCTTCGTCGCCCAACTGCAGCATCAGATCGATGCAAGCTTTGATGTCCTCGCCAAACTTGCCGTAGTCGGCGACAAACATCATCGTCTGGTACGAATCGTGCGGCAGCAAGCCCATCAACATCGGCACGTTTGCGGCTTCGTTGACGTTCGCCGGGAAGTACTTCTGCATCATGCCGGGACCGTAAATCATGATGCGATCCTCCAGCATCGGCGGCGCCACGCTGGTCGTCCAACCCACGCCGCGGAACTTGTCGATCTCGAGAATCTCCATCATCTGCACGATTTCATCTGGCATCTCTTCACCAATGATGTCCTCGAACATCTCGCGGCTGAACTTATCCATCATCAGCCATGCACCGGTGACGTCGTTCTTACCGCGGCACTTACTGGTCATCGCCTTCCAGCTATCCAAACCGGTCATACCGCCGGTGCGCTGATAGGCAGTGCGGTCCAGCATGGCTTGCAAGTACTTCGCGCCGTCGGCACGCAACGCGTTGGCTTCCGGCGAATTTGGCGCTGGACCATAATTGCCTTCCAAGCGACCAAACTCATCGGTGTGCAGAACGCCGATCAGCAAGTTGCCGCCTTGCCACCAATTGCCGATGCCGGCCTCATTCAAGATGGCATCCAAGCGCACGTTCTCGGCAACGGCTGGAGTCAGCTCGGCCGCGACCGGCAACCAACCGCCCTCATTGATGGCCGCAGTCCAGTTCAAGCCGATCGAAAAACGGCTGCCGGCGACCAAGCTGACGACATCGAAGCCGAGCTCCATCGACAACGCGTCCAAATGCGAATGGACTTCATCGGCCAGCGGCGTCAGCGCTTCGGCGACGTCGCCCTTCTCGAACATTTTGTAGGCGATGGTCTGATCGCCGAGGCGATGGAACGGCTCCATCGACATTTCCAGGTAAAGGAAGGTGTCGTCGGGCATGAAGTCTGCGGCCGACGGCGCCTGTTGCTGCGGAACCAGTAGCGCGGCAAGACTAAGAATGGTAATCATGATGATTCGGGGTGAGGGGTGGCTGAGGGCGAACTAGAACTCGTCTTCTTCCAGTTCGAATACTGTGTTGGCTTCCATCTCGTTTTGAACCGCGCGGGCGGCCATCACCAGAGCCGGCATGACTAAGCCGAAGGAAGACTGAGCGTGCACGACCAATTTGCCTGGTTGGCGAGTCATCACCGCAAATCCGGGGTGCATCAATGGCTCAAGATCGCTTACGGACCCGAGCTTAGAAAAGTCGACTAAAACTCCGGATCCCGCCACTTCCGTGACAAAATCCACCGTTTCGGCCAGCGACGACAGGAAAAACGCGTCGTAGCTGGGCGAGAAGTAGGACAGCCAAACCGGTGCGTCGTCGCCGACAAGCTCCTTCATTTGCGGAATGGTCTGCAAATACGCCGGGCTATCGGCCAGCGACGACTCGCCGGTCAGGTTAGGGTCTTTCATCATGATCACGGCGTTTTCACCCCACTCGGCGCGCAGCGAGTTGCCTGATTGAGCCAAACCCATCTGGAAACCTGCAATGATTTCTGCGGGCAGATCATCGATGGCTTGCTTGGCACGATCGACATCGGACACCGAAACCGTCATTTGGGTCTGACCGCTTTCCCCCATCTGCTCCATGCTGACTTCGCTAACGAAGCCAGGACCGAAAACGCTGACGAGGTTCAAGCAAGCATCGATGTACGGCTTCGCTTCCGGATTTTCGAGGATGTCGATGCCGAAGTTTTCCAGCACCAACACCTGCATCGTTTTGACGAAGCGATCCGTAATGCCGGGCACATCCATTCCGCCGACGCTTGAGGAGATACTGGCACCATCACACTGCCCAAGGCGTTCCCAACAAATTGCGGGGTCGGTGGAGTATGGCTGATACAGGTTCATCATCAAGCCTTGCCCCAAAATCACCGAGCGGTCGACGATGAACGGCGCGCTGACTTCCGTCATCATCGCGAAGCCATCCAGTTGATCGA
Organism: uncultured Planctomycetales bacterium; assembly: GCA_964344765.1. Classification (GTDB taxonomy): domain Bacteria; phylum Planctomycetota; class UBA1135; order UBA1135; family UBA1135; genus JACNIZ01. The sequence goes on along the minus strand of CAYFOM010000045.1, from coordinate 80 downwards.
ACTCCAAGCCCTTGACGACATGGCCCATGGGCTTCACCCCCGAAAACCGCAAATCCCCTAAAGTTACATTTGGCGCAGAC
>CAYFOM010000044.1:0-32681 GCA_964344765.1 uncultured Planctomycetales bacterium | reverse complement strand
GGAAGGCATTTGATGAGTCTGCTGCTTTTTACAGAAAAGATGTTGCTTGATCTTTACAGAAAAGATGTTGCTTGATCGGAATCTATCCAGTAAAAACGTTTCAACTAGTAATGAGAACTGTCAATCTCCCCCTAATTGGCGTGCTCGCTCTCTGCTCTTGTGCAACAACTAGCGCCCCTATGGTTGCGCCAGGACCAGAGAAGGAAGCCCCCCCTCAAGTCATTGACCAAGAACCAGCTCTGAAGCGCAAAGTCGCCGTATTAAGGTTCTCGAACGAGACGAAGTACGGCCGCGGTGTTTTTGGCGACAAAGAGAAGGCAATTGAAAAGCAGGCCGAAGACATTCTGAAAGCCCGGTTGGTTGATTCCGGAGCAGTGTTGCTTGTGGAATCCGACCTCCCGGCAAACGCTGATATCCAGGATGTTGATACGATCGGCGCAGATTTTGCGATTTTGGGATCTGTCTCCGAGTTCGGCCGTCAGGTGACGTCTGAGACAGGCGTTTTTTCACGAACCAAAAAGCAAGTTGCTTATGCTGCGGTTAATCTCCGCTTGATCGACACTCGTTCTGGCGTGGTCGTATACGCGGAGGAAGGCCGAGGCGAGGCGGATATCGAAGCCGGCCGAGTATTTGGCGTTGGGTCCGATGCGGCATACGATTCCACGATTAATGACAAAGCCATATCGGCGGCCATTGGCAGCCTAATCGGAAACATTTTGCAGAACCTAGATGCGGCGCCTTGGCGAACCAGTGTGGTTGCTATCGACGGAAACACTGTCATGATTGCTGGCGGCTCGGATCAGGGTATATCCATCGGCGATGTCCTCGTCGTCTTGAAACAAGGTGAAAAGGTCAAGAACCACCAGCTTGGTGGAACAATCCAATTGCCCGGTAAAGAGCTGGGGCGCATAAAAGTTGTGAGCTTCTTTGGCTCGGGTTTACAGGAGGGCTCAGTTTGCGAATGGGTCGGCCAGCGGCCCGGCGGAATAATCCTGGAAGAACTTGTTGTAGAGGAGGAGGAAAAATGAAAGCCATCTCCAAACTCACTTGCTTGATTTTGTTGGCGGGTTGCCAAATGAATCAAGAGGCAAGACAGCTTCCTGACGAAGCATTAGTTACATTTGTTAACGCTGACTCTGGAATGACCTTCCGGGTAGACGACTCTACTGCGGTCTCAATCTCTGGCGACGATACCCGCTACTCAATCGCGGCGGGTGCACATACGATTACGGTTTTTCATGACGGGCAGGTTGTCGCTCGGCAAAAAGTTTATGCAGCACCGGGTCAAACGGTGGAGGTACGAGTTCGATGAAAATTGTTTTTACCCTTTTAGTCTTAATGGCGGCTTCCTGCCAAACGGCTTGGGATCGATACGATGAATCCCTTTATGCTTCCGTGTTCGAACCAAGCCCGAGTACTTACGAAAACCATATTCGGTCTCTCGAAGCCTTAGCTGCGACAGATCCGCCTCCTCCCGGCTTGTGCGCTGAACTCGCTTATTATTTAGTACTAGCTGAAAGGGAGGACGAAGCTCACCTGTGGCTTGACCGTGAGCTTGAGCATTGGCCGGAGTCAGTTGTCATTGTCTCTGCTTTGCATAAGTTTTTAGTAGAAACTCCAATCGCTGAAGCAGGTGGAGAAAAGCAATGAAATCTAGCGCTTTTAAATCTCTTTCAGTCTTGCTGATCGCTATCGGAGCGGTGTCTTGTTCAACTCAGCCTGTCCAGGTCGAGGCACTTTCCCAGCGCAGCATCCTAGTTTTGCCGGTGATCAATGAGACAACTTCGGCGGAAGCACCCGAGGCAGTTCTATGCACTCTAGGCAACCCTTTGATCCAGAGAGGTTACTACGTGCTTCCGGTTCTCCCTGCCATCGAGCTACTCCGCACCGAGGGCCTGTATGAGGGAGGGCAGTTAACCAAAATAGCTCCGGCCACATTTAAGGACTACTTGGGAGCCGATGCTGTTTTATACGTCACGCTTCATAGTTGGGATACCAATTATGCAGTGATCGCCAGCAATGTGTCCGTTTCAATGACGTACAGGTTGGTTGACACTGAGACCGGGGCGACGCTTTGGCAGGATTCAGCAGTTCGGGTTGTCTCCTCCGACACGAGTCAGAGTTTAGGGAATCCTTTAGCGGACCTTATCGCCATGGCTATTAGTGCCGCCGTTACTGCCGCCGTACAGGAATACGTCCCGTTGGCAAGACAAGCAAATGTATTGGCATTGAAGACCTTGCCGCTTGGTCCAATTGGTCGAGAGCTAAATGCGTCCTTGGAAGAACAAGAAGAGATGGAAGAGGAATGGGAGGGATAAAGTGATAAAGATGAATTTCCAAACTACATCCAAGCTTACAACTCTGGGAGCTATTTCAGTGCTTTGCCTCACCTCATGCTCTCAGTCCGGTTATCACAACCGAGGGTTCGCTCGGCTAAACATTATTGCCTGGGACCAGACCGATGCTTCGATTGAGGCATTGGGCTATTCAATTTCCTTCGAAACTGATCACAAGTCCATCGAGTTGGGCGCAGGAGTTTCCACTTGGGATGCCAGTGGTAACAAAAGCACAACCATCGAAGTCCTTATCGCCGACTCTGAGTTTGAGAATCTGGACTCCCTGGAGATTTCCGGCGGTGGCCGCATTTTCATCGGCGACAATCCTGATGTTCGCCCTTATGGATCCATCCACGGAGTGATTACTGATCATATGGATGCAGGAACCCAGGTAGGGCTTAGAGCGGGATTAGGAGCCGAATTTGTTATGGGCACTTCGCTATTCCTAGACTTCAACCTGAATTACATGCATCCGGTTTCGCCAGCCGAAGACGAACTCTTCGGTTTGTTGGAAACCGAATTGGATGGACTTAGCCTTAGGGCGGGTATAGGTTTTGATTTCTGAACATGACCAGAATATTGGCCCCAGTTATCCGAATCCATGAAGCAAAGGAGACTGTTGATCCTGGCGAATTCAATCAAGAAGCATGGGCGTTGTATAGCTGGGCGTGAAATTCAGAGAGATTTTCCTCTTAAGCTTGGAGATTGGATTCGGCCCATATCAAAATCCGAAGGTGGTGCTTTATCGCTAAACGAGGTAATTAAAGATTCAGGTGGCCGAATTCAATTGTTGGATGACGTCATCGCCAGCTTGAGAGGCCCGCAACTAGGAATCGCCCAACCTGAGAACTGGTTGTTGGCAGGCGATCAGCCCTGGCAGGGAAAAGGTCGCATCCCTATGCACCCGGCATTATCTGAGCTTTTGGAAGAGCACCCGGCCACATTGTGGGGGACCGGCGAGTCAGGCCGATCTGACCGCGTCTCCCCCAATTCTCAGGAGCTCCAAACCCTGCATCAATCCCTGGTCATCATTCGGCCGGAATCGCTGGAATTCCACCTAGGCAGAAATTGGAAGTCCGAACAGCAAAACGGCAGCAGAAAGACCTCCAACGCCACTTTCAAGTATCGCAGGAACAGCTACAAGATGCCCATCACGGATGACCATTTCACCAGGGCACGATTCAGGAATAAGCATCCAGTAAAGGTGGGGAGTGAGCACGAAATTTCAATTCCCTGGACAAAGCCTTGCCTGCTCTGCATCAGCTTGACGGAGCCATTCAGGGGATACCACTACAAGGTAATTGCCACTATCCTGGAGGAGGCATGAAGCCTGGACCTGCCCCACTCGTCTACACCATTGGGCACTCTAACCACACGTTAGATGTGTTTTTGGGGCTATTGACCAAGCACAATGTGACGGCATTGGTGGATGTGCGCACCTCTCCCTACAGTCGCTATTGTCCATGGTTCAGTAAAGACTTCCTCAAGCCCGAGCTAGAAAAAGCCGGAATCCGCTACCTCTTTTTCGGCCCGGAATTCGGTGCCCGTAGAAGTGAGGAGGAGTGCTATGTGAATGGGAAGGTCGATTTCGAGCTAGTTCGAAATACCAGGTTATTCCAACAAGGGATTAAGCGTCTGCATGAAGGGACGCAAGAATTTCAAATTGCCCTGATGTGCGCCGAAAAAGATCCAATCGACTGCCATCGCACTATTTTGGTGGCGCGATCCCTTTCCTGCGAAGGCTTCAACGTCAAGCATATCCTGGCAGATGGAACTTTGGAGTCGATGGATTCAGTGACTGCCCGCGTTATGAAGGCTGCCAAAATTGAAGCCAACAATCTTTTTTGTTCGGTGAGCGAACTTCAGGCTGACGCCTACAGGCTGATTGGTAACAAAGTCGCTTGGCACGACTCCGAGCAGAATGATGTTGAGCAAAGCGCATCTCTAGGCAATGGCTGAGCAGTTAACTCTCTTCACTATCGGCTTTACCCAAAAGACCGCCGAGGAGTTTTTCTCCAAGCTAATTGACGCCGGCGTCCGGCGGGTACTCGATATACGCTTGCGGAATAATTCCCAATTGTCCGGATTTGCGAAGGGCAGGGACTTGAGCTATTTCCTAAACCAGATTGGTAATATCGGCTACCACCATGTTGAGCTTCTCGCACCTACCAGTGAGCTGCTGAATGGGTATAAAAAAGAGAAAGGAAGCTGGGAGGAATTCGAGGCCGGTTTCCAATCAATGCTTGAAGGCCGGCTGCCAAAGCTCGCCCTGAATGAAGAGTTTTTAGATGGGGCCTGCTTGCTGTGCAGTGAGCATGAAGCAGATCATTGCCACAGGCGACTGGTTGCCCTGCGCCTCGCTCAAGAATTTGCAGGTTTGCAAATAGTTCACTTGTAGTTCCAGTGCTGATCTGTCCACAATTAGCGGGGGATCAGTGGTTGCAGTTCCGTTGGGGTTTAGCGCGGTTCCCTTTCTTATGGCCAACGTGATTATCCTGATTTCCTAGGATCGATTGATCAAGCTGTTCACCCTTACAAAGTCCCCTAACAACTGATGTCAAGCGGCCCCACTCTCAAGGACCCCAAATTGCCAAACCTCTTTGATCACGCCCGGTCCGAGCTGGCGCAGGATGCAGTAATTGCATATTTGCTGGAGTGGGCAAAGCCAAATTATTCGGGGCCACTCCATAAGCTTGGAAGAGACCTCCTGCAGAGCTTGCTGTACGCCGTTTCTTCACATGAAGTGGCATCACCCGCTGATTTCAGGTTGAAGCAACTCGATGTTCAAACCCAAGCCAATCAAGCCGATGTGGTGGTGCAAGTCAATGGTCGCACCTACCTGATCATTGAAGACAAAACCAGGAGCAAAGATCATGGCGGTCAAATTCGGCGATATAAGAAGCAGCTACAGGAACAAGACCCTGGCTGCGAAGTTCTTGCCGTTTACCTAAAAACCGGAAACGAGTCGCAGCGGCCATTGCCTGTAGGGGCCGACGGTTTCTTTTTCCGCCCAAACCTCCTAGAAGTATTGGATCGTCACCCCTCGACTGGAAACGACATCGTCGAGGAGTTCCGCTCTCATCTTCAGGAATGGGAAAACCAAACCAATGCCTTCGCCGACCTTCCCCTTGAGCATTGGACAACAAAAAGCTGGCAAGCCTGGGAAGGCTTCTTCGCCTGGCTACAACACAATCTCGACCTAGCCGACGACGGCCCAGTGTGGGACTACGTGCCCAATGCATCAGGCGGTTTCCTCGGCTTTTGGTGGCACTGGCAACCACTGGATGCCAAGCCATGCGAACTTTATTTACAAATTCACCACATCCATTCGCGGAAGCAAGCTGGAACCCCTGGCATATTTATTCGCGCATACGGCAACCGTGATGCCGACGGAGTCACCAATCAGGTCAAAAGTGGCTTGTTGTGGGATTTGCTACTGAGTCTTCAGTCCTCCATAGAACAAGTGCCGGACGCGGGGCTCCAACTCACCAAAGCCGGCTCCTTTCGAGGCGGTAAATCCGCAGCAGTCGCCGAATTGACCTTCGGCAGCCATGGCGAATCCTTTTTGGTCGCCGACTCCAATGGCACGCTGAATAAACCGGCCACCCTTGCCCGCTTGAAGCAAGCTATGGACTTCCTGTCCAGGGCTGCGGCCACCGTAAAATGACCTAGGTCACGTTTACTGAAGAAGATGAAGCCCACCGAACTCGCTTGGATAACCAACTACATTTGGAGTATCGCCGATGACGTATTGCGCGATCTCTATGTTCGCGGCAAGTACCGTGATGTGATTCTGCCCATGACCGTCCTTCGGCGGTTGGATGCCGTGCTGGAGGAAACGAAGCAGTCAGTCCTCGATATGAAATCTTCGCTGGATGAGGCGGGGGTGATTGAGCAGGATCCAGCCTTGCGCCAAGCCGCAGGGCAGGCTTTTTACAACACTTCCAAGTTCACTATGCGCGACTTGAGGGCCCGGGCAAGTCGCCAGAAGCTCAAGGCCGACTTCGAGGCATACCTGGATGGCTTCTCACCAAACGTTCAAGACATTCTTGAGAACTTCGAGTTCCGTAACCAGATTCCTCGCTTATCGAAAGCCGACGCCCTCGGCACCCTGATCGAAAAGCTCACCTCGCCGGATATTGATCTCAGCCCAACAGGCCTGGACAACCACGGCATGGGTTCCATCTTTGAGGAGCTCGTCCGCAAGTTCAATGAGGAAAACAACGAGGAAGCAGGGGAGCACTGGACCCCGCGTGATGCGGTGCGGTTGATGACCAAGCTCATGTTCCTGCCTATCGCTGACGAAATCGAGTCAGGCACCTATCTCCTCTATGACTGTGCCTGCGGCACCGGCGGCATGCTGACGGTAGCTGAAGAAACCCTTCAGCAAATCGCCGCTGACCACGGAAAGGAAGTAGCCACCCACCTCTACGGCCAGGAGATCAACGCCGAAACCTACGCCATCTGCAAAGCAGACCTTCTCCTAAAGGGCGAAGGTGACGCTGCAGACAACATCGTTGGTGGCCCAGAGCACTCCACCCTTTCCAACGATGCCTTCCCCAGTCGTGAATTCGACTTCATGCTGGCGAATCCCCCTTACGGTAAAACCTGGAAAAGCGACCTTGAGCGAATGGGCGGCAAAAAGGACATGCGCGACCCACGCTTCCTGATCGAGCACGCCGACGACCCCGAGTATTCCCTGGTCACGCGCTCTAGTGACGGCCAAATGCTGTTCCTCGCCAACATGCTTTCGAAAATGAAGCAGGGCACCAAGCTCGGAAGTCGAATTGCCGAAGTCCATAACGGCAGCTCACTCTTCACTGGTGACGCAGGCCAGGGCGAGAGCAACATCCGCCGCTGGATCATTGAAAATGACTGGCTTGAAGCCATTGTCGCTTTGCCGTTGAACATGTTCTACAACACTGGCATCGCGACCTACGTTTGGGTGTTAACCAACCGCAAACCGGAAAATCGCAAAGGCAAGGTGCAGCTGGTCGACGCCACCGATTGGTACAAGCCACTGCGCAAAAACCTCGGCAAGAAGAACTGTGAACTCGGGGAAGCCGACATCCAGAGAATCTGCAAAACCTTCTTAGACTTCGAAGAAACCGAACAAAGCAAAATTTTCGATAACGCCGCCTTCGGTTATTGGAAAGTGACAGTCGAACGCCCATTGCGTATCGAAGGCGCTGACCCAAGCCGGGTGTACAAAGCAAAGGAAATCAAAGAGCTCAAAGCAAACGGAAATCGCAGCGAAAGCGCCCCAGCGATCATCAAAAAGATCCACATGAAAGGCACTGATCCTGATCCACTCTGCGGCCGCTTTGCCGTAGAAATCGACGGTAGGCAGGCCGTAGTCGAATACGAACCCGACACCGACCTCCGCGACACCGAACAAATTCCTCTAAAGGAAGATGGTGGCATCGAAGCCTTCTTAAAGCGCGAGGTAATTCCTCATGCCCCCGACTCTTGGTACAAGGCCGACACGGTCAAGATTGGCTACGAAATCAGCTTCACCCGCTACTTCTACAAGCCGCAACCCATGCGCAGCCTCGAGGAGATCCGCGCAGACATCCTCGCGCTGGAGCAGGAGACCGAGGGGCTGTTGAGCGAAATCATTGGAGGGGTAAGTTGATGGCCGTTCATGAGTTGATGACTTTGCTGGGCAATGGCGGCCAGATACTTAAAGCGCGCGATGATCACGCTCCGATCTGCCTTGAGCGTCTAGCGGACCCATCAGGCGTCGATCGGTTCCGGCTGTTCGGGGACTCGAAATCCTCATGGATTAAGCCCGACGATTCCTTCGGCCCAGAGAGGCTCCGGCAGCGAATTGAGCCGTGGCTGACGGCTCTAGTCCAATCAGAGCACCTGTCCGTGCTGATCGGTTCGGGGTTAACGCACGCTGTCCACGAGTTGGCGACCAGCAATGGCTTGCCAGGCATGGGCACTGTCGCCTTCGACGAACTGAGCGACGAGATTACGAGGGAGGCCACGCGCCTGGCGAACGCGTCTGGCCGCCAGGCTGGAAACCTTGAGGATCAAATCCGAGTAGCGAACGAACTGTTTCGCGGCCTGGAGATACTTGCAGCGTCGAAACCAGGGGGTGCCCCAGAGCGAAAGCAGGTTGCCGCCCTCCGAGCCAGTCTTACAACAACTCTGCAATCATTTGCTAACTCCATTCTTGCAGGTGAACAAAACCTTGTGACAGCGAATTCCGCGAAACGTGAAGATGCATTCAACTACCTCGTCAGCTTTCTGATGAGCTTTGCTAGTCGCGCTGGCACCCGCGAGCGCTTGCAGCTCTTCACGACCAACTATGACCGCTTCATCGAGGCAGGTGCGGATGCCGCCGGTTTGCGCCTTATCGACCGTTTCGTCGGCACTTTGTCGCCTGTGTTTCGCGCATCGCGCCTCGATGTAGACCTGCACTACAACCCGCCCGGCATCCGTGGGGAACCGCGTTACCTCGAAGGCGTCGCACGGTTCACCAAGCTTCACGGCTCGGTGGATTGGCTCGACCACGACGGCACCATCAAGCGCATCAGCCTTCCCTTCGGCGCAACCGACGTGACCCCTTTTCTCGCCCCACCGGGAGTGGCGGGCGAAGATGCGACACGCCTGATGATCTACCCCAACGCCGCCAAGGATCGCGAGACGACGGGGTACCCCTACGTGGAGTTATTCCGCGACTTTGCCGCCTCAATCTGTCGACCGAACAGCACGGTATTCTGCTACGGCTATAGCTTCGGCGACGAACACATTAATCGCGTGATCGAGGATATGCTGACCATCCCGTCCGCGCACCTGGTCATCATCGCCCATAACGATCCGCTCGGGCGAATCATGCGTACGTACGAGCACCTGGGTAGGCATGCACAAATCACGTTATTGATCGGCGGCCACCTCGGCAACCTGAGGACACTCGTCGATAATTACTTGCCGAAGCCTGCTATTGATCGCACGGCTTTCCGCATGGCGGAACTTCTTAAGGCGCGCTTAGGCACCGAACCCCACGCCTACAGCGATGCCAAAGGTCGGACGTCGCAAGAAGGAGACGAGCCGTTATGAGCCTGACACCCTACGAGCAGACCGGCAGTTTGCGCGTCGGCACGGTGGACTTTGTCTCGCCCGAAGAAATCAAGGTTGGCCTCGATATCGAAGCACCTGAGTCCGTTGCCCTGAATACCGGAGACCCTCGGCCATTCCCCAGGGTTAATGGCTACCTGCTGATTCCTGTGGATGACGCTTTCCTCGTCGGCCAGGTCGAGTGGATGAGTGTTGAGCGCTCCCCTTTTCCAAAGCGGCGCGGCATGCAGGACTTTGGATTGGTGGATCTTCCCTACCCGCTTCGCAGATTGAGGCTCAACCCCCTCGGGACGCTTCGTAGGGGTGCCTCGGATGCTGAGTACGCCTTCAGGCGCGGTGCCGACGCCTTGCCATCGATCGGCACGTCAGTTTTGCTGCCAACGAAAAAGCAACTTCGCTCCATTGTCGAGTCTGGAGAGCGGCGAAGAGTGAAGATCGGCACGAGCCCGCTCGCTGGTGATGCGAACGTTTCCATAGATCCAAACCGCCTGTTCGGACGACACCTTGCCGTCTTGGGTAATACCGGAAGTGGTAAGTCTTGTTCCGTTGCCGGCGTGGTCCGCTGGAGCCTGGAGCAGGCAAAACGGGCACGTACCGAGGGGCGACCTAATGCCAGATTTATCGTGCTCGATCCGAATGGTGAATACGCCCGCGCCTTCAGTTGCGACGACGAAGTCAAGGCGCGAGTCTTCAAGGTGAGCCCTGCTGAAGGAGAAGCGGCCCTGAAGGTGCCGCTATGGTTCTGGAATAGCGCAGAGTGGTGCTCGTTTACGCAGGCCAGCGCGAAGACGCAGCGGCCCTTACTCCGGCGAGCGCTTCGGGAGGTTAAGGCTGGCCGTAGTGCTACCGCCGAACTGAGTGAAGAGGAGAAGACTCTCGCTCTACGCCGATACCTTTCATCTCGATTGGTCACTATTCAGCGTGATCTCCGGTCCGGGGCAATCCAGACCGACGAGAGCAAGTTTGGTTTTCGACTTAGAGCTATTAGTACAGATCTGGAAAAGAAACAGCAAGAGTTCTCCACCATCAAGCTCGCGCCAATTCGAGAAGCTATTGACGAGGCGTTACGAGCCACCTTCAACAGGTTTTCTGAGAAGGGAACCAATAGGATAATCGAATACTACCGCGCCTTTACGGAAGACCAGGTCATCCGGATAGTAAGTCTCCTGCAAACCACCCTTGAGGATCTTGGCGGCATCATTTATCAGGACGGGCCCGACGAGGATGTTCCGCTTGCTTTCAGCGGAAGTGACCTCGCTGATCATCTGGAGATCCTCGCAGAGCAAGAAAGCGTCACCCAGTATCTCGATTTCCTGGTGGCGCGCATCCGGACTTTCTTATCCGACCTAAGGATGAAGGCCGTTATTGGGGATACGGAAGACGTCACGCTTGAGACGTGGCTCAACGACTATATCGGCAGCGACAACGCCACTAACAGCTGTATTTCGGTGATCGACCTTTCCTTGGTCCCTACCGAGGTCGTTCACATCCTCACCGCCGTCATCGGACGCATGACGTTCGAAGCGCTACAAAGGTACATGAGAATGAACGGTGTCCCGCTGCCCACCGTACTAGTGATGGAGGAGGCCCACACTTTCGTCAAACGGTACAAGGGGGATGTCGAGAATCCTGACGCGTCCACCGTATGTTGCCAGGTTTTTGAGCGGATTGCGCGTGAGGGTCGGAAGTTTGGACTCGGCCTGGTCCTGTCGTCACAGAGGCCTTCCGAGCTGTCTCCCACGGTGCTTTCGCAGTGCAACACCTTTCTCCTGCACCGGATCAGCAATGACCGCGATCAGGAATTAGTTCAGAAGCTCGTGCCTGACAATCTTCGTGGACTCCTCCGGGAACTGCCCTCGTTGCCATCCCAGAATGCCATTCTGCTCGGATGGGCGTCGGAACTTCCAGTATTGGTGAAAATGAACAATCTACCGAAATCTCAGCAGCCTCGGTCCGACGACCCAGACTTCTGGGGTGTATGGATCGGCGAGGATGCGGACGGCAATCCGGTTTTGCCAAGGGTGGACTGGGTTCCTGTTTCCGACGAATGGCAAGGTGGTCCGGCTCGGCAACCGCAAGGCAATGAGGAGGCGGACGCATGATTGCCGACTCCAAGCCCTACCCCGCGATGAAGGACTCCGGCGTCGAGTGCCTGGGGGAGGTGCCGGAGCATTGGGAGGTGGCCAAGCTCCGCTCTATCCTACGAAGCACGACATCCCGGAACCGACCTGATCTGCCCCTGCTTTCCGTGGTGCGAGAAAAAGGGGTAATTGTTCGTGACGTGTCTGACCTGGGGGCAAATCACAATTTCATACCGGACGACCTTTCGAACTACAAAGTCGTTCGTGAAGGTCAATTCGCCATGAACAAGATGAAAGCATGGCAAGGCTCTTATGGCGTATCCCAGCATGAGGGAATCGTCAGCCCGGCTTATTTCGTGTTCAACCTCAACGGTGTATCTGGAGACTTCTTCAATCGGGCGATTCGCTCAAAGGTATATGTCCCATCGTTTGCGCGAGCATCTGATGGTGTAAGGATTGGGCAGTGGGACTTAGCGCAAGATCGGATGCGAGAAATTGGGTTTTTTATCCCACCCGTCGCCGAACAAGCCGCCATCGTGCGGTATCTGGATTATGTGGATCGGCGGGTGCAGCGGTTGGTGCGGGCGAAGCGGAAGCTGATCGCGCTCTTGACCGAGCAGAAGCAAGCCATCATCCACCGCGCCGTCACCCGCGGCCTCGACCCCGACGTGCCCCTCAAAGACTCCGGCGTCGAGTGGCTGGGGCAGGTGCCGGAGCATTGGGAGGTGCGACCACTAAAATTTATGGTTCCACAAGTGACGGTTGGGATCGTTATTCAGCCTGCACGACTGTATGTCGCTTCGGGCATTCCATGCCTGCGGTCGTTGAACATTTCAAGCGGAGTAGTAAGTAGCGAGCAGCTTGTCTACATTTCCTCAGAGAGCAACGCGGCACATCGCAAGTCCCAGATCTTTTCAGGCGACATTGTGGTCGTGCGAACGGGGCAAGCAGGCGTCGCTGCAATAGTGACTCCTGACTTTGATGGGGCCAACTGCATCGACTTGCTTATTATTCGCTCATCCGATCGACTCATCAGTGAGTACTTGCTGACCTATCTGAATTCGTGGTCCGCAAGGACAGAAGTCCAGTACCGGTCAGTTGGTGCCATCCAAGCCCATTACAACACAGGCACTCTTGCGAACCTGACGGTGCCTACTCCGCCGGTTGAAGAGCAACGCGAGATACTCTCTTCGCTGGCTATGGAGTTGGATCCTCTCGATGAGGGGATCTCCCGCGCCGAGCGCGAGATCGAACTGCTGGACGAATACCGCACTCGCCTGGTTTCCGACGTGGTCACCGGCAAGCTTGATGTGCGCGATGCCGCGGCCGCCCTGCCCGAAGTCGATCCTTTGGAGGGAACGGGCATAAATGGTGTCGATGGTCAAGAAGAAGGAGAGGGTGTTAAGCAGTCATATGAGGAGGTAAAAGCTTGAACAGTGAAAGACGCGGCAACTACCTTTTGGGCGTAGTTCATGAGCTGGCGAAATTGCCAAGTGAAATGCCATGGGTGGAATTCAAACTCAATAACTCTGACCCTCAGGAGATTGGAGAGTACATTTCAGCCTTGGCGAATGCCGCGGCCCTTGAGGGTAAAGCTCACGCTTACTTGTTGTGGGGTGTAGACAACGATACTCATGACATCGTCGGAACCAGCTTTGATCCGGCTTCAGCAAAGAAAGGCAATCAGCCCTTGGAAAGCTGGTTACTTCAGCTACTCTCCCCAAGGGTTCATTTCAAATTCGAAAGGGTAGCGGTCGATGATCGCGAAGTCGTCCTTCTTGAGATTGCTCGAGCAGCCAATCGGCCGGTTGCTTTTAGATGTGTAGAATACATTCGCATCGGTGAGGTCAAGAAGCCGCTCAAGGAAGCGCCGGAATTAGAGCGAAGTCTCTGGCGTATATTCGATACCACACCATTTGAAGAGTTAATCGCTCTGGAGAGGCTAACTGATGAAGCCGTCCTACGGCTTTTGAATTACCCTGCTTATTTTGACCTGCTGGAAATGCCTCTACCCGCAAATCGGGATGGCATCCTTGAGGCATTGGCTGAGGACAGTTTGATTCAACGCTGCCAAGCAGGTGGTTGGGATATTACCAACCTCGGAGCAATCCTATTCGCTAAGAATTTGAAGGACTTCCGAGGGGTCCGGCGCAAGGCAATGCGGGTCATTCAATACAGTGGCAATGACCGTGTCAAGACTTTGAAGGAGCAGGAAGGAAGCAAAGGCTATGCTGGTGCTTTCGAAGGCTTGGTTGGTTATATCAATGGACTCCTACCCTCAAACGAAGTCATCGGGCAGGCTTTGCGAAAGACTGTCCCCATGTTCCCCGAGCTTGCAGTACGTGAGCTCGTAGCCAATGCGCTCATTCACCAGGATTTCTTCGTGACCGGGGCCGGGCCGATGGTCGAGATTTTTGAAGATCGGATTGAGATTACCAATCCAGGCGAACCGTTAGTTGCTACTGATCGCTTCCTGGATACACCACCTAAGTCCCGAAACGAGGTGCTGGCCTCACTTATGCGTCGCTTTCGGATCTGCGAGGAGCGCGGAAGCGGCATTGACAAGGTCGCGTTTGAGGTCGAATATTACCAGCTTCCTGCCCCGCTTTTTGAAGTACCGGATGGCTTTACTCGTTCGGTGCTCTTCGCTCACAAGGACCTCAAGGAGATGGATAGGGTTGAGCGGGTCAGGGCTTGCTACCTCCATGCTTGCTTGACCTATGTGACGCGCAAGAAAATGACCAATACCAGTGTGAGGGAGCGGTTCGGGATCCCTGACCAGAATTCTGCCGAGGCATCTCGACTCCTAAAGGAGGCTCTTGAAGCCAAGGTCATTGTCATTCAAGACCCATCCGTAGGTACTCGGAGCCGGAGCTACCTGCCCTGGTGGGCAGCCCCCAAGAGAGCAGAGGATACTTGATGATTGCTTGCTCACAGATGGATTTCTCCCGGGCAGTCATTCGTAAGATGCCTTGTAGAAAGGGTTTATTTGTTTGACGGTTGCTTGATGGGTACTTGATTGAGACGATGGCAGGAGTAGGAAATGACGACCGATACTAGCGAGCTAGGCCTGGAGCGCCTGATTTGTACTGCCCTAGCCGGCCAGCCTTGTGAGCCGCCCAGGGAGGGCACTGTTGGGGAGCCGCCGGCGGGATATGGAGGTCGGGGTTGGACTTGCGGGAACCCGCATGACTATGACCGTGAGTATTGCGTCGATTTGGTTCAGCTGAGTGCGTTTTTGAACGCAACCCAGCCTGAGATGGCTGAGGCATTTGGGTTGGATGAGGATGGACCGACTCGACGAAAGTTCTTAGCACGGCTGCAGGGGGAGATTTCTAAGCGAGGCACCATTGATGTGCTGCGGCATGGCATTAAGCATGGAGCGCACGAGCCGGATCTCTTTTATGGAACGCCGTCGGAGGGGAATGAAAAAGCTAAGGCTCAGTTTGAGCTAAATCGGTTTAGCGTTACCCGACAGCTCAAGTACAGCCGCGATGAAACGGGTCGAGCTCTCGATATGGGGTTGTTCATTAACGGCTTGCCCGTCTTCACCTTCGAGTTGAAAAACAGCTTGACCAAACAAACCGTCGCCGACGCAGTTTGGCAGTACAAGAAGGACCGCAATCCACGGGAGAAGCTATTCGAGTTTGGGCGTTGCGTGGCTCACTTTGCTGTGGATGAAAGCGAAGTGATGTTTTGCACACACTTGAAGGGAAAGGCTTCCTGGTTCTTGCCTTTCAACCGTGGTTGGAATGATGGTGCGGGCAATCCACCTAATCCAAACGGTTTGAAGACGGATTATCTATGGCGTGATGTACTTACTAGAGAGAGCCTGACGAACATTCTTGAAAACTACACTCAGGTGGTCGTGAGCAAGGATGAGAAGACCGGGCGAAAAAAGAAGACTCAGATCTGGCCGCGTTATCACCAACTGGATGTGGTCAGAGCACTGCTGGCGGATGCGGACGACCATGGTGCTGGTAAGCGCTATCTCATTCAGCATTCGGCGGGAAGCGGTAAGTCCAACTCAATCGCTTGGCTTGCTCACCAGCTTATTGGTTTAGAGCAAGAGGGAAGGCCGTCCTTTGATTCGATTATCGTGGTCACTGATCGCCGAATACTGGATAAGCAGATCCGCGATACAATCAAGCAATATGCGCAAGTGGGTGCGACCGTCGGCCATGCGGAGCGTTCCGGCGACCTGCGCAAGTTTATTGAGAGCGGGAAGAAAATTATTATTTCTACGGTGCAAAAGTTCCCGTTTATTCTGAAGGAGATCGGCGACGAGCAGCGTAGGCGAAACTTTGCCATTATCATCGATGAAGCCCACTCCAGCCAGGGTGGAAAAACCAGTGCGGCCATGGCTCAGGCCCTTTCGGAGGCGGGTGAGATCGGCGAAGAGGAAACTTTTGAAGACCAAATCAACCGACTGATGGAATCGCGCAAGCTGCTGCCCAATGCCAGCTATTTTGCATTTACCGCTACTCCAAAAAACAAGACGCTGGAAATCTTCGGCCAGGCCGACCCCCAACCTGACGGGGCCGTCAAACATCACGCTTTCCATACCTACTCGATGAAGCAAGCGATCCAGGAGGGTTTCATTCTGGATGTGCTTGCGCATTACACACCTGTGGAAAGCTATTACAAGTTGGCGAAAACGGTGGAGGACGATCCGGAGTTCGACACGAAGAAGGCTCAGAAAAAACTACGGCGCTATGTTGAGGGGCATGATCACGCCATTCGGCTTAAGGCGGAAATCATGGTGGATCACTTTCATTCTCAGGTCCTAGCTAAAGGAATGATCGGTGGCGATGCCCGAGCCATGGTGGTGACCAATGGAATCGAACGTGCAATTCAGTACTTCCGAGCAATTCGTGACTATTTGGGCGAGCGAAAAAGCCCATATCAGGCAATCGTTGCCTTTTCCGGCGAGCATGAGTTTGGTGGTGAAAAGGTCAGCGAGGCCATTCTAAATGGCTTTCCATCTGGAAAAATTGCCGAAAGGGTGAAGGAGGATCCCTATCGAATCCTGGTTTGCGCCGACAAATTCCAGACCGGCTACGACGAGCCGCTACTCCATACGATGTACGTCGATAAGACTTTGTCGGGCATCAAGGCGGTGCAGACTCTGTCCAGGCTGAATCGAGCGCATCCAAAGAAGCACGATGTTTTCGTCTTAGACTTCCTCAACGACATTGACACGATCAAGGAGTCCTTTGCTCAGTTCTATCGGTCAACTGTTCTGGCGGACGAGACAGACCCAAATAAGCTTCACGACATACAGGCTGATCTTGATGGAGCACAGGTGTACTCCGAACAGCAGATCGAAGACTTTGTCCAGCTTTATCTGGGCGGTGCGGAGCGCGATCGGCTGGATCCAATCCTTGACGCTTGTGTAGCCGATTACTTGAGTGAACTAGACGAGGATGGCCAAGTAGACTTCAAGGGCAAGTGCAAAGGCTTCGTGCGTACTTATGGCTTTTTGTCATCCGTGCTTCCATACACGAATGCGGCATGGGAAAAGCGCTCGATTTTCCTCAATTTCCTGGTCTCCAAGCTGCCGGCACCCCAGGAAGAAGACTTGTCCAAGGGCATTCTCGATGCAATAGATATGGATAGTTACCGCGTCGAAAAGAGAGCCATGCAAAAGATCATGCTTGCGGACGAGGATGCGGAAATCGAGCCAGTTCCAGTGAGTGGTGGCGGCCATCGACCTGAGCCTGAATTGGATCGGCTTTCAAACATCGTCAAGGTGTTCAACGATCATTTTGGCGACATCCCGTGGGACGATGCAGATCGAGTTCGCAAGCTCGTAACTGAAACAATTCCCGCACGAGTAGCAAGGGATACCGCCTATAGAAACGCCCTAAGGAACTCCGACGAAGAGAACGCCCGGATTGAGCACGACCAAGCGCTTCGGAGGGTGGTTACTTCCCTAATGAAGGACAACACCCAGTTCTTCAAGCAATTCATGGATAACGATGGCTTCAAGCGGTGGGTAGCTGATTCCGTATTTAGGCTTACCTTTGACCATCGTCCGAATCCTCCAAGCTAGAAAGTATCACTGACAATGAGAAAGCGTTACCAAGCAAGTTTTTTTCTGAATTCAAGGAGCGAGGGTCAAATTAGGGCTGACGATGTAGCCGGTCAATTGCTCGCGTGGATTCCTCTTTCTGGATGGGGGGACTGTAGGGTTTCAAGAGAAGATCTTGTGAAACCCAATGGGGAGTTGAAGACTTTTCTTCTCCGCGAAGAGGCCAAGTTAGACTGCGGGTCATTTCAAACCGAAAAGGGATTGCTTTTGGGGGCGAGGCTTTCCCATCCAGACAAGTTTGATCCATCGATTCGCTGGTCAACGGAAATCGTTGCTAAGGTCCCGAGTGAAGAAGGGGCGGTCGGATTTTCTTGTGTGAACCGTGTGGGACAGGTGAATGGTTATTACACAAGAGTGAATCGAGACCCTAGTCGCCCCAGAATTGTTCGGGATGTTCTTGCTCGATGGAAGGGGAGTCATGGGCTGCCTCTCTCAACTACAGCCGCGGTGCTCCGGGTCGGAGAGGAACAGCGTCTTTTGAGTGCCCTAAATGATGAGAATCGCACTCGTCCCCTTGTCTTTATCTCATGCCAAAATCGAGAAGAACGTGCCATCGTTGATGCGGAAGGGGTAGCAGATTGGCTTAGTGGAATTGCCCATGTCGTTGTAGCTGAAAATAGCCAGGTCTCCTGGAACCTTGGCTCCTTATTGCCTTCGCGGCTAAACGCTTGGGACGGAGCGGTTCGTATTTATTGGCCTAGCTTTTCCCCAGCGGATTCCCAATGGAAGCACAAGCTGTGGCTTCCCTATAGGGTTGGGCATTTTGAGGACTGGCTGCCGGGAGGCTTCCGCCAAGAGTTGCTTAAAGAATTGATGGAGGTTTCGGCTCATGTAATTGATCCCGATTTAAGTGGCTGGGAGGAAATCGAATCTGAAATCCGAAGGATTAAGCTGCAGGCCGCTCGGGAGTCCGGGAGGCAGGACGAGCTCCTTCAGCTTTTTGATGAAGAAAATAAGAGGCTGGAAGGGGACAACAACAATCTTTCCGCTCAGTTGGAGGACGCCCTGCGAAATAGGGACGAGATGAGCTCAAAGCTATACCTTGCCAACCAGGAACTCGAAGGTTGGAGGCAAGGAAAGAGTCAGGCTAAGCCTGATGTATTAGATGAAGATCATGTCGTTTGCGAATCTATGTCGGAGGCAATTCGTCTTGCCGGAGAAAGGTTTGGGCCAAAAATCGCTTTTGCCCTAAACAGTAAGTCGGATGGAGAGGATTCGCTATTTGACGACCCAGACGCAGTTTTCAGGGTATTTCGTTTTCTCGCAACCACATACTTTGAGGCACGGGCTGGAACCAAGCCTTGCACCGATCTTCCAAAGGCATGTGCTACCGAAACTGGTTGGCAATACAAGCCACGGCAGAGCGAGGTGACTATGGCAAAGTATGAGGATTGGTACCAGACAAGGTATTTGAGCCAGAAGGTGCAGCTTCCTGAGCACATTGGAAAGGGCACTAGCAAAGACCCTCGGCACACAATCCGAATTGGGTTTACATGGCTTGCGGAGGAAGGGCAGGTCCTCATCGGATTCTTGGGACAACATCAAAGAACTAGTGCCACATAAGTTTGGCTCGTTATAGGTGATCCTCAAATGGCTCGAGGCTCAGCGATCGAATGGACCGGTGCCACCTGGAACCCTGTTACCGGCTGCACCAAAGTCAGTGCCGGTTGCAAGAACTGCTATGCGGAGCGAATGGCGAAACGCTTGCAGGCGATGGGGCAGCAAAACTATCGCAACGGCTTTAAAATTACCCAGCAGCCGCATATGTTGGAACACCCGCTCAAGTGGAAGAAGCCGCAAACTATCTTCGTCAATTCGATGAGCGATCTCTTTCACGAGGAAGTTCCAGTGGACTATATCCGCCAGGTGTTCGGCGTCATGCGCAGAGCAGGCTGGCATCGCTTTCAGGTGCTGACCAAGCGGGCCGAACGGCTAGGGCACTTAGCCCCATCCTTGGATTGGCCGTCGAATGTATGGATGGGGGTGAGCGTGGAGGATGAGAAATCGACCAGCAGAATTGACCATCTCGCGGCATCTCCTGCAGCCGTGAAGTTCCTTTCCCTAGAGCCACTGCTCGGGCCACTCCCCGATCTCGACTTGCGCGCTATCGATTGGGTGATCGTCGGCGGCGAGTCCGGTCCTGGAGCGCGGCCGATCCAAGAGCAATGGGTGACTCAAATTAGGGATCAATGCATGCGCGAATCCGTCCCCTTCTTTTTCAAGCAATGGGGAGGAGTGCGCAAGAAGGTCAACGGCAGGCGCTTGCAGGGGAAAGTCTGGAATCAGCTGCCAGCTTCTAGCTGTACTTGACGTCACTTGCTCGAAAGCGTGGTTTTTGACACATTGCGCAACTGAGCGTGAAATCATGGTCCATCTTCGAGCAACCAAGAAAGTCCTCGATCGCATCGGCGTTGAGCCGATGGAGGGGCCGGAATCCCAAAACGCGCTAGGGGATTGGTATGTCAACCGTTTCGTTTGGGGGCGGCAGCCGATTTTGGTTTTGATGAGTAGTACATCGCGGCTGACGACTTTTATTCCGGCTCGTAATGTGCGGCAACTTCCTGAGCGGTTAACCGACTTAGTGCGATACCGTTTGCTGCATTTGGGCATCCCATCGGCAAGGGTTGACCGCGAAATTGATGAAATGGGCGATGTCCTCGTTGCCCGGACCAAGGATAGATCTACATTAAGCGCGATGAGTCGGTTGATTGAAGACGCATGCGCGATACTTGATCGTTCAAGTTGGGAAGGGGAGGCGCTCCTTCCCGCCTTAGAGGACCATATGGCCGATCATTTGATCGGAATGAGGGGCAAAGGATATGTTCATCCAGGGGATGAGACTTACCGATTGTTGCTCTAAGCCACCGCAGGGTCTGCTTTGGGCGGACGTAGCTTGGCCGCCGAAGGCGACCGTTGAAATTTGGCAGGCCTATTCGAAACCGCGTCCGACGGCCGTTATTTCTTCCGCACCATTACGCCCAACGAACCGGATCACGATTAAGACTGCTTTCCAAACTCAGTAACGCAGCGGTTTCATTCCGGCGGCTTTGCGCCGTTCGTTGAGTTGGTTTAACGCGCGCGATTCCGTACCGAGGAATTTGATGAGCTGCGATTGACTGACCTCAAGCAAGGTCGCGACTTTGGATAAGTCGTCTTCGTGCAGGTTCAGCAAATCAAGCACCTCAGCGAGCAAAGACGGAAAATCATTGTGCTCGACATTCACGCGAATGCGCGTTCCTTTGCGACGAGTGCTCCATTCGGTTGGCGCTACATAAGGCTGCTCAAAATCCGCATCTTCCAAAGGCCGACGAAATTCCAACGCCAAGTTCAACCGCAAACGAAACAACGCCACCCGCGCATTGTCCTTTTGCGATCGGCGCTCATAAGCCTGACCCATCACTCCGGTCGGCATATGCGTTATCCGCACAGCCGTCGCCACCCGATTGCGGTGCTGCCCGCCCGGACCCGAACCGCGCGTGTTTTCACGTCGGCAGTTCTTGAGTAACTCTTGCTCGGGGAGTTGTGCGGGGTGCATGAACCTACTTTATGAACTTACTTACCACCGCGGCGTGATCGGACGGAAAGCCGTCGGCGTGGGATTGGATGACTTCGGCGGAGGTGGGGGTGAGGTTGCCGCGGAAGTAAATGAAGTCGATGCGTTCTTGTTCTTGCTCGGTGAAACGCGGCGACCAAGTGCGGTCACGCATGCGATTGACGGTTGGATGAACTTGGCGGTAGCTGTCGATGAAACCAGCGTCGTGAATGACTTGGCTGGTTGGCCAGTTCAGTACCCAACCGTCGTATTGATCGGCGGCGGCGGGGGTGTAGTCCAAGTGTGACATGCTGTTGAAGTCGCCGGCGATGATGACGGGGATTTCCGCGTAGCCGGAGTCATGAAGCTTGGCATGCATCAGGTCGAGGATTTTGGCTAGGTCATCGGCCGATACTTGGCAGGCGGCGAGCATGCGCGCTTCGTCGCACTGTTCGCGGATTTCCGGCAGCCAGATGTCTTCGGCGTAGGGCAACCAGATGGAATAGAACGCCAGCGGTGATCCGTCGGGGAGCTCGATGACCGCACCGACGCACTTGAATTCTTGAAACACTGAGACATCGGCGAGCACCGGAAAGCGACTGTGGATCGACACATTGGTTCCGCGCGGATGGAAGTGAAAACCCAGCGCTTCGCTGATGATTTCACCGGACCCATAGGTCTCTTGCATCGCGATCAAATCCGCACCGCTGTTGCGGATGACGTCGATGGTTTTCTGCACGCCAATTTCTTCGCCGTCCTCGCGGCCGCCGTGCCAGATATTCCACGCCATCACCTGGAAGGATACGCCGGCAGAATCGGGATCAGCGCCGCCGCCGGAATCTCCATGGAACGGAGTCTGGGCGCAGCTCGTCAAAAGCAGGATGAGGGCGAGAAAACGCATCATGGGGTAGACTTCAAAGCCCATCATGCCTGCTTTTCATCCCCTCCGGGCAGTTCCATGAAGACTTTTGCCGCCGCGCTGATTTCCCTCCCTGTCACTTTCTCCCCCTTGCTTGTTGCTCAACAAGCTACAGAGCCGCAAGTGCATATTTTTGAAAGTGGTTACGGCTATGACGCCTTTGACGTAGCCGCCCCGAACGCCGCCTCCAGCACGGCGATCCGGCTGAGCACTGGATACAGCTACACACTCACGAACAAGGTCATGGTCTTGACCGACCAGCCTCAGCTGCTGCAAGAAATGGTCACCGAACTCGCCGCTCAACAGCGTGAATCGGGCAATCACGAGCAAGCCACGGCTCTTTCGGTCCACACAACCTCCCATCCGGAGGTCTATTCGGTTGCAGCTACAACCGTCGCCGCAGCCATCGATGTCACCAACGCGCTGGAACCGGTATTCGGCACGCGAAAAGTCCACCTCAACAGCCGCCAACCTCTGGCCAACCGCAGTCTACCCAGCGACCCGCTGTTCGGCGACCAATGGCACCTGGTCAACACCATCGACCCACTGATCGACTCCAACGCCGACGCCGCCTGGAACCGCGGCTTCACCGGAGCCGGAGTGGTCATCGGCATCGTAGATAGTGGCGCATCCTGGGGCCACGAAGACCTCGCCGCCAACTACAACTCGTCGGCGTCGACTACGCTGACCACTTCCAGCCACGGATCCGGAGTGGCCGGTGTTGCAGCCGCCGTCGAAGGCAACGGTTTGGGTGGGGTCGGCCTGGCCTATGACGCGCAGTGGGGCAACATGATTTACGGCGACGCGGCGACCACCGCGACCAATCTGTTGCACGCCAACGACATCAACGATTTGAAAAACTGCTCGTGGGGGCCGTTCGACGACGGGACCATCAACACGATGGCGCCGACCGAATACGCGGCGATTGAGCAATCCATTCAAACCGGGCGCGGCGGCTTGGGTCAGATTTTCGTTTGGGCGGCCGGCAATGGCGGGTCTTTCGATGACCGCACCGATTACGACCCTTATGCCTCGACGCGTTATTCCATCTGCATCGGCAGCATCGGTGACGCCGACGTGCGCGCCAACAACAACGAAACCGGGTCCTCGATGATGGCGGTGGCACATACCTCCGGCAACACGCGCCAAATCACCACGACTTCGCGCATTGGTTACACCAGTACCTTCGGTGGATCTTCCTCCGCTGCGCCGCTCGCCAGTGGGGCGGTTGCGCTGGCGCTGCAAGCCAACCCGACTTTGACTTGGCGCGACGTGCAACATCTGGTCGTGCACAGCGCGCGCATCGTCGACCCAACCGACAGCAATTGGAAGGTCAACGGCGCCGGTCACGACCACAACGAAAACTACGGCTTCGGCGCCATCGATGCCGACGCGATGGTGGTTCAAGCGTTGAATTGGACCAACGTGTCGCCGGAGCAAGTCGAATCCAGCGGTCAAACCACCGTCAACTTGGCGATTCCCGATGACGACAACAACGGGTTGGAATTCACCGTGCCGATCGCGTCGACCATGCGAGTTGAGCACGCCGAGTTGATCCTTAACGTCGACCACAACCGCCTCGGTGACTTGAAAATCTTCATCCGCTCGCCGAACGGCATTCGCTCGCTGTTCACCAAAAAGCGCGGCGACACCAAAGACGACTTTGTCGACTACATTTTCACCACGGTGCGCTCGTGGGATGAGATCGCCGCCGGTGATTGGACCATTCACATCTCCGATGAAGAAGCCGGCGTCACCGGCACGCTGTTCGACTACGAGTTGCGCGTTTACGGCAACGACGGCAGCCACCTCAACGACTTCCACATCGCCGGCGTGCAGGGATTGGCCCAGGGCGGAACCGGCACGCTTGACGTCGCCGGCGCGCGCCCGAATGAAAAGTGCTGGGCGGTTTACTCGCTGACTGGTCCGGGCACCTTTGCCGTTCCGCAACTCGGTTTAGACCTCGATCTGGACAGCCCGGTGCTGATCAACATGTTCCAAATGACCGACGCCGCCGGTCAGGCTTCATTCACGCGCGGGGTGCCGCCGGTCGGCAGTAGCGGGTTGAGCATTTGGTTCCAAGCCATGCAGATGGGCAGCACTTCGTCGGTCTATCAATCGGTGATTCAATAAGGCTCGAAATCTCCGGCTATGGGTCTATAGTTCAGTCGCCGTGCGGATTGCGACCGTCTATCTCCTGCCCAAGTGCGATCTAGCCTGCCGTTTTTGCGGCAGTGATCTAGGCTTCAACGCGCTCGACGAAACCGAAGCGATGCGCTTCGTCAGTTTTGCCGCGACCAATGGTTACTCCAGCGTCGTGCTCGGCGGCGGCGAACCGTTGCTGTGGTCCGGCGACTTGGAACGCGTCGGTGCGCACGCGCGTGAATTGGGCATGGTGGTGCAGCTCAACACCAACGGCGTGGCGTGGCGCGACGAACTGGAAACCACCGACGCGATCACGCGCATCATTCTTCCGCTCGACGGCGCCACCGCCGAATCGCATGACTTCTTGCGCAAGCCGCGCGGTGGCCATCGCGAAATCGTTGAAGATCGGCTGGCACGGCTTGCCAAGTCGGGCAAAGAAGCCACCATCGGTAGTGTGATTTGCCGCCCTAACCTGCCGGAGCTACCGCAAATCGCCGCCGAACTTGATCAATGTGTCGCCGACGGATTGAACCTGCACGCGTGGCACCTCTACCGCTTCCGCCCGATCGGTCGCGGAGGCGCAGTCGATGGACGCAACGATGAATTTGGTTTGGAACTCGACGAATTTCGCGAGCATTGCCAACACATCCAAGCCAATCAATTCCCGCGCGCGGTGACCGGCAACGGCGAACGCAGTTGGCAGATTTACCGCCGCCCCGACATGACCCAGTCTCGCGACGTCGACTTCTTTTGGAAGGATAATGGAGAGTGGTTCGCTTCCGGTCGCGGTGCGGCTACTGAGTTGATCGCCGGAGCAACTTCACTCGATGCGGAATGCATCCCTGTGCGCTCGGCGTCGGCGCAAGATTGCCGATTAGAAAACGTGTGATTTCGACGGCGCGTTCGGCCGAGTGGAAGCGCATTTCGGTTTGGATTTCAGCGACCTCTTGAAAGCCGGCATCCAGCAAGCGCGGCACGTTTCCATCGGCGGGGATTCCGTCGGCGTGGGCACCGTTTTCTGCCACCAGGATGAATCCGCCCGGCCTGAGTACGCGGTCGCATTCGGCCAATGTTTGGGTCAGCGCTGTGGGGGGCATGTACGACAGCATCCACGTCGCCAAGATGAAATCTGCAGTCTGGCTTTTGAGCGGAATTTGCTCGGCACGAGCGCATACCAAACCCAATTGCGACGTTGCAGCTTTCGCCACTGCTGGTGCCGAATCCAGCCCGATCCACTGCGCCCCGAAATCGCGCGCCATCAAGGCACCCATGCAGATCGTTCCGCATCCGAGTTCCAGCATTCTGCTGCCGGGGATGCTGGCTGAACTCGAAATCAACTTCGAAATCGCTGCAGCCACCAACCCATCCGGATCCTCCGCGCAGGCGAATTCATGCAAAACATGCGGTGCCTCACGGTAGGCACGCCGCCAGCCGCTGCCGTCGGAACCAGACATGGCAGTATTTTGCCGAAATCCATGCCGCCGGGGTATTCTGATCCAATGCAAGATCGAATCTGGCACCGGTTTTACGACAAAGGCGTCCCCGCCAACGTTCCCTTCGAGGATGACACGTTGGTCGACTTTTTCGAGAAATCCGCCCGCGACTATCCGAATAATCCGGCCATCGTTTTTATGAACTGCCGCATGACCTATGCGCAACTCAAGGATCACGTCGACCGACTCGGAACTGCGTTGGCCGGCATGGGTGTGGAGCCCGGCGATCGCGTCGCCATCCAGCTGCCGAACCTTCCGCAAACGGTCATCTCATTTTTGGCAGTGTTGTCGATCGGCGGCCAAGCGGTGATGACCAACCCGCTTTACATGCCGCCCGAGATCGAGCACCAGTGGAACGACGCCGGTTGCGAAGTCGCGATTGTTGCCGACTATCTATATGACCAAAAAGTTCGCGCGCTGAAGGGCAAGTTGCCGGTGCGGGAGTACATCATCGCTTCGATTCCGGAGTACTTGCGTTTCCCGCTGAATCTGCTGGCGCCGATCAAGCTGAAGAAGGCGGATCCGCCGCTGTGCGCCAAGGTGCCGCCGGCCACTGGCCTGTCGTTCTTTAAAGACATCATTAAGAACACCACGCCGAACATGCCGAAGCGCAAGCCGACGGTGGACGACGTCGCCGTTATTCAATACACCGGGGGTACCACCGGCGTGTCGAAGGGCGCGATGCTGACTCACCGCAACTTGAGCTACAACTTGCAGCAGGTGCAAGCGTGGTTCCAAGGGGTTGAGGTTGGTAAAGAGGTGCTCCTTGCTGCGCTGCCGTACTTCCATATCTTCGGATTGACCGTGTGCATGGCGTGGCCGCTGCAGGCGGCATCGTGCATCGTCGTCGTGCCGAATCCGCGTGACATTCCGGGTTTGATCAAGAACATCAACAAGCACCGGGTGACGTTATTCCCGGCGGTTCCGGCGATGTTTAACGCGATTAACCAATATCCGGGAATCGACAAGATCGACCTGTCGTCGGTGAAGTCGTGCTTCTCCGGTTCGGCGCCGCTGACCGAGGATGTGCAGATGCGATTCGAATCGCTGACCGGTGCAAAGATCGTCGAAGGCTTCGGTCTGACCGAGACCTCGCCGGTGGTGACTTGCAACCCGTTGGAGGGTAAGCGCAAGATCGGTCACATCGGCATTCCGTTCCCGTCGACCGACGCGCGCGTGGTCGATCCCGAAGACGGCAAGCGTGAAATGCCGTTTGGGCAAGAGGGCGAGCTGATCGTCAAAGGTCCGCAGATCATGAAGGGCTATTGGCAGCGCCAAGAAGCGACGGATGAAATGATCAAGGACGGCTGGTTGTACACCGGCGACTTGGCGGTGATGGATGAAGAAGGCTACTTGCGAATCGTCGGTCGTAAGAAGGACATGATCATTGCCGGTGGCTACAACATCTACCCCGACGAAATCGATCGTGTGCTGCAATCGCACCCGGCGGTGTTTGAATCGTGCACCATTGGGGTGCCGGATCAAAAGCGCGGTGAGTCGGTGAAGGCGTTTGTCGTCTTCCAACCCGGAGAAACGGCGACCATCGAAGAGCTCGACGCTTGGTGTCGTGAACGTTTGGCCGCCTACAAGGTGCCGCGCGATTACAAGATCCGCGAAGAGCTGCCGAAGAGCTCGATGATGAAGTTGCTGCGTCGTGTGTTGCGCGATGAGCACGTAAAGGAAAACGGTTAAGCCAACCACATTCGCACCATCCCCGCCGCCTTTCGATCATGAGCCAACTTCAGCCCTGCCTTTTCCCGATGCCGGATTTGTCCGGCAAGGTCGCCATCGTCACCGGAGCCAGCCGCGGCATCGGCAAAGCCATCGCGCTGCGCTTGGCCGAAGCCGGATGTGCGGTGACCATCGCCGCCAAGAGTGAGCGGTCTCGCGACATGCTGCCCGGTTCGATTTACGAGACCGCCGAGCAGATCGAAGCCGCCGGTGGCAAAGCGTTGGCGGTGCGCACCGACCTTCGCAGCGCTGAAGACGTCGAACAGATGGTTGCGGCGACGGTGGAGAAGTTCGGTCGCGTGGATTTGCTGGTCAACAATGCCGGAGCATTGTGGGTTCAGCCGGTGATGAAGACGCCGCTGAAACGCTTCGACCTAGTCCATTCCGTCAACGCCCGTGCACCGTTTCTCGCCGCCCAACTCTGCGCCGGCGCAATGATGCAGCATGGCCAAGGCGGCCACATTCTCAACATCTCGCCGCCGCTGGAAGTCGAGATGATGAAGGGCAAGGTCGGCTACTGCATGTCGAAGTTCGCCCAAACGCTGATGTCGTTCGGAATGGCCGACGAAATGCGCAGTGAAAACATCTGCGTGGCGTCGCTTTGGCCGGCCACCATCGTGGAATCGCAGGCGTCGATCAACCACAACATGGGCGGCCCGGAGATGTGGCGCAAACCGGAGGTCGTTGCCGACGCAGTTTTGGCGTGGATGGACCTACCGCTAGAGGAGGCCACCGGCAAAGCGTGGCTCGACGAGGAAACGCTTGCCGCAAAAGGGGTTACGGACCTGGCGCCGTACAACTGCGTAGAGGGGGGACAACCCTTCCGCATTGTGGGCGGGGCGAAGTGGGTGACGAATTGATACCCGTTTAGGATTCGACGGTCCACTCGGCACTTGACGGTGTAAACTTTAGCCTTAAGTGCAAGAAATAGGAACATTTCGGGTTACTCCCCGTCTCGGCCCCCCCTAGGCTGAAATACCTGTTTCTCACTCCCCAATCATGACCTTCGCCTCCCTAAAACAAGAGCAGCTAGACAGTTTCGCGGAACGACTCCGCGATTTCGGTCGGAGGTCAGGCGAAGAGGAGCTCACCCTCGCAGCCGACAGGTTGTCCAATGCAACGGTGAAAGAGCGCGATCAGCTCTCCACCGAACTCATGCGGGTCTATCGAGATTCTGCCTCCAACGAAGCATTTGGACTTCTCTACGAGCTGAACAACGAAGGGGTCATGCGGTTGATCTTCCACCACCTGAGGCGCAGTTTTTACGCAGTTGACGCTGCGGATGTGCTGCAGGAGGTGTTCTTCAACATCTACCGTTACCCATTTAAGTTCAAGCCCGACAGGCCGAGCGCCTTCCGCAACTGGACGCATTCCATCATCCGGAATACCGTCCTGAAGCACTCACGCAAGGCGCAACGAAACCACGCCCTCTCGCTCAGTGTCACGGATCGAGAGATGGACGAAAACGTACCTCGTGAACTCGAGGACGAATCCATCGCCAACCCTCTCGATGCCACTGCCGACCGTGAAGCCCACGACGATCTCGTCGGCGCCTGGTCGCTTTATCTCCACTTCTACTTACACGCCTACCGCTGCTTAACGCCGCGTGAAAAACGGGCGCTGTTCCTGGTTGAAGCCGACGGCCTTCCTTACAAAGAAGCCGCTGCCAAACTGGATGTAAGAGTCGAGAACTTGAAGATGATGATCTTCCGCGCTCGTCGCAAGATCTTCACCATCATGAAGCGTCAGTTCAGCGCCGGTCAGAACGCGTTGGATCGTCAAGCCGTCAGCCGCGCCGTCGAGCGTGGTGCTGTCTGTGCTGAAACATTGAACCTGAACTCGGAGCAGGCCTAATGAGTGATCGCTCCGGTTTCCTTAGTGCAATCCGCAATGTACGCAGCAGCAATCGCGTGCTGTGTGCCGGTTTCCAGCGTGACTTGAGCGCGCTGTTGGACCAGGAATTGCCCGAGGATGCCGCGCGCCGCACTCTGGCTCACATGGAAGTTTGCACCGACTGCGGTGAGTTCTTCCAAGCCATCCGCCTGCAAGCTTTGGCCCATCGCGACTTGGCAGTGCCGGGTTCGCTGGCCAAGCGTCTGCGTCGCCTGCGCGGTCAGGACCTGTTCGAGGGTCTTACCGATGCAGAAATCATCCGCCGGTTGGCCTCTGCCCTCTACCAGTTGGGCAAAGCCTATGTTCTGGTGGCAACCGACGACAGCTACTTGCTGAAGGTTGCCGAGGAGCCGGTGGTGATCGACAGCTTCCGCCAAGACGAAGCCGGTCCCGTTGCCGAGGCCGCTGAGCAAACTGGTGCGTTCAAGTGCTCCCAAGAGCTCCTGGAGTCGCGCACCGAAGATAGTTTGGCTCATGGCCACAAGCTTTTGGATGAGGCTCTTCGCCTCAAGCCGAAATTCGCCGAAGCCCTGCTGTACAAAGGATTTGTATGTCAGGTCGAAGGCGATTACAAAGCAGCTTCCGAAGCCTACCACCAGGTATTTTTGCGTTCGGATCGGCTAACCAACCGCGCCCATGCAGCTATACAGCTGGGCATGCTCTACGACCGCGCGCATAACTACCGCCGGGCGTTGCGCATGTACCGCTGGGTAGTCGCTTCGGGCATCGTGCACCGCAAGCCTTCCTTCGCATTCGTTCTGTTCAACATCGTCGTCGAGCACGTCTCGCTCAACGACCTGGATGCCGCTGCCGCCATGCTCCAGCGCATCCGTCTCCAGCATCCGCAAGTCATGGAGTCCGCCAAAGACTGGCTCCGCGACAGCCCGGATCTGCTTTCCCGCCTCAAGGAACACGCCTCTTGCCGGGCCGAATTTGAGGCAGCCGAACCAGCGTTCTTCGCTGCATAAGCATGAAACTTTCCGTACTTAATCACACCTCGCGACTCACTCGAATGGCCATGGGCCTCGGGTCGTTGCTTGGGGTGTCCGCTTTGATGCTGGGGCTGAGCTCCCCAGTGGTTGGCGGCCAAAGCGAGGGCGACCTCGACCGCGGTGAAAACCCGGTCGTCGGTAGCTTGCCTTGCCGCATCGACCCGACTCTGGACCTGATCTTCTGGGAAGGTCAAGGCCTAGAGGATCCAGGGTTCATGCCCGCCTTCTACCCTGCCACCATCGGAATCTGTGGTTCTGATCTGGAAAACGACATCGTCGATGCCGACGGCGAGCCTTACGGCGTAATTGACGACGGCTACGATTGGGGCAGCATGGGCCTGCAAAAGGTCGGCTGGATCCAGATCCCACGACACCGCGTTGTAAATGGCGCGCTTTCCGCTTGGGTTTGGACTCCGTCGGGCTACATCGGTGGCGAACTCTGCCTGAATTCGACCGTGGTGGATGGCAAGGCCGCCTTGAGTCAGAATGCAGTTGAAGTACCGATTTCGGCGCTGGCGCAAATGGTGCCCAGCGGCAACGGCACGGTTGCTTTCTACATGGAAGTCACTCCGCCGGCACATCGCACCGACCTGCCTGTGATCGAGTACCAGGTTGTGATCAACCAATACGTAGTTCGCATCCAACAGATGTAGAACGCTTGTAGGCAAGCGTAAAATGGCGACGTGATCCCACGCCTCGCCATTCCCCAAGGCGATCTCGGAGGCATAGGCCCCGAGGTCGCCTTGAGCGTTTTGTCCCGCGCCGAGGTGCGCGCGCGATGCCGGCCGTTGTTGCTTGGGCATATCGATGCGTTGTGCTCGATTGCGAGTGATTGCGGAATTGCCATCGAGCTGCAATCCGTAGCCGATGCCGAAGCCGGTTTTACCGTCGCCGCCGATGGTGCGGTTCCGGTTTGGGAGTTGGAATCGCCGCAGCCCAAAGCCGCTCCCGGCAAGCCGCATAATTCCTTCGGCTTTGCGTCGGTGGAAGCGGTATTGCGCGGCGGCAACATGTGCCGCGAAGGTCGAGCCGATGCGTTGGTGACTCCGCCGATTCACAAAGAGTCGATGCACATGGCCGGCTATAACTTCGAAGGCCAAACGCAGATCATTGGCGAACTGAGTGGCTCGCGTCGTTACGGCATGTTGGCTTGTAATGGCAATTTGCGCGTGCTGGTTGCGACGCGTCACATGGCGCTGAAGGAAGCGATTTCAGACTTTGAGGTCAACCAGATTGCCAAGCAGGTGCGCATTGCCCACGAAGCGGCGCGCGACGTTTTGGGTTTGGAAGATCCGCGCATTGTGTTGGCGGGTTTGAACCCACATGCGGGGGAGGGCGGTGCTTTTGGCAAGGAAGAAAGCAAGGTGCTGAAGCCGGGCATTGATTACGCCCAATCGGAATACGGCTACGTGACCGCCGGGCCCGCTGTGCCGGACATGGTCTTCTTGGAAGGAGTGGAAGGAAAGTGGGACATCGTCATCGCGCTTTACCACGACCAAGCCTTCATTCCGCTGAAGTTGCTCGGTCGCGAAAAAGCCTACACCCTATTCGTCGGCGGCAAAATCCTCCGCGTCAGCCCAATGCACGGCGCCGCCTACGACATCGCCCGCACCGGCCAAGCCGACGCCGAGCCTTTTGCTTATTCCGTCGAGCAAGCCATCAACCTGGCCACTCGCAAGATTGCGATTGCATCCTCGTGACTGATACCTTGGCTAAAGAGTGAAGGTTAGCGTCACGCTTGCCGAGCTGAACTGAGGAAGGCCACCATTAGGGTAAGCCACCGCCGCTAAAAAAGCTGTTTGTCCAACAAGAGTTGGCATGCTGTTTGGAGCCACGTGGAAGAAGCCTGCTGCATTGCCAAGGGCATCAAGGGAGCCTCCCAATCCGTTTAGGAAATAATCGGGAAGAGCGCCCGAAGCTGTCAGCTGTGTTAGGGAGTCGGGAGTGATGGGAATGTCAACTCCGTAGTGATATGGCCCTGCCCCGGCAAAGGAGGCAAGAGTCATGTAATCCATACCATCGGCAGCGGACGGAAAGTCATAGATTAA
This sequence comes from uncultured Planctomycetales bacterium, assembly GCA_964344765.1. Taxonomy (GTDB): domain Bacteria; phylum Planctomycetota; class UBA1135; order UBA1135; family UBA1135; genus JACNIZ01. The sequence continues at coordinate 331 of CAYFOM010000044.1, read as the reverse complement.
GTGGGAAGTTCCTCCGGCGGATATAGAGATTTCACTGACTGACGAAAAGAGATACGGCTCCCAGCGGTAGACATGATGTATCCCTGCATTGTCGTTGTTGCCAATATTATATTCGGAGCACCCAGCCACAATCACTTGCCGATTCCCATCTACTGTTTCCGCAAAAGTATCCATTGACCGACACAAATACTCGTTAGCAAGTTTCGCATTGAGTTCAAACATCAGTGACAAATCGTGCCCGGAGTATGCGGCAATCCTGCCTTTGCCTCCAGTGCTGGGGGCTTCACCCCCGAAAACCGCAAATCCCCTATAGTTACATTTGGCGCAGACC
>CAYFOM010000043.1:0-32973 GCA_964344765.1 uncultured Planctomycetales bacterium | reverse complement strand
TCGGTCTGCGCCAAATGTAACTTTAGGGGATTTGCGGTTTTCGGGGGTGAAGCCCCGGCGACATGTTGTGGTACTACGCCGGTCGCGGTGAGTTCTACGCCGGCGATTTGTATCAGCGGTATTGAATCATTCCGGCGTAAAGCTGATGACGTCGGTGGCTTGATGGAAGCCAGGTTCGGCGGTAACGACTACCGCCACAAGATATAGAGTCAACCCATTGGATATCCCAAAGGGCAAGTAACCCCATTTTTGGCAAGCGTCCCCATTAGTGTCCAACCAATTGTGATTGATTGTGTTGAGGCGCCATTGAAAACCCAAATCCGCAGGGTCAATAAAGAGTCCGTGAAAGTTCCCCAAACCCGGAAGGCTTTCATTCCTTGGGTCCGTGCTCATGGCGGTAAAGGTTCGCTGACCTCGTGGTCCATGATGCAAACTTAAGCGCATAGACCCTGGGCCATTCGGCTGATCGGCAATGAGCCTAAAGGTAGCCTGCTGTGGTTGATTTTCCCACCACCGCAGAACGTTACCTACTCCGGCGACGAGATCTAGGTCACCATCAAGGTCATAATCTACTGGTGCAATCAGGTCATTTGGGCCCTCAAAGGAGTAGCTATGTGCCCAATTGTCGCTGCCGATATTGTCATAATAAACCAAGCCACCGTTGTGGGCAGTGAAGGCTAGGTCAACATCCCCATCCTGGTCGAAATCGCGGCAGAATCCGTTGAACCAGGTGTCTTGAGGTGGAGCCTCCCAATATCCTTCCGGGATCTGGTAAATCCTATTTGGCTTGCGGAATCCACTGATTCGAAGACGATCATTTAGCGCGTCAGAGTCATGGGTGAAGAAGCGAAGAGCGCCAATTGCATCGCGATCAGCAAGAGAAACAAAATATCTTTTATGCGGCAAGCCACCCTCAATATTGTGTGGTGTGAAGTTGGCGGTGCCATCATTCTCCCACCAGAAGTATCGGTAGTCATCGGTGTCGTGGGTGAATAAATCAATATCGTGGTCGCCATCCATATCTACACAAAACAACCTAGTCGCCCAATGGTGAAGCGTCTTGGCAGTGATTTCATGATAAGTGAAAAAACCATTGCCATCATTTTCCAGCCAATAGGTAATCCTGTGTTTGGTGCCCGCCAAATCTAAATCCCCATCGCCATCTAAATCTTGGAAGGAGTCTCCAATCACGACGTGCTCCTCCCAGGCGAATCCAAACATAAGCTCCCAAGCAAATCTACCGTTGCCCAGGCTGCGTCCCAACATGAGTTGACGGTGCTGGAATTGTTCGGTGATGCGCATTCCAATGATGTCAAGGAAACCATCCGAGTCGACATCGGCAACGCGGAGGTGGAACAAACCATTGCGGCCTAGCCCATGGCGAATCGGCGGGGCGCCCGGTAAGGTTTCGAGCCAGTAAAGGTAGCCGCCACCACCGCTAATAACGAAATCCAAATCACCATCCGAATCCATATCCGCGGCAACCAAACCCTTAAACCCGATTGGCGCCTCGAGGGTCGCCACCTCATGTGGAATCCAATTGGATTGAGCGCTTAATGAAGAGGAGCAAAGGAGGAGTGCTCCGAAAATGGCTGTTAGGGAGGGGGGACGCATGATTGAATAACTCATATTTTAACTTTGCCCTGCTGATATGATGGCGATTCCCACCACGTTTCGTGGAAATCCAAGGATGAAGATACTCTCTACCTCTCTCGCTTTGGCTGCGCTTTCACTCGGCGCGGCTCCGGCGGCGTCGGCTCAGATGCCTGAGTTCGAAAACGCCACGTGGCTGAACACCCCTCCGCTGAGCACCCAAGATTTGGAAGGTCGCGCCGTACTGGTCGAGGTCTTCCGGACCTGGTGAGGCCCTTGCCTTGGCCAGATCCCTCACCTGAACTCTGTTTGGGAAGAAGCAAAGGGACTGGTCGTCATCAGCGTGACTGATGAGCCCATCGACCTCGTAGCACCTTGGGTCGAAAAAAATAAGGTGACTCACCCCGTTGTCATTTTGCCCGACGGCAAATTGGAGGCGGTCATTGGCGTCAAAGGTTTTCCGACCAGTGCCGTTTTCATGGGCACCGAAAAGAAGTGGACGGGCCACCCTGGTAGCTCGAACGGTCCGCTGAATTCGGCCGCTAAGAAGGCGCGCAAAGACGCGATCTACCCGAAGAAGCTGTCCAAGGTCTTCAAGCTTTGGGATCAAAAGCAGCCGGTCGGCGCGCTGACCGAGCTGAAGAAGGTCATGCCGAAGCTGGCCGAGGGCGACGCAGCCTGGGCGCAGCGCATGGAGAAGTTCATGCTCGAAACTTGCGCCAAGGATTTTGACGCGGCCGATAAGGCCATCGCCGAAGGCTACTGGTACCGCGGCGTCGAAATTGCATCGCCGTACTTGGCTAAGGGTTCGGTTTATCCTGCCGTGGATGAGATTGCTGCCAAGTTGGCGACCTTGGCGGAAGACGATCTTTACAAGGCCGAAATGGCGGGCGGCAAGGAGTTCGCAAAAGCGGAGCAACTGGTCAAGGCGATGGATTTCATCGGTGCGGTCAAGGCTTACAAGTCCGCGGTGAAGAAGGGAGGTGATGGCAAAATCGCCGCCCACGCGTTGGCTGCCGGTCAAGAGCTGATCAACAACCGCAACCCCGGCTTCAAGCCGACCTGCCCGAAGTGCAAGTACAAGAAGAAGTCTGCTTGTGCGAAGCATTACAAAGAAATGAAGATGTAGATACTGATCTACACCTTAGCCGTCGGTCATTGACTTGGCCGACGGCTTTTTTTGTGCGTACATGTTTTTTGAAACGCGGATGCAGATCCGGCATTTGCTAGTTATGACCGCCACCCTGAGTCTATTTTTCGCAAGCTTGCTTGCCCCGCACTCGGCATTCGCAGAGCCGTTGCAGTTACAAACCGCCGCCGCGCCACTGCAATCCGGGAATTCGCCGGCAACTGCGATCACAGGCGTAACGGTTGTGCATTCGCATCGCGAGGCCGTGGTTCCCGCGCAAACGGTATGGATCAAGGATGGACGAATCTTGGACATGCGCCCCAGTGCGGATCTTCATTCCCACGAGGGCTATGAAGTCTTCGATGGAAGCGGCAAATTCCTCGTTGCCGGGTACGTCGACAGCCATGCCCACTTCCCCGGCACCGAAGCCGACGACATTCCGGTGCCGCTGTATTTGCAAATGATGGCCGAATGCGGTGTCACGCGTTTGCGCTGCATGCGCTACGTGGAGAGTTTGCCCAAATGGCGCGATGAAATTGCCGCCGGCAGAGTGGTGGGGCCGATGCTTCATTACCCGGTTGCGTTGTTGTCCAAGCGCGAGAACTTAAGTGAAGATCATCTCAAAGCGACGTTCAAGGAGGCGTCGGAGCAAAAAGGGGCTTTCGTCAAAATGCTCGGCGGATTTCCGCCTAAGACTTATCAGCGACTGATGGACTTGGCTCGGGCGAATGGAATCAAAGTTGCCGGTCATTTGCCGTTCGGGGTTGAGTTAGATTTGGCCATTCAATGCGGACAAATCGGTATCGAACACTTCCACGGATTCGATCGCAAGCAAAAACTACCGCTTTCCGAGCTGAATCATCGCATCGCACAAAGTGGGAAGGCGGGCATTTACCATTGTCCGACCATCTTTTGGAATGCGGTGCAAGGCGGCCATCTAAGCACCAAGCAGTTGGATTCTCTGGATGGCGTGACGCGCATGCCGGCTCAGGTTTTAGAGGCCTGGCGCGCCAGCTTGGCCGATCCGCAACAAGATCATTGGCGCAAACCGATGAAGCCGAATCGACCGCTGATGATCCGAATCTTGAAGCACATGGCCGCCGCCGACGGCAACCTACTCATCAGCGCCAGCGCCGGTGAATTTGTCATTCACGGCCACAGCTTCCACGAGGAAATCAAGATTTACCAAGAAGCGGAAATGACCCCGTTTCAAATCTTGCAAGCCTCGACGTTCAACGCCGCCAAATTCTTCGACGCCACCGATCAATGGGGAAGTGTACAAGCAGGTTTGCAAGCCGACTTGGTGCTTCTCAACAGCAATCCACTAGACAGCGCCGCCAATCTCAAAGACATCGCCGCAGTGTGGATTCAAGGCCGTCGGGTGGACGTCAGCGAGTGATTTTTGCTCGTGCGCGCAGGCTTTCGTCTTTGAAGGTTAAGCCGAAGGACGCGTTTTGAATTGAATTTAGTGCCGGCGGAAAACCGTGGGGGTTACGAGCATAGGCCGAGCTCCCAAAGAAGCTGGACTCCATGGTTTGAAGCTCTTCGTTCCAGCGGTATTCGCCACCGCCCGGGCACAGTAGGCGCTCGCCCCAAAGTTCAAAGTGCACTTGTACCGGATCACGGTCCGGATAACGCCGCCGCCATTCATTGAGAATCGGTACGTTGTTCCAACTTGCTTCCATGAAGCGGGAATTCATCCACAGCCCCGCCGTGTCGAGCACGCCCTGCTTCACCGCAAGCCCCATGTTTTTGCCCAGCCATGGATTGGCTTCCACGAACTCTTTGCTCGCATCTCCGTCGAGGGAACGATCAATGGCGCGGTGAATGACTTCTTCGCGAATGCTAAACACCAATTTTCCTGGCAAGATTACGTAGAAAAGACGGGGAGTGAAATCAAAGCCATCGCGCAAATCATCCCCGACCGTCATTTCGACGTACCCTACATCACGGTGCTTCCAATTTTTCCACTGGGGGGAATCGGCAAGGATTCGCGCAATGAAGGCTCGAAATCCTGCCAAGAAGGTAACCAACCCCAATTTGTCTCGAACCTCAACATTAAGCCCAAACGGGACGCGATAGATCTGATCGGACAAGAACTCGCGCGGGAATTCGGCTTCGGCCAGTTCATCCCATAGAGGCGAGTCGTCGATATACAAAGACAGGGAGTTCCCTACCCAATCAAAAGTGTTGTTCAAGCCGGGAATGATGCCTGCAGTAAAGCCATTCCATTCACGCATTGGTTCTGAGTCGTGATTGATCGCCATCGTCCAATGCAGGAGCGCTTCTTCGTGGATGTCTCCGGCGTGCTCAGGAAGCTCCGCGCCGATGGTGACCGCGAGGAAATCCCAATAATCAGAATCCCGCACCAAGGGCTCAATGGAGATGTCTAACTCTAATTGGCCATCGGCGATAGTTAGCGAAGCCGCGATTGGGTCAAAGGCCTCGCGCCAAGCCCCCTGGTAGCGCCGAATAAATCGGTTGTATTGACGTTGCTCTTCATCGCTGACATGAGTGATGTCGAGTTCCAATATCGGCGTTTGGAATCGCAGTGTGCCGTATGGACTGACGTCCGGCAGCTCGGTGCTGACTCCTGCAATCTTGCCGGCGAGTTCATGAATCATTAACGCAGCAGCTTGGTTGCGCCGTGCGGCCCCAATGCGCCATTTCGCGCTTCCCCAACGGCGAATCGCCGGATCACTCAACAGCACAAATGCCGACGGAAGCGAGTCCTCCAAAACTTCACCGGTTTTCGCCGTCGGTTGCGGTTTACGCGGGTAGCGATCGCGGAAGTACAAGTATTCAGGTAAATCGGCGATGGAATCGATCTGGTTTTCAGTTGCTTTTGCTAGGCGTTCCAGTTGGGCTTGCGAATTGCTGACGATCACTAACTCAGGCATCGCAAGCAAATAGCTACAGATGCTTCGATCATCGCTAGATACCTGCATGAATGCCCAACCGCCAGAGTCCAGGAAGCTATTGATTTCGTTGGCTTGGTGGTCGGCCTGCCGCGCTCGGATCGCTTCGATTAATGCTTTGGAACCCTGCGTGTGGAACAAGACCGCAACATCGGTGCCGGTGCGGAAGTAGGGATCAGAACCTGTAATAGCAATTTCGCCAAGAGACGAATCCCATTTCGCCGCTTGGTCAAACAGACTGTCCAAGCAAAGCTGGCGTAGATAGAAATCTCGTGTCCCGTAGTCAATGGAACGCGGTTCCATCATGTTCAGCACCGGTGTGCCGGATTGTTGAGCCTCGTCGATCACCGTTGATAGCGCGAATAAGGACGGGAACACGGCGAAGTATTGATCCGCCGGGACATAGTGAGAGCTGTAATCGAAGTCGGGCTGCAGTCCTTCAATCCGGGGTGCCCAATCAATTTCCGGCACATTAAGCTGCAACAAATTTCGAATCGCAATAGACCGCTTAACCTGCAAGCTAGTAGTCAACTCGCGATCCAATCGCAAATTCTCCGCCACTGCACGCCCGCTACTAAACAATTCGTATTCATCTCTTGAGCGGTTGTTATTCGGTAGCCCAAGCCGATTGCGATCACGATCCCATTGATAAAACGGCCCCGGCTCCCATGCTTCCACCTGTTCCCAGGCAAGGTCTGCTTGCGCTCGAAACCAACCACTTCCCGCGAGCCTTTGATCTGCTAATCGATCGTAATAAGTGCCTTTGATTCCATAGAAGTCGGCGAGATGATCGTCCGGGGATTTGTCATTCCAGCGGATGATGTATTCAAAGTCCTCGTCGAGCAAACGATGCAGGATAAGCTTGACTTGATTCGGGCCATCTGGGGGAATGCGGAGCGCCAAGTGCAAATCGGTGCGGCGAATATCTCGCCAATCTCCTACCCACGTTAAGTATCCCTCACCTTGTCCCTCAATTTCGATGCGGGCATGAATGACTTCATCGCCATCCAATCGCGGTGCACTTCGATGAAAGGATCGGACCGGTTCACCGGTGCTTTGCACCTCGAAAAACCCAAGTGCCCCGGTATAGGTCAGCCAATCTTCGGTCCCCGGGGCCGGGCTTTGAACGTCGGCCGCGATAGAAAACAAGGAACTCAGGATCAGTGCAAAAAGCATTCAGCCATGGTATCCAGTAATGGGTGCTGTGGACCCTCCTCACCCTCGCCTTTTGTGCGCAAGGCACGCCGCCAAACATCGTCGTCATTCTTGCCGACGACTTGGGCTACGGCGACATTCGTGCGTATCAACCGGAATCACCGATTGCTACGCCGAATTTGGATCGAATCGCCGCCGCCGGCATGAGGTTTACCGATGCCCACTCCGGCTCGGCGGTTTGCACGCCGACGCGCTACGGATTGCTTACTGGGCGCTATTGCTGGCGCAGTCGCCTGAAGCGCGGTGTGCTGAACGGCTATTCCAACCACCTGATTAAAAGCGATCGGCCGACCATCGCTAGCGAGTTGAAGCAGCGTGGTTATCACACCGAATGCGGTGGGCTTTGATTACTTTTGGGGGATTACCGCGTCGCTGGATTTCCCGCCGTATGTGTGGATTGAAAATCAAAGCTTCGTCGCACCCGGCGACCATCATTTCAGCGGGAGTCCTTTTCCCGCGTACCTGCGCTCCGGTGAAATCGCCGCCGATTTCGATCACCAGTTGGCGTTGGACCAAATCACTTCCAAAGCGGTGAAATACATCGAAGATCGTGCAAAGAGCAAGCAGCCGTTCTTCCTATATTTGCCGTTGACCGCACCGCATAAGCCGGTGCTGCCGGCGGCGCGTTTCGTCGGTAAATCAGGCGTCGGGCCCTACGGTGATTTTGTTATGCAGGTGGATTGGGTCATGGGCCAAATCGATCAAAGCTTGAAGCGCAATAACATCCTCCAAAACACTTTGCTGATCATCAGCAGCGACAATGGTTCATTCATGTACCGCCTCGATGCGCCTGAAAGCCCAAAGTCGGCAAGCGAAAAAGGTGAAGACCACGCAACCGATCCCAAGGTGCATGGATACCTCAGTCAAACTCACCGCGCCAACGGTCCGTTACGCGGCACCAAAGCCGACGTATGGGATGGCGGCCATCGTGTTCCGTTTATTGTGCGCTGGCCCCAACAGATTGAAGCGGCTTCGGTTTGCAATCAAACCATTAGCTTGGTCGACGTCTTGGCAACCTGTTTAGAGGCAGTCGACCTAGTCGCTTCGAACGATGCGCAGGATGGCTCAGCGGGCGATTCTGTGGTGGCGGATTGCGCGGAAGCTGTCGACAGCCATAGCTTGATACCCTTGTTCCGCGACCCTGGTGCTGGTTGGAAGCGTGCGCCGGTCATCATGCATTCGGCCAACGGCACCTTTGCCATACGCGACGGCAAGTGGAAGCTGATCGATGGACGAGGTTCCGGCGGTCGCGGCAAACGCACCGCCACCGATCTGGAGCTGGATATTCAGCTCTACGACATGAGCGCCGATGTCGGCGAACGGCGCAACTTGGCGGTCAAAGAACCACAAGTTGTCGTGGATCTTCAAGAAAAGTTGCGGCGCATCAAAGCTGCCAATGCAAGCGATGGCTAGCCCCAATTTGATCCGCCGCAGCCGGGTCGACGTCTGCCTTGGCGGCGTATTGCGGCCAGTTTTGAACTGCGGCTAAGACCTCCTCCAGGGCTTGATCTGCAAATCCGCGTCGCAATGACGCAGCGGCCGCGCAGGCGCGCAAATCGGCAATGCGGAAGTCGTCGCGCTTTTGATTGAGACTCATTTGGTGGCGGTTGGTCCACAAACCATCCGGGTTAAAGCTGTAAGTCACGTCGAAGGCAGGCGACAGCGACCATTGGCCGCGCTTATCCATCAAAAAGGCGATGTTCTTGACGTGATCGTCCTGATTGCGTGCCACCAAATTGAACACCGCGCGACGGAATTGCTGCTCGAGTTGCTCCATCGGCAAGCCCAATTCGCGCATCGCCAACAGCGTCTGTTCGTAGGAATAGGCGCCGGCCATGTTGAAATCGAAATGCGCCAGCCCGCCCAGTGACTGCAGGTGCAGTTTGCCGCCGTCGTCACTGCGGTCGAAGCGCTTGGTCATGAAGTGACTGCGGCCGTTTTCATGCAGCAAGCGGCACTTTGTCATCGTGATCCCGGCAGCCTGTGCCATTTTGGAATAAGCGTATTCAATGCGGCCGAAGCCTTGCGGGTCGGCCAGTTCGCGATCGCGATTATTCTGCACGCCGTCGAACTTCAGCAACCAATGCTCGAACCCTTGCAGATGGTCGGCGTCGCCGGAACGTAGCTCGCCACTGTTCGGATTCCATGCAATCACAGCTTTCGCCCGTGCGCCTCCCGCCGACGTGCCGACGCGCAGAATGTTGCGCACCGTTTCACCTTCTTCGCCATCGGCCAGCGATCCGCTGAGCGCATTGCGATCACTCAGAATGCGCCCGGCCAAATCCACTAATGCGGCAACATCCAGCACATGGGATTTACCGCGGTCGCGGTTCAAGGCCGGCGCAAACTCCAGCGCACCCATGCCGCGTGAACCGGTGTAACAAAGTCGTTCCACCGGGTTGAAGCTGTCGGCGCGGCGACCCTGTGAGGCAAGCCACGCGTCGATTAATGCATTGCCGAATCGGTCCGGCAGGACGTCGGCGAGCAGACCGGGCAAACCATGGAAGGTGCCGCGGGGGAGGGCGGGGAAGGAATACACCGTCTGCGCGAGCGGCATTTGCAATGGCGCAACCTGAATGCCGCTGCGCAAGAAATCGGGTCGGTATTCAAACAACCCAAGGTTGCGATCGGCATCCCAATAAACCGCGCCAATGGTCGTGCCCCACATACCCACTTGCGCTGTGGTCATGACTCATCCCCCTGATCTTCGCCCCAGGTCCATTCCTCACGCTCGACCTTCTTTTCGCGACGCGGCGACGACGCCCGCCGACGAACTTTGCCGTCGTTATCCAGCACTTGCAGCGGGCTGATTTCGGTTGCGGGAATCAGCTCGCTCAGCCGCTCGAGCAAATCGAGCGCACGCAAAATTCGAACCATTGCAGCCAATTGAACGGAGTCGCCGCCTTCCAGCCTAGCTAGAGTCGAGCGCGAAACGCCGGCTTCGCGTGCGAGCTTTTGCTGGGTGATATTGCGCCGGACTCGATGGGCAGCTAGACGCTGTCCGAGGCTCCTGAGAGCCTGAATGGCGGCGAGTTCCTCCTTGGCATTGTCCGAAAATTGACTCATTAAAGGCCTCTTCGGTCAATATTGTATCAAATATGAGGCAAAAAAGATACGTGGGCTGGCGGCGCCTCAAGCGTCGTCGCCAGCCGTGTCTACGGCTTCAAATAAATGGTTTGGCCGACCGCATTCGTCACCACCGATTGCGCGCCGCCCGGGCCGCGAGCGATGGCGCCTTGCAAAAACACATCGACCAGCGGTGCCGAAGCGGGAATACGCAAGCGCAGGATGCCATGGCCGGAAGCATTCGCCGTCATGGATTGCAGCAGGGTGACCGGAGAAAGAATGCCTAGTTGGAGTCCGCCCAGTTGCGGAATGCTAGGGCCGGCGCCGAAGCCGTTAAAGCTGTATACAAAGTGCACCAACTCACCCGGCTGAGCATTGAAGATCGACAGTGTGGATTGCACCTCGGTTACCAGCGAGGTGACGGCCAGCGAGGGGAGGGCGTCGGCAGTGGCTTCGTAGCAGCCCATGTCGACTTCGGTGCCATAAACACGGGCATTGCCGTCAAGGTCAAGGTTCGATCCCGGCGGCAATGCGGAGGTGTCGCCGCTATTTAAACACGGTGAGGAAGGAGTAAGGCGTAAGTCGCCGTTCGCCCAGTCCACGAACAATGGATCTACGTCAATGCAGCCAGGGTAGGACGGGGCTTCGACTGGATCCTCGTCTTCGATTTTGACCCACAACTCTTCCACACAGCAATTGAAGATATCTACCGAGCCGGTGAACTGGCGCTTGACTCGTGGAGTTTGGTCTTCGCCGGGCAGGGCGTTAGGTCCACGATTGAAAAACAGGACACAGTTGGTGACCGGTAGTGGGTCACTTCCCGACACGTAAATTCCGGCACCCTTGTCGCAATAATTGTCGACGAAGGTGCACGAATCTACCGAGCGTGTACGGCCGTTGGGCAGGTTTCCCAACACGCAAATCGCGGCTCCAACATCGCCGTCGTCAACCCAAGACGCCACCGGATAGGGTCGAGCGAAATTGTCGTAAAACCGCGAATGGCGCACGACCATGCCACCGTAGGCGGTAATTGCGGATCCGCCGTTTCCAAAACCTCCGCTAAAGCTACAGTGCTCAACCAGCAGGTCGCCGAAGCTGAAAATGCCGGCGCCATAACTTCCTGACTGATCCCCCTGCGCGAACCAATTGCCGATTTGATTGTCAATAAATTGGCAGCGTTGGAAGGTGGTGCTTGCGCCAAATCCGGAGTAGCAAGCCGATCCATCATTGCCGCCGAAGTTTGTGACTGTGTAATGGTTGCGGAATTCGCAATCCACAAAGGTTGGACTGGCGTCGTCGATCCAGACGCCCGACGCCGTGCGGCTGAAGTTATAGCCATCTTTGATCACGCAGTTTTCAAAGCGCGGACTTCCGCCACCGATATAAACGGCGGCCCCATAGCCCATCGAGTTGTACTGGAAGGTGCAGTTGCGGATGGTTGGGCTGCCGGTTTCGATGGTCAAGCCGCCGCCGTATTCCCAAACCGGCGAGTTGTCGCCATAGGCGGACACAATATGAAAACCATCCAAAATGGCGCTGCTGTTGACGCCGGTGCCGTCGACGATTCGACCACAGTTTTCACCGGCACCCGTCCAGTTGTACTGCCACCAATTCCAGCCGCTTCCATAAGTGTCATCGCCGGCTAAGTCCCCGTCGAGGTAGGTGAGATTAGTTTCCGGGTCGCGTTGCCCGGATGAAGATTCATTGCCTTGAAATCCGCCAAGCAAAGCGACGTTATTTCGCAGCGTGAAGGAAACCGTTGGTTGGCCGACGGGGGCTGGGCGGTAGCGGCCCTGTGCAACCCAAATTTCACCGCTTGAGGTGGTGGCCAAAGCGGTTTGTAAATCGGAGTAGGCGTCGGCCCAACTGCTTCCGTTGTTGGAGCCAGTGGCGTTAAGGTCAACGTAAGTGGCCTGAGCAGCAGAGGTTGCGGCTAGTCCAAGAAGGAGGGGGAGGACGCAGAGAGTAGAGGTTTTCATGCCGGATTGGGGAGGACGCAGTTCGATGGTAGATTTTATTGACAAGATCTCCCGCTGGAATCTGGTGAATATTTGGTTAGAACAACCTGATGTTGATCTACTAAGACCAGCTGGATCCAATCCCCTTACCCCCTGACTTTCGATGCCCGAGGCCCAACTCGCGACCCGCCAAGTCCTGGCCGACTATTTGTTGAAGCGATTCCCGCAGATCAACCGCGCCGAATTGGACGCCGACTGTTCGCTGCTGAGCAGCGGAACGCTTGATTCTTTGGGGGTGCTTGAACTCGTCGCCTTCATCGAAGAAAACTTTTCGATTCGTCTGCAGGACGACGACTTGGTACCGGAAAACTTCGATCGGCTTTCCACTTTGGCTGCGTTTGTGGAGCGCAAGCTGTGATGCTGGTGGCGTCGACCATGGAGGAATGAGCTCGATGGCGGCAACCACATTGGCGAGTGTGTTGGCGCAAAGCGCAGAACGCTTTGGCGGGCGCACGGCGTTGATCGATGATGAGGGCGAGCTAGGTTATGCCGAGCTCCACACTCAAGCCGAGGACTGGGCGCGCCGACTCAAAGCGATCGGCGTGCGCCGCGGGCAACGAGTGGCTTTATTGCTTGCCAAGAATCGATCGATGGTTTTGGCCATTTACGCCTGCGCACAATTGGGTGCGGTATTTGTGCCGATCAACTTGGCATTTCGTGATGCCCAATGCCGCTACCTGATTGAAGATTGCCAGGCTTCGGTGGTTTTGACCACGGCGGAAGTCAGACGTGTGCGCAGCAACTTAGAGGTCGCTGCTCCTCAAGTCGAAGTGGATTCCTGGCTGGTCGATTCGTCGCCAGCATCTTCGTCTGCCGACAGTGGACGCGAGATTGAGGTTGTTTCGCCGACCGACCTGGCCGCGCTGCTCTATACATCGGGCTCGACCGGTCAGCCCAAGGGGGTGATGCTCAGTCACCAAAACTTGGTGGCGGGCGCGCGCATTGTTTGCCTATACCTGGGGTTGTCCGAGGATGATCGTCTGCTGGCCGCACTGCCCTTTAGTTTTGATTATGGACTCAATCAATTGTTTGCTGCCATTCACTGCGGTGCGGCGGTTCGGCTGATTGAGTTCACTTTCGGCAACCAATTGGTGACTTGCTTGCACGCCGACGCCATTACCTGCTTGGCCGGAGTGCCGACGTTGTGGGGGATTTTGGCGACGGCGACCCCGTCCTTCAAGGAGGCATGTGGAAGCCTGCGCCTGATGACGAATAGCGGTGGCGCATTAGCGAGCGACGTCCTTGATGCGCTGTGCCATGCTCAGCCGCGAGCTAACTTCATTTTGATGTACGGCCTGACCGAAGCCTTTCGTTCGACTTTCGTTCCGGCGAATCGCTTGCAAGACCATCGCAACAGCATGGGATGGCCGATCCCTGAAACCGAAATCTTTTTAGTGGATGCCAGCGACCGGATTTGCACTCCCGGCGAGCAAGGCATGTTGGTGCACGCCGGCCCGACGGTTGCTCAGGGATATTGGGGCAATCCATCCGCGACTGCCCAAGTCTTTCGCCCTGATCCGCGTCCAGGTCGTGACGCCGTCGTGGTTTATTCCGGCGACTTCGCGGTGCAATCGGCGGACGGTTCTTTTCAATTTAGGGGCCGCAAAGATGCGCTGATCAAATCCAGCGGCCATCGTGTATCGCCAACCGAAGTTGAAGCGGCGCTGCTAACGCATGATTGCGTTGCGCAAGCTGCAGTCATCGGCCTGCCGGACTCGCTACTCGGCCAGCGCATCCATGCAATTTGCGTTGCGAAGCCCTCGGTCGATAGTGTCGACGAATTGGAACTCTTGCGTTGGACTGCGAAGCAACTGGCGCCTTACCAAGTTCCGCGCGAAGTGGAATGGGTGGAGCGGTTGCCGATTACCGCCCATGGCAAGATTGATTACAGTAGGCTTCGTGAGCAGCGGGTCATCCAGGAGGGCGAGAATGTCCGCTAAATCCGTATGGAAGAAGTTGGCGCAACAATTTGGCACGCCGCTTTACGTGATCGATGCCAGTGGCTTGGATCGCAGCTTTAAGGCTTTGCGGAGTGCTCTACCGTCGGATTTCGAAATCCACTATTCGGTCAAAGCAAACCCTGCCCCGGCGGTTTTGCAGGAATTCTTACGGTTGGGAGCAGGCTTGGAAGTTGCGTCGCTGGGTGAATTTCAGTTAGCGATTTCCTCGGGCGCAAGGCCACAGCAGGTGCTGTTCGCAGGCCCGAATAAGCGCGACGGCGAATTGCACGCGGTGGTGGAGGCTGGCATCGGCCAGGTTCACGTCGAATCTCTGCAGGAAGCACAGCGGCTCTCGGCGATCGCAGTTCAATTTGACCGGCATCAACAAGTTGCGTTGCGCATTAATCCCGCCGAACAAGTTGCAGGCGGAGCGATGCGAATGGGCGGAATCGCGTCGCCCTTCGGTGTAGACGAAGAGTGCATGGAGCAAACCTTGCTCGCAATCGATGCTCTTCCCAATCTTGATTTGGTCGGCATTCACCAATTTGCCGCCACCCAAGTTTTGGATGCCGAACGATTGCTGCTCCAATGGAAGCATGCTATTCAATTGGGCCAACGATTCGCCGATGTGCTCGGTCGCGCGCCGTCGGTGATCGACGTCGGCGGTGGATTGGGGATCCCGCTTTATGCCGACGATTCCGAACTTGATCTGCAAGAATTGTCCGAAGGCTGCCGACGGTTGCCGCGCCTTCCCCATGGCTGCAAGTTGATCCTCGAACCCGGGCGGTTTTTAGTTGGGCCGTCCGGCGTGTACTTATGCCGAGTGGATCAAATCAAAACGTCGCGCGGCCGCTCGTTTTTGCTGGTCGATGGAGGCATGCATCACCATTTGGCTGCATCGGGCAATTTAGGCCAGGTCATCAAACGTGACATGCCGATGCAGTTGATTCGGCAAAGTAGCCCTACTTCCAATCCGTCTACCGAAACTGAAGCAACCGAATTCCAGGTGTGTGGTCCGCTTTGCACGCCCTTAGATGTACTCGCGCGCAAGTTCACAGTGGCGCACCCGGCCGTCGGCGACCTGATTGCGATTCAACAATCCGGCGCCTACGCCGCGTCGGCCAGCCCGTTGCATTTCCTCAGCCATCCGGCGCCGGCGGAAGTGTTGGTCCGAGCGTCCGGCGAGGTCGAGCTTATGAGGCCTGCGGGAACTGGACGGCAACCCGTCCCTGATTACCTATACCCACCAGTCCAAACTTCGGCGCAAACCAATGGGCGGTGCCAATGAGTGGTTTACGAAAGTCGTTACGCCCACTCAAGCGCTTTTATCGCCGCTACATTTATCGTCGATGGGACTTAATCATCGCGGTACGTGATAATCGCAAGCCGTTGTACGACATTCCGCGCGTTTCCGTGGATATGGACACGGTTACTGTCGCCATGGCCACCGCTGCCGACGCACATTATTTTGACAACAAGCAATGGCGTCATCTACACGCCAAATTTAAGGACCGAATCGCCAATCTAGAGGGCTTTGGCACCATCATGGGCATCATTGACGGCAAACTGGTCTCGCAGGGGCCGTTTGTAGTCGGCAGATATTACGACGAGGTCATGCGCTACCATTTTGATCCAGGCGAGCGCGGTGCTTATTGGTTTGAAGGCGAAACTGCAGCGGATTGGCGCAGTCGCGGATTGGCCCTTGTCGGCATGAACCACGTGTTTGAATGGCTACTCAAAGAACACGGTTGCACATCAATCATGACATATTATCTCATGGGCAATCGTGCTTCGCGCAAGCTGCATGACCGTTATTCATTCGAGCCGCAGCATCGGCTGATTTGGCGTCAGCTAGGCCCGTTTAAGTGGACCCGTCAAACACCGTTGCCGTCGGACTTTTAGTTTCGCTCAACGAGCGATTACATGCGGCTGATTCAGCCGAATTCCAGGTACAGCGATAGCGCGGTTGTGATGTACAAGCCGGTTTGCGTCCATGAATCCACGATTTGCGGGTTGGGCGGCCGACCCGTGATGCGTTCGGCCAAATAGCTCATGTAATTGGGCCGTTCCGCTTTGCCTAAACGACCCCAAATGCGGTGTTGAAATCCGGTCAAAAAACAATGACCCGGTTGACCGATCAACGGCCCCAATACGAACCAGGAAAACAGCGTGAGGCCAACCACAATTAGGTGGAAGGGGCGCGTCTCCGGCCAAATCCAGCCTACCAGCGTGAATAGGATGGTGGCGATATGCAGTAGATGCAAAGCGGCATTGGCGATGCGAATCATGATTGCACAGGAGTTGAGTTAAACAAGTTTGGCGAAGGCGTCGGCGTATTCGGCGAGAATGCCATTGTCCGGCCCCGGGAAGTTCGGCAAGCGAATCAAGCGCGCGTTTTCGCGTTCGGTGTTGGGCAATTCGGCTTGCGCCATTTGCGCATCGCCTGCGCGACAGATGGCGCGCCAATGGCCCTCGGTGAAGAAGGGTTGCTGGTGGAGTAGCGGGTAGCGCGGTACCGCCACTTGGGCACCAGCTGCTTGCAAGCGGTCGATGAGGCCGGCTACGTCGTAATTGCTGTCGCGGTGACGGATGAGAAATTCAAAGTAAACGCGCTCGATGTGTTCGGGTGGCAAGAAGGTCTCAAAGCCAAGCTCTTCAAGTTTCTCGCTTAGAGCGACGTGGTTCAGATTGCGTTGCTGATTGTGAGTGGGCAGCTGCTGCAATTGGCTCAACCCCAATGCCGCCGACATCGGGGCAATACGAGTTTTGATTCCGAACGAAGTAGCAGCGAAGCGGCGGTTCATCGACTCTAATTCCAAAATACGAGTAATGTCGCCCAGGCAGGTGGCGCGTTCTAGATATTCCTCATTGTCGGTAAGGAATACTCCGCCTTCACCGGCCGGCGCCAGCTTGTCGCCTTGCAAGCTAAACACCGAGATGTCGCCTAAATTGCCGCACGGGATGTCGCGCCAACTTGCACCATGGGCGTGGCTGGCGTCTTCGATGATTTTCAAATCGTGCTCATCGGCCAGCGCGCGCAGTTCGGTCATGCGCGCCGGCATGCCCCACAGGTGGACAATGACCATTGCTTTAGTGCGCGCCGTGATGCGGTTTCGCATATCGTCGGGGCATGGGCCCATGCGCGTCATTTCGCTTTCGCAGAACACCGGTACCAAGCCGAACCACAACATCGGAAGCGCCGACGCCCAGAAAGTGGCGGCCGGCACCAATACTTCATCGCCGGGCTGAAGGTCCAAGGCGTGAAACGCGGCCATCAATGCTGCAGTGCCGTTGTTGTGCGCGAGGGCATATTTGCGCCCGGCGAAATCGGCGTAGCCAGCTTCTAGCTCACGAATCACTTCGTGCGTGGACACGTTGCCGTGGCGCAAAATGGCCAGCACCGCGGCTTCGTCCTGTTCGCCAAACCGTGGCCAAGCGCAGGTCGGTTCGTGTGGCAGAGTGATGCAGGGATTGCTCATCAGTGAAGTTGCTTGAGTAGATTGTCCTGGGCCTGAGCGCGCGATTCAAGGTCTTGCACCGCAGCTTCAGCGCCGTGTGAGTCATGGAAGCGTGATGCCAGCTGCAGTACAAAATCGCGGTATTCGTTGTGCGCACCGAGGCCAAGCCGCGGCGTCCACTGGGCGATGTTTGTCCGCCGTCGGACGTAGTCATATAGGCAGACGTGATCGACCAAGCCGATGCGTTCGCCAGCCACCTCCGCCCGCGTGCCCAGCGTTTGGGTGATCGCTGCTGCCGCCTGTTTCGCCATTTTCGGTGCCGACGTCAACTTGCCGCCGTAAAGCGTGAGGCCGGACTTGTTCGGGTCGACGTCGACCACGCAGCGGCGCGAAAGATCCAGTGGATAGTCTTTGCCGGCATAGGATTTTTTGACCGCCAATGGCCGTACTCCGCCGCGCAGCGAGACGATGTCTTGCGGCATAAATTGATGCTTGAGGTTGGCGCGCGCGGTTTCGAGTAGAAAGCCGAGGTCGTCGGCGTTTGGGCTAAATGCGTTGTCCAGGTTGGGAATCGGTGTTTCCGTTGGCCCCCAAAGTGCGACCGGACCCCACGGCGTATAGGTCAAGGTGTCGCCGTGGGCGCCCATTTCAAAGGCTAAAAATTCGTTGAGGTTGGTTGGGCGGGGAAGTGCCAAATACACGCCTTTGCTGAACACGTGGCGATGTTCGCTTTGCAGGCCCAGGCGTTGGTTGAGTTCGTCGGCCCATACACCGGTGGCGTTGACCAGATACCTTGTGCGAATAGTTTGAGCAGGTCGTGGCGCTTCCGAGTCTTGGGCGGACGGGCTTGACGAGTAACGTGGCCATCGGTCTTCGAGCTGCAGTTGCCAAAAACTGCCGCAGAATTCGGCTTGTTCCAAGCTGCAATAATTCAGCGCCAACGAGCCAGGTGCGGCCAAGCATCCTTCTTCGATCCAACGCAGCACGAGGCGGGCGTCGGACATCGGAAGGAAGCCTTCCTCGTAGGTCAGCGAGTCGCCGAAGCGGTTGTCGGCGAGCAGTTTTCGCGTTTCGAAATAGCGTTCACGGCGCGGGCGGCGACGTCGGCATCCGCCTAGCCACCAGTAGGCTTCCAGTGCGGCGCGAACCAGCCAGCCGGGGCGGGCGCCGCTGAGTCGGGATAAGTAGCGAAAGGTTGCGGGGCGGACCGTGTGCGGCATGCGCCGGATTAGGTCGTCACGGGCGCGCGACAGTTCGACCACGGTGCGCAGGTCGAAGTTTTTGAGATAAAGCAAGCCGCCCCAAATCAGCATGCCCGACGCTTGGCTGGTGCCGGAAGCGTAGTCGCCGCGGTCGATCAGCAAGCTGCGATAACCCTGCATCGAAAGTTGTCGATACAGCGCCGCCCCGCTGACGCCAGCGCCGACGACAACGACGTCGTACTCCTGATCTTGGAGCATTTGCCAACTTGTTTCGCGCCGCGTTGCCGCGTTCATACTTCAAGCTTACCGAAGCTGCCCTAGGATGGAAGACGTGACCGCGGGCACATCTATCCGACAATCATGTTTTCGGCGGGCGCTACATCTGCGTTGGTGACATCTGTGTGCGCCGTCGCCAGTATGCCGATGCTGACGCGACCCATTGCCGATGCAGGTGTGGTGTTGATCCTGTTGCCGGCGGCGATTGCATTTGTACTCGCAGGAATCTTTGCTGCTTTTTTGCCGTTTCGGTGGATGCGTGCTCTTGCCGCATTGTTCGCGACTTTGCTCGTGGTCACGCCGGTTTGCTGGGTGGCCGGCTCCGAGGCCGGATTGGCTCCGTGGATCGCACTTCCATGCTTTTCATTGGTCGTCATGACCTTGTTATTTGGGGTAGGATTCAGCCGCTGGGCGAACTCGGTCAAGTTTGTCTTGGCCGCCTTGCTCATCCCAATTTTTGGCGGTTCCGATCACCGTCCAGCCGACGTCAACGGCATTCGCCCGTTGATTATTTTGAAGACGGAGTATGTGGATTGGTCCATCGCCGATCGGTTAATCGCACGCGGCGAACTTCCCAACTTAGCTGCGTTCCGCGCTGCAGCCGACGTCGCCGATTTCGAGGTCCCTCGACCGCTAAATCCATACCGCGTATGGGGGCAGGCGTTAACCGGGTTTCACCCCGCCATTTCTCAAGTGAGTATGGTCCCCGCCGACGGACTGAGAAATCGAGTGCCCTGGGTAATGGATTACGTCGGCTGGGCGGATGGTACTGCTTCGGTTAGCGGGGCATATTTGGAATTCCCACCGCAGGATTATTTGGTTTGGAATACCACCGGAACGTCGTGGCAGATGAGCGATGCCGCGCCGATTAGCTATTTAGATCTCATCGATCGGCGGAGTGATTGGTGGGGGTGGCGAAGCTATGACAGGCAATTGGTGAATCAGGTTTTGTGCCACTCTATGGCCAAGCAAAGCTCGCGAACCGTTTTGCGCAACTTGGCCTCGCTGTGGAAAGCGTACTCGCCGTTTTCGGATTTACGCGGCGATTGGTACAAGCGGGCGGTCATCGAGCGGCTTTGGTTTGATGGACAACTCGACGAAGTTTTGCGTTCTGACCCGCATTTGGCAATTTTGAGTTGGAGTCCATGGGAATTCGGCCAAGAACTTCAGTTTGTCAAACGGCTTTGCCCATCGATTCAAGAAACCGGTGAGCATATTTATGGGGATATCCCCTGCCACACTGTTTGGAGTTGGCGCATGCTAGACCAAAATGTGGCGCGGCTTCGGGCGCTCGCAGCGCGGGCGGGAGTGAACTTGATGCTGCTTACTACCGGCCAAGCGGTGGAAGGACCAGACAAACAATGGGCGTGGATTTGGGGTATGTGGGATCATGTCGAGCAAGAATTGTGGCCGGGTTCCACATCGGCAAGAGCCGAAGACACGATGCGATCAGGAGACGATTTGCTTCTTCGTTTTCCTATCCAAACCCCTGTGTGGATGATCCATGAAATCGGAGATCGATTGGCATCGATTCGAATGCATTCCCCTTCAGGTCCTAAGCTTTTCCAATCGGTGGTTTTGTCCATCGACGAACACATGCTTATTGCCGAATTCGCGCCTAATCCACCAGGAGATGAAATCAATTTATTCGCCAATTCCCGGGAATTTCAAATCTACAATTCCGATTTGATGGACCGCGATTGGCACATTTCCGCCGGTGGCAAAATGCAAGTGCTTCGACCTTATGACGGGGGAGCTATGACTGCTATTCCCGACGGCCATCTCCTCGACGTCACGCCGACGATTCTTGCGCTGATGAACCTGCCGGTGCCAAGCTCGCTGCCCGGGAAGCCATTGTTTGAAACGCGCTAGAAATTACTGAACAAAAACAGTGTGCACGATGCTGTCGGTGATCGTGGCGCCGGCGCCCAAGGCTCCAACTTCAAAGTAAAGCGTGGTCCCGCTCAAGTTTGCCGCAAGCGGAGGGCTTACGTAACTTCCGGTGCCGGCCAGGTGGTGCGTGCCCATTTTGAGCAGCTGATAGGGTGAGCCGATTTCAAACAAATGACCGGCGAAGAACATGCCGTTTAAGTTGGTGGATGCAGCTAAAGCATATTGAGTGTGCGGCGGCGCGGCGAACCATTGCAGAGCCACGGTTTGACCCACTTCACTTTGCCAGGGTCCAACCAAAACAATTTGGTTGTGCTGACTCGCGGCCTGACGAGTGTGGACAAAAACATCGTCGTTGCCGTTGATGTCGTTGGCAGTGAGGTCATTGGCCTCGCTCCAAAACGCAATCTTGCTGCCGTCGGCGCTGATGGCCGGGGCGAAGGCGTAGCCGTCGGATTCCAAGCCAGCGTGGGTTAGGTTGATGCGTTCGGTGGTTCCATTGACGCGGTCGCGCAAGAAGATGTCGGCGCTTTCGTTGCTGTCGGCGGCGATCAGGTTTTTGGCGTAGGACTGAAACACGACGAAGCGCCCATCGGCCGACATTTGCGCTTCGCTGCTGGCGTCCAGACCTTGCACATTGTTGCTGTCGATGCTGACTCGCTCGGTGGTCCCGGAAATGCGGTCATGCACAAACACATCACTGACACCATTGGTGTCGCCACCAACTAGATTGTTTGCTGAACTTTCAAAACAAACAAATCGTCCGTCGGCTGAAATCGAAGGCTTGATGCAATCGGCATTGGCTTGAATGCCGGAAGTATGCACGCTGACGCGTTCCGTAGTTTGCAATAAATTGTCGCGTACGAAGATGTCGGCATTGCCATTGTTGTCGCCACTTACCAGGTTGCTGGCGTATGAGTAGAAAGCCACCCAGCGTCCATTCGCTGAAATCGACGGTTCGTGACTACGGTTGTTTGCTTGGGCGCCGGATGAACTCACGCTGACGCGCAACGTTGCGCCGCGTTGACGATCGCGCAGGAAAATGTCGACTTGATTATTGCTGTCATTCGGCACCAAATTTCGGGCGACGGAATGGAACGCCACAAATCGTCCGTCAGCCGAAATCGTGGGTGCTGAACTTGCGCCGTCGCCTTCGACTTCGTTGGTTCTTAGGCTGGCGCGCTCGATGGTCGAGGCGAGGCGATCGTAAAC
Source organism: uncultured Planctomycetales bacterium (assembly GCA_964344765.1). GTDB lineage: Bacteria > Planctomycetota > UBA1135 > UBA1135 > UBA1135 > JACNIZ01. The sequence goes on along the minus strand of CAYFOM010000043.1, from coordinate 11,056 downwards.
GAAGATGTCGTAGCTGCCGTTGGTGTCGTTCGGGACTAAATTTGTTGCAAACGAGCGAAAGGCTACGAAGCGACCATCGGCAGAAAGGATGGGTTCATAACTGGAGGCGTCGGCTTCGATGCCGAAGTTGTCGACGCTGACTCGAGTGGTGGTTTGAAAGAGTAAATCGCGAACATATATGTCGGCGTAAATGCTGCCATCGTTCTCGATCAAGTCGGATGCGTAGGAGCGAAAAGTAACGAAGCGCCCGTCCGCCGAAATATGCGGGAATGTGCTGTCGCCATTGCCGTTTTCACCGGTTGGGTTGACGCTAGCTAGTTCAATGTTTTGCGCCGCGTTGGCGGTGGGAGCGCCGAGAACCAACATTGCCGCGGCGAACGTCGTCCGGCTCACAAGCTTGGCCAACTTGCAAGATCGAGATCTCGAAAGGAATTGAGAATTCATATTCGCGGGTCGCAGTTACCCGGTCGAATGCAGCGAGCAGTTCGGCAGGGTAGTCCGCGTCGGCATCCGGCGGGCGAATTCAGGATACCGGAATCAGGCGCACTACCGCAATTCGCCACTGCCCGTGCCGTTTGACTACCACGCTGGTGACAAACAGAATCAGGTCGACGCGCTTCTCAGGATCGGTTTCGGTGGTGTGAATAAAGTGGACCAGCCCATCCGCCACCGCCTGGTTGGTGCTCAGCATGTGAATGCGTTGCGGCGTGGTGACGTGAATCAAATCGGCGTCGAACGATGGGAAAGCGTGGTCGTGGTAGTAATTTTGGATGACTTCACGACCTTCCAGCAGCGTGCCACCAGGGAATCGAAAGCTACCGTCGCTTAAAAATAGGGAGCTGAACGCATCGGCATCGCGCTGATCCCATGCGTGATCCAATTGTTGGCCGAGTTGATGGATCGCTTCGATGTCACTCTCGACCGCGTCGCCGTGATGCCAGAGTTGTGGCTGGGAGGCGCATGCCGGCAGTAAAAAAAGTAAGGCGAGTAGAAACTGCTTCATCGTGATCGTCCTCTACCCGCGGGTGAACACCCACTTGTCGCCATTCGATTCCGAGGCGTTGAAGCGGTACCCCCCGACGCGGAACTTCTTCGCTGCATCCGGAGTCGTGATTCGCTTTTCAATTACATAACGAGTCATCATGCCGCGCGCCTTCTTGGCGAATACGCCAATCATCTTAAAACCACCGTCCCTGGCTTCTTTGAAACTCGGAGTGATCACCCGCGCCTTAAGTTGGCGGGGCTGAACTGACTTAAAGTACTCATTCGACGCGAGGTTCAGAATGACGTCGTCCCCTTGCTGCTTGAGTTGCTTTTGCACGCCGAGGCGAATTTGGTCTTGCCAGAAATCGTAGAGGTTCTCGCCACTGGGATTGGCAAGCGCGCGTCCCATTTCCATCCGGTAAGGGTGGATCAAATCCAGCGGTCGGAGCAATCCATAAAGGCCGGAAAGAATCCGCAAGTGCTTTTGAGCGAAGCGCAGGTCTTCGGCGCTGAGGGTTGCGGCTTTGAGCTCAAAGTAAACCTCGCCGGCAAAGGTCAGAATGCTGGGAGCAGCTTTGGGGCGGCGATGCACTTGGCTCCAGGTTTGGTAGCGCATCACGTTTTCCTCGGCCAAAGCCGGGCTCAACTTCATGAAGCGGGCCAGAGCTTTTTCGTCGAATTTGCGCAGTTCGCGGATCAGGATTTCAGCTTGCTCGACGAAAGCAGGCTGGGTGGTTCGCAGCCCGGACACGACGGTCGGTTGGGCGTGGAGTTTTTTGGCAGGTGAGAGTAGGAGAAGCACGGGTCGGCTAGCCGCTGCTGACGGCGGCGGGCAATATCTTAGAAGCAGCGAAACCGGAGGCGGAATCCGGGCTAAAACAAGCATTGCGGTGTAAACTTTGCAGATCTGCAGCTTATGGGCAGATCATCCCTCGCTACCCATGAAGTTAATCGGTTTCATTCCCCTCGCCTTATTGGCGTCGCAACTCCCTGCCCAGGAAGGGCTTAAGGGATTTGATCTGGCGTTCGAAATAGGTGGAGAAGCACAGTCAGATGCCTTCGGTAAGGCAGTCTGCGGGATCGGCGATATCGACGGCGATTTGTTCGGCGATTTTCTAGTTGGTGCCGATTTTTACGATTCCGGGGTTTTGGATGACGCCGGAGCCGTTTACGCCTACTCAGGCGTCGACGGATCCTTGTTGTATCGGATCGACGGAACCAGCAAGCAGGGGAAGTTCGGTGGTGATATTTCGCCGACCGGCGACGTCGACGGCGATGGCATCGGCGACTTCATCGTCGGCGCTCGGTTTATGGATACCGGCAATGCTCGCGACAGCGGAGCCGCCCTGGTCTACTCCGGCGCGACCGGCGATTTGATCTATCAAATCCAAGGAACGAAGACCAACACCTTCTTCGGCATCAGTGTGGCCGGAATCGGCGACGTAAATCTGGACGGAGTTCCGGATTTTGCCATTGGCGAACGCGGCGCGGTTTCCAGTGGAGGCAGTAATCCAGGGTGGGTGCGGCTGTACTCCGGTTCCGATGGCCAGGCCATGTTTAGCTTCCAAGCCGATATTTCCGGGGATTTGTTCGGCGACGAGATTGCTCCCATCGGCGACGTAAATGGTGACGGCGCGCCAGACATTTTGGTTGGTGCACCTGGCATTGGTGCAGCATTTTTGTATTCCGGCGCGGATGGCACGCAGATTCGCGTCTGGGACAGCTTCCCCGCCGGCTCCGATGCGGGTTCTTCTATGGCCTCGATCGGCGACCTCAACGGCGATGGTCTGCCCGATGTGCTAATTGGCGAACCCTCTCACCGAAACGTATACATTTATGAAACCGGTACCGGCCAACTAATCGGTACTCTGACTCAAACCGTTACCTACGACAAATTCGGAGTTGCAGTGAGCTCCGCCGGCGACATCGACTTGGATGGTAAAGAGGACATTTTGGTTGGAGCCAATATGGCCTCGCCAGCTGGAACTCAAACGGGCTGCGCATTCGTTTACTCCTCCGGCACCGGCTTTCAACTAAAGCGTTTCGACGGGAAAACCAATCAAGGGCAATATGGAGCCAGTGTTGCAGTAGCCGGCGACCTCAACCGAGATGGTTTGCCTGATCTAATCATGGGTTCCAAGGTCGGGGACTTTGGCGGAATTACTGATGCAGGATATATCGAGGCGTTTTTGACTAAGCATTACATGACGGTGACCGCGTTGAATAGTGCGCCGGGGCCCGTCGGGATTGAATTGGCGTTTGCGGATCCGGATAGCAGGGTTGCTTTCTTTTATGGGCAGCCTGGGAGTTCTACGGTCCCGGTTCCTGGATGTGGGCCGGTTGATTTTGATTTGGCGTCGCCGTTTTTGGATCGGATAATGTTGACTGGTCCTACGGGGCGGGTGAACTTTGTGGTTCAGGTTCCTGGGATTGCTGTTGGGTGGGGGATTCAGGTTGTAAACTTGGAGGACTGTGGGTTAAGCAATTTACTTGTTCTATAGGAAGCTGGCCCCTTTAAGTGGACCAGGCCAAGCCCAATTTCAGGCCATCTCCAACGCAACAGATCGACCTTATCCCATGGTTCATCAACGACTCCAGCAGCTTGAGCTGGCGTCGTCTTTGTTGAAACCGTGATGCCACGAATGTAGTTTCTGAATGCGACCCATATCCAAAAGTGGAGGTCAAGCCGTTTGCGTTTTTTGGATGCCGCCCAAGTCCGGCGAACCAGCCTCGAGATCGAATCTCTCATCATTGCCAACGTGTGATTAATAGGAAATAACAGGTTTGCTTTATCGCGTTTGGTCTTGGATGAGGTAGTCCGATGGCAATGAAATCTAGACCCTGCAATTGCTCGGAATTCCTTCGCATAAGATGATTTCCGATCGCTTTCCAAAGTGATTCCGTGGCTCGTCGTGTGATTTTGAACTAAGTAGGCAAGGGTGTTTCTTACGGCTTGCCTAGATCCGGACCTTCGAATCCCTTGAAGGCGATCCCGTTCAGCCTTTTTACGGCGACACCTTTCCGGCAGGTTGCCTCTCGCAGCCATCGTGGCGGTTTCCCCATGCACTACGAAAAAACTGTGCCGTTGAATCAGAACCGGCATCGTTACGGGCGAAAGCCGTCGATCGGTTTCATAGGTTTCAAGTTCGTCCAGCTGAAACTGTCCCCATAAGCCACCCTTACTGCGGCAGTGGGCAAGTGAAGTTGTGTGAAACCGCTTGCAAATAAGCCCAAGACGTCGAAGCCTACGCTCTACGGTGGGGCGCCGAACCTTTTGTATCCGGGCCATTTGACGCATCGTGACCTTAGAAATGAAAAGGTCAAACACTCGGAAATGAAGTTTTGGCTTTCGCCAACGAAAATCCGTTTTGAATGTTTGGGAACTAAACCTTCGATTGCAAGTATTGCAGCTAAAGCGCTTTACCCATCTACCGTCGCACTTCCGAAAATAGCGTCCACGGTGCCGCCAAGTGAATGGCGCGGCCTGGTTCGAGGTTGGGCAATCGGAATAGGGGCAGAATGGTGGCTTGAACATGAGTCTTCCCAATGCATTTAGGTTGCATTGGGAAGACGTTTCTAATGCTCTTTAGTAACAGCTATTCCCCTTGATTTGGTCCACTTAAAGGGGCCAGCTTCAAGTGTGTCGCCTCAAAGACCTTCTCCAAAAACTTGTAATTCCGCCCCCGATGCATCAACCGCCGCCCAAAAAACAAAGCACTAGAATCCCCAACCCGAGGATCCATCTTCGCCATCACCCCAACATCCCTAAGCAAGTTACCCACAGCAACCTTGCCTTGATAAACCGCCACCAAATTCCCCTCGGCATCCAAAAGCAAACTAGTCGGCAACGGCGTACCCGTCGAAGTTCCGAGCACCTCGTACAAAATGCCTTCTAGCAAACCAAGGAATCGGTCCTCGGCATAGCCGGAATTCTCCTCCAACCCAAAAACTGCCAACCGTTCCTTAGCCTGCTGGTGTTTCTCAACAGGGTCGGTGCACATCGTGACAATCTGTAAGCCGCGGCTTGAGATTTGTTTGGCGCGGCGTTGGAAGGCTTGGAACTCTTTTAGGCAGTTGGCGCAACTTAAGCCCCACAAGTTGATCAGGATTGGGCGTCCGGCAAGGTCGGCCACGGTGCGGTCGGGGTTATCAAAGCTGGGAATGGGGACCGTGCTCATCGGCACCTTTTCCACTAGGGGAATGCGAACCACCGGGTTGCCCTTGCGCGGCAACGTTTGAGTTTCCGCCTGAGCGAGCTGGCGGATTTGGCGCACTCGTTTGGTTTTGGCTTCCGCGTCGCCTTGGGTCAAATGGTAGACCTTGTCGGCAGCTAGGTCGGTGTAGACATCTTCCGATCCATCCGGCCAGATGACTTTGACTTCTTTGGCGATCGTTGAATCACCTAGGCCAAAGTGAAGTCGTTTAGACGATTGAGCGAGGAAGCTGTCACCGGCATGAAGTGTGCGGCGTAGGTTGCGGTCTTCCAAAGTGACGAAGACTCGCGCACCAATCGCGTCGCGGTTGCAAGTCGTTCCCTGTAAATCCAACGCCAAGTAATGCCCGCCATTCATATTTTGGTTGCGCATCAACCGCAAGCGCGGAGCCGTTCGGCTGCGAAGGATGAGGTCCAGCTGTCCGTCCCCATCCCAATCGATGGTGCCGACGCCGCGCGCATCATCGGCGAAGTCGGCAGTGCCCAAGGAAGAGATGTCGGCGAACGATTTGCCGCCCATGTTGAGGAATAGGCGGTTCTCTTCGCGTCCACTCCACGAGGCGCCTTGGTTGCGGGTCATCTCTTGAATAGATGCCCAAGCTTGGCGGTAGGCGTCGGTGGCTTCGGTGGTGTTAGGGGATTGCGACGTCACGCGTCGCCAGAAAAAACTTCACAAGTCATCGGTGTCGGGACCGGTAATGAATCCATTTGGCGCATAAATGTCGGCATATCCATCGTTGTTGAAATCGACAAACTTGGAACCCCACGACCAGCCGCCAACTGAAATCCCGGCCGCCATCGTGACGTCGGTGAAGGTGCCGTCGCCGTTATTGGACAGCAAGGTGTTGCCGCGGGCATGGCGACCATAATGTTGGTGGACCTCTTGGTGTTCACCCTTCATGAACAAATCCGTTTGCGGAACAATGCGCTGACCCGCGGATGAGAACATGTTGGTGATCAACAAATCCATATCACCATCCAGGTCGAAATCCGCCGTGCTCAGTCCCATCCCGGCAGCCATATCTTCTGCCCCAGCCTCCATCGCAATATCAGTGAACTTGCCACCATCATTGCGGTAAAGGTTGTTGGTACCAAAGTCGTTGGCGACATAAAGGTCGACGTCACCGTCGTCGTCGAAGTCCTCCCATATTGAAACCAAGCTGAATTTGACATTGTTCTGATCCAAGCCCACCTCAGCGGTGGCATCGGTGAACTGGCCGACGCCATCGTTGCGCCAATAGAAGTTTGACGCTCCATTGTTGGCATCGTGATAAGGAGTAGGCACGCCGCCCATGATGCCGTTGGCAACGTAGCGGCAAGCATAAAAGTCCAAGTCGCCGTCGTTGTCTGGGTCTCCGGCGCTTAGCGAATAAATGTCTTCGAACCCGGTACCCTTCAAGCGGGTGAATTCACCGAACACGCCCTTGCCGTCGTTGTAGGCAACCAAAATGTTTGCGCCAATCGAGGCAGCCAAATCCTGGTCGCCATCATTATCCAAGTCGATTATCAGCGCGCTGCGGGTGTTCTCCAGAATGTCCAGGTTCGATCGACTAGATGCATCGCGTGCAGTGCCATTTGGACTGCGCAAAAACAGGCGGTTCGGCAAACCACCTTGTTGAGTGACGTATAAATCATCCAGCCCATCGCCGTTGACATCGCCGATGGCAAAACCCTGCGAGCCAATGAACGATTGACCGATCAAGCGGTCCATTTTGTTGTGGTAGTCATCCACTCCACGCAGAAACTCATTGAACCAGAATGCGTTTGCTCCAAAAACGTGCGTGGTAATTTCGCCAAACAGGGCTTTGCGCGTGCGAATTTCTTCGTAGAAGGTCAGCTCGATGGACTCCAACTTCAGGTCCTCATCCGTCTCGCCGATTTGCCAATAAGTAGTCCATTCGCTATTCGCTTGCAAAATGCCACTGTCGGTTTTGTCTGACAAATGCAGCAACATGTCGCCGCGGAAACGATTGGGGCCAACCATCTTGATGCGCACAAACTTAAAGAACGGATGCACATGATGGCTGTCTCCAAACGGCGCTTTCACGCTCTTTGCCAGCGTCGAGATTTGCGACATCGACATTTTCTGCGGCGGAATTTCCGCCGGTCTCCACGCCGACGTCACTCCATCGCTAAAGACCTCTTGCATCTTGGCTGGGCGCAACGGCGTCAGCGTATGGAAGCCGTCGGCCAATGATTTTTTCGGCACATCCACGTGGTCCGAATCCAGGAAGTAAGCCAACAAAGCTTTGACCGGCTTCTTGGCGTTGCTGTGAAGCACCTCCGAACGCCAACCGTCGGTGGCTGCACTGCGGCGATCAAAGTTGTCTTGCACCCATTCCGGATATTCAATTGGCGCGGCTTCGATCAGAGTGTCCTCGTCCTTTTGTTGGCCGGCTTGCGATCCGGCGTTTTTACCTTGGCCAGAGGCTTGGCCGTGGCCTTGGCCGGGGTCGTCTACGTTTCCGGGGCGGCCATGAGCCTGGGGAGAGTCCGCATCGGGCGCGGCTATGGCTGCTGGAAGGCCGGCTGAAAGCGCGATACAACTAACCGCAAACCAAAAGCTCAAATTCAAAGATGTGACGCGCGTGCGCCACCCGACCGGCGATTGCCGGCGAAGGGGAGGGGGAGAATTTTTCATTTCGGAGCCAGTGGTGGACGGGAGAGAACCATTGACACCCTTGAGGGATTTCAAACTCTATCAGATGATCCGGCGAAAAATGGGTGATTTCCTTCTTGATGATAGGCGGTTCTCATATCCGGGCGGCGGCAAAATGCGCTAGGCTGAATCCATGGTTCAAATTCTCCTCGTGCACTGGAAGCCCGCCGAGGCAGTCGCCGATATTCATTCCCTGAAAGAACTTGGGCACAAGGTTCAGGTCCACTCCAACCACGGAGGCATCCGCCTTGCCGACCTTAACAACGGTTTGCCCGACGTTGCGGTGATCAACCTCGACCGCCTTCCCTCGCACGGTCGCACCACTGCTCATTGGCTGCGATCCACCGCCGCGACACGCGAGATTCCCATCGTTTTCTACGGCGGCATTCCGGCAAAGGTCGACGTAGCCCGTCAGCTGCTTAGCGATGCCGTGTTTTGCTCCAGTTTGCAACTTTCCGACGCCATTCAAACAGCGCTCACCGTTCCGCAGACGTCGGCTCCAACCGCACCCTGCTCAACCAAACCGCTCTGGCAAAAACTGGAAATCAAACAGGGTCATCGCATTCTTCAGCTCAATGGACCTAAAAACCTGCGGGAAATTTTTGGAGAAAACCTTCCCGTCAATGTGCGTCTACGTCGCTTTATTCGCCCGCAGGCGGCTTCTGAAACTGAGAATCATTACAACACGGTTTTGCTATTCGCTCCTCATTTGCAATACCTAGAAGAAGCATTTTCCATCGCAGTACAAAACACTTGCGACGGCTGTCCTTTGTGGGTTTTCTGGCCAAAGAAGACTTCCGCGCTGGCATCCGACCTCACACAATCCAAGCTATTGAGTTGGGTTCGCAAAATGGGATGGAATGACTTAAAAATCTGCCGCGTCGACGATGACTGGGCAGGGCAGCTTTTCAGGAAAAAAGCGTTCAAGTCATGATTTTGAGGTAGTCTGATCTCATGGATTAGGATTTTCCTTTTCCGCCCCTAACCCCACAGACACTCCCCATGATTACTGCATTGCTTCTTGCTTGCAGCCCCCTGGCTGCCCAAAATCCCATCGATGCCACCTTGGATACGAACTTTGTACCTGGCACTGGTCCAGGCTCTGGTTCCTCCAGCCGTGCAACCTCGGCGTTCGATGACTTCAACCGTGCCAACAGCACCAACATGGGTGCCGACTGGACGGAACAGACGGGCGACATCGAGATCCTGAGCAACATGGGTCACGGTGTTCAAAACCTGTCGATGATGACTCACAACGGCGTGAACGATAACTACGCTTCGTCGAACATGAGCTCCCGCTTCGATCATGGCGGTGGCTTGGTTTACGTCGCAATGGTTGCTGGTTACTCCGGCCTCTACGACAACGTCTTTGTCAAAGTACAAGACAACAACAGCGACGGTTGGTACGACCGCGTCTTCTTCTACTACGGCAACAATGGTGGCTCATGGAGCGGTTATACCGGTTCGTATTACTACGACCTGGCAACGCCGACCGTGTCCGGCACCATGACCTTGTCGTTCGACAACGCTGGTGACGACGCCGTTCTCACCATCGATAACGATGCCAGCGGTGCATCCGAAGTTTTCGTTTGCGGTGGCTTAGCAGCTAGCGCCGGCGGCTTGGGCACTGGCTTTGGTGTGGGCACGTACGGCCCCGCCTACTTCGATGACTTCACCGTCAACGGCGGTGCAGGATTCCGTCTGTCTGCTACCGGTCAGCCTGGTGGCTCAATGACCTTCGATTGCGCTGGCGCTACTGCCGGCGGCCCGGTTGCTTACTGCTACGCCTTCGGTACCGGCGCTTACACCGGCACCAACCCGTACACCGGTAACACCGTGACCTTGGGTCTGGCTTCCGCAGGCTTCACCATTGCATACGTTGGCGCTGCCGACGGTTCCGGCAACATCAGCCACACCGCAAACGTGCCTGCAGCAGCAGCTGGCTTGGTATACGTACAGGCAGTGGATGGCCTGTCCGACACCGTAAGTAACGTGCTCGGACTCTAAAGCATCCTCCCTCAGGGTTTCACCCCGATTCGCGCCCTACTGCTAAAGTGCAGTAGGGCGCTTTTTCTTGCGTTCCGCCACCACAATCATGAAAACCCGCCACATTCTTGCTTTTAGCCTCGCTGCATTTCTCGGCTTGGCAACTCTGCTGAACTCCCTCACTCCGCCGACCGAAAAAATCGGCTTGGATGCACTCAAAGGATTCATCGGCACCTGGGTCGCTGCCGATGCCGACGGCAATCCGACCGATCAAGTCATGTCGATCGTGCGCTCCACCGCCGGCGATTCGGTGTTGATTGAAACCATGTTTCCCGGCACCGACAACGAAATGATCACGATGTACTACACGCGCAAAGGTCATTTGATGATGACTCATTATTGCGGGTGCACCAATCATCCGATCCTAAAGGCCGGTCGCAATGAAGATGGCAAGTTACGCTTTGACTGCGTAGGCGCCGGCGAAAACTTTGATTCTTGCGCGCTCACTCCGCATATGCACGACGCGGTGTTCGAACTGGATGGCGACCGCTTCACTTCCAAGTGGCGCATGTTGGAGAAGGGCGAATTCACTCACGTCGGTGAATTCAAGTTGGTGCGCGTAAAGGAAAAGGCCAAAGCGAAGCCCGAGCACAAGCGCTGGTAACCGGCTTCGCGCAGTTTTGGAGATGCGCTACTTCGGCTGGCGCTGAAGAACAATGGTTCGGCTAGTAGCCGGTTGAACCAATTCTTTGGTTACGAATCCTTCGGCTGAAACACGCACCGTGCGAATCGGGTTAAGAGTTCGCACGGTGCAACTTCCCCGATAGGAATAAGCAGTGCCGGTGAACGCGTCGGTTTGCACTTCGAACTCGGCCAGGATCGGCAATCCGTTTTCGTCTTGCACTTCCCATCTGACCTGCTGCTGCATGCCTTCGGCAGTGGCGACCATGCCTAAATCAATGGTTTGTCCGGCTTCGGCTGGAATGGGTTTGGATTGGTAAAAAATCTCGCCGATGCGCGTTTCAATCAAGATCACGAATCGGTCATCCGGCACCGCTTCGAGTTGAAAGTGCTGCAGGCCATCGTTGGTCGACGGAATCGGCAAGTAGGTTTTGTAGTGAGAGTCTTTCTCGCGATAGTAGAGAAAGCGAAAATCGCTGTGACTTTACCCAGTTAACCGCAATCCCCTCAAAGTCACACCTGGCAGGTTTCTT